>CALFBP010000015.1 GCA_937951625.1 uncultured Thermoguttaceae bacterium
GGTGCCGACGCCCTGCGGTTGTACGAGATGTTCATGGGCCCGTTGGAGGCCGTCAAGCCGTGGAGCATGCGTGGGGTAGAAGGCGTGCGGGGATTTTTAGACCGGGCTTGGCGCATGATCGTGGACGATCGGGCCGAGGAACTCCGCCTCCACCCGGCCGTCCAAGACTGCCAACCTACGGCCGAGCAAAACCGAGTGCTCCACAAGACGATCCAGGCCGTCACCCGCGACATCGAGCAAATGTCGTTCAATACCGCCATCGCCCGGATGATGGAGTTCACCAACTACTTCCTCAAGTCGTCGGTGCGGCCGAAGCGGGCGATGGAGGACTTTGTGTTGTTGCTGTCTCCCTTCGCGCCGCACATTGCCGAGGAGCTGTGGCAAGCCCTGGGCCATACCGACACCTTGGCTTACGAACCCTGGCCGCGGTTCGACGAAACACTGATCCGTGAAGAAACGATCGAGCTGCCGGTGCAAGTAAACGGGAAGCTTAGGGCGGTGATCCAGGTCCCGGTCGATGCTGACGCCGCGGCCATGGAGCTTGCAGCCCGGGAGCAGCCCAAGATCGCCGAAATGCTCGCCGGAAAAACGGTCCAAAAGGTGATTGTCGTACCTAAGCGGATGGTCAATTTTGTTATTCGATAAAAGGAGAGGATTTGCCATGGAATGTCGCAAGACCGAAAACCTCAAGGCCTGCACATGCAGCTACGATCCTTGCAAGCGCAAAGGAATGTGCTGCGAATGCCTCGCCTATCACCTGAGTTCGCGTCAATTGCCGGGCTGTTGTTTCCCGGCCAACGCCGAACGCACCTACGATCGCTCCTTCGAGCACTTCGCCCGACTGGTGATGGCGGGCAAGGCGTGAGGGTTGGCATCTCCGCACAGTCGCGGTCTGAGTCTGGTTTCATCAGACCTCAAGGGGTTCTCGCCAGGCAACCGGGTTCGCATCGCCCGCCATCGGACCGCACGTTGATCATTCGAAGGAGGCGGCAATGGCCTGGGCAACGCGAACGAGGTTTTCTGAGATGTTGGGAACGAGGGGGTCGATCGTTTCCACTCGGGCTCCAATGGCCCGGGCCATGGCTTCCGCCCCGCGACTGGAAATCTGCGGCTGGACGAATACCACCTTAATTCCCTCGCGGCGGGCCAGCCTCTGCAAAGCGGTGGCCTCCTCATCGCTGGGATCTTTGCCCTCGATTTCGATGGCCACCTGCTTCAACCCATAATCGTCGGCGAAATAGCCCCAGGCCGGATGGAATACTAGGAACATCCGACCTTTCCACGGTTCCAGGATCCGGCGGATTTCCGCGTCCACCTTGTCCAGCTTTTCCTGCAACGATGCGAGGTTCGCCTCGTACTCCGCTCGATGCGGGGGATCGAGCTCGGCCAAAGTCTTGGCGATCGTTCGCGCCTGAATCTTGAGAATTCGTGGCGAAAGCCAAACGTGCGGATCCTTTCCGCTGTGATCGTGGTGCCCGTGGTGGTGATCTTTGTCATGGACGTGTTTCTCACCTGCGTGGGCGTGGGTGGGAGTCTCAGAGGCGTGTTTCGTATCGTCGTGGAGGTGTTTCGTTTCCTCGTGGGCATCGGTCTTGTCGGCCGGAGCTTGGTGTTGGTGCAGGGCCTCGCCGCCACGTTCCAACGGCGTCATTTCCCGCAACGGGATTCCCTCATGCGTGTCAACTAACCGGAGCTTGCTTTGACTGACCAATCCTTGGAGACCGCGGGCATTTTCCAGCGGGATGCCGATACGGAACCAGACAGCGCAGGCGCGGATCCGCGCGATCTCCGCGTCGCTGGGCTGATAGGTTTCGTGGCTGTCGCTTGGCCTGACCACGATGAGAGTTTCGACGCGCGGGCCGCCAATTTGCTCGACCAGCCACGCCTGCGGTGGAATGCTGACGGCCACACGGAGCTTGCCGTCGAGCGCGCCGTCGCGCTGGCTTTGGCAACCAATCACCGTTGCGGCCCACAGCACGATCACGACGACCAAGCAACGTGGGTCTCCGAGGCCTTGCCGTGTCCTAGTTCCGATGCAGGCAGTCGGCGGTGCGCACAGGCCACCGCACCAACTCCACCAAGTGCGACGATTGCTAGGCCAGGATTCCCTGAGCGTCAATCGAGAAGAGGTAGGTCGGACTGAGGTTTCAAGCGTTTGCATGGTTCGATCTCTCTCCGAAACGGGTGTGGTAAGTTTTGATTTTTTGTGTTTGCTCGCCCCGGGGCCGACAACCAGCCGCGCTTGGCCGGTGAACGTCGCCTTGTGTGCCTCACGCCGCCTAGCGGCCCTCGACACGCTCGGCAGGTGCCGGCAGATTCGGAACGGCTGGGAACCGGTAGAGGTGGACGGCGTGGGGACCAAATTCGTCCTCGAAACGGCCGCCTCGCAGGACGATTTTACGGTCCTCGCCGAGAACGTCGCCAACTGCGTCCCCTGCCACTCCCGCAACCTGGAAGATGGCTTTCGCCGGCGTCGGCTCCATCCGCACGGCAAAGAGGTACGTCGAGTCGCCGTGCCGCTTCACGCACACGGCAATCCCACGGGGCCCGAGGAGCCGGGCCATCTCGGGATCGACGGTATCGGGAGTGATTGTTGCCTTGACGGCGTCGGCGATCGAAGGGCTGTTCAGCACCGCAGCCAAACTTTGGATTTGACGGTTGATCTCGCCTACGGCCTGGGACATTTCCGCGTCGGCCAACAGGCCTGCCTCGATAAACTGCGGCTGAAATTGGTGGCAGAAATAAACGATCCCCCGCGAACCGTGGATGATCGACATCCAGACCTCGGCCTTGACCTGTGCCGGGGTGGGCTTAGTTTTCGGATTGCTGATCCGCGTACATTCGATGCAGTTCCACACGATGCGGTCCTCGCCCGCCCAATCACGAAGGCGCTGGACACCCCGGGCCACATACCAGAGCTTTCCCGCCACCGCTGGCTTGTCGTGGACGGCGGGATAGATGTCGAAGGAAACGATATCGCCGCCCCGGACATATTCGGCATAGTCCTCCGGATGGTTGGTCCGCACCCCGCGACCGCGCCAGCCATCCCAAGCCACTCCCTGGCCGAGGTTCAAGAACACCGGTCGGCTTGGGTCCTTTTCCTTGATGCGGCGGTAATCGTCGATGATTTTTTCCGGTGGGATGGGCGGGCCATAACCTTTGCGATTCGGCAGTGGCTGGGCGTTGTCCGGCTCGTCGCCGTGCATCCAACCGACGATGGTCCTTTCGTCGAGATGTTGCAAGGCGAATTCGTTCTGCTCGCACACAACTGGCATCCCGTGCCGCTTCAACTCGGCGATCTGCTGGGCGGTCGGCCCTTTCCACAGCCCCACGTAGAGGTTGATGCCCAAGGCCTGATACTTGGGCGCGTTCCGCGGATCTTGCAACCAGACGGCGATGGGGAAAAATGCCTTTGCCTGGGTCGCTGCTCCACCCTGGCCCGGCCCATTGGCCCATCGGGCGTAGGGGCTTGCGGGAGTTGCCGCAACCGCATCGTTAAAGGCCGCCTCGGCCTGGACCATCGTCGGACTCGAAAAGATTCCGACGACCGCAGCGAAGATCACCTTAGGTAGAGCAAAAGCCGTCTTCATGCAAGTAGCCTCCAAGACTGGGGATTTTCCCATCTTACCCGCAGCTCTCCACATCTCCGAGAGGCACCGGCCAAACTGGTACCGCAGCGTTGCGGCTGGCGAACGGAGCCGCCAACGGCCGGACGGCGTCGCGTCAATGGACTCGTTGGCCCGGTTTGGCGCCAGCGTCCGGGGCCAGCAGGAAAATGTCGTTTCCGCCCGGCCCGGCGGCCAGGATCATTCCTTGACTTTCGCCGAACTTCATCTTCCGCGGTGTGAGGTTGGCCACCAAGACCACCAAGCGGCCAACGAGCTTCTCAGGTTGATAGGCCGTCTTGATGCCCGCGAAGACCGTGCGCCGTTGGTCGCCGCCCAGGCTCAGGGTGAGTTTCAGTAGCTTGTTCGCTTGGGGCACGTCCTCGGCCGAAACCACCCGCGCGATCCGCAGGTCGATTTTCGTAAAATCGTCGATCGTAATCATGCTTTCGACCAGCGGTTCGGCTTTCAGCGGCTCGTCGCTGTCTTGCAGTTCTTGAAGAGGCGATTGCTCGGACAGTTGGGGTTCCTGCTCCCGGCTTGCCTCGATCATGGCCTCGACTTGTTCGCGGCGTGCGCGGACCATCATGTGTTCATAGCGGCGAACCGGCCGGCCCAAAAGTGGTTCCTTCGCTTCCTCCCAACGCAGGATTGGTTGATGGAGCAGCTCGCCGGTCTGTTGCGCGAGTCGGGGCAGCACGGGAGCCAGATAGATCGCCAGTTGGCGGAACAGGTTCAAGCCGATGGTGCAGACATTCTGCAATTCTTGTTTTTTGGCGGGGTCCTTGGCCAGGTTCCACGGCGCGGCCCGCTCGATGAACTGATTAGCCCGGTCGCCCGCCGCAAGTATGATCCGCATGGCCTTGGCGTAGTCGCCTGTTTCGTAGGCCTCGGCAATCACGTCCCCGTCGGCGGCGGCCTGCGCGAAGAGGCCGCCGTCGTCAGGATACTGGGAAGCCAGGCCACACTGTTCCGCGAATCGGGCCGTGCGCGCCGCCAAGTTCACCACGTTACCCACCAAGTCGGCGTTCACCTTGGCCACGAATTCATCGAGGTTCATGTCGATATCTTCCACGCGGCTGGTGAGCTTCGAGGCATAGTAGTAGCGGAGATAGGCGGGATCGAGATGCCCCAAATACGTGGCGGCGCGCACGAACGTGCCCCGGGATTTGGACATCTTCTCCCCATTGACCGTCAAAAATCCGTGGATGTGGACCCGGGTTGGAAGGTTGAAACCCGCCGTTTTCAGCATGGCGGGCCAGAAGAGGGTGTGGAAATAGGTGATGTCCTTGCCGATGAAGTGGTGGATCTCGGTCTCGGGGTTGCGCCACCACGTGGGAAAGTCTTCGCCCACGCGGCGGCACCATTGGAGCGTCGAGCCGATGTAGCCGATCGGGGCGTCGAACCACACGTACCAATAATTGCCAGGGCTGTCCGGGATTTCGAATCCGAAGTAAGGGGCGGGCCGCGAAATGTCCCAGTCGCGAAGCGGTTCGTTCAGAAAGTGCCCCTTGAGGTAATTCGCAACCTCGGGCTGGAGGTGGTCGCCGCTTTGCGTCCACTCCTCTAAAAATCCGTGCAATCGCTCGATGTTCACGAAAAGGTGCTTGGCCGCGCGGATCTCAGGGGTTGCCCCGCTCAAGGTGCTGACCGGGTTCAAAAGCTCGCTGGGGCTGTGGGTGTGGCCGCATTTCTCGCAACTGTCGCCGTATTGGTCCGGTGCGCGGCAGTCAGGATTAGGGCAGGTACCCTTGACGAAACGGTCGGCTAGGAACGTGCCCACCACCGGGTCATAGAGCTGGCTCACTTCCTTTTCCAGGATCAGGTCCGCTTTGCGAAGCGCTGCCCAAATCTCATGGCAGATTTCCCGTGTTTCCGGGCTGTGCGTGCTCCCGTAATTGTCGAACTCGATTTGGAAGCGAGAAAAGTCTTCCAGATGGGCTGCCTGCATCCGGGCGATCAGTTGTTCCTCGGGAATGCCCTCCTTGCGGGCACTGATCATGATCGCCGTGCCGTGGGTGTCGTCGGCGCAGATATACACGCAGCGGTTGCCGCGGAGTTTCTGAAACCGCACCCAAATGTCGGTCTGAAGATACTCCACCAGGTGGCCCAAGTGGATCGGGCCGTTGGCGTAGGGCAAAGCACTGGTAACCAGGATGCGTCGTTGGCTCATCGTGAGGGACTTTTCAAAACACCGAAAGGACGGGAGCAGTTCGCGATTTCCAACCCCGCCCCATCGTTGGCGAACGACGGTGATGGGAAGGGGAAATCGAGGGACTGGGCCGCGCCCGAGGCGCTGCTGAGGCCAATTTCCAACACTGGACCGGTCTCCTTCGATTCGCTTTACCGTGGGACAGCCACGCTATTCCAAGAAGACAGGGCCCGCCGGATGATAGGCTCTTTCATCGCCGCGGTGCGCAAAGCCAAAAGGGGCATTTTAGTGCAAGTCAAGCACACCTGGAAGGCAAATCGCCAGCGAAGGTTTTTCCATATTTCCTGGTTTCCGGCTTGGGAGGACAAGCCTTGGCCCAGCGGACAATCGCCAGGGAAGCGGGAGAGAAACCGGCCAACCGTCCGTTGGGGGACCAGCCCGTTCCCGCCGCGCGCTCCTCCGCGGCCGTGCGCTCAACGTCATATCACCCGGCAGACAAAGCATTTGAGGTATTCGGTCTCTGGGCAGTTGACCGCCACGGGATGGTCGGGCGAGGCCCCGCGCTGTTCCAGCACCTGAACGCTCCGCCGGGCTTGCTGCGCAGCACCTATCAAGACGTCCCTGAAGTCTTCCCGCGAAATCACCCCGGAGCAACTGCACGTCACCAGCGTTCCCGCGGGCTCGGTCAGCTCCATGCCCAAGCGATTCAGCCAATGATAGGCCCGCAGGGCCTCCTGGCGAGCTGCGCGCGAGCGGGCGAACTTGGGCGGGTCGAGAATCACCAGACCAAAACGCTGGCCAGCCGCCACCAACTCCGGGAGGACCTGGAACGCCTCGCCCTCCCCAAAGCGGACATTGGTAACCTTGTTAAGCTCCGCGTTTTGCTTGGCTAGCTCGATGGCCTTGGGGCTGGAGTCGAAGGCCGTGACCTCAACGGCCCCGCCGAGGGCACTGGCCGTGATGCTGAATCCGCCGGTGTAGCAGAACATGTCCAACACACGACGGCCCTTGGCGAACCGCGCGGCAAGCAGCCGGTTCTCGCGCTGATCCAAGTAAAAACCGGTTTTGTGGCCTTCCATCATATCCACCTGCCAGAGGAGGCCGTTCTCGCGGACGAGCAGTGGGCCCTGGGGCGGCTCTCCCCACGACGGCCCATCCCGCAACGAGATTCCCTCGGCTTGGGTCATCCCACGTTCGGTGCGCACGACGATCCCGCGAGGTTGCGTCAATTCGACCAAAAGTCGAATCAGCAAAGGCAGCCTGGCCTCCATGCCCAGGGCGGTGACCTGCACCGCCAGATAGTCGCGATAGCGATCGACCACCAGTCCGCTCAGCCCATCGCCCTCGCTGAAAACAAGCCGTGCAGCGCCTTCGGGGTCGTCATAGCCCAAGTGCCGGCGAAGGGCGATGGCCTCCTGAAGCCGTTGCCGCCAGAACATCTCGTCGAGCCATTGGCCAGCCGTCCACGAATAGAGTCGCACGCGGATGCGGCTACGGGCGTTGAAAACCCCTCGGGCAACAAACTTGCCGCGATGGGTCACCAGTTCTACTTCATCGCCGTCGGCCGCGTCACCTTCGACGCGATCGATGGCCTTTTCGAACACCCAAGGATGGCGACTGGAAAACTTCCGCGACTTCTGCGGCTTGAGAACGACCTTGGGCAACATTTCGACGGGGGCACTCTGCGACGAAGGCGGCACTGCACGCATCGTCTAGGATGACAACGGCTCATCCCGGGCCCGCGTCTTCTCCCCTGCGGAGCGAAATAACTCAAACCACGACGGCGCGAGCCTGCGCGACTCCGATCACAACCGCATTTTCGCGGCGACCGCGGCGAGCGTCAATCGCTCCCCTTTTTGACTGAACAAGCCGCACCTCAGGCCGCGGTAGCGGGTTCGTACAGCGTGCCCTTTGATCGCTTAGGCTACCAACTCAGGCTATGCGTTGGTTCGGCATCTCGTCCAACAGCCGAGGCTCGGCAGCGGGCACGTCGCGCTGCAATCGGGCGAGCAGGGCGTTGAATTCCTGCGCGATCTCAGGCCAGAAGTCGCCTTCGCGAAAACTGATCGGCTCCACGGGTTCGCCGCGGGCGAGAGCCCGGAGCGACCGCCGCAAGCGAAACAGCGGTCCACAGAATCGGTTGCTCATCCGCAAAATGTCATAGACCACCAGCGGCAAGATGAGGAACGAGGCCACCAGCGCGGGCCCAAAATGGAACCACATCTCATCGAAGTGCGTGTAAAACATCCGCGCCGGCCCTGTAACGATCCGCCAGCAAAGCACCATCAACGCGATGGCCACTACGCATGTGATCCAATAGAGCACCGTTTTCAAAACCAGGGCGCCTTGCACCTGAGGATCCACAAAAAGTTGCCTTCGTTGAAATTGACGGCTCACCATGCTCAGGCTTACCTCCCCGGATACTCGGCTTGGCGTGACAAGGGAATACTTCGCAGTCCCTTTTCTAAAACCATACGCCACGCTTCGCCCGGCCACGAACAAGCCATTAAAAAATCAGAAGAAGGCGACTTGCCTGCGTTGGATGTAGTACCAATGGCTGAATATATCACCGCTCATAGATAGTATAACTCTGGCCTTGACGGCAAACCTGCCGCTTGCTGCCCGCGCACGGTGACGCGAGGCAGTCGGACATATAAGCCAGACAGGCGGGCAGAACCGAATGACCAAGGGGCCGTTTCGGCCGCCAATCGACTTTTATGCCGATTTTTGCATTGCCGAGGCTTGGTTGAGCTTGTTGTAGAGCGTTTTGAGGCTGATGCCGAGTTCCTCGGCGGCCTTGGGCTTGTTTCCGCCGTGGCGGTCCAGGGCGTCGTAGATTGCCTGCATTTCCAAATCGCGGAGCGTTTGGCTTGCTCGCCGCGGCGATAGACCGCCGTCGGCCCGCGGCAACCCAGCGGGGCTAGGGGCTTGGCACCCAACCAATCGCGTACTTGGTTCTTCGCGGTGTTTCTTGTCATGCAGCCGATGGGGCAGATGGTCCAAGGTGATCGGCAGGCTCGGGCATAGGATCAGGGCGTGCTCCACGCAATTGGCAAGCTCCCGCACGTTGCCCGGCCAAGTGTGCGACTCCATGGCCTCCATGGCCGCTGAGGAGAAGATTTCATCCTCCGGCCGGAGGCTGGGGCGGAAACGTCGGGCCAAGTGGGTGGCGAGCAGGGGGATGTCTTCGATCCGCTCGCGGAGCGGCGGTACGCGGATTTCAAAAGTGTTGATGCGGAACCAGAGGTCCTCGCGAAACTCGCCGTCGGCCACCATTTTCTCCAGATTGCGATGCGTAGCGCATAGCACCCGCACGTCGCAGCGCAGCGCTTCGTTCTCGCCTACGCGGCGAATCTCGCCGCTTTCGAGGAACCGCAGCAGCTTGGCCTGCACGGCCTTGGGCAGCTCGCCGATTTCGTCCAGGAATAGGGTACCGCCGTTAGCCACCTCGAACAGGCCCGCGCGATGTTCATCCGCCCCGGTGAAGCTGCCCTTGCGGTGTCCGAAGAGCTCGCTTTCGATGAGCGTTTCGGGCAAGGCGCCGCAATTGACCGCCACGAAGGGCATGTCGGCGCGGAGGCTTTGCCGATGCAGGGCCCGGGCCACGAGTTCCTTGCCGGTCCCTGTCTCTCCGAGAATCAGCACGGTGCAATGCGTGGGGGCGACCTTGGCCACCAGCTCGCGGACCTCTTGGATAGCGGGGGATTGGCCAATCAGCTCGGGAGTGCCCTCCAGCCGTTCCAGGCGACGCTGGATGGCCCGGTATTTGTTCGTCAATTCCCGTTTCTGCGCCACCCGCCGGAGCACCCCTTGCAACTCTACCAGGCGGCAGGGCTTGGTCAGGTAGTCGAACGTCCCCTGGCGCATGGCGGCCACGGCCGTTTCCAATGACGATTTGCCGGTGAGCACGATGGCCTCGATGTCGGGCGAGAGTTCCTTGGCCCGGGCGATGACCTCGATGCCGTTCATCCCCGGCATGTCCAGATCGACCAGGAGGCAATCGAAGGATTGCTTTTCCAATGCGGCCACGGCGGCCTTGCCATCGGCGCAGACGGTCACCTCATGGCCCATGCGGGGCAACTCCAGCCGCATCAGCTCCTGGAGCGACTTTTCATCGTCGGCGAAGAGGATCTTCAGGCGTTCTTGTCGGTTACGCGGCGCGGTACTGATAACTCACCTCCTTCTGTGCTGCAATGAGCGGCAGGCGGACGCGGAACGTGGCCCCCCGTCCTGGTCCCTCGCTATACGCTTCGATGGTCCCCCCATGGTCGGCAACGATGCGATAGGAAATCGACAACCCCAGCCCGGTGCCCTGGCCTTCGCGCCGACGGGTGAAGAAAGGCTCGAAGACCCGCTCGAGCACTTCGGCCGACATGCCGCAGCCGTTGTCGATCACGTCGAGTTGAGCCCAGCCGTCGCGACTGGACAATTCCACGCGGACCTCGCCCCCCTCGTCCGTGCTGTCCAAGGCATTGGCCAGCAAATTGAGCACCACCTGCTTGATCTCCTGCGGGTTGGCCGACACGACCACCGCCTCGGGGGCTTGAAACTGGATCACGCGGCTTTGATACTTGCCCAAGGCCCCCATCATCTCGATCACGCTTCTGACAAGTTCGTTGAGGTTTGTTTCCCGCCGCGTGACCGGTCCCACGCGGGAGAAATCCAGCAGCTTCTCGGTGATTCCTTTACAACGAAACGCCTCGCTTTGGATCATTTCGAGGTAACTAAGCACGACCTGGCGATCCGGGGCGTTCGGGTCCAAGAGGTCGGCCAGGCGGCCTTCGAGCGATTCTGCCGCCAGGGCGATGGCGGCCAACGGATTGTTGATCTCATGCGCCACGCCCGCGGCCAGGAAGCCCACGCTGGCCAACTGCTCGCTCCGCACGACCTGTTTGGTTCGCTCCTGGACCTGGCGGTCGAGGTCGTCGCGGATGGCTTGGAATCGGGCAGTCATGTCGTTCATGGCCTGGGCCAGCTCGGCCATTTCATCGTGCGTCTGAAGGTGGATTCGATAGTCGAAATTGCCTGAGGCCACTTGGCGCGAGCCGGCAATCAACACGCCTAAAGGCCAGAAAACCCAGCGGTAAAACACCCGAAGCAAAATCCCCAGCACCAGGGCCGCCAAGACGCTCGTCACCCAGGTGCCCACGATCAACGCGCGGTACTGGGCCCGCACGTCGTCGCGAAACCCCTTCATCTTCGCATGAAGGAAGCTGGGCAACTCGGCGCAGAGTTCTTGCAGGGTCTCTAATTCGGCGTCGAGCCGGACAACCATGGCGTCGTCCAGCATCCAGTCCTGGACGTGATGCTGCTGGCGAATTCGCTCCAGCGCGGCCTCGATCCGCTCGAGCGTGCGCCATTCCCGTCGGTTGTCGGCCATGGGCGAACCGGCCCCCAATTCCCCCTCGAGCAACTCGCGATACTCCGCCGCGGTCTGACTTACTTCATTCAGGGCCGTGCGAAAACGGTCGCGGATGGTTTGAATCTTTTCAAACACGCGGACCGTGCCGGGACTGGGAAACGTTGCCGTGCGCAGGCCCCGCAACTCGCTCAGCGTCATCCGCAATTCGCCCACCCGGCGACTCAAATCCGAGGCCAACGGCAATTCATCCGCCCGCCAACTCAAATCCGTGACCACGCTCCGATAGGTGTACGTACTGTAGAGGCTGCCGCTCGACAGGATCACCACTGCCAACAGCAACAAACCGAGCGCGATCAGCAGCTTAATCCGAATGGATCGTTTGGCAAACAATGGCGGCCTCCGTGCCATGGAGCGGAGCACTCAGAAGGAGCGGTAGCAGCCTTCGGCGACGGAAACTTCCGAAACCTTCTCAACTAAGGGCGTTTTCCGGTGATCGAGCGTGTCGCATCGCGGAACGTCCATTTCCCGCAGTTGTTCCCCGGCGGGCCCGGAGTGTACCACCATCATAACCAACACTACAAGACAACAGAGGAATTTTGCAAAAAATGGGATGTTGTGGTTGACTAGGTGATGGTGATAGATGAAATGGTTATCGTGAAACACGATCATCCCTTCGGAAGAGGGTTATTGGTTGAGGGATATTAAAGTTGAGAAAGCGATGGCCGTGCGGCATGGAACCACTGCGAATTCTCCGATAGTCTCTCTATCGAAGTCGCACCAGAGTTGCTGCATCTTGGTCGGCACAATTGCCACAAGTCGTTAGCCAGAAAAATATTAACACTTCCATCACGCCCCGGTACGGCGTGTTGCAAAGATCGTTCCAAAAAGCGTTCTCCGTGTCTTGGGAATTAGCTCGCAAGGCGTGGTTTCTCACGGGTCCGACCGCTGGTCGCAAGACCGAGGTTGGCTTGGTCCTGGCCAAGCAAATCGGGGCGGAAATCGTCTCCATGGACTCCATGGCCTTGTATCGCGGCATGGACATCGGCACGGCTAAACCCGCCCGGGCGGAGCGAGAGGCAGTCAGACACCACTTGATCGACATCCTCGACCCCCACGAGGAATTCAGTGTTGCCGAGTACCTTGACGCAGCAAATCGGGCGGCTGAAGAAATCGCTTCGAGGGGCGCCAGGATCTTGTTCGTGGGCGGGACGCCTCTCTATCTGAAGGCCTTGTTGCGTGGTTTGTTCGAGGGCCCGCCTGCCGACTGGGAACTTCGCCGCCAATTGGAGGAAGAGGCCGCTCGGCTCGGTCCCCAGGCCTTCCATCAGCGGCTCGCCGAGGTCGATCCCCAAAGTGCCCGATGGATTCATCCCCACGACACCCGACGGATCGTTCGTGCCTTGGAGGTCCATGCGAAGACTGGTCTGCCCATCAGTGCCTATCAGCAGCAATTTGCCAACGGACTGCCCGCGGAGGCCTGTCGGGTATTCGTGTTGGATTGGCCGAAGGAATCGCTCGCTCGCCGCATCGACGAGCGGGTCGAGCGGATGTTCGCCGCGGGGCTTGTAGAGGAGACCCGAAGACTTCTGGCGGGACCGCGGTCCTTGAGCAAGACCGCCCGACAAGCCCTCGGCTATCGTGAAGTCATCGAGCACCTCGAGGGCCAGCGTAGCCTGGAAGAGACCATCGCGCTGGTCAAGACCCATACCCGGCAATTCGCCAAACGCCAAAGGACGTGGTTCCGCAGCCTGAGCGAGTGCCGCTTCGTTCCCATCTCGGAATCGCTCGCCGCCGAGGCGGTAGCCGAGCGGTTGGTCGCGCTGGCTGGGGGGCTGGGCCGGGCGTAGCGAATCGTGCCCGACCGAGGGGCGGCCAGATGAGCCACTGCTTAGAAAGTGTCAGGGACTCGCCAGCCATCCCCGAGCGCATCTCGACCAGCCGACCCGACGGCGCCCGACGGCACACGCTGAGAACGGCTGGACGCCTTGACGTCGGCCTTTCGGTTCTGGATCATGCAACGCAGTGGGTGCCGGGCGATGGCTGCCCTGCAAGTTCGGAGTGTACCTTCTTTTTTTGAATCGCGATGTCGCGCCGCCTTCTCATCCTGACCGACGGTTACCACGATTCGCACACGGCCAAGACAGCGATCAATGTGATTCGGTACAAGCCGGAGGACGTGGTGGCGGTGCTCGACCGGCAGGCGGCGGGCAAGACGTGTCAGGAGGTGTTCGGCCTGGGCGGGGCGATTCCCATCGTGTCGCGGATCGACGAGGCCCCGGGGACGAACGCCCTGCTCATTGGCATTGCCCCGCCGGGCGGAAAGATCCCGCCTCCCTGGCGCCCGATCGTGCTGGAGGCCATTGCCCGAGGCCTGGACGTGATTTCCGGCTTGCACGATTTCCTTTCTGACGATCCCGAGTTCGTCGCCGCGGCGCGACAGTCTGGCGCGAAACTGGTGGACGTCCGCAAGAATGACGAGCATGACGTGGCCCAGTGCCGGGGATTCCGCGAGGGCTGCCTGCGGATCCACACCGTGGCCAACGATTGCAGCCTGGGCAAGATGGTGGCCAGCGTGGAGGTGGCCCGCGGGCTGAACTGCCGCGGCGTGGACGCCAAATTCGTGGCCACGGGCCAAACGGGAATCCTCATCGAAGGCGATGGCTGCCCCATCGACCGCGTGATCGCCGATTTCGTCAATGGGGCCGCGGAAAAGCTCGTGCTGGCCAACCAACACCATGAAGTGCTGGTGATTGAAGGGCAGGGCAGCCTCTTTCATCCCCGCTATTCGGGAGTGACGTTTGGGCTGTTGCACGGCTGTGCGCCTGACGGATTGATCCTTTGTTACGAGATGGGCCGCACGACGATCTACGGCATGGAGTGGATTCCGTTGGCGCCGCTGGACTGGGTCCGCCGCTTCTATGAGGAGGCGGCCAGCATCCGCCACCCGTGCCGCGTGATCGGCGTGGCGATCAACGGCGGCAGATTCTCCGATGCCGAAGTGTCCGCCGAACGCGACCGCGTGCGCAAGTGGCTCGGTCTGCCGGCCTGCGACGTCTTGCGTCACGGCCCCGACGAACTCGTCGAAGCCGTGCTGGACCTGAAACGACAGTTGAAGAAATAATCGCGGCAGGGAAACGCTGCTTAGAAACGGTCCTCATGTGTTAAGGGGTGTGGGACATGCGGCTGGCTTTCCACGTGTTCGACTTGCCATTGCGCCACGCCTTCACCATTTCCCGGGGCACCGCGCGCGTGTACCGCACGCTGATCGTCGAACTCCAACAGGACGGGATCAGTGGTTACGGTGAGGCGGGAGAGAACCGGTTTTACGGGGCGTCGTTGGAGAACATGCAGGCGGCTCTCCAAGAGGTACGCCCGAAAGTGGAAAAAGCCACGCTGGACGACCCGGCCGCGCTCTGGGAGCAATTGCGCCCGGCCTTGCAAGCCAACACCTTCGCCCAGTGCGCGTTGGACGTGGCCGCCTGGGACCTTTTCGGCAAGCTGCGGAACGAGCCGGTGTGGAAACTCTGGGGCCTTCGCATCGACGGGCCCTTGCCGCCCACCGATTACACGATCGGCATCGATACGATCGACATCATGGTCCGCAAGATGAACGAGTTTCCCGACTGGCCGATCTACAAGATCAAACTGGGCACGCCGCACGATCTGGAAATCGTGCGTCAGTTGCGCCGCCACACCAGCGCGGTCTTCCGCGTGGACGCCAACGGGGCCTGGGACGCCGAGACCGCGATCCGGCTTTCCGCTCCCCTGAAAGACCTGGGCGTGGAGTTCATCGAGCAGCCGTTGCCGCCCGACCGCTGGGACGACATGAAAGAAGTCAAGCGCCGGTCGGCGCTGCCGGTCATTGCCGACGAAAGCTGCCAGGTCGAATCGGACGTGGAGCGATGCCGCGACCGTTTCCATGGCGTCAACGTGAAGCTCGTCAAGTGCGGCGGGTTGACCCCAGCCAAGCGGATGATCGAACACGCCCGACGATTGGGCATGAAGACCATGGTCGGCTGCATGACCGAGTCGAGCGTGGGCATCTCGGCCATCGCGCAGTTGCTGCCCCTGCTGGACTACGCGGACATGGACGGGGCGTTGTTGCTGGCCAAGGATATTGCCTCGGGCGTGCGGATCGAGCGCGGCCGGGTGCTGTTTCCGAACGAGAATGGCTGCGGCGTCCGCTTGCTCGCACCGTGAGGGAAACGTCCGACTTCGGCGACCCAGTGCGCGGTTTTCCTCAAGCGCTCTTGCCTCGGAGTGCAACGCTCGACACGCCGGGGAATGCCCCAGTTTTCGGACGCTTTCCCCTGAAATACGGACATCTCCTGCGGCTGACCGTCACGTTTTCGGGAACCACGCGGTGGACGCAGTCGTATGCCTGGTTTAGATTACCCGAAACTTTGAACAATCTCCGCAAACACATTGAGGCGCCCCCGATGTCCGACGAACGCTTAGCGACCTACAACCAGGCCCTGGACTTCGCTCAAAAACAAGTCGAGCGGCTGATCGAGAAGCATCCCGATTTCTTTCCCATCTACACCGTGCAAGGCAAATGGTTTCATGAGGGCCAGTTGTGGACCGACTGGACGGGCGGGTTCCTGGCGGGAATGATGTGGCAATTCTTCCGCCGCACGCGCGACGCAGCCTGGCGCCACCGCGCCGAACGCTACTCGCGATTGCTCGAACATCGCAAAACGGACCGCGATGTCCACGACCTGGGCTTTATCTTTCTCAATTCCTACCTGCCGTGGTACGAGGAAACGAAGGACCCGGCGCTGCTCGACGTGCTGATCCAGGCCGGGCGCACGTTGGCCCTCCGATTCATGGAAAAGGGCCAGTATTTGCGGTCCTTTCTTGCCCCAAACTCGCTGTTTATCGACATCATGATGAACGTGCCGATCATTTTCTACGCGGCCAAAATGACTGGCGACGCCGAACTGGAAAGGATCGCCCTGGCGCATTGCCGCACGACGCGGGACCGGTTGGTTCGGGCCGACGGCTCCACGGCCCACGAGGGACTCTTCGACCTCCAGACCGGTGAATTTCTCGGCCAGAGCACCCAACAGGGCCTGCGGGCCGACAGTTGTTGGGCCCGAGGTCTGGCTTGGTCCCTCTACGGCTTCAGCAAGGTTTATGCCTTAACGGGTCGGGAGGAGTTTCTCGAGGTCGCGGAACGCAACGCCCGATACTGGCTGACCCACCTCCCCGAGGACAAAATCCCCTACTGGGATTTCGACGCCGATCTAACGCAGCCGCTGCCTTGGGGTCCGCAGAAGGAGAGTTCGGCGGCGGCGATTGCGGCCAGCGGTCTGTTGGATCTCGCTCAACAGACCGCATCGTCGGACTGCGGCATCGCCTATCACAACTTGGCTTTAGTGATGCTCGATGCCCTCTGCGACCCAGCGTACCTGGCCATCGACACGCCCGGCTGGGAGGGTGTGTTGAAGCACGGTGTCTATCACACGCGGAAGAACTTGGGCGTGGACGAGTCGGTCATGTGGGGCGATTTCTTCTTCGTCGAAGCCCTGACCAAAGTGGTTTTGTCCGGCCCTTCGCCGAGGGTGTGAAGCTGAAGAATCGTTTTTACGCTCGGGCGGCCTCCAGGGCGTTAAGTCGGGCGGCGATCCCCTGATCGTCGGGAATCAAGCCCCGCTGACGCTCGCCGTTGAAAACCACCTCCAGGTCCTCAAGCGCCGCTTTGATTTGCAGCAAACTCGCCGGTCCAAGCCGATCAATGAACAAAACTCCGTCCAGGTGATCGCACTCGTGCTGCGCCACCCGGGCGTACATGCCATCCATCTCCCAGGTTACTTCCTCTCCGCTCAAAGTGTAGGCGTTGAGAACGATCTTTTTTGCCCTTTTTACCTGCCCATGAATATCCGGAAGGCTTAAACAGCCCTCCTCTTTTTCCTCCATCCCCCCCTTTCGTTCAAGGATGACCGGATTGATGAATACGTGCTCTTCTTCCTTGGCCGCCGGGTCGCACTTCACATTCATGACGAACAGGCGGTAGGGTAGATCCACCTGATTGGCGGCAAGTCCAATACCATTATTGGAGTACATTAGATCAAACATCTGGTGGATCATCTTTTTCAAGTCAGCGTCCACGCGACGCACCGGCTTCGACTTGTGCCGCAACGTTGGATGGGGGTATTTGATAATCCTCACGGACGGTTTGCTCCACACATCGAAAATCAGCGGATCGCTAGGGGGCTTGCCCCAAGAACTCCCCGAACAGCCCAGACCAAGCAAGGCCCATCGGTCATTAGTATATTCGGGGAGATGCGTTGCGTGAAATCCGAGGCGATTTCCACGGCCGATTCGCTTTCCCGGGCGTAACCCATTCTAAAGTCATAACTTGCGACATGACAAGTCGTTTTCTTCGACCACGTGATCCAAAACGGGGCACTCTGGCGTTCTTGGGTTGCCGAACAGGGTTGGGTCTTAGGGGCTTTGGGAACGAGGAACCGCAGACTTGCGGGACTGGGAAGCGCCGGGACAGTTGTCAGGCGGAGGACAGACACTTTTTCGCCATCTCCGCCCCTTCGGCGTGGAATATGCTTGCCAAGACTGTCGCTTCGGGCCATGACCGGTTCAAGATTGCGATTCACACACCGAATAGCCCTTAGGACCGGACCTCGGGCATGGGGAACACGCAATGGATTTTGCCATACGCACCGAGCATTTGACCAAAATCTTCAATAACCGAACGATCGCTGTCAACGACATGAGTTTGGAGGTACCGCGAGGAGCGGTCTTTGGCCTGTTAGGTCCCAACGGCGCAGGAAAGACAACGACGTTTCGGATTCTCTTGGGGCTTCAGCGAGCCACGGCTGGCCGTGCGGAGGTTTTCGGGCTTCCTTGCGGACCCAACGCGGTGGAGGTGCGACGCATGATCGGCTACCTGCCCACGCACCCCCAATTGCCCGGACACTTGCGCCCCATCGAATACCTTGATCTGCTCGGTCAGTTGTGCCGCATCCCGCGGGAAATCCGCAAGCCGCGGCTGGTTTCGTTGCTTCGGGCGGTGGGGCTTTTGGGCCAGACCGACCAACCCATCGAAACTCTTTCTACCGGGGAAACAACACGGCTAGGCATCGCGGCCTCCCTGGTGGCCGATCCGCCCCTGCTGATCTGGGACGAACCGACCGCGGGCCTGGATCCAGCGGCACGCCGGTTTACGCTCGATTTGATTCGCGAACTCGGCAAAAGTCGCACGGTGGTCGTCTCCACTCATATCCTGAGCGACATCGACCAGGTCTGCGACTATGTGGGCGTGATGCACGAGGGGCGGATGATCTTCAACGGATCCATGCAAGACATGAAACGCCGTCTCCGCCGGGACGATTTTCTGCTCGAAGTGGGCGGGCAGGATCATGAGGTCCAGCGTCTGGCGGTTCAAATGAACGCCGTCGAAGGCGTCGACGTGCAACTGCGGGGCCCGAACACCTTGGTGGTGCAGATCGATCCGCAGCGAAGCCAGGCCGCCCTCTTGGCGGAGTTGCTCAAGTTGATCGATGCATCGGGCCTGCCCTTGGCGGCCATCCACTCCGGACTCCACGAAACCGAAAACGCCTATCTTCAGTTGCTCCAAGAGGACCAGTCGCATGGTTTCCAGCGTTTCGATCTCCGGCCTCGCCGCACGGATGCTTCCGTTTCTGGCGATCTTCCGCCATGATCTGCGAATCCTGTTGAAAAGCTGGTTGCTTCGGAGTTGGTTCGTCGCCGCGGCCCTGCTTACGCTGCTCTTGCTGATGGCGTCGTGGGCAGAGTTGAGGACCGCGCCCTTGATCGCCTCGCTCATGGTGCCGTGGCTGGTGTTTCCTTGGTTTGTGGTGGTCATGGTGCTGGGCGTGAACCCCTTGACCGGGGCCAGGAGCGAGGCCCTGGCCGATGGATTCCTCAGTCGGCCCATTGCTCGGCACGAGTATCTTCTAGCCATCTGGGCCGCCCGCGTTGCCGTGGTGCTCGGCAATTTTGCGATCGTCACGGCGCCGGCCGTGTGCGCGGCCATGCTGGCCAAGCGGACGGCGCCCGCCGACCACGTGACGCTCTACGGGGTCGTGGCCTCCATGACCGTGGTCGCCGTGGTCCTGACGCTGCAAGTCTCGCTGGCCTTCTTGATGGGAACGCTTCTGCGAAAGGCCCTGCTCGCCGTGGTCGCGTTGCTGTTTCTGTGGTATCCGGTCAATATGGTCCTGCACACGTTTCGGCTCGAGGCGTTTTCGCCCATCACGCTCAGCAAAACGCTGCCCACGCTACTCCGCCAATCGTGGCATAGCGGCAAAACGGACTTGCCGTCCCCCGCTAGCGAACTGGAAATCGAGGAGCTGAGGCGTCAGGCGGCGACTTTTTTGAGCGTGCTGTCGGGCGGGATGGCGGAAGAAGTCCCCAGGCAGAAACCAGGCTTCTTCGACGAAAACCCCCTCCGCGAGTTCTCCCTGACAAAAGTCCTCTTCGGCTACGGCGTGCCCGCCATTGTCGCCCTGGGGTTGGCCCTGTTGGCGTTTTGGCGGCGTGACTTGTGAAGGAAAGGTGTCAAAGTGCAATGGTGCGCTCTCGAAGCCTTGATTCGGGGCTAATCCCAGCTAGGCTCGACCCAACGCCCTCGTCAGTTGGTGATGGCGCGTGAGCGGAGGTTAAGGGAAAGTCAAGGTTTCGCCTCGCGGATTTGACTTGGAAAACGGGAAGGGGGAAACTATCCAGGCACGAAAATGCCGTTCCGGCAATGAGGAGCCATTTTCGTTAATGCCATCCCATGGGAACGGCAATTGGCCAACACAAGGCAGAAACGGGCCTGGTCGTCGATCGGCGCGTAATAAGCGAGAAATTTCATTCCTTCGGCTGCGATCACAAGCGTGCCCGGGCATCGCGGAACTGGAGCGACGCCTCACTACCATCGGCAAGGAAGAATCGTCACTGATTCGCAGCGCTTGATGCGAATCCCCACTTGCCGCCAAAACCTGGACGTATTGGCTGTTTGGCGACGTGGAGCCCCCCAGCCGCTTGTCCTAGGAAACCGCGGCCCCATGTTACCATTGAAAACTATACTTCAAGCTGGGGCTTGCCGGCTGGGAGCGTTCGATCGATCCGCTTCCGCGAGGGACGAGCCATTCTCAACCGCCGCGCCTTCGACGCCGTGGGTTTCTCGGGCCTTGCAACGAAGTTCGACGGGAGTTCACAATAAGGAGCCGGTTGGAAATGGCTCAGTCGCAGCACGAGTTCCCGTCAACACGCTTGGCGGAGAAGGGAAGCGAGGCATGACCGTATGCCTGAGTTTGTGCAGCAGCGTCATAAGCCGCCGATCGCGCTGGAGCGGCCGCGGGAACTGGTTGTCGCCTGCCCGCCCATGCGGAGCAATGTCAACCTATCGCGGATCGTGCGTGCCGCGGGCTGTTTTGGGGTGCGACGGCTGATCTGTTGTGGCCACAACCGGATTCAACGCGAAATCGCTCGCGATACCGGCGATACCCTGAGGATCGAATGCCACCGCACGTTGGCCCCAGTGCTCGCCAAGTTGCGTGAGGAGGGGTATCATCTGGTAGGCTTGGAGCAGACCGCGGAGGCCGAGTCCCTCTTCACCTTCGCCTTCCCGCGACGAACCGCTCTGGTGATCGGCAACGAGCGGTTGGGCATCGAGCCGGAAATCTTGCGAAAGATGGACTTCGTCGTGGAAATCCCCGTCTACGGCCTGCCCTATGCCCACAACGCCGCCACAGCCGCGGCCATTGCCATGTACGAGTACTGCCGCCAGTATCCCCAGGGATGATTTAAACCATGATGCGCTTGACGATCGGACTTCCGCTGGCTGCCGCTGGCATGTTGCTCCTTTCAAACGCCCCCATCTCGGCAGCAACCCCGGCGGACTACGTCCGCGTCTTGGAAAAGTGGAACGCCACGGCCCGAAAATGGACCCATCCTGTCCCAGGCGACGAAAACATGGCTTTTTTCGGCACGGGCGGCCACGAAAATTGGGCCGTCCAGGCCCATGCCACGGCATTGGCCGCCACGGCCGTCCTGGCCACGGCGCCCGAGCTGGACGAAACCAAAGCGGGCGATTCGCGTGAAGCATTGCGGGCCCGGGCCTTGAAAATGCTCCGCTATTTGCTTCGCACCCACAAGAGCGGAGACGCCCGATGCACCACCGGCCAGGCATGGGGATATAGCTGGATCAGCGCCTTGGCCCTGGAACGCATGGCGCACGCCTACGCGGCACTGGGGCCTTGGCTTACCGCCGACGATCGGCAACGTATGCGCACCGTGTTGATCGCTGAGAGCGATTTCGTGATGAAAGAGTATCCCGTGGTCGGGGCGATCGATGGAAACTCTGGGAAAAACAAACCGGAGAGCAACATCTGGAACGGGGCCTTGTTGTATCGAACCGCGTTGTTGTATCCCGACGCTCCCCAGGCCGCCCAGTACCGACAGAAGGCATCTGCGCTGCTACTGAACGGCATCTCGATCCCCTCGGACGCCAAAGGGGAAAAACTCTATTCCGGCCGCGCGTTGAAGGACTGGCACGTGGGACCAAACTTCACGGAAAATTTCGGCCTCAACCACCACGGATATTTGAACCTCGGCTACATGGAGATTTGCCTCTCCAACCTGGCCATGCTTTATTTCTTCTGCCTGGACAACGGCCTCCCTGTGCCGGAGGAACTGAACCATCATCTCGAAGAGCTCTGGCAATTGACCAAAAGTCTTACTTTCGACGACGGCCGGCTGTGGCGGATTGGCGGAGACACCCGAGTGCGGTACTGTTACTGCCAGGATTACGCGGTGCCAGCCTGGCTGATGATCGCCGACCACTTCGGCGATCCTGACGCGGCGCGGTTCGAGGATGGCTGGCTGAAACTCGTGGCTCGCGAGCAGGCAACCAATCCCGATGGCGCGTTCCTGAGCGGCCGGTTGGCCAAATTGCGAGACGTTTCGCCGTTTTATTACTGCCGCTTGGAGGGCGACCGGGCGGTCTCGATGTCCATGGGGGCGTACTACCGGCGGATGATAGGGCGTGCGTCGCCACCGACTCCCAGCCGTGTCGAACCCTTGACAGCCTGGCGCGACGACTTCCACGGCGCGGCCATGGTCCGTGGCAAGCGCCGCCTAACGAGTTGGGTGTGGAAATCGGCTCAACGCCCGTGCGGCACAATCGTCCCAGCCGACCGCTCCGACATGGTCGAGTGGCAATGGAACCTGGCCGGGCTTGTCAAAGGCACAGGCTGTGATTTCAAGGCGGCGCCGGAAAATGATCCGGTTCTACAGACTTTCGACGGGGGCTTCGCCACCTGCGGGCGGTACCGATGGATTGCCTCCGCCAATCCTGGCGAAGGCGCCACAGCAGAAGAAGTGGCCGTGGCCCAAACCGCCATGATCGCCCTACCTGACGATGCCACGATCGTCGTCCTCCAACGGGCCACGGCTGCCAAGCCTGTCTACATCAATCAGGTGCTCGGCCTGAACTTCAATATGCCCAACGACGTGTTCAACGGCGGAGAGCGGACCTATCATTTCGCCGGGAAGGACCATCGGATCATTGGGGCGGGCGGGACGGAGCCGCCTCGCCGGGAGGTGCTGGCCTGCGGCAAGTCGATCCAGATCGATGGCCGTGTGAGCGTCGGCGTGATCTACGGCCCAAACGAGATCTCGCTTTTCCGGCCGGGGACGCGCAACGCCACCATGGTTCACAGCGTGCCTGCCGCGTTCAGCGGGGCGGGCGCAAGCCTGTATTGCGACGTGATCGCCCTGCCCGTCCTTGACGTGCAGCGATTCTACCAAACTGGCGAGCAAGTGTACGATATCGGCGTGGTCCTTGCGGTGGACTTCGCTCCCAGCGCCATTGCGCACAGCGAACCGGACAACGATCTGAAAATCGTGGAGGTGAGCGGGGCGGATCGATTCGGCTATCTGGTGGCCGCGAACTTTGGCAAGCAACCTCAGACCGCTGTGCTGCCGGTTTCCGTCCCCCTGATCGCCCTGTGTGGAACTCCGGTCGTCGCCAACCCTGACGGTCCGCGACTCGAGCTCCCGCCCGGACAAGTGGCCGTCTTCAGGCTGAAAAATCAACCGTGAGCTGCGCAAGCAGGCGGCGTTGTCGGGTGGCAACCGGGGGGAGAGCGGCATGAACGTGGCCGCGGCCTTTTGGCAAAGGCCCATGCAGCGATTACAATGAGAGACTGTCGGCGATGAGCCGTGGTCGGCTAGGCATGGCACATGGCCATGCGGAGGGAAACCACGAGCTTACGCTTGTATTTGCTGGGAGCAAGGCATTGACCGCCAACACAACTCCGCTAGCCCCCCCGTCGCGTGAGCATGGTGTGGTCCTCAAAGATCCCGCCCTGGCCGCATTGTTGGCCTGGCTCGTGCCCGGCTTGGGCCACCTCTATCAAGGCCGAATCGCCAAGGGAATCTTGTTTTTCGTCTGTCTAGTAAGCACGTTTGCCTACGGCTGCTACTTGGGCGGGAGTTCGGAGTTGGGCTGGGGCCGCGTGGTCTACGTCGCCTGGCGCGACGACGATCGCCGACTGGCCTATCTCTGCCAGGTGGGGATCGGCCTGCCTGCACTCCCCGCCATTGTCCAGGCGAGCCTTGCCAAGAAAGGCAAACCGCCTCGTTGGAACGGCTTCATGGCCCCTCCCAGGCCAGAGGCGTTCGGCCAAGTCGGCGAGGACTTTGCCCAGGCCTTGAGCAACCAGCCCACGCTCGATGAACTTCACTTCCAGCTTCGAAGCTACTTCGATCTGGGGACAGCCTACACAATGATTGCTGGGTTGCTCAATATCCTGGCGGTCTACGATGCCTGGGGCGGTCCGGTCTTGCCCGAGTCGGCCAGAAAGGAAGATGATGAAGGCGAGCCTGAGGAAAAAAAACAGACCACCCGTAAACAACAACCTTGAGGCTAATCTGGGAACGCGGGCGAGTCTCGGCCGAAACGGCCAAGACTTCGCCGCACACGATCGTCGTGCCCCGGGTGTCGGGATGGGTATTCCATCGATGAACTTGCCAAACATCTGTTGATCAATGAATGGGCTGTTGTTCGCCGCTGTGGCCACGAATCCCCTGTGGTACGCCTTGCCGTTGATCGTGGTGGTAAGCTTGGTCTACGCGGCGACGCGGCACGAAGACGCCGTTTCGATCCTTACCCACGCGCTACGCATTGGCGTTTGGATCGTCGGCTTCATGTTGAGCGTGTTTGCGGTTCTGTCCTTGATTTCCTGGCTGGTTTAATGAGACCTTCTCGCGTGGCCCGATGCCGTGTGCCTCGGTTTCCGTCACCGCCGCTAGATTGGGACGCAAAGGCATTGCTTTCCGGCGATTTCTTTTGAGAACGAGCAAACCAATTCGACGATGAATCCCGCCATCCTCGCTGCCTCGCGAGCCAATGAATTGTGGTATGCCTTGCCGCTGATCGTGGTGGTGAGCCTCGTGTATGCGGCAACTCGTCACGAGCAGATGGGCCCCATTCTGCTGCACGCCCTGCGGTTCGCTGCGATGGTGGTGGGATTCATGGCCGCCGTCCTCGTGGTGCTCGTCGCCGTTTCCCACTTTGGCGGGGTGGTGTTGGTAATCTTGGCCGTGGCGGGTTTAGGTTGGTGGTTAGCCCGGGCATGGCACGCCCGGCGCACCGCCGGGCAACAATCGCCGCCTACCGCGATCGGGCGGACCGAAAGCAAATAAATCAAGTGGGAAGCCCCTCTGAAATGGGGTACCTCCCGCTGTCGGTCTCTTTGCACCCTGAGCCGGTTGGCGGCGTGGCTGACAGTGCGCTATTTGCCCATCTTCTTCAAGTTTTCCAGGCACTTCTTCACGCTCTCGAGCGGGGCTGCGTCGTAGGCCTCCTGTTCGACAATGTACCACTGCGTGTTGCCCGTGCTCTCGCAAAGCTGAAACACCTCGGCCCATTTCACCTCGCCCTCGCCCACGGGCGCGCCGGGCTTGCCGCCGTGTTCCTTGAGATGGATCGTGGCCGAGCGGCCGGGGAACTGTCGGAGCATGGCGTAAGGGTCGCCGCCGCCGCCGAGGCAGTTGCCGGTGTCCAACTGCATGAGCACATGCGGCCCGACATTGCTGAAAAAGATCTCCCAGATCGTCTTGTCGCCGAGTTTCTTGAAATCGCCGCCATGCGCGTGGTAGCCCACCCACATCCCTTCCGGCCGCACCTTCTCCGACAATTCGGTGAACAGCTTGGCGGTCGCTTGAATCTTCTCCATCGTGCCCAAGCGGTCCTCGCCCATG
>CALFBP010000016.1 GCA_937951625.1 uncultured Thermoguttaceae bacterium
GTTGCGGATGGCGTCGAAGAGCAGGTCGTGCTCGACTTGATACTGGTTGCACGGCGGGCCCTTGTATTCCCAAATCGGCGTTTCCTTGTGTTGGGCGAAGGCCTTCCAGGCGGCGGGCGGCTTATGGCTGGCGTAAAGCCGTGGGTTGGGGACCCCTTCGCCAAGCACGGCTGAGCCTTTGGTTCCGTGGATCACATCGCCGAAAAAGCCCCAGGTGTTCGCTTGGCTCCGACCTTGAGCAAACAGGCGTGTGCCGTCGGCAAATGAATATTCGACGGCATGATGGTCGAAAAGTTGGTCAGGCTCGGTGCGGACCTGGCGCCCGCCCTGGCCCTGGGCCGAGACCGGCCACGCGCCCTTAACCCAGCAGCAGACGTCCAAGTTGTGGATCAGCCAGTCGAGGATGAAGCTGCCGTTGAGCCATGTGTAATTACTGTAGTTGCGGATTTGGTGGGCCAGCTCGCTTATCTCGGGGGTCTTGGGGGTGAACCCGACCGGGCCGTGGACGCGGTACGCCCAGCAGGTGATCACCTCGCCGATCAGGCCCTTATGGATTTGTTCGATGGCCTCTTCCAGCGGCTTATAGTGTCGGCTCATCAGGCCGCCGGCGATTTTGAGGTTCTTCTTCTCCGCTTCCTTGCCCGCCTGGAGCACGCGGCGAATGCCAGGCCCATCGACGGCAAAGGATTTTTCCATGAAGACGTTGATCCCCTTCTGGACCGCGTACTCGAGGTGGATGGGCCGGAAGGCCGGGGGCGTGGCCAGCAGCACCACGTCGCCCTTATCGAGGCAATCGATGGCCTTCTTGTAGCCGTCGAGGCCGGCGAATTGCCGGTCGGGCGGGACATCGATCTGCTTGGCGAACGCGGCGAGTTGCTTGAGGCTGGACTGCATCTTGGCCGCGAAGAAATCAGCGAGGGCCACGAGTTTCGTAGGGCCTTTCGTGCTCAAGGCCTGGGACGCCGCACCTGTCCCCCGGCCACCGCACCCAATCAAGGCGATCTTGATGGTGTTCTCCTCGGCGGCGTAGGCGCGGGCCGCAATCGTTCCAGCCAACGCCGTGGTGGTCATCGCCGCACTGGTCTGCTTGAGAAACTCGCGACGCGAAGCCAAGTTCTTGATGCCCTTCGTCGGCCTGTTGTTCATCCCAACGCCCTTTCTTGACAGTTACACCCTCTTTTTTTTAAGACGCTTGCACCGCGGAGAACGCTCAACCGAGCCTGTTCGCGGATTGCGCTCCGCTTCGGCCCTGCCACCAATATGCGCAGAGCAGCGGCGTGAAGCAACCTCGCCAAAAGGCTCGGGGGGAAATGGCCTAAAGCGTCGATCTACGGGTCCCGAAATGGTGGCCGTTCGGGAGGATGTCCTGTCAGGGCGTGAAGACGCCCCCGGGTCTCATGGCACGGACTTTCAATGCCATGCGGGTAACGGGGGGGCGGGCGCGAACGCTCAGCAACCTGCCCAAAAAGGGTGTCGGTCTATTCCGGTTTGCTACGCTCAAGCACGTGTTTCGGCACGCAGGCGATGGAGACCGGCATGTAATTGCAGGTGCAGCCGGCAGTCAAATTGGGCATCAGCAGCAGGCCGTTGGCCGGGTACAGGTTGTTGTTGACCGAGCACGCCGGCCGGATGCCCAAGAACGGCGTAATCTGGCCAGAGTCGAGGTCGATCCAGGCCGAGTTGCCGTGGCAGCGCGTGGTGAGCAGGTGGGAACTGGCCCTGGGGCCGGTGCATCCGCGGCGGCTCCAGCGGAGTGGCTCGCCCAAGCTGCGGACCGAGGGTAGCTCGAACATCGCCAAAAGCTCGTCATTGCCCGTGAGCAATCGCTGGCCGGCGACCAACGCGGGGATGCCGGTTTTAGGCAAACCGCTGCCGGTCAAGACGAAGCGTGCGGTGGGGGCCTCGGCGGGCTTGGGCAAAGGCTCGCCGTCTTGGGCCCGCAGCAAACCGTCCACCGTGACGAGTAGGTCGAGTTGGGGAGAGTATCGGAAGCGAACTCCTCCCGCCCGCCGCCAGATCAGCTCGCCCGACGCCAGGTTCAAGGCGAACAGGCTGCGTTGTCGGGCATCGTCATTCTTACTACTGGACGGGCCGACTTCCCCGCAAAACACGCGGTCGCCGCCGACCGCAAGATAGAGCGGCTCGCTGGCCGCGTCGAAGCGCCAGAGCAGTTGCCCGCTATGACGCTGCACACAGACGACGGTCCGTCCGCTGCTTCCCACGCAATAATCGTGGACTACGCGGAGGTTCGTCCAAGGCGCCTTCAAGTCCGAGGGCAGCACGATGCGGCGAGTCTGTTTTCCCGTCGCAGCGTCCCAAACCAGCAGTTCCGAGCCATTGCTTAAATAAATCGCGTCGTCCAAGGCGACCAATTCCGTGGAGGGCGCGAGATTGGCTTGCGGTCCCCACTGGCGATGCCAGGCGTATCGCGCCAACGTTCGGTTAGCCGGGGCGTTGGGGAGCTCGACCTCCCACAGCGTGCGGCCCGTGTACACGTCCAAGACTTGCAGCAGCCCCTTTTCGTGCAGCACCATTCGCCCGCCCGCCACGCGGACTTGGTTCTGGCCAGGGTATTTGTGCCAGCGGTTGTCGGCGTCGAACCAGAGCAACGACAAGGGCGCGCGGACAAACCGGTCGTCCGAGGCCCCCGTGCTCGCGGCGTTCGCCTCGGCGTGAGACCAGTCGCTCGCCCCAGGCAGCGGACCGCGGCGGACCAAGAGCAGCCAGTCGGCTCGCTCGCGGATCTCCGAACCGGCATACTGTTCGCCCTGGACAATCTCTTGCAAACGGCGGCGATCGAGGGCCTGGGCGTCGAGGCAGACCGTCCCACCATAGGGCCGAAGCGCGTAAAAAGCGGCGTTCACGAGGGCCGGGTTCCAAAGGTCCGGCCGTTCGGAAACGATCAAACTGGCGAGATAGGGTGGGAAAGGATACGCGGCGGGATCGCCGGTGAGAATGCTGGCCCGCACGCCAAGCAACCCGGCGGCGTGCAGCCGCTGGCGAATCTTGGCAATTTTGGCTGGGTCGTCGCTCAAGGCGATCACGTGGAGCGACGATTGCCGCGCGAGTTCTTCAATCAACCGTCCCTGGTCGATGCCCCAAACCAAAGCGTAGCCCTCGCGAAGGCCAGAGGCCTCGAGGATCGCCTTGGCGCGTTCGGTCCATAGGTCGGCCGGGAGAGGTTCGCTGGCGGTGGGGGCGTGGGTCACGACGCTCCCGCCTGGACCAGCGGCGAAGGCGAAAATCCGACCTTCCCGCGTGACGATGAACAGCTTGTCGTCGGCGGCCAACATCCGTTGCGGCGTGCCTTCGAACTCCGCCCGCCAGACTGCTTTGGGCGTGGGGACGGCAGTCGTGTCGATGGCTTCGACTGCATTCGGCCCGCCAACGTACAAATGGCGGCCAGCCTTGATATGCACGGCCAACTTCGATGGCACTTGCCACAGGCGGCGGAAAACGCCGCCCATGTTGTCCG
Organism: uncultured Thermoguttaceae bacterium; assembly: GCA_937951625.1. Classification (GTDB taxonomy): domain Bacteria; phylum Planctomycetota; class Planctomycetia; order Pirellulales; family Thermoguttaceae; genus CALFBP01. The sequence continues at coordinate 3,476 of CALFBP010000016.1, forward strand.
GTAGCTCGTCGTTGGCCCGCTCCGCGGAAATGCCTTGCAGCACGCGCTCGCGAAGGCTGTATTGGGTGAGGTCGCGGGCCACGATGCCGCCGTCGTTTTCGTAGAGGATCTCGGCAGTGAGCACCGGTTGCTGGAAGGAATCGAGTTCGCGTTGGTTGGCCCGCTCGATGTCCAGCCGGGTCCAGCCGCCGGGATACAGCCGAGGCTTGAAGTTTTTGGCGCCAGCTTTCTTTTCGGGCATCCGCTCTTCGCTGGGGCGGGTGATGTCGTAGAGATCGCCAGAGTGGCTGAGAAAGTTGCCTTGGGCGGCGACGAACCAGCAGCCCTTGGGCAATCCGATCCGGCCGCCCCAGCCCATCGTGTAGTCGGTCAGGGCTCCCGTGGTGCGGTCGAGGAAGGCGGGCAATTGCTGGCCGCAGGGAACGATCAAGCGGTCGCCTGCAATCGCCAGATAGCCCTGGGGCGACAGGCCGGCCACCGCTTCCACGCCGTGGTCCAGATTGCTCGCCGGAATCCGGCCGCAGGTCGTGTTCGACCACACGGGCTTGCCCGACTCCGCCTCCAGCGCGTGGACGAACACGCCCTCATCGGGCCACAAACCGGCGGCGAAATAGACGATGCCATCGGCTACCACAGGTGCGCCGCGGGCAGGCCACAAGGAGATCAAGCGACCGTGACCAACAACCTTTCGGTCCCCGCGGTCCTGGGGAAGCCCACGAAACTTCCACCGCAGGGATCCGTCCTCGTTCAGGCAGTAAAGGAACCCGTCGTCGGAGACGAAATAGATCTTGCCGTTCCAGACCGCTGGGGCGAAACGGACTGGCCCTTCCGCGAAAAATCGCCACCGCTCGGCGCCTGTCTCCGTATCCAGGGCCGTCACGCTGTCGTCGACCATCGAAGGCACCAAAAGAGTTTTTCCAAAAACGACGGGCTCGTAGGAGGCATCGTAGTTCAGACGCAATTCATGGGGAAACGCCGGCCGGGGTTTGGGAAACACACGCGTCCAGCGGAGGCTGAGCCCCTCTGGCAGTTCGTGGGGCGATGCGGCCGTGCGGCCCGCGTCGTAACGAAACTGCGGCCAATCGCCTGCGAATGTCGCGCTATTCCAAAAACTGGCGATCCACACGCCGATCCATACGAGGCTACGGTTCAGCAATCGACGGTTCATTTCCGGGTTCCTTGTTTAGGCACGCCACGTGGGGCCAGTGGCGTGCAGGGGGATCAAACTGGATGTCCAAATACAAGCCCCATGAGGTCTGTGGTGGCCAAGGGAGTCGTGCTGGCGACGACTTCTCCAGCCGCGAAGCCCACGGCCTGACCTTGTTGCACGTTGAACGCCTCGATCCGCTTCAAAATCTCCGGTCGGTGGGCGAATTGGCTCGCATAACAGGCGATGGCAGCCATTTTCGTGGAAAGCGTCGGGCCGATGTCGACGACGACGCAATTCGGTTGCGGCGGGCCCAAGGATCGGAGGGCGAGAAAATAGTACCATAACGCGGGCTGGACGATCGGCGGCCGACCCTCGAAATGCTCCTCCCACTTGCACAATTTCGAGTAGAACACCGCCGCCTCGGTGATGAGCATGGCCTGGTAATGATCTGGCGAGGCGACGGGGGTCTTCGCGCCCAGTCCCAACACCAGCCGAGGGCGATACTTGCGAAACTCGTTGGCCAATAAGATGCGGGCCTCGAAGCAATCGAAGAGGCGGCGGTTGGGCAGATTCAACGTCACCCGGATCGCCGCGCCAAGCGTCTGGGCCGCGCGACGCGCCTCGGCCAGCCGGACCTCGGGCCCGGGCGAGCCGGGCGTGGGTTCCCCGTCGGTCAAATCCACGATGCCCACCCGGTAGCCTTGCTGAACCAACCGGGCCAGGCAGCCGCCGCACCCTATTTCCACGTCATCCGGGTGGGCGCCAATGGCAAGAACGTCAAGCGAAGGATGATCCATGCACTCGGGGAGGGAAGGATAACACGGGCTGGACGACCACACGGCACCGGTCGTCGCCGCCACGCTTGCTCAAAACAAACCACGAATCGCGAAGCAATCGGAGGTCCCGCTTCCCAAAGCCAACAGCGCGAATCATTGCTTCACGACCGAAACCAAAAACGTGGGATTGAGGGCCTCGAAGCGGATGCGTTCAAGCTGAAACGTCCCGCGAGCAATGTTGAACATCCAGACCTTGACGTGGGACGAGTAGCCGTGCAACAGGCGGTGCGTCTCGGCCAAGTTGTCGATGCTGCCCATGGTCGCCACGAGGCGTCCCCGCTGGCGGAGCCGCTGATACGCCGCGTCCACCAGTCGGCTGATGCCTCGGCCGCTGCCGCCGACGAATACCGCGTCGGGCGAGGGCAGGCCCTCCCAAGCCTCGGGCGCGCGTCCCAGAATCGGCACCAAGTTGGTCACACCGAAACGGCGGGCGTTTTCGATGATGAGTTGATGGTCCTCGGGATCCATCTCGATGGCATACACCGTGCCTTGCGCGGAAATCTGCGCCGCCTCGACCGCCACGGAGCCGCTGCCTGCCCCGATGTCCCAAACCACGCTCGACGGCCCCAAATCCATTTCCGCAAGCGCCACGGCGCGAAGCTCGGCGGGCGTCAACAGGCCCCGTTTGGGACGCGATTGGAGGAACATCTCGTCCGGATTGCCGAACCAGCGCCGACCGATGGCCTCCACAGGCCGGTCGGGCACGTGAGGCTTGCGCGTGAGAATCATCACGTTCATGGCCGAAAACTCTTGCGCGGCGATTTCGGCCAGTTCCCCCTGCGTGACCCGTTCGTCCGGCGCCCCCAAGTTCTCGCACACGTAGGCCGTGAAATAGTCGATGCCATGATCCAGAAGGGCTTGAGCCACGCGAGCCGGTGGGTAGGAATCGCTGGTGAACAAACCGACCTTCTCAGCGCTGCGAATCTGCTCCAGGACGTTTTCTACGGTGTGGGTGGCCAGGTTCGTCAAAAATGCCTCTTCCCAACTCTCTTTGACCCGGGCAAAGGCCGTCTGCATGGCGCTGACGTGGGGTACGACCTCGAAGCGGTCCTTGCCCAGCTTGTCGCAGAGGTAGCGGGCCACGCCGTAGAACAACGGATCGCCCATCACCAGCACCACAACGCGTTTGGCCGAGGCGGCTTGAAGCTGGGCAACAGCGTCCTCCATCTTCGTACCCAACGCGACCCGAGCTTGCCCGCCGGCGGGAACCAAATCCAGCGCGTGAGGCTCGCCGAACAGAATCTCCGCTTCTTCGACAAGTTTTCGGGCGGCGGCCGTCAAGCCGGATAATCCGTCTTCGCCGATGCCGATGATGGGGATTCTTGGCGTCCCGTTCAAAACCCACCCCCTCCGTTTATTTTTTGTCTGAGGAAGAAGCCGGCTCGGCAGTGGTTACCGGCGTTGGGCCTTGCGTTAAACGGCGGATACGGATGTCGCGAACGGCCCCGGTCGTACACCACGTGGCGATGCCCAGCGGGCGGCAGAGGTCGCATTCGTAGCGAATCGATATTTTGCGCTCGTGCTTCACCTTTTTGCCGTCTTCGATTTCCCAGCGGACGTAGGCCAGATCCACCATTTTTTCATCATCGATCCAGCACTCGATCTTTTCCTCCGTCACGCGGATGCGAATGCGATACCACTGGTTGAGCTTGAAGTCCTTGATCCGCGTGGTCTCGTTGTCGGCCGCGTCGTAATGGTCCACGCTGGAAAGGCCGACGACCGGGCCTCCCCAACCGCCCACGACGAACGAACAGTGCGACTTTCCCACGGGAAACGTGGTGGTGCAAAAGAAATCCACGCCCTCGACCCGCTTGCCCTCGAAGGTCAGTTCGTAATTCACCGTGGGAACAGGGCCGGTGTACGTGATGCCCGTCATCGTATCGCCCCGGTGCATCACAATGGCCCCATCCTTGACTTCGACTTTCCCTTCGCCGCCGAACTGCGGCGTCTTCCAACCCTTGAGGGTCTTGCCGTCGAACAGGCTTTCCCATTGCGGCTCGGCGGCGGGGTTGTCGGCAGCCGCATTGTCGGCCGTGGGCTTGTTGGTTTCCGTCGCGGGTGGTGGGGTCTCAGCCCCGCCAAGCGGTAAAACGGTCAGTTGGATTGCCATCCACACCGCGGCACCCAGGGTGATGTTGTGCAGTTGCCGAGTCATGATCGAGGCCTCCTTTTAAGCAGTCACTTTGCCACAAGCAGACTATCAAGTCCAGTCCCCGTGGGCAATTCCGCGTCGGCTCGAAGCTGGACCAGCCAGTCGCCCCCCAAAGACTACGGACGGTCTGCGAGGCACGCGGCAGCCTCAACAGATTTCTGGTAGCCGAGCGCCGCAAGCATCTTGAGCGCGGCGCAGCACCGCGCTGGCCTTGGTCCGGGCCGTGGCCGCGCCGTCGCCAAGAATTTCCCGGACACGGCGTGGCTGGGCCTCGAGTTCCTTTCGACGTTCCCGGGCCGGTGCGAAAAACTCGATCGCCAGCTCGGCCAAGGCCTTCTTCACTTCCCCATACCCGAAACCCCCGCGCCGGTACAATGCCGCCATTTCCTCGCGTTGGCTATCGCTAGCGAAGAGGGAGTAAAGTTGAAACAGGTGATCGCTTTCGGGATCCTTAGGCTGTTCCATGGGCCGGGAATCGGTGACGATCCGCATGATTTGCTTGCGCAAGACCGCAGGTTCTTCGAAAACGGCCAAAGTGTTGTTATAGCTTTTCGACATTTTCTCCCCGTCGGTTCCCGGAACGCGGGCCGAGCGATCGAGGATCTTAGCCTTAGGGAGCACAAACGTCTGACCGAATTCATGGTTGAAACTGGCGGCCAGGTCGCGGCAGACTTCGATGTGCTGAATCTGATCCTCGCCCACCGGCACGATTTCCGAGTCATAGGCCAGAATGTCGGCCGCCATGAGCACCGGATAGGTGAACAAGCCCGCGTCCGCTGAAAGCCCCTTGGCCTTCTTATCTTTGTAGGCGACACAGCGCTCCAGAAGCCCCATGGGGGTGCCGGTCATCAGCAGCCAGCATAGTTCGGAAACCTCGGGCACGTCGGACTGCACGAAGAGCGTGGCTTTTTCTGGGTCTAGACCGAGGGCCAAGAGGTCCATCGCCGCGTCGAGAGTGTAGCGCATCAATGCGTCGCGGTCACGGATCGTCGTCAAGGCGTGCAAATTGGCAATGAAGTAGAAGGCCTTAGTGCGATCCCCTTGCAGGTCGATGTACTGGCGGATCGCCCCGAAGTAATTGCCCCAATGGAAACGGCCTGTAGGTTGAATTCCAGAAAGAACTCGCATGGCAATGCTCGATGTCAAAGTTCCGAAGAAAAATTGAGGGCAGGCGATAAGGCCAGATACGCGATTTGGCAGCCCGGTGAAGTTCTGGACTGCCCTGCCCTGCTGGGCGACTCGTCCCACGCCTGCCCGTTTGGGTGAAGCCCTCTCACGTGTGCGCTCCAGGTGAGGGCCGCAGACCCTCGAGGGTTCCCACCACCTCCGTCACGGTCGCCGCACCCAATTCGGCCAATGCGTTTGGCAAGGCGTCGAGAATCTGCTCGCACACTGAAGGATTGTAGAAATTGGCGGTCCCAATTTGAACCGCTGTCGCCCCGGCGACCATGAACTCCATCACATCGTCGATCGAGGCGATGCCGCCGATTCCGACCAGAGGGATACTTACGGCCTTAGCCGCCTGATAGACGCAGCGTAGGGCAATGGGCTTGATTGCTGGTCCGCTCAGCCCCCCCAACACCCCACCCAAACGCGGACGCCTCCGTCGCCAGTCGACGGCCATGCCCTGGCAGGTGTTGATCAAGCAGATAGCATCGGCGCCGCCATCTTCAGCGGCTCGGGCAATTTGGGCGATGTCGGCGACATTGGGCGTCAGCTTGGCGAGGATCGGCAAGCGGCACGACTCGCGCACGCCCGACACCACCCGATGGCACATCCGCGGATCGGTCCCAAAATCCACGCCACCGCTCACATTGGGGCACGAAATGTTGAGCTCGATTCCCGCAACTCCGGGAACGCCATCCAATAGAGTTGCCAGTTGGATGAATTCTTCGTGCGTTTTGGCAGCGACACTAACTACCACCGGCGGCCCGAGTTTCGCCAAATAGGGCAGATGCCGTTCGAGGAACGCCTCGATGCCGTCGTTGTCCAAACCGATCGAATTCAATAGACCCGCCGCCGTTTCGACGGTTCGCGGTGGCGGATTGCCTGCCCGAGGAGCTAGCGTAATCGTCTTGGGAAGAATGGCCCCTAGCCGGGGCAGATGGACTAGCCCCGCCATTTCCCGCGCATAACCGAACGTGCCCGAGGCAACCATCACGGGGTTCGGTAGGTGCAACCGTCCGAGGCGGACGTCAAGACGGCAGTGGAAGGGTTTCACGGCGGGGTACGTCTCGGTAGCGCGGACCGGCAAGGGAGGGAAAAGACCTGGATTCCCTCCCCGCGCTGCAATGTAACGGCGCGGCCGCCTTCGAGCAACCCAATCCGCCGTTAAATGATCCCCCCGTGGGTGCGGTAAGGCGATAGGTGGCTCGGTTGATCGAGGAACCACGCCCGCTCCCACTCGTCGAGAATCAATCGCATGTCTTCTGACGTGTAGATCAACTGATTGGTACGGCGTGCAGGATCGCCCGAGTAGGCCGGGATAATGCAGCCTACCGCCGAACTCATCAGCAGCCCCGCAAGGACCACGAGGAGCAGCTTGCGCATTGCACAACTCCTGACTGTAGTGAGACTTTGGCGCTTGGAGCGCGCATTGGGATTGCTCAAAAAACACTCATCCTTTCGATCCGGCGCGGTGTCGCCGCCACGCCGATCGACGCAACGATTTGTTAACTTGAAAAGTTCTGAGGCGTTGGACGGCCGCCTCGTGTCAGCGGATTGAAATGTGTACCAGACAAGCGGCAACCGGAAGGGTTAGCCGGTGATTCATACCGCGAACCGGTATGATGCGGGATCAAGGTAAAGGTCTTTCAGCGTGAACCGTACTTGTCTCGTTGGTCTGAAGATCGCTGGAAACTACGGCAGGTTCTGGAACTACGTCCGGTTTGGTGTGTAACATTGCTGCTTCGCTGGCGGCTCGGGCCGCAGCCTTTCGCTCCAATTCATGAACCCGCTGTTCCATCTCTTTGCCAGGCTTGAAGGTTACAACGTATTTCTCGCCCACGTCGACTCGCTCGCCGGTGCGGGGGTTACGCGCCTTGCGGGGGGCCCGTCGCTTAACCTCGAAGACACCAAAATTCCTCAACTCAATGCGGCCATCTGTAACCAGCGTGTCCACGATGGCATCGAAAGTCTTCTGAACGATCTCCTTGGTCTTCAACTGGGTGAGCCCAATCTCCTCGGAAATGGTCCGCACGATTTCTTTCTTGGTCACGTCTCGTTTCTCCCCTGCGAGAGCCGCCTCGGCCGATGACTTGCTGCCCCGGACGAACAACCCAGTTACGCTCCAAATGTAGATGCCATAAAGACTACAGTCAAGTCCAGTCCGCGCAACTGGAAAATGCCCCGCGAGGAGAAATCGCTTCCGCACTAGCCCCAGCCCTCTCGGCTGGAGTGCTAGTTGGAGTCTTAAGTGTCTATTTTCAAAGAACTTAGCCCGAAACAACCGGCGTCGGCTTGCGCGTCGAAATCATAACCCATTGTCAGAAAAAGGGTTATGGCGAGACAAACCGCTTTACGCCGCCCAGCGTGCATGGGAAGCCAATCCTCCCATGTCAAGCTGGATCAAGGCTCCAACGAGTTATCGGCCGACCTGGGCGGAAAACTCCAGCCAGACCGAAAAATCGATACCCAAGGGATCGAATACAATGTATGGGGTAGTCTAAACTCTATCATTATGTGTAACACTAAAGGCTGGTTCACAACACAAAGCAAGACCGGTTTAGTTAGGTTTTTTGGCCGACGACGTCTAGCTTCCCTGGGTGGCGAAAGATGGCTAGGGCTGGATGCGGCAAGGCTGATTTTTGTTTCGCTTGAAGGACACTGTGGTAGGGATGGGTCGGAAAAATTGGAAAACATGCTAGCGGGCGGAGTTTGTGTAGTCCCTAGGGGCACTTTGACCGTTAAAATGAAAATGGTAGCTGGAGCCCAGCGCATCGAGGCTGGTCCGCAGTTGCGCCTTTGCACGAGAAGGGGGCCGACCCATGCACACAACAGAACCTCAGGGATCCCTTGTCGCGGAACTATTGAACGACTTGGCGGCGGAGGAATCGCTTGATACGTCCCCCCAGGGCCGTTCCGTTTGGAAATGGAGTGTGACCCTCCTGGTGCTGTTGATCGTCGCAGGACTCGGGTCGCTGGGCTATGCCACGCTCACTGGCAGTTGGGACAAACGCGCGGCCAATCGGTTCCTCACCCACCCCGTAACGCGAGGGGAATTGCTGATCACCGTCACGGAGGATGGCAACCTGGAAAGCGCTCAGAACGTGGACATCAAGTGCGAGGTGGCTGGCGGCAGCACCATTCTTTGGATCATCGAAGACGGCAAAGAAGTTGCCGAAGGGGCGGAACTGGTTCGCCTTGATTCCTCGCAGCTCGAGGACCAGATCAACCAGCAACGCATCGCCTATGAGAAGGCCAGGGCCTCGCACATTCAGGCCGAGAAGGATTACGAGGTCGCCAAGATCGCCGTTCAGGAGTACCTGGAAGGCACCTTCCGGCAGAACTTGGAGAAGGTGAACGCGGACATCACGATCGCGCAAGCCAATCTGACTAGCGCGGAGAATTCCCTGCAACATACGGAACGCATGTTTCGGAAGGGTTACGTCACTCCGCTCCAATTGGACACGCAGAGGTTCGCCGTAGAGCGGGCGAAGCTTGATTTGGCGGCCGCGATCACCGCCAAGGAGGTCCTGGAGAAATTCACGAAGGTCAAGATGCTTCAGGACTTGGAAAGCAAGCGCGACACCGCGGAAGCGAAGAAAAACTCGGAAAAGGCAGCGTTCGACCTGGAGGAAGGCCGGCTCAAACGGCTCGAAACCCAGTTGAAGAAATGCGTGATCCACGCCCCCAAGTCGGGCATGGTGGTTTACGCCAACGATCAGAGCCGCTCGCGGTTCGGACCGCAACAGACCACGGAAATCAAGGAGGGCGCCGTGGTTCGCGAACAGCAGGCCATTCTCCGCTTGCCGGACTTGAGTAACATGCAGGTCAAGGTGAGCATCCATGAATCGAAGGTGGACCGGATTCAGCGGGGGATGCGGGCGAGGATTCGCATTCAAGGACGCGATTTTCAAGGGACAGTCGTTTCGGTCGCCAATCAACCGGAGCCCGCGGGCTTCTTTTCCGCGGCGGTCAAGGAATACGCCACGATCGTCAAGATCGACGGGGAGACGAAGGATCTCAGGCCGGGAATGACGGCGGAGGTTGAAATCCTCGTTGCCGCGCTGAAGGATGTCATCGCCGTGCCTGTGGCGGCCGTCTTCGAACAACGCGGCCAGGCGTTTACTTGCGTGGTCAAGGATGGGCGGGTGGAAAAACGGCCCGTCGAGTTGGGCATGACGAATGATAAGTTCATCGAGATCAAACGAGGACTGGAAGTGGGCGAAGAAGTCGTCCTCAATCCCCGCGCCGTTTTGCCGGAGATGACCGACGGCGCCAAGGAACCGGAAAAGGTCGACGTGGACCAGCGGTTCGGCAAGTCCTCCGAGCCCGGCAAGGGCGACGAACGAGCCAGCGGAAGCAACGGGCCTCGGGCGGCGGGACCGGGGCCACGAGGCGAGGAGGGGCGGGAGTCGGGCTCGGCTCCAGCCCGAAGCGACCGCCCCGCTGCGGGCGGCGAAGGCGACGCCGCCGAACAGAAATTGCGCCACGGTGGCGCCAGCAAGGGGCGCGGCATGGATTGGATGCAGTTCGACAAGAACCAGGACGGCAAGATCGCCCGTGACGAACTGCCTGAAGAAATGCAGCGGTTCTTCTCCTTTGTCGATGCCAATGGCGACGGCTTCGTGGACAAAGCGGAGATCGCGGCGATCCGGGCCCGCTTCCAGCAAGGCGGAAAGGGCGGTCCCGGGGCCGCCCCCGGCCCGCCTCCCGCCCCCTAGACCCTGCTCCTTGAATCGCTCCCCCGGTTGCGCGTGGAAATGTTCAGGCGATTGGTGCAGAAACTCCGTCTCGGCGTCAGCAGCCTGATGCTGCACAAGTTGCGGTCCGCGCTGGCCGTGCTTGGAATCCTCATCGGCGTGACGGCGGTCATTTGGCTCGTGGCCCTGGGCGAAGGAGTGAGTTATCAGGCTCAGCAGCAAATCAAGGACCTGGGGGCCACGAACATCATCATCCGCAGCGTGAAGCCGCCCCAGGAATCGAGCCGGGCGGGAGGCAGTTTTTTCATCGAATACGGACTCCTGCGGGAGGACTATGAGCGCATCCTGGCGAATGTTCCAACGATCCGTCGGGCGGTCCCGATGCGGGAGCTTGTCCGCGAAGTTCGCCGAATGGATCGGGTGCTCGACGCCAAGGTCGTCGGCTGCACGGCGGACTACTTCGCCCTCAATCACTTGTCCCTCGTCCGAGGCCGATTCCTAGCCGACCTCGATGACGAACAGCTCGAGAACGTGGCCGTGCTAGGGCACAAAACGGCCGCCGTGCTCTTCCCCTACGAAGACCCCATCGGCCAAACCGTGCAGATCGGCGCGGACTTTTACGTGGTGGTGGGCCAGACTGCGGAACGCACCGCCTCGGCCGCCATTGGCGGCAGCTTGGAGGCGCGGGAATACGACACCGATGTTTACATCCCCTTGTCCACCCTCCGTTGGCGGATCGGCGATATGGTGGTGACCAGTCGTTCGGGTAGCCGCGAGGGCGAGATCGTGCAGTTGAGCCAGATCACGGCCACCGTTCAGGACCTCGACGAGGTCGATCCCACCGCCGACGTCATCCGCACGCTGTTGGAAAAGTACCATAAGGTCGCGGATTACGCCGTGGTGGTGCCCAAGGAACTGCTCCGCCAGGCCGAGATGTTGCGGATGTTGTTCAACGTGCTGTTGATCCTGATTGCGGGCATCTCATTGTTGGTGGGCGGGATCGGGATCATGAACATCATGCTCGCCACGGTCACGGAGCGTACTCGCGAAATCGGGGTGCGGCGGGCCTTGGGCGCGACGCGGCAAGACATCATCCTACAATTCCTCTCGGAAACGGTGGTGTTGACGGGGATGGGCGGGCTGCTGGGGGTGGCTCTCGGCTTTCTCTGCAAACCGGCGGTAATCGCGATCCGCTGGGGCATGCAACGGATACTGCCCGACGTGATGGCCACCTTGCCAGCGAACATCCGCAATCTCGAGCCCCGCATCACGCTGTGGTCGATCGTCGTGGCCTTCGCCATTTCCATGGTGGTTGGCGTGGTGTTTGGACTCTATCCCGCCCGACGAGCCGCCTACATGGACCCCATCGAGGCCCTGCGCCATGAGTAATGCGTCTTCCCCAGCGGCCGCGACGGGCCGGAAATGCGTCGCGCGGATCGTCCAGTTGAGGAAAACCTACCGCCTCGGCAATGGGCTGGAAGTTCACGCCTTGCGCGGCGTTTCCCTCGACTTCCAGGAAGGCGATTTTGTGGCCATCATGGGGGCGTCGGGCTCGGGCAAGAGCACGCTTCTGAATCTATTGGGATGCCTCGATCACCCAACGTCGGGGCAATATTTCCTGGCCGGGCGCGACGTGTCGCGGCTGGACGACCGGGCCTTGTCCAGCATCCGCAGCCGTTACATCGGCTTCATTTTTCAGTCCTACAATCTCATTCCCCAGCTTACGGTGATCGAGAACATTCAAGTGCCGCTGTCGTACCAGCGACGCGAGACGCCGGGCGGTCGGGAGCGGGCGATCCGCCTGGCCCGGCTCGTTGGCCTCGGCGACCGCTTGCACCATCGGCCCGCGGAGCTTTCGGGCGGTCAGCAGCAGCGCGTGGCCATCGCCCGCTCCATCATCAACAATCCCCACATCATCCTGGCGGACGAGCCGACGGGCAATCTCGACTCGGCGACCGGGGCGGAAATCATGGACTTGTTGGAGGCGTTGAATCGGGCAGGCCGGACGATCATCATGGTCACCCACGAACCCGACGTCGCCGCACGCGCCCACCGCATTGTTCGCCTCCGCGATGGTCGGATCGCCGACATCTCGAACAACACGCCCCTGCCCGCTTCGTAGAATGTGTTCGCGAAACCATAGCATGTCCGGGATGCAGCGGACCTGGCCTTTCCGCCTGCACGTCGTCGAAAGGGACAGTCCCATTTTCGCGGCTTTCGCCGCGAAAATCGGGACAGTCCCTATGAACGGGCAGTCCCCATGAAAGGTTAATCTTGAGGTAACGGTGACGCGCGCGTCCGACTCGAACAGCGGAAGTTTCAAGAGCGGCCGTCGGATGGATTGCTGGGGGTGAGGCCCGTCCGAATCGCGAAGGCAGGCTTTGCCGCCATTGCGGTTCTTTCGGCAAGCTCGTACACTATTCCGCACGGTCTGCGGTTTCTGGGCGCCGATGCAACCAACACGAGGAGTCGAAGTATGAATTGCCTGTCGAAACGGCTTTGTGGAGCGGCGTTTTGGGCAGCGGCTTGGTTGACGGCCACCGCCGTGTGCGGCGACGAGTCGGCCGCGGTCAAAGCAATTTTCGCCGATCCGCCGCGCCAGTACGCTTCGGCCCCGCTTTGGGTCTGGAACGACATGCTGACCGAGGAGCAGGTCGTAGGCACGCTCCGCGATCTCGCCGCGCAGAAGGTGAAACAGGCCTTTATTCACCCGCGACCTGGCTTGATGACGCCGTATCTCGGCAAGGACTGGTTCCGCTTGTGGAAGGCCGCCTTGACCGAGGCCGAGCGCTTGGACATGAACATCTGGATCTATGATGAGAACTCCTATCCTTCGGGATTCGCGGGCGGCTGGGTGCCCGAGCTGATGCCCGAGTCGCGCGGTCGCGGCTTGGCATTCCGCGAGGCGAAGACGGTCGAACGGCCAGGGCCGGAGGTGCTGGGCGTCTATCGGCTTGTTGGCGAGGGGTATGAAAACGTGACCGCGAAGGCGCGGGCCGGCGAACAATTGCCCGAGGCCCGTTATCTGATCGCCCACGTGGTGCGCGCCGGAAATTCGCCCTGGCATGGCAACCGCTGCTACGTGGACCTGATGTATCCCGGCGTGACCGAAAAATTCTTGGAGCTGACCCTCGGCGCCTACCAGCGGGAGATCGGCGATCAGTTCGGCAAGCGGGTGCCGGGTTGCTTCACCGACGAGCCGAACATTCGTCCTGCCGGCGGGCTGCCTTGGACCGACCACTTGCCGCAGGCGTTCACGACGCGGTGGGGCTACGACTTGATGGATCATCTGCCCAGCCTCAACCGCACCGTCGGCCCCTGGAAGCAGGTCCGCCACGATTACTTCCAAGTCCTCCTGGAGCAATTCATCGAGCGCTGGGCCAAGCCTTACTACGAGTATTGCGAGAAACTGGGGCTGGCCTTCACCGGACACTACTGGGATCACGAGTGGCCCCATTGCGTGGGCGTGCCCGACAACATGGCCATGTCCGCCTGGCAGCACATCCCCGGCATCGACTGCTTGATGAACCAGTACCGCGAGGACACCCACGCCCAGTTCGGCAATGTCCGCATGGTCAAGGAGGTGGCCAGCGTGCGTAATCAGCTCGGACGCAAACGCTTTCTGTGCGAGCTTTACGGCGCCGGCGGCTGGGACCTGCGTTTCGAGGACATGAAACGGATCGGCGACTGGCTGCAAGTGCTCGGCGTGGACTTGTTGGACGAGCACCTTTCTTATGTCACGCTTCGCGGGGCAAGAAAGGCGGACCATCCGCAATCGTTTTCGTACCATGAGCCGTGGTGGGATTCCTATCACGTGATCGCCCAATATTTTGCCCGGCAAACCGCCGCCTTGTGCCACGGCGAGCAGATCAACCAGATCCTCGTGATCGAGCCGACCACCACGGCCTGGATGTATCAGAACGATCCTGCCCACCACGGCCATTTGAAGCAGTTGGGCGACGCCTTCTTCGATCTGGTGATGAACCTGGAGCGGGCCCAGGTCGAGTACGACCTCGGCTGCGAGGACGTCATGGCTCGGCACGGCGCGGTCGAAGGCGATCGGCTCCGCGTGGGGCAGCGGACCTATTTGAGGGTGGTCCTCCCGCCCAAAACCGAGACACTGGGCGCCAAGACCATGGAACTTCTGGAGGCCTATGCCAAGGCGGGAGGGCGGATCATCGCCTGCGACGCCCCGCCAGCGCTGGTCGACGGCCGTCCCAGCGATCGCGGCCAGAAACTCGCTCAAAGCCCAGGCTGGAAACAGTTCCCCGTCGACACCGTGCCCGAAAAACTCGCGCCGACCTTGGGGGCCGACACGTTCTGCATTCGTCGCGCCCAGGGCGACAAGGGCATCCTCTTCCACCAGCGACGGCAGTTCCAGGATGGCGACCTCGTGTTGCTGGTGAATACCAGCATCGAATCATCGTCGCGGGGATGGATCGAATCGCGGCGGGCCAAGAGCGTCGAACGATGGGATTGTCATAGCGGACGCATTTCGCCGTTTTCGTTCTCGGTCGAAGGCGGGTACATCAAGGTCCCGTTCGAGCTGCCGCCGTCGGGAAGCCTGCTGGTGTTCCTCTCGACGCGCCCCGGCGAGCCAACCCCACGGCAGGCGGAGAAAGTCCAGCCGATCCCGCCGCAGGGCCCGATCCAGGTCCGCCGCCTGGAGCCGAACGTGCTGACCCTCGACTACCTGGACGTCACGGCTGGCGGCGAGACGAGGAAGAACCTCTACTTCCACCGCGCCAACCAGATGGCCTTTCAAAAGAACGGCATAGAGCGCAACCCCTGGGACAGCGCGGTGCAGTTCAAAGATGAGCTGATCTCCAAGAAGTTCCCGCCCGATAGCGGCGTCAAGGCCACCTATCGCTTCACGATCGAAGGCCGCGTGCCCAAGCCGCTGTGGATCGTGATCGAACGCCCCGACTTGTACACGATCGACTGCAACGGTACGCCGATCGCCGCGGCCAAGGATGCTTGGTGGTTGGACAAGGCCTTCGGCAAGATCGACATCACCGCCGCCGCCAAGGTGGGCGAAAACACAGTGACGATCGCGGCCAAGCCGTTTACCATCTATCACGAGTTGGAGCCGGCCTATGTCCTCGGTGATTTCTCTCTTAAGCCGGTGAACTCGGGCTTCGTGATCGTGCCGAGCACGCCGCTGGCCGTTCTCCGCGGGCAAAGCCACGGCGCCGAGCCCGAGGGGATGCACTGGCTAAGCGCGGGCGTCGGCTACCACCGCGACGCGACGGCCAAAGAAGGCAATGACTTCGCCCCTTGGGTGGTCTTCGATTTGGGCCAACCCACCGATCTGAGGGCGATTCGCATCTGGAACTACAACGAAGTGAACATCACCACCCGCGGCGTCAAGGGACTGGAAGTGACCGGCTCAGCCACCAGCGCCGACGAATCGTTCACGCCCATCGGCACATTCGAGCTTGCCCAAGCGCCGGGCGTTGCTGGCAGCGACTTCTCGGAGCGGCTCGCCGTGGACGCCAAGGGAGTGCGGTTCGTCAAGTTCCGCGTGCTTTCCAACCACGCTGGGGTGAGGTATCCGGCCAAGCCTCATGTGAAGGAATCGGCCTTCGCGGGCCTGAGCGAGGTGCAATTCTACGCGGCACCGCGCGGCCCCGGCGAGGAACCCTCCTTGGTGCGCGGCGTCAAGATTGCCCGGGTCTCCAGCGAATTGCTCGGCGGCCACGACCGTCGGGCCGTGCATCTTGTCGATGGCAGCGGTCTGACGTCAGGCGGCGTGGGCTGGAATCGTCAAGGCCACCCGTTCTATGCGGCAGGTGTGGCCTATGCCCAAACGTTTGACATCGCCCAACCGTCGGGCCGTTACCGCATAGCCGTTCCTTCTTGGTACGGCAGTGTGGCCAAAGTGGTGGTCAACGGCAAACTATGCGGTCACCTCGTTTCCCCACCGTGGGAATGCGACGTGACCGAGGCGATTCGGCCCGGCGCGAATACCGTGGAACTGATCGTGGTCGGGACATTGAAAAACACGCTTGGCCCGCACCATGCCGGCGGCATCGTGGGCAGCGCGTGGCCTGGCATGTTCCATCAAGGCCCGGCCGAAGGCCCGCCGCCCGGCAACGCCTACCACACCCTCAGCTACGGTCTGTTCGAACCCTTCGTGCTGAATCACGCCACCCAGTGAGAAAAAAACGGGGACTCAGGCAGAATTGGTAGCCTTCAAAAGAAGTAAGTCCCTTGATTGACTTCGCGCAAGTGGCAGTTTGTCTAGCAGTGTCCATCCACGCCGTGGTGCCACTGCTGGCTTCTCCAGCAGTGTAAACTGTCCCCCAGATAACCAATCAAGCAGGATCCCTCCGGAAGCGTTGCCGGTGAAGGCGAACCCCTTCCACGATAGGCACTGGTGGACAAGCCAGCAGTGGCGCCGGCATGCGCATACATTGGAGATGCCTTGATCATCGCAGCGTCATTCGGCGATTTCCGGGAACCCTTCGGGACCCGGGTGTGACATGGCGTTGAGCCAAGCATCGCTTAGCTTTCCAAGAGACACCTTTTTGCTCCGCAGAGGCTTTCGTGCCTTGTAGAGCTCCAGACACACCTTGACGCGAGGCTCGACAAGGGGGCGTACCTCCTCGGGTACAAAGCTGAGGCATTCGATCGCCTTCTGTTGGTTCTCGATTGCCTTATCAAAATCACCGCTCTCGGCGTATGCGGCTGCCAGACAAGCCCACATCATCCAAAGCGCTCGATTGTCGTCCGAAGCATCACTAAGCCACAGAGTCACAGCCTTGTCGGCATGAAACAAGGCTTTTTCCTTGTCCCGGCACCCCTCATCTGGAGAGGTGGCGTAAATCCATCCCAACAAATAGTGTGCTAGGAAGTCCGTGGGCTCGACTTCGACCGCGTTCCTTAATTCCCGCAGCGCTAGTGAGTACTCGCCCGCATCAAAGAGGGCTTGTGCGCGACCAACGGACTCCATGGGAGCGTCGGACTCCGCTGTCCCAGCAACACCAGACGCAGCCACTTGGGAAACTGCGCGTTCATATTCCTCCACGAGCAAGGGGATGCCGATGGCGTTGCAGAAAATGTGGCCAAGTACGATCGGAAGAAGACTCCTGAATTGAATTCGCCACAGCCCCGCTACCAGGCCAAACAAGAGCGCACCAAAGGAATGGAGCAACGAGAACGCGTCAAATCCCCATCCGAGGATGTGACCCAGCGCAAACAGGACAGACTGAATCAACAGGGCCATACTTGAGCGCATCAGTTTTCTCAATTGTTCCAGCAGATAACCACGAAAGAAGATTTCCTCAGCCACAGGCGCTACGAGGACTAATTCGATCCCCTGGAAGATATGTGCTATTGGTGCGGATAGGGTGGCTGGCGGTTCTGGAGGCGGAGAGCCGATAATGACGGCCAGCGCGGCAACAACGACGTTCGAGGCAAACAGGAGCCCAACCAGGCCGAAAAACCATATCCAGTGCCGCCGTGAACTGGGCAACCACTGCGTATCAAAACCCGCAGCCGTGGGCGCCAGCCGCGCCAAGAGAAAGGGGAATACCGCCATCGCGCCGAAGTAAACAAGTCCGGCAACGGGGCTCCAATTCCCGTAGTCGATGGCGACGAAGATCCCTTCCCCGAGTCCAGCGACAAGCAAGGTAGCGACCAAGACAAGAATGCGACCCTGATCCGGAGTGATTTGTCGAGTAGTGTTCATCCGCCGTTATCCCTCAAGTACCGGTGCCCTTTCAGGGAAAGGGCACCGGCGCGATGATAGGCCAAACGCATTTCCAAGTCTACGGTGTCGGTGCCTGCC
>CALFBP010000017.1 GCA_937951625.1 uncultured Thermoguttaceae bacterium
CCGCCAAGCTCGGCCGTGTAAGTTCCCTCGCCGTCGGGTCCCCGGTGCGCAAGCACCCGGACCATGCGCCACAGGACTTCCTCCTCGATGCGCTTTTCAGGTCGAGACCAGACTGCTCCGGTAATGCCGCACATCGAGTGGAAAGGGTTCTTTACCCGGGCAAAGCCGGCACGCTGCTACAAGGCTTCATGCGGCGTGTGGCCGCGCCGTGCGCTAAACATCGGCGAGAGTTCGGCCCCGCTTTTCGTCTTTCACCAGTGGAACTAACCCCGGGACCGGCATTCTCCAAGGTGATGCAGGGTTTTGTCCAGTCTAATGCCTGCTGAAAGACTGTCAACACGGCGATCTCGCCCCCCCGCTGGCCATGCCCCCTTACAAAGTTTGGCATCTCGGCGAGCGATTGTCATGGTTTCGAAACCATGAGATATTTCACGCGGACAAACGTCGGAGGTGGGATAAACAAACCAAAGATGTGCCCCTTCCGCTAACCGTCCACCAGTCAGCGGCAGCGCGTCTCACAGCGCCGGGACCGCGTGCGGAGGACAGCAACCGCACCTTGGGACTGTCGAAGGAAATACTGCAATGACCATCGCTACTTGCTATCTTTCCGCTGAAGGCGTAGTTTTCGGCGCCGACAGCACAACAACCATGCGGGTATCCGGGGTGGGGCCAGGTGCGTCGGCGGTCGAGC
The DNA here is from genome assembly GCA_937951625.1 of uncultured Thermoguttaceae bacterium. Lineage (GTDB taxonomy): Bacteria > Planctomycetota > Planctomycetia > Pirellulales > Thermoguttaceae > CALFBP01. The sequence goes on from CALFBP010000017.1 coordinate 692, forward strand.
ATCACTACAACTTCGCCCAAAAAATTTTTCAAATCGGTGAAAACAGCACGCTTGCACTGACGATGTGGGGGCTTGGAAACCTGCCCACCACCAGCTACCGGACCTTGATCGCCCAGTTTGCCGATTCCCTGGTGGGCCAGAACGTTCAGTCGATGCACGATGTAGCAAGCCGCTGGAATCAATTCTTTTGGAACGCCTACTCAACGGAGTTTGCGGAAACGCTTGCGCGCGCCCAATCCCTCCAAAATCAAAAAACAAGAACTCCCGAGGAACAATACGAGTTGGATTACCTCTTGCAGGCCGTTTCAGGTGGCTTCTGCATCGGTGGGTACTTGAGCCCCGATCGCATCCCAGCCGCTTTCGAGGTATACTTCGACCCAACCCTCACGGGCCCAGGGCCTGTTGAGGCACTCGCCGTTGGAAGCACTCGATTTTGGGGTTGTCCTAACCTCATCAATCGACTGATTTTCGGGCTGGATGAGTCCCTTTTCTCCGCTATTCTGCGGTCCGGCAAGTGGATAGGAAACGAACAAGACCTGCTCGATCTGATTCGACCGTGTTGTCTCGGCCAACCGCGCAACCTCCCGATCCGTGAGGCGATTGACTGGGTTCATGCCTCGATCTACACTACCATCAAGACGATGAAGTTTTCGCACATGGCGCCCGTATGCGGGGGCCCGGTGGAGATTGCGGTCATCACAACCGATAGAAAATTCCGTTGGGTGCGCCACAAGAGCTTCGACGCGGCCATTGGTGAAGGAGGTCTGTTCGATGTCTACCGTGACCCAGGCTGATCTCCAACGGGAAATTCGAGCTAAACTTCAAGAGCTGCCTCCCGCCGAATGGGTCAGGGCGATGATTGTCCACTTCCAACGCACCGGGGCATACCGCCCTGAGGATTTGCGGCGGCTGCTCGGCGATCCAAACCGCTCCGTCGAGGTTGGCCCGAACGCCAATTTGGCCTCGGTCAATTCGCGGAAAACGTCCGTTTAGGCCATTGTTCCAGCCCACGTCTTGGCTTTTTGGCCGGGTCTTCAGGGTACCGCGTGCGCGCAGGTCGTTGGAACGTGCCGGTTGAAAAGGTGGGCTGGCGCTGCGCCTACGCTTGCCTGCAAACAGCAGGAGCCTGCGGTCCGGTCTCTTCGGCCTTTCGCCATTGACGGCGATGTGTCATGATGAAGCGATCGACTTGACAAGGAGGGAATCTCATGAACCGGAATCAGGCCTTTCGATCCTTGGGAATCTGTGTAACCGGCGTGGCCATCCTCGTGGTGGTGGGCACCCTTGGGGGATTCGTTCTCCACTCCCATGACGCCCCCGGCCAGGTGCCTACCGAAAAATCGCAGCCAAAGGGTTCGCCGGGGGGAACCGGGGCTGCCCCGGCCTCGACATTGCCGCGAGGGAAAGCCGAGGAAGCGGAGTTTCCCGATCCAGCGGTCATTGCCCAGCGGTTCGCCACGGAGTTGGCTCGGCTTTTCCGGCAAAACAAGGTGGTCTCGCCCCTGGAGCTGTTCCGCCAGGCCCAGCAGGCCAAGCGTTGCGACGTGGTCCCCTTGCCCGAACCGAGCGAAAAGCTCTCGCCCGAGGACATTTACCGCCGCGCCAAGCCGGCCGTCGTGGTCATTGGGGCGGTGATGCGGATGGGTGGGCGGCGGGGGCTTCAGCCCGTGCTGGCCAGCGGATTCGTGATCCGCGGCGACGGCGTGCTGGTGACGAATTACCACGTCCTGGAAGCGTTTCAGCACGCCAAGGCCGTGGCCGCCATGACCCACGACGAGCGCATCCTGCCCATTCAGAAGGTGCTGGCGGCCGATGAGCACAACGACCTAGCCGTGGTGAAAGTGGAAGCCGAGAACCTGGCCGCGCTGCCGATCGCTGCCAATCCGCCAGTCGGAGCGGCGGTCTACTGCCTATCGCACCCGGCCTTGGATACCGACGAATTGGAGACGGCTTTTTTCACCTTCACGCAAGGGATCGTTTGCGGCAAGTTCCATCTGCGACTCAACGGCCCGCAGCCGCTCAACGTGCTGGCGATCACGGCCGACTATGCCAAAGGTTCCAGCGGCGGGCCGATCCTCAACGACCGTGGGGCGGTGGTGGGGATCATTTGCCAGACTCGGGCCCTGTTCCACGACGAGGACGAAACCGAGCCGCAAATCACTTGGAAGTTCAGCCGCCCCTCGAGCAGCCTGTTGGCCTTGCTCCAAGCGGCGCCGTCAAAATGAAACAGGGCCCGCTTGTAGAAGGAAAGTTTTCTGGTTCAGTCGAAGGATGACGGCCGGCGCCGCGATTTCGGTACGTCCGCAAGACCGCCGCGCACGGTCAATCCCACAGGGAAAACCTTCGAAAAGTCTTAACATCCCAAGATCTTTGCTGTCACAAGCCACTGGAGTTCACCTAGTTCTGTTCGCGGCGGGCCTTCGAAGCGGATCGCGGCCACGGCGCCCTTGGCGAAGCGGATCGCGGCCTTCGATTCGCCAATCAGGCTGGCGGCCATCCGGCCTACGTCGGGGGCATGGCCGACCCAGGCCAATTGTTCGACCTCGCCGGCCTGATCGCGGGTCCAACGGAGGATGCCTTCCAGATCGCTGTTTGGCGCCAGTTCGCTCCGCTCGACAATCCTCGGCCGTTGAGGGGAGTGTTTCGCGACCAGTTCGGCTGTTTGCCGGCAGCGGACCAGTGGGCTGGTGGCCACCCGCTCCGGAGCGAATCCCCGCTCGGCCAAAAGCTTGACCATCTTGGAAAACCGCTGCTTGCCCTCGTCGGTCAAGGGGCGGAGACGATCATCGGTCCACTTCGGATCGTCCGGTTCCTCGGCCCAGGCGTGGCGAATCACGTAGACAATCATCGCTCGCTCCCCATCTTGTGTTGATCCCAAAGCCGATCGTAGGATATTCTAACGACGTCCGCAATCTTTCTGCTCGTTTCGCGAAACAGGGGATTTCTTCATGTTGCCAATTACCCGCCGGGATTTGCTGAAACTATCGCTCCCCGCTGGCGCTGCCCTGCTCGCCGGGGCCGTGCCCTGCCGTCTGGCCTCAAGCGCCGAGCCGAAGGGCGCGCGCATGGCCTTCGGCCTGGTCACCTATCAATGGGGCAAAGATTGGGACTTGCCTACGTTGTTGGACTATTGCACAAAGGCCAAAATCCTGGGCGTGGAATTGCGGACCGGCCACGCCCATGGGGTGGAACGCGAGCTGAACGCGCGGCAACGGGCCGAGGTCCGCAAACAATTCGCCGACACGCCCGTGACGCTCGTAGGCATCGGCACCGCCGAGGAGTTCCACCACCCTGACCAGGCCGCGCTGCAAAAGGCCATCGACGCCACCAAGGCGTTCATCGAGCTGAGCCACGACGTGGGCGGCAGCGGGGTCAAGGTCCGCCCCAACAATCTTCCCCCCTCCGTCCCCCAGGAAAAGACGATCGAGCAGATCGGTAAGGCTTTGAATGTGGTTGCCGAGTTTGGCGAGGGCTTCGGGCAGCAGATTCGCCTCGAGGTCCACGGTGGTTGCGCCCCCTTGCCGATCATGAAGCGGATCATGGACGTGGCCACGCACCGGAACGTGGGTCTCTGCTGGAACTCGAATCCGACCGACTTGGCGGGCGATGGTTTGGAAGCCAACTTCAATCTGGTCAAGTCCCGCTTCGGGGCGACCGCCCATGTCCGCCCGCTGGACTCGCCCGATTATCCCTTCGCGGAATTGATCCGCCTGTTCGTCGAAATGGACTACGAGGGTTGGATCCTTTTGGAGGCGGGCGGCAGGCCGGACGATCCTCTCCGGGACCTGATCCACCAACGGGAGCTGTTCGAGAAATACGTGGCTGCCGCGCGGTAATCACGCCCCGCGGGCCCTTCGTGCTGCTCAAGCCCCGAGGCGCGCCGACTCGCGCGGGTGGGTGTCCCTCCAACGGCGGCTCAGCAAATCCTTGGCATTTGTTCGCCAGAGAGCAGATCGACGATCCGCGCGCCGCCGATGGGGCTGCGGAGTTGGACGATCCCTGGATTCTGCTCCGTCACGCGGCCGATGATCGCCGCGTTGGCGGCCACCGCGTGCCGCCGCATCGTGGCTACGGCCTGCTCGGCCGCTTCCGGGGGCATAAAAGCGACCAGACGCCCCTCGTTGGCGACGTAAAGCGGATCGAGGCCCAACAGTTCGCAGGCCCCCGCGACCGTCTCGGAGATCGGGATCGATGCCTCGTCCAAGTCGATGCCCACCTGAGCGTCGGCGGCAATCTCGTTGAGGGCCGCGGCCAGCCCCCCCCGGGTAAGGTCGCGAAGACAATGCAGCGCCGGCCCAAACTCCGCCAAATCGGCCACGAGGTCGGCTAGCGGGGCGCAATCGCTTTCCAAATTCATGGCGAACTCCAGCCCCTCGCGAACCGAGAGGATGGCGATCCCGTGACGCCCCAAGTCCCCGCTCACCACCACGGCGTCGCCTGGTGAGACGCGGCGGGGCGCGACGTCCAACTGGTCTGGGACGATGCCAATCCCCGCCGTGTTGATGAAAATACCATCGCCTTTGCCGCGATCGACGACCTTGGTATCGCCCGTGACGATGCGGACGCCCGCCGCTTGGGCCGCTTGCCGCATCGATTCCACCACCCGTTGCAACGATTTCAAGGGGAATCCCTCTTCGAGAATGAATGCCGCACTGAGCCACATGGGCCGGGCGCCCGCCATGGCCAGGTCGTTCACCGTGCCGTAGACCGCCAGCTTGCCGATGTCCCCGCCCGGGAACGACCAAGGGTGGACCACGAAGCTATCCGTAGTGAAGGCCACGCGCCCCGAGGTCACGGGCAACACAGCGCTGTCGTGCGGGGCCTCGACGCTGCCTCCGCCATCGGCGGCGAAAGCCGGTAGAAAAAGGCGTTCAATCAGGTTCCGCATCAGGCGGCCGCCCCCGCCATGGGCCAGTTGCACCGTGGTGTGCTGATCCAAAGGCACAGGACAGGTCCATTGGAACTCGCGCGGCGATGGATTTGACATGGCAACAAGACAACCTCAGCGAACGACCATGAGGTCTGCCATTCTAAAGCCACCACGACGCTTAATCCAAGAGGGACACCCGTGAATTGCGTCTCCTTGTGCAGCGAGCCCATGGGGACTACCAACGGTCGCTTCACGCACCCTGCGAAGAACGCTCATCCCCAAAGACAACTCACCGGATCACGATCCCCGCTGGTTTGGGCTCTCCAGGAGCGAGACCGCCTGTTCGATGCTCTTCAACTCCCCAAGGAACTCGCCGGTGATTTCCTCGCCGGGCAGCCAAATGGTTTTTGAGTCGGCGAGACGGTGGCTGGGAACGGCGACGATGTTCTTGATAGGCTTGTAATTGTAGGCGATTTCAGGGATGGACTCGCTGAGGGGATAGTGCATGGGCGGCCAACCGCCGTGGGCCAACTGGTTGTCGAGGAACGTGAATAGGGCCACCCTTTCGGCGACCTGATAAGCCCGCTCCCGCGTCGCCTCATCGGCAAGCTGGAACTGGATGAGCACCCGCAACAGCTCGCCCGCCCCCCACCCTACTTTACACTTCGACGGCCACAAATAAGTGTCCAAGGGCATGGTGGCCTCGAAGTCGAGCAGGGCCAGGGCGGCGTCGAGATACGGCTGCGCCTGCTCGGCCGTGCGGCCCCATCGCGTCCGCATGGTGTGGTAGAGCGTCGCCAGATAGGCCATGGCCGTGCCCACGTGCCAGAACTCTTGCTTGGGGTGCTGCGTATCGACGAGTTTAGCGATGCGTTCGCCCGGCTGGACGTCGGTCACAAGGCGTCCGTCGAGGGTCATCTGCGTGAACAACTGCCCGTTGCGCATCGGCTCGCGGTTGGCTTCGACCCAGCGCCGCACCCAGTCGCCGGCAGCCATCGCCTGGGGTTCGAGGTCCAGAGCGATCATCAATTGGCCGAAGAACGTGGTATTGAGCGTTCCGAGGGTAGCTGGCATCTCGACCCGCTGGGGATCGTCGCCGATGTAGGCCGCCACACCGCCCGACGGCTGATGCTGGTACTGCAAGATGCGGTCCAACACGAGGGGCTTGCGGATCAAGGGGTGGCCGATCCAGGCGGCCACCTTGCCGAACGTCAGCGGCCGGTAGACCCGCTGCATGTCCTTGTACTCCGCCCCTTCCTCGGCAAAATAGAAATCGCCGTTCGGCTGAAGGGCCTCGCGTTCGAGCCAATCGAACACGCGGGCCAGCACCGCGGGATCGACGCCCGCCGCGTACATGCCCCACGTGGCCTTGTGAACATAGCTTACATTCCGGGCGGCAAGGATCGGCCCGTTGGGCGCCATGCGGCTAAGCAGAAACGCGCCGCCTTGCGCAAGGGCCACTCGCATGGCTTGGAGCAGGTGCCAAGGTTCGCTGATGCGCCAATTCATTTGATTGCCTCGCTTGCCCGGGAAAGGGAGGTACTTTGGGGGATCGTCTTCTGCCTCTGCTCGCGGCCGTGCAACAAACGCCGTTTCGTGGGGTAATGTTTTTGCCCATTCTCCGCAGGGGCCACGCCGTCCGCAAGACGCCCCCTGATGCCGATCCTGACGACCTTGCCGGAATCGCGTTGGCCCGAAGCTGAATCGGCCGGCTGATCGTGAAACATGGGAAACGCTTCTTTTTGCAGCCCGTGAGAATGTTCAACGTCCACGTTCTCGCTGCCTGAAGGTTTACCACACTGGCTGGTATCGGCGCCCGACCAGGAGCGACGAAATCCCAATTGGCCTCCGCGCGGTATAATGAGGGGGACCCGAGGCTGGTTTCGGCACCGCGGGCTTGCCGTGAAACGATTCGAGCGCTACTCGAACCTGTTGCTGGCGACCGCTCACCGAGGAGTGATTGTTTTTCGGTATCGATGAGCGACCATTGCTCTACTGGGAACGGACCTGAGCAAGAGCAACTTGCGCCGAACGCCGATGTTCGTGCGGCGGAAAAGGTGCGGAGCTTTCCCCATGCGCCCGGGGTGTATCTGATGAAGGACGCGGCCGGGCGCGTGATTTACGTGGGCAAGGCCAAGGACCTGCGCAATCGGGCCGGCAGCTATTTCCTCAAGGCCGCGGCCGAGGATCCCCGCACTGCCCGGCTGGTGCCCGAAATCCGCGACATCGACTACCTCCAGGCCGAAAGCGAAGTCGATGCCTTGCTCATGGAGGCCCGGCTGATCAAGGACATTCAGCCCAAATTCAATCAGGACCTCAAAGACGACAAGACCTTCCCCTATCTGGAAATCCGCACGGACGAGGATTTTCCCCGAGTCGCGTTCACTCGGGAGCCAAGCCCTCGGGGCGTGAAGCTGTATGGTCCGTTTGCCAGCGCGGCGGGCCTGCGCGGGGCGATTCAGGTGCTCCAGAAGGTGTTCAAGTTCCGCACCTGCAACCTGGACATCGACGCCGACGACCCCAAATGGCGTTGGTTCCGCCCCTGTCTGCTGGCCTCGATCCGGCAATGCACTGCCCCCTGCAATCTGCGGATTTCCAAGGAGGAATACCGCAAAGACATCCGCCGCTTGCAAAAATTCCTGGAAGGGAACAAAAAGGCGCTGCTTGAAGAGCTGCGTCAGGAAATGGCCGAGGCGGCCCAAGCGCTCCGCTACGAAGAGGCGGCGCGGCTCCGCGACGAAATCCACCTTTTGGAAACCCTCGACCAGCGCGGCGAACTGGATACCCACGTCCAGCCGGAAGTCTTCCATGTGGACCCGAAACGGGGATTGACGGGCTTGCAACGGGTGTTGCGTCTGGAACGGGCGCCGCGGGTCATCGAGGGGGTCGATATCGCCCACCTGGCCGGACGCGAGACCGTGGCCAGCCTGGTGCAGTTCATCGATGGGCTACCCTTCAAACCCGGCTACCGTCACTTCCGCATCCGCGAGGTGAGCGGCCCCGACGACCCGGCCAGCATCCGCGAGGTGGTCGCCCGTCGCTTCCACCGCCTCCGCGAGGAAAACGAGGTCTTTCCCGACCTCCTCCTCATCGACGGTGGAAAAGGCCAACTCCACGCGGCCCTAACGGCCTTCGAGGTGCTGGAACTCCAGCCGCCCACGGTGATCGCCCTGGCAAAACGCCTGGAAGAAATCCACCTGCCGGACCAGGAAGAGCCGTTGCGGCTGAAGCGACATTCGTTCGCCCTGCGGCTTTTGCAATACGTCCGCGACGAGGCCCACCGCTTCGCCCAGCACTATCACCACATCCTCCGCCGCAAATCGACCTTGGGCGAGTAGTTCCCAACAGGTTAGCACGGCCGGGAAAGCTGTGCCCCGGTGGCCTGCGTGCTCCAGCAGCTTGCGAGACTTATCCAGCGCGGGCGTGGCGCATGGGATAAGGCTCGGCGAACTCTTGCGGAATCCGGATGGTGGCCCCTGGCGGCGGACGCCGCTCGCAGAGGATGCCCCGCGTGGTGGTCGAAAGGAATTGATAAAACAGGGCGGCCAAGCCCTCGGTGAATTCCGCGCGCAATCGGGCCAGGATTTCGTTCCACGGGGCCCCGCTACGGTAAATCACCCGATAGGCCTCCTTGAGGCGACGGACCTCGTCGCTGCTGTGACCGGCCCGACGCAATCCGATCTGGTTCAGTCCGACCACCAGGCTGCTCAGGCCGTCGACCGTGACGAACGGGGGGACATCTTTCACGATATGGGCTTGTCCGCCGACCATGGCCAACGAGCCGATGCGACAGAACTGATGCACGGCCACGGCGCCGGAGATATACGCCCGGTCGCCCACCGTCACATGCCCGGCCAACATGGCGTTGTTGGCGAAAATTGTCAAGTTGCCCACACGGCAATCGTGGGCGATGTGGACGTTGACCATCAGCAGGTTGTTGTCGCCCACCACGGTGGCCTCGTCGGACTCCAAGGCCCGATGGATCGTGACGTTCTCACGGATGGTGTTGCCCGACCCGATAATTACCCGGCCCGGGCTTTCCGGCATGTGGACGTGCTGAGGCAGGCCGCCGAGCACGGCCCCTTCGAAAATATGGTTGTTCGGTCCGAGCGTTGTTCCGCTCTTGACCACCACCCGGCTCTCCAAAATACATCCTGCCCCGATCGTGACGTCAGGCTCGATGACGCAGAACGGGCCGATCTCGACATCCGGCCCGATCTCGGCGTCAGGACTGACCACTGCCAAGGGACTGATGCGGGCCCTTTGGGGCGCAAACGAAAGATCTCGGGCTGTTGAAGTCCTCACGAAAATCCCCCCTCGATTGAGTTGCGCTTCGTCAAGGCGGGGGTGGTTCCCGCCCGGCTGTGCTATGACCCTGACAAGCCTCGCGCGATAAGTTGTATCGGTTCTTCCTGAAGTACGAGTCCACCTATTCCTTATCTTCAGCGAAGGCTTGACGCTCGAAGGGATTCTCCCGATACGGATCCCTCCTTTGGATCACTAAACGAACCCAATGGACTAGGTAGGCAGGCACCAACAATGGTCCCCAACGCTCGTACTGGCGAACGTGAACCAGCTCGTGGGACCTGACGCGATCCAACCCTTGGGAGTCGCGGCCTAGGATGACATGACCGAAAGTAATAGCCACAACCCCCTTGACGAGTGGAAACCGGCAGAGGAACCAGCTCGTGAAACCACCCCAAAACTCCAGCGTGCATCCTTTGCGTCGGCATCGGCCCCCCGTGGCCAGGCCTAATAGCCCGATTGCCAGCCCAAAAAGCGTCCAAGGCATGGCCCAGAGGATTCCCAGCGCTTTGAAAAAACAAGCCATTGGAAGGGGGCCTTAGGGTGCTATGATTGCAGGGTGGTCAGGAGGCTGGAGGTCACGCTGCCCTTGGTTGAGGAAGCCGCTCATGGTCTGGACATCCGCGTTTTTCGGTGTGCTGCTGGTGGTTTTAGGGGTCCTAGGGTACTTCGTCGCCAACGAGCAATTCTGGCCGACCGCGGTGCCCGGGGCTTTGGGACTAGCGTTGATCGTAGCCGGGCTGGTGGGCCTGAAACAATCGTTTCGCAAAAATGCCATGCACGCGGCCGTTCTCGTGGCCGTCTTGGGCCTGGTGGCCACCGCGCGTTCCCTCAAGGAACTGGTGGAACGGGTGCTCGACAGGCCGGATTTGATTGTCGAGTCGAGCGTGGCGATCCTATGCGCGGTGTTCGTGTGGCTGGCGATCAAATCGTTCTTCGACGCCCGCCGACAGCCCCGCCAATCCATAGAGGACGTTCCAGCTTCTACCAACCAATCGGCTAGTGAGCCACGAGGCGACGATCTCACCTCGGCTTAATCCTGAGCTTGCCCATGCCCCGACTCCGCCAAGCGAAATCCGATCGACTCCTGGAGGTGCTCTCGCGTTACGAAAAAGTCCTGGTCGCCACGCACGACAATCCCGATCCGGACGCGGTGGCCAGCGGCTGGAGCGTGTGGACGCTGATCAGCAAA
>CALFBP010000018.1 GCA_937951625.1 uncultured Thermoguttaceae bacterium
TCGCCCGCCTGGAGGAAAGCGTCGCCCGCGTGAAAACGAATCGCCGCCGCCAGCCGCCCTTGGGGATCGGCTTCCGCGGCTGATAGCAGTGTCTTGGCCGCAGTGGACCAGTCTTTCTGCGCCTTCTGAGCCAAGCCGAGCCAGTAGCGGGCCTCGACGGCCAATCGGGGATCGGCGGCCGCCTGCTCAAACTTCTTGGCTGCTTCCTTGGCCCGGTCGAGCCGCATCAGGGCCCAACCGTGGCCCATGCACGCGGCGCCGAGCTGTGGGTGCTGGGGCCATCGTGATTCCAACGCCGCAAACGACGCGGCCGCCTCGGCGTACTTGCCGGATGCGTATTGCACGGCCCCGAGACGGAATTGGGCGTCGGCCGCCAGACGGCTCTTGGGCTTGCCCGCCAACGCGAGATACAACCGCTCCGCTTCGGCGTGCTTATTCTGGCGTTCCAAAACCCGGGCAAGCCCGAAACGACAGTCGTCTTGAAGGCCTCCGTTGGGAAAACGATCCAATCCTTGCCGGAAATATCGTTCCGCGACCGAAACATCGTTTTCGTCCAGGGCCAGTTCGCCCAGGTAAGGAAACACGTAGGCATTGAGGTCGTCGTTCGGATACTTCTCGGCAAATTGCCGCAGCAGGGATTTCGCCTCCGCGGTCTTGCCGACCAGATAAGCCGCCTCGCCAACACGGAACAACGCAGAACGCGCATAGGCGCCGCTGGGGGCCCGACTCAGATACTGTTGAAACCTCGCTTCTGCGTCCGCGTGGCGTCCAAGCTGCACCAGGGCCTCGCCAAGAAAAAACAGACTTTCAGCCGCACGGCGATCGTCGGGGTGCTTTTTGAGGAAGGCCTCGAATTCTTCGACCGCGAATTTCCACCGCTGCTGGGCGTAGTGGCCGGTCGCCACCGCATACTGATCGTCGGCCTCGTCGGCCGGGCTTGGCGTCTGCCAAAGGACCAATCGGATGAGAACAATCAACAGGCAAGCTCGAACTCGCGGCGATTTCATGGACTTTTCCGATTCCCATCCCTCAAGAAAAAGCCTCGGCGGCCGCGATCGCCCCATCGCTGCCGCCGAGGCCGGGTATGGCGCCGCCTTCTCTTTCCGTTTTGAATTGCGGCTTAAGGCCCTGCCCCCGGATCGACATTTCCGACCATATGGAGATGGTCGTGGTCGATGTACACGACCTCGCGGCAGTCCTCGTTCTTCGTTGTGTACGGCACTGGCCACCCTACCCGAGTGGTCTCGGTGAAGTACACCGTACACTTGTACCGGACGTGGTGCAGTTGCGCCGGTCCAATCAACGGATACACCCGCGGCGGATCGATCGAGTCGGCGATCAGCTCCTTGGTGATTCTCACATTGTTCCGTTGAACCTCGTGGAGCAGGGGGATGCCTCCTTCGACAGGCCGCGCCTTTTCCAAGGCCCGCATCACCTCGTCATCGGACGGAGGATCCAGCGCGATACACGGGGCCCCGGGCACGATCGGCTCGAGGATCGGCACCCGCTCATAACGCTCCTTCATCCAGAACGCGTCTTCCTGCCGGTCCTGAAAATAGGGACTCAAGGGGATCGGATACCCAAAGATCCCGAATCGGGGACCCAAGGTCATATGGCAACCCGTCAGCCCCAGTACGGAAAAGAGTACCAGGCCAACCGTGGCTAGACAAGCAGTCTTGTGTGTCATGAGTAACCCCTCGCCTGATCGATCCGAGACTTGTTTGGCGGCGTGCCGTGTCGCGCGGTCTAGCGGATTTGCTCCGCTCCTAACTCGCTGCGAAGCTACCAGTACATATCGTGTCAAACTGTGCCAAACTTGCGGGTTTTTCGGCGCTTGTTGATTATTCAGGAACTTTTCCGACAAGAAAACGAAAATGCCCCCGCGCCGTGCGTGCCGTGCGGGGGCATCCATCTCCCTGCCCGAGTCGTTTGGAAGCGAATTAGTACTTCCGGCGGCCTGGGCGATACAGACCCGAGAAGGGGCCTTTCGCCGAGCCGTCGTCGAAGTCCAACGCCCACCAACCGTCATGCCATTCCAGCGTCACCTTACGCCACCCCAAAGGCACTTGTGGATAGGGATAGAAAGGCCCAATGTACGGCCAAGCCGTGGGCGAGTATTGCTTCGGATAGGTTACGGCCGCATAGTTCGGGTAAGGGGCATAAGAGGGCCAAGCATAGTTGGGAACATTGGGCTGGTCGTACCGCGCCGGGGCTGCTCCCATAGGAATTGCCATCGGCATCTGGGACGGAACCGCTCCGTTCGTCCTCGCCATGGGCAATGGGGGTTGATAGCCGCCCGTCGGGATGGGCTTCGGTGGCAGAGCTTCTTTCGCAACCTCCATGTTTAGGGGGGCGAGCGTTGGCTCTTCAACGGCAGTCCGTTGGATACGTTCGTCTTGTTTTAGCCGCATGGGAGCGAGATTCAAACGTGCCGGCACGTTGGCAACCTCGGGAGCGGGCTGGGTCGTCGGGCCTGGTGTTACTGGTTGTGCCGCCGTCTGCGATGCCGTGGGCGTCGGTAAATTCGCGGGAACCGTCCCCGCGACCGCCTGATTCTCCACCGTATGTTTGACTCCCCCCTCAACAGGCTGGATCGGTTGGATGGTCAAATGGTTCATCACCCGCGTTACGCCGGGGACGCTGAACGCCAAATCCAAGGCTGTTGCCATCTCTTCTTGCGTGGCAACCTGGCCTTTGAGCCACACCGTGCCGTCTTGGTACTTCACTCCGATCCGATAACCGTGCAACTTGCCGCTGTCCCTGAGGGCGGCGGCGATTTGCTCGGCAACCTGTTGGTTCCCAGCCGTCGCCACCACGGGGACACAAGCGGCAGCGGCAACCACTAATCCAACTATCCAACGTCGCATGCCTTCCCTCCTGTTTGGGAACAACCCGCGGGTGGGCACCGGGGGGAACACGAACCGCCTGATGGTGCGTCCGTCCGCTTCCGGTGTTCCGCCGGTCTCTCAACCGCCGCCGGCGGGTTTGAACCTCTCGGGCGTCTCGTGGTGATCCGTGTTTTCGACCTTAGCAAAAACTCGGGCGGAGGCCGCAGGAGGGCGATTGCGTCCTTTCGAGAGCAATGCGCGGAATGTCGCGTCTAGGCCCCCCTGCGCAACTTCCGGTTCCGATTCATTGCTACCTGATATTAGGTTTTCGGTTGCCTGTTTGTGTGGAACGGAAGTTTTTTTTCGATTTTGCCAGGGGTTTAGCTTGCAGTGATAAGATGGATAAAACACACTGCATCTACCACCGCGATTGCCTCGCGCCGCGGCTGAAGTCGCAGACCGCCGTCAAGACCATCAGCGAGAACGTGGCGCCGGACGAGAACCAGGCCCCCGATTTCTCGCCTACCATCCAGATCGCGCTGAAGGCAACGATGCCCAAACAGGCGAAAAACACCCCTCGGCAAATACGAGCGTCGCGAGAGAGTCGCCCCACCCGGGTGGCAACTGCGCTCGTGACCCCTAACAAGTGGATTACGCCCAAAGTGCAGAGGATGGCCGGATGCTCCAGTCCGTATTGCGGCATGATGGGAATCCTTTCCTAAACGGTTTTTGGCCAAGCGTGGCCAAGGGGTTGACGGGCAGCCTTGGGCTGTCAAAAACCCAACCGTACAGCGATTCCCGTGCCAATCGCCTTAAACAATTCCGGTCCGCTTTCTAGGGAGTCAGTTTAAAGTATTAAACTGAAGCAGGTTATGGCGAACGCGAAGGCCTGTTGGACGCCCTTGGGCGAAGTTAAGGCTTCGGGCCCGTCACGATCCTGTGTAAAGTTTACAAACGTTGAGTCGCCGCCAAACTAGGGGCCTACCTTAACTTTAACGACCGGTTTGCCCGCTACGGCCGCTCAAGGAGCCACGGGCCGGGCGGCGCGAGGCGTCAGCGAACGATCTTCTTCAGTTCCGCCGCCAACTCCGAGGCGTTGACGTTGCGGTGGATCACCTTGCCCTCGGCGTCGACAAGGATCATCGTGGGCAGCGTCAGGATACCCAGCTCCACGGCAGGTCGGGAGTCAAGCCCCCCTTCTTCAAAAATCTGCGGCCAGGGCAACCGGTTCTCCGAGAGATAACTCGACACGGTCTCCGCGTTGCTGTCGAGATTGACCCCGATCACGGCAAAGCCCTGCTGATACTTCTCGAACAGGTCCTTGAGAATGATCATGTCGGCCTTGCAAGGCTCGCACCAAGTGGCCCAAAACTGAATCAGGACTACCTTGCCGCGGAACTTCGACAAGTCGATCAATTCTCCGGCAAGGGACTTCCCTTGCAAGTCAATCAATTTGCCAACCGACTCCAATCGGTTCTTAGCGCCTGCGGCCTTCTTTGCCACAGTAGCATTTGGGAATTGTCGCACGATGTTGCCATACCACTTCTTGGCTTCGTCATCTTGCCCGGCGAACTCTTGGGCAATGGCCAATTGCAGCATCGCCTCAGCGGCGTCGGGGCTATTGGGATAGTCGGCTACGAACTGTTCGAGCTTCTTCAGCCAATCGGCCTGGATTTTGGCGAAATCGGCACCCTTGGCCTGCACGGCAAGGCCGTACTCGGCCGCTAGTTGACGGAACCGTACGTAGGCGGCCAAGGAAGTGTCGGCCTCCTTTTCAAGCCGTTGCCAGAGGGCTTCGAGTCGCTTCACGCCCTTGGCATAGCCTCCGGTTTGCACCGCAGCGCTGACCGTATCAGCCAGTTGCCGAATCCATGCCGCCCGATCCTCCGCCTTGGTCGATTCGGCGGCCAAGCGTTCTAAAAGGTCGGCATATTTGGCGTTCAACAATTCTTTCTCTTCAAGGCTGGTGGCCCGGCTTAAGGCGGCCTCGACTTTTTCCAACTCACTGAAGACGGCCTGGGTCTTCTCGCTTGCCAGCCCCTCGGCCATCGGGTGTCGGTTCGATGTTGGAGTCCGAAAGAAAATCCCTTGTACCAGTGCATCGGCATGGCTTTCGGAATCGAGTTGCGGCGCGTCGATCAACCGCCAGGCTTGGCCAACCCTGACCAGCGTCCCGACGGGAACCTCGGCATGGTCCTTGTCGGCTTGCACGATCGCCACGACCCCTTCGTACACCTCCAGGTCTTTGGTCGATCCCTCTGTGCCGGCGGGCACCAAGCCTGGTCGACTTCCACTGAACTGGAGCCATTTTGCTTCTCGCCCCACGGCCTTTTGCTTGCCTGCCACGGCTCGAAACTTTTCCATCGCTGCATTCAGCTTGGCCGCGATTTCCGCTGCCTTCGTCTCACCCAAACCTAACGTTTGGAGCTCTTCCCGAGTAAGCAGAAGCCGGGCGAATCGATCGCTGTCCTGTTGGGCCAAGGCGGCGACGAGTTCCTGGGTCACTTCTTCTGCGGAAATCGCCTTCCAAACATCGATGATGCCATCTTGGTCGCGGTCAATGCCCCAGCGGGTTCCCGCGGTGTTGAACCACCGGCACTGATCCACCTTGCCGTCGAAGTTCGTGTCAATGTCGCGGTAAACCTCCAGTCCGTCCTTGAAGTAACACCATTGATCGATGCGCCCGTCGCCGTTGGTGTCGAGGAAGCGACGGAGCACAGCCCCACGTGCGTCCTCCACTACCCAGCCCACAGCCCCAGCGGTCTTTTGCGCCGACACCTTCAGTTGCCCAATTTCGTCGGGCGTGGGACGTGCGAACTCAACGTCCGCCTGAGTGGGCATAAGTTTCAGGGCGTCCGCGACCGCGGGAGCAGCGACTTTTTCCGAACCAGCAGGATCCGTCTCTCGGGCAGCCTCAGCACGCCTGCTGGCCTCCACACCCGGCCTCGCGCTGCTGGCCGACTGCGGGGCAACAGACGCTCCTTGCGGCCTCATTTCTGTCCCTCGATTCCCCAAAGTGCCCCCTTGGCCCGAAGCATTGGGGTGCGGAGGTTGGCTTGGGACGGGCTGAGCAGCGGGCCGAGGCGCGGTTGGCGTCCCGCGAGAACCGGTTGTGGCATATCGACTCGATTGCCCCGTGCCGCGGTTCTGGTACCCTGGGTAGGAATATCCCCCTGCTTGGCCAAATGCGGTCGGACGATTGCCCCACGCCGCCACCGTGATCAGACCCGCACTCAGAATCGCTCGAATCAGCACTTTCATGCCCTAACTCCTCGCGGATAGACTCTAGCCACGCAACCCCAGTTAGCTCTACCGGGGCCTCACCCTATTTCGGCCCAAAAGAATTGGTAACATAAGCGATTTGTACCGATTATTCCGAATAGGATAGTACTGTTGGGTAGTTGAGAGTTTATCTTCGGTGGGGATTGTGGTTCACTTTAGTAAGTCATGTACGCCGCCAACCCAATTAGGCCCTACGCTTTGAAGCCGAGACCGCACCTGCTAAAATGCAACTCAATTGGCCACACTTGGGAACAGAGCAACGCGGCGAAAAACGCAAGAGTTTGCCTAAGGTTGGCTGATAAACGGATAGATACCTCCCCATACCCAAATTGCCAGGTATGGTGTAATCTAAACGGATCCGAGACGTAACTGGTTTTCAGAGAAAAATACGGATGAGCAAGGGTGCATAGCTCAGTTGGTTAGAGCGCTACCCTGATAAGGTAGAGGTCTCTGGTTCGAATCCAGATGCACCCACTCGGCAAAACCCGTTGACAGCAGTTGTCAGCGGGTTT
This sequence comes from uncultured Thermoguttaceae bacterium, assembly GCA_937951625.1. GTDB lineage: Bacteria > Planctomycetota > Planctomycetia > Pirellulales > Thermoguttaceae > CALFBP01. Next base: position 6,623 of record CALFBP010000018.1, read on the forward strand.
TTTCTTTTGACGGCATAAAAACTTACGTCAACAAACCCCGGTTTCGGTTTTGTGTCCAATTTTTCTGGCAAATTGCCCACAATTGCCCCGATTTGTCTTGTTTTGCCAACAGTTGGTGCGACATTTGGTGCAAACTTTGGTGCAAACTCACGCCCCTCGGGCCGTCAGCCGTGCTTGAACGGGCGCATTTAGTTGGACCACCACCGCCAGGCCAGCCCACGCCGGCACCGCGTGCCGGATTTCGTCGGGCAAAATGCTCGTGCGTTCGGCGTCAATCCAGACGCCGCAGGCCGTGGCTTCAAAGTCCAGGCCGGACTGACTTATCCAGGCCCGGCCGGAGAACCGCAGGTCCACCAGGCCGGCTCCGCAGAGCAAGTACACGGCCACGTTGTCCGCGGAGTCGCAGGGAATCCAATCCGCGCCTCACAACTTGATGGGAATTCGCACCCTGCGCAGACTCTTTCCGCACCCGCAGCATTCATCATCGGTAGCCAACACCTCAGCCTTACAAAATGGGCATGGAAACGTGTAGTCTTCCAAGAATTCGATTATCTGCCTTGCCTCGCCGCGCGTCACAGCGCGGGGTAGAACACCGTGGTAGGACTTTATGGTTTGAAGTTGTTCCTTCGTAGCCGGTTCCGCAGCGCGCAGCGATTCTATCGCTTCGTCGATAGCATCCGACAGCATCCATTTGGTCATTCCATCCTCAACCACCACCCCTAGGGCCATGGCATAACCGAATTGTTTTCTCGATGGCGGCGGGTCGCCGAATCGGAAGTCTTCATACCGCAACCCAGTGTGTTGCCGCGTTGGATGCCCCGGCGATCCTCTTGGATCTAGCTTGGCGACCACGCCATCTTTCTGCCGAAGAAAGCGAAGGCCGATGACCAGCAGCAGGATGGCCGCGCCGCCGATGACGGCGGCAACGGTGCGGCCTTCGCCCGTTTTGTCGGTCAAGAAGCCGAAAAGCGCGAACAAGCTGAGCACCGCAGCCACGGCAACGCACAGCAAGCCCAGCAGGCGCTTAAACGCTCCCATTATGCCCACATTGACGAGCCTTTCGGGAACCGGGGCCACCTCATTGTACACTTTCCACGCCCACCGCCGGCTCGATTCTACACGCCGGGCCTACCAGTCGCTAAGATACTCGAGCCTGTCCTGCATCGTGCCGGCGTCCGGGGTCTTGGCGAGGTGAAGTAGCCGCCGGAGAACGTCCCCGATGTGACGTTGGCTAGAAACCACGATTCCGGCGTGGTGTCGGCCTTGGGCCAGCCAGGTCGCGTGGATTGTCGCGAAATGCGCCACGTTGAACGTCACCAGCACCCGGCCTTGGTCAGCCGCAAACGCCAGTTGCGATTCATCGCTTTCGCCCAGGCGGCCGGCTTCGGGGGAACTCAAGGCTTCCAGGCCCGCTTTACGTAAGGCTGGGGCAATGGCCGCGTATACATCTTCATCCGTGAAGAACGCCGGGGCGGCCATCAGGGGGCCTCTCCGGCGTGCCGGGCCTTGACCGTGGATTCCTCATCGGCCGCCAAGTCGGCTTCGATTTCGGCCAAGTGGTCGTAGGCGTAGGCCAAAGCGTCGTGAACGTCGGCCGGCCGCAGCAAGGGATATTGTTGGACGATTTCTTCGACGCTCATTCCCTGCCGATAGCAGCCCAGAATCGTCGCAACCCGGATGCGTGTTCCGCCTACGACAGGCTGCCCGCCGCACCGTTCAGGGGCTTGCTCGATGTTACGATAGTCCAGCTTGGGCATGACTGGAGTTCCTTGCGCCGGGGGTGGCTTTGATCTATTCTACCGTGCACCGCCCAGAGCGTCGCGTTCATAAACCGGATTGGGGGTTCGCAGTTCAACGCGCCATCGGCTCGGCTGGCCCCAGCACGGATTCTAGGGACCCATTCCATGCCGCCACGTCGATCATCGCCCAAGCGTTAACTGCCGCCCGCTTACGCTCGTCGGCCAGGCCGATGCCCGCCGCCGTCAACCGCATTTGCATCCGACTAGTCGCCCGTCGGATTTGTGCTAACCCCCGGGCCTCCCGGTTGCGGGCTAGCCGCCCGATGAAGTTGTGTTCACCACTCAGGTTGCAAAGCGTCGCCCACTCGCCTAACTCGGAGTAGCAAACCTACCGCCCACCCCCGTCACTAGCCAGAAAGTCGAGCAGGCCGTTGCCAGTCTCATCGGAAACCAAAGTCTGCATCCTAAGTCTTTTCGTTATAAGCCTAAATAAACTCTCCACAGGTTTACGACTGTTCTGGCGGCCCGCGATAGAAGGGAAGCCCTTCGGAAGAAGCTATGTTGGTGGGGCTGGTGACGCAGTGATACACCCATAGCTACCCCGCCGTGGGAGGATCATCAGAATTCCGATGATCCTCCGTTGCTGGTGGTCGTGACGGTTCCCTTCACCGTTTCGCTGATACCCGGTAAACGACGCGGTGAGTCGTTCGCGGCCGGTCGGCGTGAATATTTTCGCTTTCTCTGGTGCAAACCGACAACATGCGTTGACGTAAGATATTGCCAAACAACGACATGCAATACTACATCGCTACCCTGATAGGTAGAGGTCTCTGGTTCGAATCCAGATGCACCCACTTAGAAAGACCTGGTGGCATTCGTGGCACAAGACCGGACGCGGCCCCGTTTATAGGGTTGTTGATGTGTATTCTAGCCAATCGTTTAGCCACGGCCAAAACGAGCTTCTTGACGAGCCATTCTTAATGATCCGGCCCCAAAACCGCTCGGCTTGCGCTGAGGCGCGGTCTTCGGGGTGTTGAAGGTGTTCGATTGGAGAGGGCTTTCAACGTCGCCTCCCCTGCGGACTCCTGCTCCTCGGTTTACGGCGGCGCGGGCTTGATGTCGGCCCCGGAGACCGCCACTCCCATCGCCTTGGCCCACTCAACGCCCGACTTCGTGTACACGTCCGCCAAGCCAGCCGCTTGACTCCCAAGGCAAACCTACGCCCTTCGTCGCCGTTCGCTGTGCTTACCGCCGTTATCCCGACCACCAGAATCCGGAAGCAGAGCAATGATCGGACCATAGCAAAATCTCCCTTAGGCGGCGTTTCGTATCGTCCTTAAGGTAGTTCGTATCGATAAGGCACCTGTTGGGCGAGGCCAAGTGCATTGGCCACAGAAAAAAACCTGCGGCGGAAACCTTGCCAAGGACAGTCCAATTGCCCCCCGATTTTCCATCGCTTAAGGTTTCCGATTGGGGGGACGCGATTTGACGTTAGTTTCCCAAGCCGTTTATAATTTCCGGCGGGAGTCGAGGATTGCGCTGGCACCACTCCTTAAAACTGGGGGATCACCGTTCCTTCATCTTGCTTCGGACCGGTCCAACCAGGGCTTGGCGCTTCAAGGCCGGGGGAGTCGTAGAGATCCTCGGGGCAGTGGGTGGTAATCGCTATGGCAGCCATTAGAAGGCCGTTGTGGCCACGCGCCGAATTCAGGGGCTTAGCAGGCAGGCGAGACGAAGAAGCCGCGAGAGGCGGTGCTTTTTTAGGAGGGGCTGTTCCAATCACGGGAAGAATTGAATTTTGGTCTGTTGGGGCGAACCTGCTTATTCTCGCGGTCTTGTCTTTGGCGTCCGCGACGATAGGCCACGCCGAGGCGGCGGAGAGCGATGGTGTCAAACCGCGCGTAGGGCGATTGTTTCGGGTAGCGCTCCCGATCACCGGCCGGACCACGGAAAGGCTCCGCCAGCCGGTTTTGAAGGCCATCGAGCAGGCCCAAGCCGAAAAGGCCCAGCCGGTTCTGATCTTCGAGTTCAGCGTGCCCAAGGAACAAAGCGATTACGGCGTCGGCAGCAAAATCGGAAATGCCTACGACTTGGCCGATTTCATCTCTGGCGGGAGCCTCAACGCGGCCACGACCGTGGCCTACGTGCCGCAAACGATCCGCGGTCACGCGGTTCTTGCCGTCTTGGCTTGCGACGTGATTCTCATGGCGCCAGAGGCCGAGCTTGGTCCCGCCGGTGTCGACGAGCCCAACATCACAGAGTCGATCCGCGCCACGTACCGGGAAATCGCCAACCGGCGGAAGCACGTCCCCGTCGAGGTCGCCTTGAAGCTGCTCGACCCCGCCCGCGAACTGTTGGAAGTCGAAACCGACGTCGGCACGGAATACACGACACCAGAGGGCCTGACCGAACTGGCGAAACGGCGGGCGGTGGGCAAAAAGACGGTATTGTTGGCGGCGGGGCAACCGGGCCGGTTTTCAGGTACGGAGGCCCGGCGCAAAGGCTTCATTAGCGGTCTGGCTAGCGATCGCATCGAAGTGGCCCGGGCCGTCGAGGTCGCCCCGGAAATGGTCAAGGAAGACGTGGCCTTGGACGGCGTGTTCCATGCGGTTCGCGTCGACGTGAAAGGGCCGATTCGCGCCGACGCAGTGACGAAGGTCCAAGGCGTCATTCAGGATGCCATCGCGCGGCAGAACGCCGACTTCCTCTGCCTGCGGATCGAAAGCGCGGGCGGCTCGCCTGCTGACAGTATCCGCTTGGCAAGCTACCTGTTGGACCTCGATTCCTCGAAGGTTCGTACAGTTGCCTATATTCCCAAGGAGGCCCGCTGCGACGCGGCGCTGATCGCGTTGGCGTGCGACCAGATCGTGATGCATCCGCGGGCGGTGTTGGGAGGCGAGGGCGACGCGGTGCTCTCGCCTGAAGACATTCAGCAGATTCGCACGGTGATTCGCGACGAGATCGCCGCGCGGAAGACACGGTCGTGGTCGCTCCCAGCGGCCATGTTCGACCCGAAGTTGACCGTCACGCGCTACACTCACAAGGGCCAGTCGGCGTTCTTTTCGGCCGAGGAACTGGCCGCGCAGGCCCAGCCCGACCAGTGGACCCCCGGCGAAACGGTGACCACGCCCGGCAAGGTGTTTTTTGCGAAAGGAACCGACGCGGTGACGTATCGCCTGGCGTCGCACGTCGTCGAGGATTTCGGGCAATTCAAGGAGCTTTACGGCCTGGAAAACGATCCCTCGCTGCTGGAGCCGCGGTGGCTGGATGCGGTGGTCGAGGCGTTGGCTTCGCCGGGCGCGGCTGTGTTGCTGCTGATCCTCGGCGGCGTGGCCTTGTACGTGGAATTGCACACGCCGGGCGTGGGCATCGCGGCGTTCGTGGCCTTGCTCTGCTTCGCGCTGTTTTTTTGGAGTCGCTTTTTGGGGGGCACGGCAGGCTGGCTTCAAGTGATTTTGTTCGTGGCTGGGGTGAGCTGCCTGGCCCTGGAACTGTTCGTTTTACCTGGCTTCGGGATTTTCGGACTGGGCGGCGGGGCCATGATCCTGGCGTCGTTGGTCTTGGCGAGTCAAACGTTCTTTCTGCCGCGTAACGCTTATCAGATGGCCGAATTTCAAAACTCGCTGTTGATCGTGGCCTCCGCTCTGGTGGGAATCGTGGTGATCATCGCCACCATCAACCGATGGTTGCCGCGGGCGCCGATCCTCAGCCAGATGGTGCTCCAGCCGCCTTCCGAAGAAGAGGCCGCGGCCATCAGCGAAAGCGAGGCCCTGACCCATTTCGAGAGTCTGGTGGGGATGTCGGGCTACGCCACCACCCCGTTGGTCCCCGCCGGAAAAGCCATGATCGCGGACCAGTTGCTCGATGTGCTCACCCACGGCGAGTTCGTCGCACCCGGTTCACCGGTGGTGGTCGAGGCCGTCCATGGCAATCGGATCATCGTTCGAGAGTCGAAGGCGCAAGGGTGAGGCATGGATCCCTGGATTTGGGCAGTGCTGCTGCTGTTGGTGGGCATGGGCTTGGTGGTGATGGACATTTTTCTGCCCTCGGGCGGGATCTTCGCGTTTTTGGCGGTGGGCGCGATCCTCGGCGCGATCTGGCTGGGATTTTCGCATAATTCCGTGGTCGGCGTCATGGTCCTTGGCGGGGCCGTCGTGGGCACCGTGGTGGCCGTGGCCGTCGCCTTGAAATACTGGCCCTCCACGGCCTTGGGAAAGCAGATGCTCCTCCAGGTTCCCTCCAGCAACGACGTTCTGCCCGAGAACAGTCCCCGAAAAACCTTGGAAGCCTTGGTCGGTCGGACTGGCCGGGCCAAAAGCCCCATGTTGCCCAGCGGCATGATCGCCATCGATGGCTTGACTTTGGACGCCATCAGCGAGGGGATGCCGGTGGAGGCGGGGCAAAGGGTCCGGGTCGTGGAGATCCGCGGCAATCGCGTGGTCGTCCGTGGATTGCCCGACGAGCCTCCGGACGCGGCAGAAAATGACCCCCTCGCTCAGCCCATCGATTGGGACAACTCCGAGCCATTTCGACCATCCCAGGCTTGAACCCCGTCTTCCCCGTCGGGAGGGGATTGCAAAGTTCCTTTGACAAGTGTCCAATGGACGCGGGTTGGGAAGGAGGCCTTTCGCTGAGAAGTTCCCGAAGTCGAAGGGCAAACCGACATGGCCCCCCGAATTGTGATGCCGATGCCGTCGCTGCCGATCGCCGCGCTCCTATCGGGGCGCGGGGGGCGGATGCGCGGTGGACGCCACCAGTTCCCCTGTCCGGGTATCGTGACTACGATTTCCAGATACGCCCAGTTTCCTGAACTGAATCCTCGAGCCCAGGTTTCGCCTCCATGCCTGCTGACCAGCTTCGCCAGTTGATCACCGTCGGCGTCATCGTCGCGGTGCTACTTGTGTGCATCATCGTGCTCGCGGTATTCATCCGCTACTTCCGTTATTGGATCCAGTCGAAGACAACAGGAGCGGGCATAGGGATTTTCGATTTGCTGGGAATGACGTTCCGGAAAGTCGATCCCAAAGTGATCGTTCGGGCCAAGGTGATGGCCGTCCAGGCCGGTTTGGGCGACGCGGAAGGGATCACCAGCAAGGCCCTCGAAGCCCACTATTTGGCCGGCGGCAACGTTCCCCTGGTAACCAAGGCGATCATCGCTGCCCACAAAGCCAAGCTCGATCTCACCTTCAAACAGGCCGCGGCGATCGATCTGGCCGGACGCGACGTGCTCGAAGCAGTCCAAACCAGTGTGTACCCCAAGGTCATCGATTGCCCGCCACGCAACAGCAATCAGGCCTTGGCCGCCGTGGCCCGGAATGGAATCGAACTTCGGGTCCGAGCCCGAGTGACGGTCCGCGCGAATTTGAACCAGATCATCGGCGGGGCCACGGAGGAGACGATCATTGCCCGCGTCGGCGAGGGAATCGTCAGCGCCATTGGTTCGGCGGAAACGCATTTCGAGGTCCTAGAAAATCCTTACCAGATTTCGAAAAAGGTCCTTTCCCGACGATTGGATTCCCAAACGGCCTTCGAGATCGTGTCGATCGACATCGCCGACATCGAGGTGGGCGACAACATCGGGGCCCGCTTGCAGGCGGACCAGGCGGAGGCGGATATGCGAGTGGCGCGGGCGAGGGCCGAGGGACGCCGCACCCTGGCCGTGGCCGCCGAGCAAGAAAACATCGCGCGGATTGAAGAGAACCGGGCCAAGTTGGTCGAGGCGGAGGCCGAAGTTCCCAAGGCCATCGCCGCCGCATTCCGCGACGGCACGTTGGGGATTCTGGATTATTACCGGTTGCGGAACGTTCAAGCCGACACGGAGATGCGGACCGCCATCGCCCACGGCTCCACCCTGCCCGCCAAATCAGGAGCTCCGGCATGATCCTCCGCGGAATCGTGTTTGCCGACGGCGAATGGCTGGGGCTGGTGGTGTTTGTTATCTTCGTGGTGTTCAGCCTCTTGTCGCAAGCAGCCGCCCGATGGAAGGAGATTCAACGGGAAGCTGCCCGCCGGGACCGAGTCAACCCACCGGAAGTCGGCCCCAAGCGGGCGGATTCCGTCGAGGATGAGATTGCCGAGTTCCTGCGGCGTGCCGCGGAACGTCGAAAACCGGTGCAGGAGCGGGGCTCTCCCCCGGCGCCTCCACCCTTGCCGGAGGATTCGCAGCGGCCTTCGATCCCCCCACCTCTTACTTCTCCGCCCACGCGTGCTGCCGAGCGCGAACTGGCCTCGGAGAGCAAGGCGGTGAAATCCAGCGGTAAACGCAAGAAGCGCCGGCAAGTTAGCAGCGTAGGTTCGGGGGAGCTAGGGTACGAGGTCGCCCTGGCCGACGACAAGCTCGAGCAACGGCTGCGCGAAACGTTCGACCGCCAGGTGAACGCCGTGGCGACGCGGTACATCGAAACTTCGGTCGCCGGGCCCCAGCCGAGTCAGTCAACGCCCTCAGCCGAGGATGCCCCTTCCTCGGCGGGACCCGATACTGCCGCCCTCGTTGCGCTGCTTGTCAATCCCGCCTCGCTCCGGCAAGTCTTCCTCGCCAGCGAAATTCTCCGCCGCCCCGAGGAACGGTGGCTACGCTGACGCGCCCTCAAACGACAAACCAAACGTAGGACGTGTTTCAGGCCTTTTGGGCCTGCGTGGCCAATAACACTCCGGCGTTTTTGAACACAATGCCCACAGATCGAGGTTGCAAATGAATAACATAAAGGTCCATCCATCTGCGACACGCATCGGTTGGATTGGCACGGGCGTGATGGGACGGAGCATGTGCGGCCACCTGATGGCGAAGGGGTATCAGACGACGGTCTATAATCGAACGAAAACCAAGGCCGAGGGGTTGCTCGCCCAGGGGGCGCGTTGGGCCGACAGCCCCCGCGCCGTGGCCGAAGCCTCGGACGTGGTGTTCACCATGGTGGGCTATCCGGCCGACGTCCGCGAGGTGATTCTTGGGCCAAATGGTGTCCTTGTCGGGGCCAAGCCGGGGACGATCCTCGTCGATATGACCACCAGTCAACCCAGCCTGGCTGTCGAAATCGCCCAGGCCGCCAAAGCCCGAGGAGTTCACGCTGTCGATGCCCCCGTCTCCGGCGGCGACGTTGGGGCCCGAGAAGCAAGGCTTTCGATCATGGTGGGCGGCGAGGAGCAGGTCTTTCATGCCCTCATGCCGTGCTTCGAGGCGATGGGTAAGACCATCGTCCACCACGGTGGGCCCGGCGCTGGCCAACACGCCAAAATGGTCAATCAGGTGGCGATCGCCGGCACGATGATCGGCGTTTGTGAGAGTCTCCTGTATGGCTATCGTGCGGGGCTGGACCTCGATAAGGTCCTTCAATCCATCGCTTCAGGGGCGGCGGGGAGCTGGAGCCTCTCCAATCTGGGGCCCCGCATTCTCGCAAACCGTTTTGAACCTGGATTTTTCGTCGAGCACTTCATCAAAGACATGGGCATCGCCTTGGAAGAATCCCGGCGGATGGGGCTGGCGATGCCGGGACTTGCTCTCGTCCAACAACTCTATTTGTCCCTGGCCGCCCTCGGTCATGCGCGAGACGGCACTCATGCCCTGCTGTTGGCCCTGGCTAAAATGTCCGGGATTGATTGGATGTCAAGAACGCACAAAAAATGACTTTCGGTTGTATCATTTACAACGCAGATTAGCCTGCATGAAGTCATTTTGACAACATTCGCTGTAAAGCACTCCTACCTAGGACTTTCCGCTGAATTCGTAAACATTTAAAATAAAATGGGTTATGACAAATTGATCAGTATCGCAATCTGATTGGCACGCTGTTGGCTATTGCTGAAAAGCGAAGTCGAGGTGCTCTTCCCAGGAGGACAGTCGCCATGTTGGCTCACGCGATCCTGATCATGCTGGGGCTGATTCCGCTGCTCTATTTGGCCGTCACTGTATCGGTGCGTCCCTTGGCTCGGTAAGCAAATCGGAGGGTGTAGCTCTAGTTGGGGGACTGCTATCCGCCAGTCAGAAGACGGCTTGATATCGCTCCTAACGCCTAGAATCGCCGCGACTGGCCAGTTGCAGCGCCCGGCTCAAAGCCGTTAGCAGAAATCGGTCTTCTGGATCGGCGGAACCTGGGACATGAACGTATTGGCCCGTGCGGATCAATAGGGGCAAGATGGGAACTGGCCGGGGTAAACGGTAAGACACCCAGTCCGCGGTACTCCGGCCTGGCAGATAGGGGTGCAATAACAGCGGACGTTGATTTTCACTCGTCGCGAGATATTTGCTCGCCAACTGCGCGAGACATTCCCGCTCGGCGCCTGTCGTGACGCCGTGGCCAATCAGCACAGCCCCCCTCGCCGGCTGGAGCGGCGGGCGCTGAAGATACGCCGGAACCGTCAAGAGGATGCCGTCGCGTGGTCCCGGCATCGATCCTTCGGTCGGCCGCGTTTCGGCGCTGCCCGCCGGCTCATCCGCGACCACCACAATCTGATCGCAACCGGCGAACCAATCCACGAGGAGCTGGCACGAATCGACGGCGGCACTGACTTCTGGCATGAGCGGCTGTTTGCGGCCCCGTTCCCAGCGATCCAAATAGCCCGAGTTCCAGCGAGGGTCACGTCGGATGTCCGCCTCGACCTCTAGCGGCTCCGCGGGCCGGTCCTTACACCGCATCGTTCCCCAGCATTGGCCCAGGTGGTTGTGCTCATGTTCCCAAACTTCGACGCCGACCTGGTCGAGCAGCGGAATCATCCAACCCATGCAATGGTCGCAATAATCCTCGTCGGCGTTGCAATCCTGGGCGATGAGAAAGCCCTTGCTTGGGCAACGGCGCATGTCCCAGCGGAGCACATTCCGCGCTTCGTCCAAGGTGAAGGTCCAATCACAGGCCTCGTCCTGGCCGGTTTTCACCCATGTGTGATAAAGCCCCGCCAGGCCGGCCTTTCGCCCCGCATCAAGGTAATGTCGCTGACTTTCGCCGCCGATGGCCTCGGCCCAGAGCCGGGCCACCGCCTCCTGTCCCCAGCGGCGACGAAAGAAATGGAACGTCCATTCGTACCAACCGCAAAAGTCGTGGCAGCCGAGCATGGGAGGTTACAGGGTTTGGAAGACCAATGTCGAGGGGCCGTGGCCATGAACGGCTACTTTGTTTTCGGAACGAACCGCTGGCGGCACGCTCCCATGCCGCCGGCCCGCTGGAAATCCATGTGGGCCAATTCGGCCATGGCGCCACAGGTGTGGTCGCAGTGCTCGCAGAAATAGGGAACGATGTCCCGGCCGTGGTTTCGCAGGTGTCGGATCGCCGGACAAACGCGGACGATCAATTCCACCGCGTTTTCTTCGAAGATCACGTCGATCTCCGCCGCAGGCTCCAGGGCGAAATAGGCCCGCCAGTCCTCGGCGACGGCCTTCAACCCGCCCGATTTCCACGCCTCGATGCGGCCGCGATAGTACTCCGTAGCCAGCGACCGCCAGTATTCCACGAGGGCCGCTTTGCCGTAGCGGTCGTGCAGGTGCCGGAAGATGGCGTTGGCGGCGAAGTAGAAATCAGGCGCCGACACGCGCGTCTTGCTCCTTAAATGCTTGGGCGATGCGTCCGAAATACTCCGTCAAGGCGAGGACGTCGGCGCCCACGTTGATCATTTGGGCCCCGGCCGCTATCTTCCGCGGCATGCTCTCCATCGTGGCGACAGCGGCGGCGAACTTGCCGTGACGCCGCGCGGCCTCGATCACTTGCCGTTCGGCCTCAACTACCCGCGGATCGTCGAAACAGCCGATGCAGCCGATGGCGTGGCTGAAATCCCCGGGACCGAACAAAAGGATGTCGATTCCGGGGACTTTGGCGATTTCGTCCAACTCTGCCAGCGGTTCGGGGTCTTCGATCTGGACGATCACGAAGCGTTCCTCATTCGCCTGCCGCACGTACTCAGCGGCGGGGATAGTGCAGTAGGCGCCGTCGGCGTTGCCGCCATCCAATGGGCGGCGTCCGATGGGGTGAAACCGCGTTTGCCAGGCGATTTTTCGGGCGTCGTCGGCGCTCATCACGTGTGGGACCATGATTCCCGTCGCGTCCATCTCCAGCGGATAGACCAGGTCGCTGTAGCTCCCGCGGGCCACCCGGACGACGGTATCCACGTCATGGACCTTGGCCGCCCTGATTTGATTTTCAATTTCCCGAAGGTCATTGGGGATGTGCTCCAAATCGAGCCAGAGGCAATCCACGCCGCTGGCTGCCGCAATCTCGGCCACCCGCGGGTCTCCCAAGTTGAGCTTCACGCACCCAGCGATCTTACCCGCCCGCAACTTCTCCAGCACGCGACTGCGACGCATCCGCGCCATGTACATTTTCTCCTGAATCGAGGTAAGGCGTCCGGGCAGCCGATTGCCACCTCATGATGCCTTCGGCATAATGCGATGCTTGAGTTTCCTACGCTCCGCGAGCGAGAGCGACATGCAGCCATCGGAGACCGGTCGCGGTAGGCCGTGGCGTCGTGTTCGCACGGTTGGGTTCCTCAGGGCTGGTGTGCCTCGCCTTTGCGGAGAATCCCGAACAGCAAATAGACACCAAGCCCAGATTGATTGTCAAGGAGTATCCCGTGCGCCATCGCGTGCTGGTCATCGGCGTCGGATCCATCGGAGAACGTCATTTGCGGTGTTTTCAAGCGACAGGCCGGGCCGACATGGCTTTGGTCGAAATTCGGGAGCCTGTGCGTCGCGCGGTGGCCGAACGTTACGGCATCCAGCACGCCTTCGCCGATCTGGAATCCGCGCTGGCGGATCGTTTCGATGCCGCCGTGATCGCCACGCCAGCGCCGCTGCATGTGGCGATGGCGACCCGCTTCGTGGAGTCCGGTGTTCATGTCTTGATCGAGAAACCGTTGAGCGTCTGTCTGGACGGGATCGAGGCCCTTCGCGAAGCGGTGCAGCGCCGTGGCGTTATCGCCGCCGTAGCATATGTCTACCGTTGCAACCCCTTGTTGGTCGGCGTGCGCCAAGCGATCCTCGGCGGACGTATTGGACGACCGGTCGAACTCGTTGCGGTTGCTGGACAGCACTTTCCGTTCTATCGTCCCCAATACCGCGAAATCTACTATGCGGACCGCGCGACGGGCGGCGGGGCGATTCAGGACGCCCTTACCCACCTCGTCAACGCTGGCGAGTGGCTGGTCGGCAAGGTCGATTGCCTGGTGGCCGACGCAGCCCACCAAGTGCTCGACGGCGTGAACGTCGAGGACACGGTGCACCTCTTAGCTCGCCATGGCCAGGTGATGGCCTGCTACAGCTTGAATCAATACCAAGCCCCGAACGAGGTGACGATCACGGTCACGGGTACTTCGGGCACGGTTCGCTGCGAGCTTCACCAGCACCGCTGGCGCTGGATCCAGAAACCTGATGAACCATGGCACGACGAGTCGATTGCCCCGTTGGAACGCGACACGTTGTTCATCGCCCAAGCCCATGCCTTTCTCGACGCCGTAGAAGGTCGGGCAAGCGTGCCGTGTTCCTTAGAAGAAGGCATCCAGACGTTGAAAGTCAACCTCGCTGCGTTGGCGAGTGTGGAAAGCCGGTCCTGGAAGAAAATCGACGACTTCTCCGTGATGGCGTAGTTCCGAGGCCTGGAAACCTACCCCACACTTTTTCCCAGCGGCTTTTTGATTCATGTTGGCCTTTGGAAGCTGTAACGGAGTCGGGGGGCGTAGCGGTAGGACCCGAGGCGCGGCAGTAAGCAGCGTACTGGCGGTTGCGGACCGCGGACAGTTAGCTCAAAATGTCCGCAGAGCGCGCCTTTTGACGGATCACGCGGTTTTCTGATGACGGGCAGGCCTCAGGTGAATTCTTCCGAATGCCGACTAGCCTCGCTCTTGGGTCGCAATGGTCGCGAGATCATGACCGCCGTCGAGGCAGCCCAGCGCTTTTTGCGGGAACGCGACGTGGGCGAACTTTTGGAGGCGGTTGGGCAGCGCCTCTGTCAGATTCCCGCGGCCGCGCATCTGGACAAGCGTTTTTTCCAGGCGTCGTATGGGGGTGGCGTTGGCCAGACGCCCGATGATTTATTGACCGGTCGCGGCGTGTTCTACGTCAGCGAGCAAGGCAAGCTGTATTTGGACTGCACGGCCGGGCACTATCAGATGACGTGGGGATACAACCACCCGGACCTCAACGCGCTGGTCCAGCAGGCGATCGAAGCGGGCATCGTCTGGGACGATCACAGCAACATCCCCGGCGCCAGCGTCAAGCGTCTGGCCGAGCGCTTGGTGGCAGCGGCCAACGACGTGGAGTCCCCCAGTGAGGAGCTTCTGGACGACTCCAAGGCCCTGAATACGGTACTTTTGGGCATTTGCACGGGCTCGGTGGCGGTGAATGCGGCTTTGAAGCTCGCGTTGGCGCATCATGGGTCGGTGCGGCTGGATACGGAACCCGTGGTGATCGCATTGGCGGGGAACTACCACGGCACCGATTTTCTCGCCCAAAGGCTTCGCGGCATGTGGCAAGAGTTATTCCAGAATCTCCAAGTGGTCGAGGTGGAGCCGAACGATCTTACGGGGCTGCGCAAGGCGTTCGCGTTGCACCGCGGTCGGGTGGCCGCGATGTTCTGTGAGCTGGTCTTAATGAATCGCGAAGCGATTCTGTTGGACGAGGACTTCGTGGGCGAGGCCCGCACCCGCTGCGACGAGGCCGACGCCTGCCTGGTCATTGACGAGATCCAAAGCGGGTTTTGGTATCCGCAGTTTTTTCTCTACCACCAATACGGGATCATGCCCGACATTCTCGTCATTGGCAAAGGCATGACGGCGGGTTTGCATCCGCTGTCGGCCGTGGTCTATCGCCGTCAATATGACCGCTTGGCGCAATACGACGTGATCAGCACCAACGGCAATGCCCCATTGGCGGCGGTCGCTGGCCTGGGGTGCATGGACCTCATCGAGCGAGAAACCACACACGTCGCGGCATTGAATCGCCATTTTTTCGACCGACTTCAGGAACTGCCTCAGGCTTGGCCCTCGCGGGTCGCGGCGATCCACGGACACGGACTCTTGGCCGGGGTGAAGTTCCACCGAGTGGAAGACGCGTTGGAGGCCCATCGCCGCCTGCTGCACCGCGGACTTTGGACGAGGGTCCACGCTTATCACGAAGGCCATAGCACGATCCTTACCAAACTGGCCTTGGCGGCCGATCATCGGGTGGCCGATTTCGTCGTCGACGCCTTTCACCAGGTCCTTCGGGAGATGGACGCCGGCAATTGAACCCCGAAGAGGCAGCTTGGCGCAGACGTGATTGGTCTTGAGTCCCTTCGCACGGTTTTCTCACGTTCTTCGGACTTAGGTTCTTCGCCTAATAATTAGGTCGCGGCACTCAGTGGGTTTTCCGCACGCGGGCAACTGCTATAATGCGCCGCGTGTGGTGCGCCACAGGTTGCTGCAACACAATCGAGGAAAGCGAAATGAGCGTGATGATGGCGTTGGCTTGGGCGACGGCGATGGCGGGTATTGGGCAAGTGGAAGGGGCGGAAGCCCAGGGGGCAGGACGCGTGCCGCGACTCGCCTTCCAAAAGTATGAGCTTCCCAATGGTTTGGACGTGATCCTCCATGAGGACCATTCCACGCCGATCGTCACGGTGAATCTTTGGTACCACGTGGGCTCGAAGGACGAGCGGCCAGGTCGGACCGGCTTCGCCCACCTCTTCGAGCACATGATGTTCCAAGGCTCGCAACATTACGACAAGGACTACTTCGGCCCGCTGCAAAAGGCCGGGGCGAAGCTCAACGGCTCGACCAATCCCGACCGCACAAACTACTGGCAGACCGTGCCTTCGAACTTTCTCGAACTGGCTTTGTGGATGGAGTCCGACCGGATGGGCTTCCTTTTGCCGGCGATGACCCAGGAGAAGCTCGATAATCAGCGCGACGTGGTCAAGAACGAACGGCGGCAGAGCTACGAGAACCGCCCCTACGGTTTGGCTTACGAGGTGATTCTGGCGGCCATGTTTCCGCCAGAGCACCCCTATAGTTGGCCCACGATCGGCTCGATGGCCGACATATCCGCCGCCTCGCGCGAAGACGTGGCCGATTTCTTCCGCCGCTACTATCACCCGGCCAATGCCAGCTTATGCATTGCTGGGGATTTTGATCCACAGGAAGCCAAACGCCTGGTGGAGAAGTATTTCGGGCCGATTCCCGCCGGCCCGCCCGTGGAGAAGATGAAATCCGCGGCCGTGGCTCTGAAGGAAACAGTTCGGGTGAAGATGACCGATCGGGTGGGGTTGTCGCGGCTCTACTTGAACTGGCCTTCCGTGCCGATTTTCGCCCCGGACGACGCGGAGCTTGACGTGCTGGCGGACGTGCTGGCGGGCGGGAAGACCTCGCGGCTGTATCGGGCTTTGGTGCGCGAGAAGCAAATCGCCCAAGACGTGCAGGCCTCGCAGAACTCGGGCGAGATCGCGGGCAGCGTAAGCATCATTGCCACGGCGCGGCCGGGCCACAGCTTGCAGGAATTGGAAACGGCCATTTTCGCCGAGATCGAGCGGTTGCAGTCCGAACCGCCCTCGGCCCAAGAGGTCGCCCGCGCCGTGGCCCATTTCGAGTCCCAAACGATTCGTGCCTTGGAATCTGTCAGCGATTTTGGCGGCCGGGCAGATCGGCTCAACATGTACAATGTGTACACCGGCGATCCCGGCTTCCTGGAAAAAGACTTTGCCCGATACCTGAAGGTCCAGCCCGCCGACGTGCAGCGCGTGGCGAAAAAATATCTCGGCGGCCATAAGGTCGTTCTGGAGGTGACACCCGGCAAGGAAACCACCATCACCCCCGATCCCCGCGTGGCGGCGGAACAGGTCCGCAACACCCTGGCCAAGACGCATTCCTTGCCGAATCTCCCCGAGCCGCCGGCGATCGCCGTGGACGAGGATCGGCAGCGTCTTCCGGGTCCGGGCCCCACGCCAAGATTCCAGTTGCCGCCCATCCATCGGCGTCAGCTTTCCAACGGGATGCAGGTGCTGGTGGTCGAGAACCACGAGCTGCCCAGCGTGTCGATCCACGCGGTGTTCCCGGCGGGCCGCTTTAGCGATCCACCGGACAAAATCGGCCTGATGAATCTGCTTGCCGCGGTATGGGACGAGGGCACCCAGAAGCGGACCGCGGACGAGATCGCCGAGGCGCTAGCAGACGTCGGGGCAAGCCTGCACGTATCGGCCGATTGGGACGCTACGGCCGCCCGATTGTTCACCCTCAAGCACGCCTTGGAAAAATCCTTGGACGTGTTCGCCGACGTGCTTCAGAATCCCTCCTTTCCCACCGAGGAGTTGGAACGCGAACGCAACATTGCTTTGGGCCGGCTGGACCAGGTTCGCAACGAGCCGATGGCCCTGGCGAGCATGGCCGTAGCCGCGACGCTCTATGGTCTCGATCACCCTTACGGAAAACCGCAGTTCGGCACGGCGAAATCGCTCCGAGCGGTCACGCGCGAGGATCTTGTGGCGTTTCATCGCGACCGCATCCGCCCCGATCAAGGCACGCTGATCGCCGTGGGCGACGTATCGCCGGACGAGATCGCCGCGGCCTTGGAAAACGCCATCGGCGGGTGGAAGGCCCCCGGCAAGCCGAGCAACCCAACGTTTCCCGCGTTGCCGCCGAAGCAGCCGTCGCGGATCATCTTGGTGGACAAACCCGGGGCGGCCCAGTCGGTGATTGCCGTCAGTCTCCTCGGCGCTGAGCGCAATTCCCCGGATTATTTCCCCTTGGTCATGATGAACAGCATATTCGGCGGACAATTTTCCAGCCGCCTGAATATGAACCTTCGCGAGGACAAGGGGTACACGTATGGGGCGCGTACCTTGTTCGATTGGCGCGTCCACCAACCTGGGCCTTTCGTGGCCATGGCCGCGGTGCAAACGGCCGTAACCGCTCCTGCTTTGGTCGAATTTCTCAAGGAGTTCGACGGAATGGTCGGTGGCCGACCAGTGGACAAGGATGAGTTGGAGTTCAACAAAAATTTCTTAACGCGGGGCTTTCCGGCCCAGTTCGAAACCCCGGGCAACGTGGCCTCGCAACTTGAGACTTTGGTCCAGTTTCGACTTCCCGACGATTACTTCAACACGCTCGTGCCGAACATCTTGGCCGTCACTGAGGCCGACGTGCTCCGCGTGGCCCAAAAGTATTTGGACACAAAGCACTTATCGGCCATCGTGGTGGGCGATCGTGCAGGGATCGAATCCAGCCTGCGGGAACTGCCCATTGGTAAAAACCTCACGGTGGTCCACTTCGACGATGATTTTCGTCTGGTGCCCTGAAGCTTGCTCGGCATCGTCCCTACAGGAAAAGGCGACCTCAGCAGCCCAGGGGGGATGACATGCCCTTTCCGTCGAGCCGCGGAGACCTTTATCCCCGGCATGGGGCGAAAATCGAACACCGTCCGAAACGCGATTGCGTGCGTTCTGTAGGAAAACAGCTCTAAGGCGGCGACAGCGCCGCCATGCCATCAGCATCCCAATTACGCCAATTGGGTGGTTGCCTTGCGGCGATGGCCTCCGAACACTTTCTTGCGCGGAAACTACGCAAGAAACTGGCCCGAGGCGGCGTTGGGAACTGAACGATGGGCGGTGAGAAGGTTCGGATTGGCGGGATCATTCATACCTATCAGAAATACGATCCCAAGAATTTTCCCAGCCCGACGCAACCACCCCCCGACCTCGTGTCGGGCGCTTTCCAGCACATGCTCGCCTATGGCAGCCTCCGCGAGTTGACCGACGAAGAGCTGGCCAAGGCCGTTAAGCTCGATCCCAGCCAGATCGCCGGATTGGGGCCGAGTCTCGATTACTTGATCGAGAAACTCCGGGAACGGAAACGAAAAATCCTCCAAACCTACGAAACCAGCCGAGTACAAGCCGAGGCTGCCGGGCGATATCGTCAGTGGGGCCTCCGCATGAAGCCCCCGTCGAACTTGGAAAAGCGATTTCAAAAGGCGTTTGCTGAGGAACAACTCTACGATCTGGAACGACTCTGGTATGCCGCAGGCGACGAACGCAGCGCCTTTGCCCGAGAGCTGATTCAACTCATCCATCGCCTGGGCGACAAGTACCAGATCGACGAGCTGGCGTCGAAGTATGAATTCACGGGCCGGACCGAGTTGTCGATTCCCAGGGCCTTGGAGATCAAGGACGAATTGGAAACGATCGACCGGCTGCTTAAGCAGCTCGAAGAGGCCCGAAAGACCGCCCGCGTCGGAATCATCGACCTCGACGAACTTCGAGAATTCGTCGAGCAGGCCGACGTGGAGCAACTGAAGAACCTCGCGCGGCAGGTCGAGGACTATGTGCGACACATGGCCGAGCAGCAAGGGCTGGAGCGCACGGCGTCGGGGTACCAGCTCACGCCCAAGGCCTATCGCATCTTCCAAGGCCGCCTTTTGGATCGGATTTTCAGCAATTTGGAGGCCGCCCGCACCGGCCGACATCACGGACCCGTTGTCGGCGAGGGGGCAGTCGAACTCCAACAAACCAAACCCTACGAGTTCGGCGACTCGATCGCCAATCTCGACATCCCCGGCTCGATGATCAACGCGATGGTTCGGGCCGGTCCGGGACTCCCGGTTCGGCTCCGCGCCGAAGACCTGGAGGTCCACCGCACACGGAATTCGCCCAAGTGCGCGACCGTAGTCCTCATGGACATGAGCGGTTCGATGCGTTACGACGGGCTGTACATGGACGTCAAACGCATGGCGTTGGCCCTCGATGGTCTGATTCGTCGCGAGTACCCTGGCGACTACCTCCAGTTCATCGAGATGGCCTCCTTCGCCAAGCCGCGTCACCCCAGTGAGATTGCGGCCCTGATGCCCAAGCCGGTGACGATCTACGAACCGTTGGTGCGGCTCTATGTGGACATGAGCGATCCGCGGATCAGCGAATTGGACGTGCCGCCGCATTTCACCAACATTCAGCACGGGCTGGCCATGGCACGGCGGTTCCTGAGCGTTCAGGACACGCCGAATCGGCGGATCATCCTGATCACCGACGGCCTGCCCACCGCCCATTTTGAAGACCATCTGCTATACCTTCTTTATCCACCGCATGAGCGCACGGAAGAAGCGACCTTGCGCGAAGGCCGTTTGTGCCAGCGGGAGGGAATCACGATCAATATCTTTCTCTTACCTAGCTGGTCGCAGTCGCGCGAAGACGTGCAGTTCGCTTACCGGCTTGCGGAATCGACCTCGGGCAAGGTCTTTTTCACGGCCGGCAAGAGCTTGGACCGCTACGTGGTTTGGGACTACCTCAACCGGCGTCGGGAGATCGTGGGCTGAGCCACCCGACCAGTTTGCGCGCTCTTTTTTTCCCCAACGCCGCCGCGTGGGAACACGATCGACCGCTTTCCCTGCGAGGACAAAGGTCGTAGAGTGGTAGGGGGCGTCGTGGCGGCGGCCACGTGAGGAGACGTTGTTCTCGGCCTCTTGCCCCCGTCGCTCGCACGGTTCACGCCATGCTCAAAAGGCAACGCTTGCCATGAAATGGTATCTGGGCGCGATCGTGCTTCTCGCGTTGGCCTTGGTGTTCGAGCTGGGCCTCATGGCCTACGCCATGTACGCCCTCCTGGGCGTGCTGCTTGTGAGCCGGTTTTTGGCGCGGAGGTGGGCGGAAAGCCTGGACGCCGAACGCGAGTGCAACCGGTTTTCGGCCCACGTGGGCGAGACAGTGGCGGTGATCTTGCGGGTGAGCAATCGCGGCAGCCTTCCGGTCGCTTGGGCGCTCTTGGAGGACTTGCTGCCCACGCAAGCGATCGGCGGCGCCGCCCCGCGATTGGAAGTGATCGGTTCGCGGTTGCACTTGGCCATGCTGTTTCCTCGGGGACGCAAGACGCTTTTTTATCAACTGCGTTGCCGAGGACGAGGGTATTTCCAGATCGGGCCGCTGATGGTGGAAACAGGGGACCTGTTCGGCTTGCATCGGCGTTTTCGCATGGTCACGGCGCCGCATTTCCTCTTGGTCTACCCCAAGGTCGTGGCCTTGGAGGGCTACAACATCGCCTCGCGGCGGCCGATTGGCGAGGTCCGGCTCACCCACCGGCTGTACGAGGATCCCACGCGAATCGCGGGGGTCCGGGAGTATCAAGCGGGCGATCCGCTGAATCGGATTCATTGGCGGGCCACGGCGCGGACGGGGGCGATTCACAGCAAGGTGTACGAACCCTCTTCGGTGGCCGGGGCCACGGTGGTGGTCGATTTCCACCGCGACAGTTTCGACCCGAGCCAGGAACCTTTCCGCTCCGAGTTGGCCGTGACCGCGGCCGCCTCGATTGCCCATGCCTTGTACCATTTGGGCCAACAAGTGGGGCTGATGAGCAATGGTCGGGACGCGGTGGACCGGATCCGCCGCGAAGGTTGGGATCCCGACCCCCAAAATCGCCTGGTGGCCCGGCAAACCGCGGCCATGCTGGACACAAGCGACCGCCTCCAACCGGTGATGGTCGAGACACGGCGCGGTGCGGACCAGTTGCTGCGGATTCTGGAAACCCTGGCCCGACTGGAATTGACCGACGGCCTGCCCCTCGACCAAGCGCTGGACGAAACCGTCGGTCGCATGCCGCGAGACGCCACGGTGCTGGCGATCGTGACCAAGGTCACGCTGGCCACGGCGATGGCCTTGGGCGAGCTGCGGCGGCGAGGATTCGCCGTCACGGCCCTGGTCAATGCCTACCACTTGCACGAATTCGAGGCGGCGTGCGGTCCCCTATTGGCCGAGGGCGTCGAGGCCCGTCACTTGCCCAACGAGGCCGCCGTGGCCGCCGTCTGTGAAGATTGCCTGGTGCGGGGGTCGGTACTCCGATGAGCAAACTCCGTCCCACCCTGGCCGACTATCTGGTAATTGCCGTCAGCCCGGCAATGATCATGACCCTGATCGGCAGCTTGGTCTTCTTCCTGATCGACTTGTTTTATCAAGGCCAGTACGTCGAGCGGCTGCACTTCATCTTCGCTTTGTTCGTGATGGCTTCCGTGTTGGTGGGAAGGATCGCAATCGAAATGGGCTCCGGCCACGCCACGATGTACGCCGGACCGCTGGCGGTAGTCACGTTCCTGGCCTTGCAGCGACTCGTCCAAATCCCAGGGGACATGGCGGCCTATACGATGTTCGTGAACGCGGGCCTGGTCGGGCTGATCTTGTGGTGTTCCCAAAAACTGACCTGGAATTGCACGTTCATCGACGAATCGCTGGAGGAGTCGGGCGAAGGAGTGCTCCGCACGATGGGGCTGGACCCGCCGCGGGCGAAACAACGGCTTGCTGCGTCTGGCGCTTCCGGCGACCAAGCCGCTCCAACTCGATCCGACCAGCCTCGCCCACACTCCGGTGGTATTTGGGTGGTCTACTTTTCTCTCGCCGCCTTGCCCTTGTTCGGCATCGGACAGCGATTCCTTCCCCCGGCTGACCTCGATCGTCGCCGCTATGCCTTTCTGTTGTTGTGCGTCTACGTGGCCAGCGCATTGGGGCTGTTGATGACGACCAGCTTTCTCGGGCTGCGGCGATACCTGCGGCGGCGGCGCTTGCAGATGCCGGCTGCGATGGCCGGGGTTTGGGTCGCGACGGGCTGCCTCTTGATTGCCGCGATCCTCGGCTTTGCCGCCATGTTGCCACGCCCCAACCCAGAGTATGCCCTCGCCGAGGTCCCTTGGAAGCTGTCTTCCGAAAAGCGATCCGCATCGCGCCACGCCGTCGGCAAGGAAGGGGCGGAGATTTCGCGCAAGGGCGACGCGGCCAGCGACGCTCGCCCGCCGGACGCAATAAAACAACAAGCGTCCGGTCAACCGCTCCAACAGCCTGATGCGTCGCCGCGCCAAGACAGCAGCCAAGGCGGACAAAGGAAACCGCCGACCGTCGGCGGCCCTATCCCGCCAGGCGATGCGGCGTCAGACCACGGCCGCCACCGCCAGCCGAAGGTATCCTCAGAGGCGGAGGGCCGCGCCCCAAGTCAATCCGAAGAACAAGGCAAAAGCAGCGCCGTCGGCGGCGGCGAGAAACCGTTTCAAAAGCAGAAACGAGAAACCTCCTCAGGCGGCCAAAAGACTGCCCAAGGCCAGGAGTCCGGCTCGCAGGACGAGACCAAGGCTCAGCAGTCGGAAAAAAATGCGCCGCCGCAAACTCAGTCAAAGACGGCGCCGCCTGCTACGCCTCGCCGTTGGTCCTCGTGGAGCTTCTCGCTGGGCGAGATGCTGAAGTGGCTTTTTTATCTCGTGTTGTTCTGCTTCGTGGCGTATGTTGTTTGGCGTTCGCGGGCAGTGATGGTCCAGGCCGTGCGGGAGTTTTGGCAATCGCTGCGGGCGTTTTGGGCCGCCCTGTTCGGTTCCAAGGGCGATGGCAGGCAGACAGCGGCGGATGTCAGCGCTAGCGAGGCGCCCTCGGCCCCGCCGGCGTTCGCCTCGTTTGCCGACCCCTTTGCCGCTGGCTGGGCCGAGCGGTGGACCCCCGACGAATTGGTCCGCTACAGTTTTTCGGCCTTGGAGGCATGGGCCCGCGAGCACGGCTGCCCGCGCGCTGCGGAGCAAACTCCCCACGAATTTGCGGAACGGATCGGGGACCGCGTGCCTCGCCTGAGAAGTCCGAGCCTGACGATGGCCAAACTCTATTGCCAAGTGGCCTACGCTGGCGGGCAGTTGCCGGTAAGCATCGTGGCCTCGCTTCGCGAATTCTGGCAGCAGCTTACCTCGGCTTGAAGTCCGAGGAAAGTGGGGTTTTTTCGGGTGTTGGGGCTTTTGCGCCTGGCGGCCGCGACGGGCCTTCGGCAGGGGCTTGGGGGCCCTTTGCTCCAGGCCGCTTCTCCTTAGCGGGTCGAAGCGGAGGCAACTGGCGGAGCTTCCATCCGAGATACATTTTCCACAATGCCCGCTGCATCTCGTCCGGCGGGAGCGTGATCAGAAATTCGCGTTGCTGGGCGGTAAGTTCGCGTTCAAAGAAGTCCGCCATTTCCTTTTCCGTCACTGACTGGATCGGCACGCCGGCCTGCCGCGCTGAATGTTGGCGGAGCATGAACGCCGTGAACAGTCCGGAAATCGTGCGCCATTGCTCGGCGGGCGGCCGGGCTTCGAGTTTCTCCCGAGTCGCTGGCGAAAGTCGCGATCGCAAATCCGCAAGGTCGCGATCCGTGAAGGAAGGCGGCTGGCCGCGATTGTCCAACTGCCACCAGAGCCAAATCCAAGCGATCAACTCTTGGCGGCGCAGCGGGTCGGTCACTCGCTTCAATTCCTGCCGGACGCGTTCCCGATCTTTTGGAGGAAGCCTGGCAAGCATCTGGTCCGTATTCCGTCTGGTGTAGTCGTCCATCCAGGCGAACAGGCCTTCCATGTCAGCCGGATCAAGACGTCGGGGCGTTTTCTTGGAGCCGGAGACGTTACCTGCCCCGGATTCCCGTCGTGCCAATTCACCCCACGTCTCGCCGCGGCCCGGCCGCCGCGCCTGCTCTTCCAAAAGCGCTTGCACCCGCTTGACCCGCTGCTCCGGGGGCAGTTCCCGCAACTGCGCCCGTTGATACGCTGGCAACGTCTTCAGCCAGTCGTAGTAGCGCTGCATGACGAGGCGAAGCTCCGCGCTGCGGGGGGCGTTCTCGAGTTCGCGGCTCAGACGCCGCAGCCGGTCCTGCTCCTCGGGCGGGAGTTTACGGAATTTTTCGAGGTGTTCCAGCAACTCTTGTTTTTGAGCGGGGCTGAGCTTTTCGATTCGCTCGCGTCGCTCGGCCAAGACGTCTTCCGTCAGCAGGGACCCGCCAGACATCGGTCCCGCCCATGCCGCCAAACCCCAGGCCACCAAGGCCGAAAAGACCAAGCCCCACAAAGCCCGCCAACGACTGGGCCCTACGTCCGCAAGGCGAAGCCTCCGCGGTAGTTTTTCGGCGGGCGTTTCCAAGCGGTTGCTTCGAGGGGATTGGTTCGGCATGGTCGGGGTGTCGCAAATCGTCCGCGCCGCGGCATCTTTCGCAAGCGGCGGCTCAGGCGTCGTCGTCGGCTTCTTTGACGAACAGTTTGTGCTCGTATAACAGGTTCAAAAATTGCAGGTCTTGATCTTCGCGATTGAATACGTGTTGCAACTCGTCGAAATCTTCCAAGACGGGCAGGTCTTCGAGCAATTGGCGATTGGGATTCGACCAAAATAAAACGACGGCGAAAAAACCGGCCAAGCCACAAGCGACCATCAGACCAGTGGCAGCCAGCCATCGCCGACGCCGACGCCGCGGGAGTTCCGCCTCGTGCTGGGCCAGCTCTTCGGCGGCCTTCAGCGATACCATCTCCAGCGTCGTCCGCGTGAACGACTCGTCGACCGAGTCGGCGGCGGCCTTGTCGAGCAGCGACCAAGCCCGCTCCAAGGCGGACAAGGTCTGCCGGGCCTTGGGGTCGGCGGCCAGCAGCGACTCGACCTCGCGGACCTCCTCGTCGTCCAGTTCGCCGTCCAGATACGCCACGAGCCGTTCCTCCAGCGGGCTAGGCGAAACGTGGTCGATTTCTTCGACAGGGTCAGGAGTCATCGTTTCAACCGACGTGCTTCAAGGCCTCGAACCGCCATTCTCTTGCCCCGTTGCCCGCCCCAGCGGTTCCTCTTCGGCGGGCCCCGCTCGGGAAACCGAGCCATCTTCGTTGGCGTCGGACTGTTTTTCGACCACGCGGTCGCGGTTGGGCCGCTCGCCGCTTTCGAAGTAAGGTTCCAGCACCGCACGCAGGTTTACCCGGGCACGCGACAACAACGACTTAATCGCCTGGGGTGATAAGGCCATGGTCTCGGCGATGTCCGCGTAACTCATGCCCTCGAACTTGCTCAATAACACGGCCAGCCGTTGGCGCTCGCTCAGCGAACTCAAAGCCAGCCGGACCACGTCGCGAATCTCGGCTTTGTCGAGTTGCCGGGCGGGAATCTGGCCCGTGGAGGCCAGCAACATCTGCTCCATCGGCGGCAATCCCGTCGAACCCCCCGAGCGCGTCCGCAAGCTCACCTCATGGCGTCGGAACCGCGACCGGTTGGCATTGGACGCCACGTTGTTGGCGATCGTGAACAACCACGTCGAAAACTTGGCGTCCGGCTGGTAGCTTTTTCTAGCGCGATAGACGCGAAGAAATACTTCCTGGGCCAAATCCTCGGCCAGATCACGGTCGCCGACCATGTGTTCCAAGAGGTTGACCAGCCGCGACTGGTAGCGGACGACCAACTCCTCGAACGCCTCGGCATCGTCGTCGCGCACGGCGAGCATCAAGCGGACGTCGGGATCGCGCAGGGCGCGCAAGCGGGCGGAGGACTGGCTGCTAAGCAAGATAGACTCTACCGTTGGGGTGTTTCCGAGCCGTTGCGGAAATCACGCATCGTGGTTCAGTCTATCCAGTTTAGGCTGCCATTCGGCCCCCGACCAGTCATCCACCCCTGCGCGATCCCGGTCCGACTAATTGAACCCCGAAAGCCCCGGCAAGTTTCTCCGCATTTAGGCAAAACGGCGGGAGGGAGTTCAAGCGTGGCCGCAACAGCCCCGCTACGGCTCGATCAAGTAAGCGGTCCCCTCGAGATTGAGAAGCACCGGTTCGTCGAACACCAAGTAGGGGGCCAAGTTACGGCCGTGGCGTCGGGCAAGCTCGAAATACTTGTCGCTGAATTGTTTCACGCGAACAGGATTCTTTTCCTGTTCCTTGGAAACCGTGGAGTCGATCCACTGGTTGTTCCGGCGGTAAAAGGCGCGATTGCCAATCTGGCGCACGGTTTCGGCGGCTTGGGCGATTTCCTTCTCCGCGCCCGCGATCACCGCGGGCAAGGCACTGGGCGTGCTTGCAGCCATGCCGCCGCGGCCGCCAATGTTCCTGCCGCCGCCTGGTCCAGCAGCGTTGGCGTGAATACCGTAAAGCAGACCGGGCGATGTTCCACCTCCCATCATCCCGCCCGCGTCCATCGCGAAGCGGTTGGCCTCGGCCAGCGACGATCGGGAGTCGGCCGACTGCGCCTGCTGAAGCGCGTTTTTCAGGCTGCGTTGGGCGAAGCCGGCCTGGCCCGACGATTCCCGCAGCGCTGCCACGCGGCGGTCAGCACGGCTGACGTTCCCTGCTAGATCGCGGATGTTGGCGCCCTCGTCGGCCAGAAACGAGGTGTATGGCGTGAGAATCCCGTGCCGCGTGGCCAACTCGACCAACTCGCGGACGAGCTCTTCCGTCTTGCCTGTGAGATCAATTTCCTCCAAAATTTCACCCACGCGGCGAACCGCCCAAAGCTTTTCGACGAAGGCGTTGGTTTCATCCGTACTGCGCTCGACGAGTTTCGCTGGGAAGTCGAAGCGTTGGACCTTGCCGTCGAGGGAGCCGGTGACCACCACCTTGGCGTTGCCCCCCAGCCGGTATCGCCCCACCATCACGAGTTGTTCCCCCGCAAACAGGTCCAGCGTCCCTTTGGGATAGACGCGGTTGACCACGCTGGGAGAATCACCACCAGGGGCGTCGACCGAGACCTCGATCTTCACGTCGGTCATCACAGGGGCCTCGATGCGGCGATAGAGACGGCTGACGCGATCCTCGATGTCTTCATTGGGGCGGACGTACTCGCTCTGGCCATGGGAATCGCGCGTCAGGCGGTCCAACAGGCGGCTGTTGACGTCGTAGCCCACGCCGAAGGTGAAGATTCGGGCCCGCACGCGATTCGCCTGCCGGGCGTTTTCGGCGATTTTCGCCTCATTAGTCACGCCCGTCGTGGGAAGCCCATCGGTAAGGAAGACCACGTAACTAGGCCGGCTGGAGTCCTGCAACTGCCCCAAAGCCGCGCGGAGCGCCCCGTCGATGTTCGTATTGCCCCCGGCGTAGATTCCATCGGCGAAGGCCAAGGCGGCCTTGCGGGTCGCGTCGTCGAACCGCTGGAGCTCCGGCCGGAAGGACTCCACCTCGCTGTCGTAGGCGATGATGTTGAACAGGTCGCCTGGCCGCAGGTTTTCGATCACGAACTTCAGTGCCCCCTTGGCCTGCTCGATCTTCTTGCCGCTCATGCTGCCCGAGCGGTCGACCACGAAGACCACGGTCTTTTTCACCGGCTCGCGAGCGGAGGACTTGACCTCCGGAGTGGCCAAAAGCAGAAAATAACCGTCCTTGTCTTCATTGCGCTCCGGCCGGTAGCTCAACACCCGCGCACTCACCACGCCTTTGCCCACGTCGTAGAGTAGACGGAAGTCGGTGCTGGGTACCTCGTGCTTGGCCGTATAGGTGACCGTGGCGTGGCGTTCGTCAGCGCGGCGGACCTCAACCGAGTGCGTAGGACTGTAAATGTTTTTGATGTCCACGCCGCTTTCAATTGTCGCCCGGATGACGATGTTTTCCACGGCATCGGCGGTGTATTTGGCCGTGCTCAATGGGAAGAGGAAATCGGTCAGACCCTCCACCGAACGGCACAACTGCGAATAACGAAGCGACACGGTCCGCTTTTGGCCCGGGGGGATGGGAAAAACGTTGGTCCGAAACAGGCCCGTGCCGATCCACTCCAGCAAGGCGGGATCCCGATTCTTCCGCACAATATCCTCGTAGAGCCGTCGGGCCTCGTCGGCTTTCAACAGCTTGGCGGGCAACTCCTTGCCATCGACCAACAGGGTCATCTGATCCACTGCCCCATCGTAGGGGAGCGGAAAGATGAAAGCGACCTCCAGTTGCCGACTCCCCGTGTTGACAAACGTCTGCGACACCCGGACCTGGGCCACCTGGTCGGTGATTCGGGCCTGAACGTCCAACTCCTGGATCTTGTACGAAATGGGAGGCGGCTCTGGTCGGGGGATTGGGGGGTGTGGCGGAGGATACGGAGGATGCGGCGGATATGGGGGCCAGATAATGATCGGTGGTCGTGGCAACCGAACTACCTGATCCGGGTCGACCACGACAAGCAAGCCTTGGCCCCAACACAACGTCGGCCAGATGACCGCCCAAATCGCTATCGCCCCGAGTCCCCACCGCCAGTGCCTGCCCATGATCCAGCCTCCTTTTGTCGTGTTTGCTTAACTAACTTCCCATCC
Source organism: uncultured Thermoguttaceae bacterium (assembly GCA_937951625.1). Lineage (GTDB taxonomy): Bacteria > Planctomycetota > Planctomycetia > Pirellulales > Thermoguttaceae > CALFBP01. Next base: position 35,299 of record CALFBP010000018.1, read on the forward strand.
ACAGCGAACACCCGCTTATCGACTCCCGCTATCATTGACGCAGCAAGTCTTCAAGAAGTTTCTCTGTCTTCGCCGATGCAGCGGATTTTTCGGAAAGAGCGGAGTGTGGCTGCTAACACTCAAGCAACCAGGTGAGGATTCTCAGTATGCTAGGTTTCCTAAAACGGCATGTAATCCAAGCGATCCAGCCAATAGCCCCCGGCCGTTTGGCAGTTGGAATCAAGGTACACAGCGACCGCTTAGGTTTGGAAATGACGGCCGATGCGTTCCCACTGAGTAAGCACAACTATGGAATGGTGTTATTCCACCCGGAAGCATCGCTTGCCAAAAAATGCGGAATTATGCCCCAAAGCCGGACGCTTGTGGCTGAGGGGAAACGATTCGATTACGGCTCGTTCCTGGGATGACGATGAACAAACGGTGTGGCCACCCATCAACGTCGCGGGGCGTCTGTTCAGCCGTCTCGAACCGAGGGGGTTGCTCGGGGTCTAGCACGGTTAGCCGGGGGTGATTAGATTGATGGTACGCCCGGTAGGAACCATGTGGTGGCCCAACACGGGCAGATGCTTGCGGCCAACGAAGGAGCCAGAGGGGCCGGGACGTTTGTGCGATCCCGCTTCGATGCGATAATTTGAACGTGTTTGTTTCCAGCGGCGAAAGTCAGGCCAATTTGACATCGAGTTGAAAAGTAGGAGAAGTCCATGTCGAACCCTTCAGAGCTTTACGACGCCATTTTGACCGGCAACGCGAAAAAGGCCGAGGAAGTGACCAAAGCCGCCTTGGAGGCCAATGTCGATCCTTCGGAGTTGCTTTCCAAGTACATGATTCCGGCGATGGACGAAGTCGGCAAGCGTTTCGAGTGCAACGAATATTTCGTGCCCGAGCTGCTGATAGCGGCGCGGGCCATGAAGACCGCGTTGCAGTTGCTGACGCCGAAGCTCGCCGCATCGGGCGCGAAGGCGAAGGGCCGGGTGGTGATCGGCACGGTGCAAGGCGACTTGCACGACATCGGCAAAAATCTCGTCGCTTCGATGCTCGAGGGGGGCGGGTTTGAGGTGGTGGACCTAGGCGTGGATGTCCCGCCGCAAAAGTTCATTGAAGCGGCCAAGGAAAAAGAAGGCACGATCATCGCCATGTCGGCCTTGTTGACCACCACCATGACCCAAATGAAGACGGTCATCAAGTCGCTGGTGGACGGCGGGCTTCGCGACAAGGTTCGAGTGATGATCGGCGGCGCGCCGATCACCCAGCAATATGCCGACGAAATCGGCGCCGACGGCTACAGCGACAACGCTTCCGGCGCGGTTGCTTTGGCCAGGAAATTGGTGGCTGTTTGAGTTGAGCGCGGGCACGCAGCGCGTCCCCTCCAGGATGCCCACGCCGGGATCGGGAGGGGCGCGGCCCGCCGCGTGCGCCGCTTTCACATCATCATCTCAACTGGGACGCGGCCTGCCGCGTTTGGCATCATGACAACTGTAGTCAGTTCCTCTCTGCGAGAGATACTCACGGGCGACCGCTTCGGCTACGGCGCCGAAATCGTCACGACGCGAGGCTACAGCACGCCGGGCACGGTGAACCAACTGGTGGAAATGGGCTCGGCGCTGCTCCAGGACCCACGCATCGGTTGGATCTCGATCACCGACAATCCTGGCGGCGCTCCCATGCTCCCGCCCGACTGGCTGGCCCGCCAGGTCGGCGCCGATCCCAAGCGAATTGTCATCCACCTGACCTGCAAGGACCGCAATCGCAACGCCATCGAGGCGGCGGCCTGGGGCTATGCCGCCGAGGGCTTCGAGAACATCCTTGCGGTGACGGGCGATTACCCGACCACCGGTTTCGGCGGCACGGCCGACCCGGTGTTCGACTTGGACTCGGTCGCCTTGATTTCCCTGTTGAAGTCGATGAACGAGGGGCTTCGGGTGCCGGGACGCAAGGGCGCGATCGAGACGTTGCCCAAAACCAATTTCTACATTGGGTGCGCGGTCTCCCCCTTCAAACAGCACGAGCGGGAATTGGTGCCCCAGTATTACAAGCTCCTGCGGAAGATCCGCGTGGGGGCCGATTGGGTCATCCCTCAACTCGGCTATGACATGCGGAAGTTCCACGAAATCAAGCTGTTCCTCGCCGCCCGCGGCTATGAACACGTGCCCGTCATCGGCAACGTCTACATGCTCAACCGCGCCGTGGCCGAGTTGTTCCACAGCGGCAAGCTGGCTGGATGCGTGGTTTCCGACAGGCTGTTGGAGGAGTGCAATCGTTACGCGAAAGGGCCTGATAAGGGGAAGACCTTTTTCCGCGAACTGGCGGCCAAGCAGTTGGCAGTATTCAAAGGATTGGGGTTCGCTGCCGGGTATCTCGGCGGGATCAACAAGGCCGAGACGTTTTTCGAGGTCATCGACCTGGCCGAAAGGTATGGGCCGGACGATTGGCGGCAGTTCATCAAGGAGATCCAGTATAGCAACCCCGGCGAATTCTTCTTCTTCGAGCACGATCCCGAGACTGGGTTGAGTTCGCCTGACCGCATCAATCCCGAGTATCTGCGCTCGCTCAAGTCGCCGCCCAAGTCCAAGCACGTCACCCTGGGATACCGATTTTCGCGGCGCGTTCACGAACTGGCCTTCCATCGTGGCAAAGGGATGTACAACCTGCTGACCAAAGTCTTTGCCCGCTGGGACAAAAAGCCGGGTTTCATGAGCCGGTTTTCCTATTGGCTGGAGCGCGAGGCGAAGCACCTTGGTTACGGATGCCAGGATTGCGGCGATTGCAGCCTTCCCGATACCGCCTATCTTTGCCCCATGGCCGCTTGTTCGAAGCATTCGCGGAACGGGCCGTGCGGCGGGTCGGCCGGTGGGCAATGCGAGCTGCTGGACAAGGATTGTTTCTGGGCCCGCGTCTACGAACGGCTGAAATACTACGGCGAGTCGGAGAAGATGTTCGACGGACCGGTGGTGATCTACGACGCCAAGCTGAAGCACACCTCCGCCTGGGCCAACACCTATTTGGATCGCGATCATTTCGGCCGAGAGCTTCAGAAACAGCAGGCGGCCTCTGCCGTGGCGGAAAAGCCCGAGACCACAACGAAATCGACCGATCCTCCCGCCGAACCCAAGCCCGACCGTTGAAAACCGACGCCTATGTTTTTTTCCCTCGACGGCGGCGACGGCGCCGGCAAGACCACGCAGCTCCCCTCGTTTTGCGACTGGCTGCGAAGCCGCGGGTTGGACGTGGCGGTGTGCCGGGATCCGGGGAGCACGCGACTGGGAGAGGCCGTGCGGCGAATCCTGTTGGAAGCCCAAGACTTCCCGATCGCACGCCGAAGCGAGATGTTGCTTTACATGGCTGCCCGTGCGCAGCTCACCGAAGAGATCATTCGCCCCGCGTTGGCGGCAGGCAAGACGGTCGTGAGCGACCGGTATCTGCTGGCGAACGTGGTGTATCAGGGTCACGCGGGCGGGTTGGATCCCGAGTTACTTTGGCAGGTGGGATTGATCGCCACCGGCGGGCTGCTGCCTGACTTGACGATCGTGCTCGACCTGCCCGTCGAGAAGGCTGCTGACCGACGCACGCGGCCTTGGGACCGCATGGAACAACAGGGCCGAGAGTTTCACGAGCGGGTACGTCGCGGCTTCCTCGACGAAGCGGCCCGCCAGCCCGATCGGATCGTTGTCGTCTCTGCCGATGCTTCTGTCGAGGAGGTGCAGCAAGCCATCCGTCGGGCGGCATCACGCTGGCTCGACGAGCGTCCGCAACGCCGTTGAGTCAACGATGCGGCCCTCGCGGACGCTGGGATCCGCAAGGGCCGCATGTTTTCAGTACCGGGTTTTCGGTCCTTCGTTGGCGGACTACCGAGACCGCGCCTCGTGTCTTCCGCTTACGGAGGCGGCTGCTGGATGCCGAGCCGTTCTTCTTCTTCCTCTTGGATGATGATCCGCGGCGTGACCATCATCATCAAGCTTTGGGTTTCGCGGCCAATGCCGACGTTCTTGAAGAGGCGGTTGACATAGGGGATCTTGTTCAGGATCGGCACGCCGAACTCGTTGCGGCCCTCGCTGAGCCGCTTGATGCCGCCCAGGAGCACCGTGCCGCCGTCGGGCACGCTGACGGTAGTGGTGACCGTGACGAAGGAATAGGTTGGCAACTGCACCGTCGTCCCTTGTCGCGACGTGGTGGTGGTGTTCGCCTTTCTCGTGTTGTCGTTGGGCTGGTCCTGCTGGCCCTCTTGCGAGCTGCTGGTCGTCGAAGTCTCCGAGCCGGTGAAGGTGAAGGTGTCCACCTTGCCGATGGTGCTGAAGTAGGGGACGACGGTGAGGCGAACGAATCGCCGGTCGCTCGACACGACCGCCTGAACGGTCAGGAACGTCCCTTCGGAAAGGATGACGATCACTGGCTGTTGGGCGGCGGCGAAGTCGCCGACGACCGGGATGACGCTGATTACGAAGGGGCTGTTCGAGGTATCGGCCACGAAGGCCATCTGGCCGTTGAACAGCGTCACCTTCGGGGCCTGGAGCACGTTGCTGCGGCGGTCGCCTTGGGCGGCGTTGATGAAGAAGAACGCCTCGATCTCGCTGAGGATCGCAAATCCCATTTGCATGCCCGCCTCCGGCGTGAAACCGCCGAATTGCGGGACCGCCAGCCCGAAGCTGTTCTGCGAGAAGGGAATGTCCAGGTCGGCTTGGAACACGCCCGGCGCCGACATCCCCACGGTGCGCGAGTGCTCGTGACCGAATTCGTTGAAGATGTTCTTGCGATTGTCGCGGACGGGCTCGGTGCCCGGCGGATCGCCCACGCCCACCATGCGGCCGAACTGCATGCCGGGATGGTCCGTCTTATCGTTAAGCTGGAAGTCGAAGTCCACGCCGATCCGCTCGAAGAAGTTGTCGTTGAGCGTGATGAAGCGGACTTCGATGGTGACCTGGAGGTCCTGGATGCGGCGGAGCTGCTCCAGGAGGTCCGCGATCTCCTCATGCACCTCCTGGGTCTGGCTGACCACGAGACTGAGGTTGGTCTCGAAGGGAGCGATCGAACCGGGTCCACCCACCTCGTCCCAGGTCGTGGGCTGGATGGTGGAGGTGATCAGGTCGATCAAGCTGTCGAAATCGGCCATCGCGGCCCCGCCCATGTTGCCCGGCCCGCCAACCGGAGTCGTTGTGGGGGTCGCGTTGCGGCTGCCGTTGGAGATTTGGGCGAGGACCGTGGGATCGATGGCCGCGCTGGCCTTCCGGCCGTCGCGGCTGGCCACCACGGCCAAGGGCGCCGAGGAGCTGGCGCCGAAGGGCCCCACGCCGCCGAAATTCACGTTCGACATCGCATCCTTGTACGCCCCCGCCAGCCCGAGGTTGCCGTTGGGAACGAAATTCGGGATAGGAATGACCAGGTCCGCCACATAGTAGGTCTTCGTGTAGACCTGGACATTCTTGTATTGTTCGCTCGTGATCTTCAAAACCTCATCCTTGATCACGTAGCTGAGGTGCAGCGGGTTGAGAATGAGGTTCAACGCGCTTTCCAGCTTGATCTCATTGCGCAAGTCGATCGTTACCGGACTGTCGGTCGACACGCCCTGTTCGGCCAAGCCTTGCGGGTCCAGGTAGAAGTTGACGCCCGCCAGCTTGCCGAGATGATCGATGACTTTGGCCAGCGGCGTGTTCTCGAACTGGACCGAGACCGGCGTCTTGAGCTTCTGCTGGATCTCCAACTCCCGCTCCGAGAGCTTCCGGCCCTGTTCCTTGGCGTACTTGGCCCGCCGGGCGCTGAGTTCCTTCCAGGTCTTGGCGTCGCCATGGACGTAGGGAATGCTGTCGTCGATCGGCACGGAAGCCACATCGACGTTGTGCAGGGCCTTGATGAAGCCGTCGGCCTTTTGGCTTCGCACGTCCATCGCGTTGGCGAAGTTGTTGATGAATTTGGCCTCCTCGAGCATCATCTGGGCGACCAGGTTTTCCGGGTCCAGTTCCATTGCCCGCTTGGCCACCACGAGCATCTCGGCGAACCGGTGTTCGTGACGCAGCGTGTTGTACTCATCGACCATTTGGGCGAGCTTGTTCTGCGTGTCCAACTTGGCCTGCTGATCGCGTTCGACGGCCTGTTTGACCTTGCGGTTCAGTTCTTCCTGACTGATCTTGGACTGATTGTCCTCGATATACTTTTTGGTTTGCGCTAATTGCCTTTCAATGCGGCGGAGGAAGAGGTCCTTGGAGGCCTGATCCAAAGCGGCGGACTCGACTTTGGCCTTGGCCTGCTCCAAGGCCGCGATCGCGCCCTTCGGGTCCGTCTCCCGAAGTCGTTCGGCGGTGCGCTCCTGGAACCCGATCTCCGCGGAAAGCTGGCGAGCTAGCAACTGTTGCTTGTTGGCCACGTCGTCGACCATCGGAAGTTGGTCAGGAGACGGCCGGGGAGGGGCCGTGGCGGCGGAAAGCAGTTGCAGCCGGTCTTGGAGTTGCCGTGCGGTAAACGGATCGAGTTCGTGGACGCGGGCGTAGGCCTGCCGGAAGAAGTTCAAGGCAGCCTTCGGGTCATGGGCCCGCAGGGCCGCCTCACCCTGCTGGTACAAGGCCATCGCCGAGGCCGACTGGCCCGCCGAGACATCTTCGCCTTGCTGGTTGGAGGCCAGAATGTTCCGTGTGGGGTCCCGGCTTGGATCATAGACGGCGCTGGACGCCTGGCGATCGAAATCGAATCCCGTGGCTGGGGCCACCGACTCCGCCCCCGTCGGCATCACGCCCGAGCTACTTGTCGCGGCCCGCGCCTGCCGCTTGGCCGCTGCGACTTGATCCAGGATCGTCTCCGGCCGGCGTTCATAAGGATTGTAATTGACCCGCAGCCGCGCGGCCTCGGCGGCTAGGCGTTCGGCCTCGGCGTAGTCGCGCCAACGCAGCAACGCATCGGCCTGCTCCAAGAGCAACCGGGCGTGTTGGCGTCGCCACGCTTCGCTCGTGCCGCGTTCATTTTTTTGCGCCATCAGGTCCGCGTAGGCGTTGATCGCCGCTTCGACTTTCTCGGGAGTGTCATCCGCAGGATTGAAGGCGGCACCCGACGCCCGGGCCTGCTGCACCTTCTGCATGGCCCGACGCGTATCGCCGACGGCCAAAGCTCGCCGGGCCTCCAGCAACAGATCGTTGCCAGCCATCGAGTCCACTCGTCGTTCCCCGCCGGCTTGACCCTCCATGGCGGGACCGCTCGAATGATGGCCGACAGCATCCACGGGCGGCAAGCGTTTGGGGCCGTGTCCGGCAAAGGGCATTTCCAAATCCTCCGGCCGAACGCCCATGCGCCGCAGGTCCGCGGCCAGCCGCTCGGGCGAGTCTTCGTTCGGACCGAAGGTGGCCGACTGTTCGGCTGCCTTGCGGTAATAATAGACTGCGCCGCTCAAATTGTTCCGAGCCATTTCGGTTCGGGCATTGAGAATGTTCGCTTTGGCCACGGATTTGGGATCGTTGGATCCGGCGAAGGCATCCCCACCTCGAGCGAGGAACGGATCGGCCGGTGGCGCGCCGGTACGACTAGCCGCCTGGCCCGGTTGCCTGCCGACCGCTTGGTAGCGAGCCTCCAAATCGCGGCGGAGCCTTCGTGGCGTGTCCCCCAGGTGCAAGGCGCTATAAGGCACGTCCAATGCCTCGACCTGGGTGAGCAACTGATAAGCCGCGTCGAGGTCGTTTTCGGCCATGGCTCGCCGGGCTCGCAACATCAAGTCGTCGGCTTGTCGCCGACGTTCCTCGACCCCGCTTGCTGCGGGTTGGTCGGCGTCCGTCCGATCGACCATGTTGCCCGATCCGTTCAGACGCGGCTGCGCCGAGACAAGGGCCGCCGAAAAACCCAGTGCCACTGTGAACAGTGCGGGCAGGATTCTTGCGGTGGACTTTAGCACACGTTTCTCCTTTCGAAACTCGCAGGATTCACGCTTTTTTTCTTGGCGGTGGAGAACAGTTCCAAGTCGCAGCAGCCGCGGTGAACACGACGGGCGACTTGATGTTGGCATAGGGCTTTGAGTGATTCGGCAGAAGAGAGCGGGATAAATACTCGCGATGCCCAAATGGGTCAAGGGCAGTTCTAAAAAAAATCACGAAGGCATCACGCTGCCAAGCTCACCGCAGTCCGACGGCTCCCGCCCCACCATCCCGCTAAACAACGGGTCCCCGCCTTTCACTGCCAAAGCATGATTGGGGACACTTCAGATCCCTTCCCGAAAGTCCCCTCTTCCGCTCGAAGAGGGGCAAGATAACCCAAGATCTTTTCAGACGACACGAAAAAATGCTTGCGTAATAGCTGTCGCCACCTCCGGTTGCTCTCTCCCATTCGCGGTAGACGGGACGTTGTGGGAAAAGCACTTAACTCGAGCTTTCGAGATGATTAAGGGCGTTGAACCAGCGATTTCGAAACACCAACCTCTCATGGTGGGCAAGCCAGCACCGAAGTAGGCTGCCATAATCGCGGCACCCGAGGGACTGAAAATCTTTGCACGCCGCGCCGGAGCGATTTGCCATGCCCGAAAAAGGTGAACAAGTGCCGAGGCCTAGGTGCTGCGAGTTCGTAACTCCCGTCGAGGCGTGTAGTTAGACGCTGGGGCCGCAACACGGGGAAATAGGCCGACTCGCTTGAGCCAAAATGCATTGGGGTAACAAAGATTCTCATCCAACGGCTGAATCCCCCTCGCAATAGCAAGTTGCCAACTAACCATTTCGAAGGATTTTTTTGTTGACAGCTATGTCACCACAAGGAAAAATCGACAGGTAGTAAACTCCAATTATCAAGTTTCTTTTCTGCCAAGTTTTACCGTTAAGTTTTCTATTTTTTCTATTTTCTCAAACGTTAAGTTTTCCAGGAGAATCCACCATGCGCCGGTTCCAGCACGCCCGAAGGAAGAATAGTGGGTTGTTTTTTGGTTTGATCCGTAGTTTATTCAGCGGTCGCACCTTGTTTGGAAGCGACTTCAGCGGGGCCAAGCGAAGCAAAACTTCGCACCGTCGCTTGCGTTTGGAAGGATGCGAAGAGCGACGGCTTTTGACCGTCACCATCAACTGGGCGAATCCAGTTCTCACGTTGACCAGCGACGCCGCGAGCGACTCCGTGAGCGTAGTCGGCCGGGCCTCGTATGTCGATATTTTCGTCAACAACAATTTTCAGGCGAGGCTCCAGACCGCCAACGCCAACAACGTCGGGGAGATCCGATTTGACGGTGGCGGCGGGACCGATTCACTCACCGTGCAAGGCATCCAGCCCACCGGCACGCTATTGATTGGATCGGTGGGCAACGAACTGCTCAGCGTCGAGAACCTCACGGTCGTCAACGGCAACAACGTAACGGTCCGCAATGGTAGCGATGCTTTGAACTTCGGCCTTTCCAAGTTCAACGGGAGCCTGTCGGTCTTTTCGGGCGGCTCCCTCACGCAATCCGGCGCTTTGTCGGTGAACGGCGTTGCGACTTTCACAATTACCGGGGCAGGCAATGACATCACCCTGGATAACCCAGCGAATAACTTCAATGGTACGGTGACAATCGTCGCGGGCGGGGCTGGCCAGGACGTTTCCCTCCGGGATGTGAATGGGATTGTGCTTGGAAATGTCAACGTCGGCGGCAACCTCTCGATTGTCGCCAACAACAATTCCACGAAGCGCGTGGCGATCTCCCAGACGGGTGCCAGTACGGTAACGGTCGCCGGTTCCACAACACTTACGGTCGGTTCCGCCAGCACGATTACCTTGAACAACGCCGGCAACGATTTCCACGGCCCGGCCGGCAGCCTATCCGTAACGGCCGGGGCGAACGCCACACTGCGCGACACCGGGGCCTTGAATCTTGGGACCTCGAATCTGAGCGGTAATCTCACCGTCATTGCAGGTGGCGACGTGACCGACGCCGGAAATCTGGTTGTTGGCAAGGTGGCCACGTTCACCGCCACCAATGTGATTTTGGACCAGGCCAACAACGATTTCGGCACCGTCGCTGCCACGGCCGGTACAGTGACCCTTAATGATATGAACTCCGTCGTCCTGGGCCCGATCAACGCTGCGGATTTGAACGTGACCGCAAACGGGGCGATCACGCAAAAGGCCGCCTTGGTCGTCACCGGAACTACCACACTCGACGCTGGCGCGTCGAACGACATCACGCTCAGCAAGTCGACCAACAACTTCAACGTGGTGCGGATCGTTGCGGCCGACGACGTGATTCTCCGCGATAGCAACGCGATTCAGATCGCTCCCGATGCGTCCACGACAACCGTTTCGGGCAACCTCACGGTGACCGCAGGTGGTGCGATCACGGAGGGAACCGGCAACGTCCTGGTGACCGCCGGCAAGACCACGCTCAAGGGAACGGTCATCACCCTCAACAGCCCCGCCAACAACTTCAACGAAGTAGCCATCACGTCGGGAACGAACGTTACCATTCAAGACGTTGATGCCCTTATCCTGGCGGCTTCAAAAATCTCCGGCGCGTTGACGGTTCAGACCGGCGGCGAGCTGAGCCAATCGGGCCCGCTGTCGGTCAAGTCGGGAGCGACCACGCTGAATGCTGGCGTTAATGACATCGTTTTGAACCACCCAGGCAACGATTTCCTGAGCGTCGCTATCCCCAACGCGAACCAGGTGACCCTTCGCGACACCAACGCAATCGTGCTGGGACCATCTAACATCGCCGGCGATTTGAATGTTCAGGCGAATCTCAATGCCAGTAATCGACTGGCAATTTCGCAGTCGGCCGCGCTCGTTATCGGCGGCAACACCAAGTTGGAAGTTGGATCGAATAGCACCATTACGCTCAACAATCCGGGCAATGAGCTGCATGGTCCCGCCGGAAATGTCTCGGTCGTGGCCGGCGCGAATGCAACCCTTCGCGACGCTACCGCTGTTCGCTTAGGCGCCTCAACGCTGACCGGCAACCTCAACGTCACCGCTGGCGGCGCTGTCACTCAAGACGGCCCCTTGACAGTCGCCAAGACGGCGACTTTCACGGCCGGGGCCAACAGTATCACGCTGGACGATGCGGACAACGATTTCGGCACGCTGGCTGTGACCAGCGCCAACAACGTGACCGTCAACGACAAGAACGCGATCATCCTCGGCGCCTCGACCGTCAGCGGCGCGCTGGTCGTGACAACCGACGGCGCGATCACGCAAAGCGGCGCCTTGACCGTCACCGGGCCTGCCACGCTCAGTGCGGGCGCGGCCAACGATATCGTCCTGCTCCACGCGGCTAATGACTTCTCGAGCATCGGTATTGATTCGGCGGGCAATGTGGCCCTGCGCGACGCCAACGCGATTGATCTCGCCTTGTCCACGATTTCCGGGACCTTGGGCGTAACCTCCGGGGGCGACATCACGGACAGCGGCGCCTTGGACGTAGCTGGGAAGGCCACGCTGAACGCCGGGGTAGCCAACGACATCACCCTGGACCACGTCAACAACAACCTCGGCGAAGTATCCATCGTGGCCGCCCTGAACGTGGTGCTCGTCAACAGCGACGCTCTGATCCTCGCGGCTTCGACCATCTCCGGCACGCTGGATGTGACCCTCGCGGCGGCCGCCAGCGGCGGGATCAGCCAGAGCGGCGCGCTGACCGTCGTCGGCACGGCTACCTTCGACGTGCCCGGCAACGAAATCACGCTCACCAACGCAGCCAACAATTTCTCCACCGTGGCCATCCTCGATGCCACGAACGCCTCGCTCCGCGACATCAATGCGATCGAACTCGGCAGCGCTGCCGACGGTTTGACCGTGACGGGCAACCTGACGGTGACCGCGGGTGGGGCCATCACCGACGGCGGCACGCTCGACGTGGGCGGACTCACGGCGCTTGCCACCAGCCCCTTGGCCAACATCACGCTCGATACCCCCACGAACTCGTTCGCCAACGCAGTGGCGATCGCCTCAGCCCAAAACGTGACCCTCTATGCTACCGGCGGTCTGACGCTCGGGGCCTCGACGATCTCCGGCGCCTTGAGCGTGACCCTTGCGGGTGTAGGCGATCTGACCCAAACCGGCGCGCTCGTAGTGGGGGGACTGACCACCCTTACCGCCTTGGGGAACAACATCGACCTCAGCGATGCCGACAACAAATTTACCACGGTGAGCGTCGCGTCCGCCAATAACGTGACGCTGCGGGACGCCAACGACGTGGATCTTGGAGCGATGATTGTTGCCGGTGCTCTGAGCGTGACCGCCAACGGCTCGATCACGGACAGCGGCATCTTGGGGGTGACGGGCAACGCGACCTTCAAAGCCGACGCCGACGGAAACGCCACGGGCGACATCGTGCTCGACAGCGTCTCCTCTTTCAATGGTACGCTGTCGGTCCAAGGCGGTGTGAACGTCCAGGTCTATAACAACGTGGCGACCCGGCTGGGCGACCTCTTCGCCACGGGCAACCTGTCGATCACGGGCAACGACGACCTGGACAACGGCCCGTCGGGCGGACCCTATGGGATCGTGAGCGTCGTTGGCGATGTCAAACTGGACATCGGGACGAACGACATGTTCCTCAACCAGAATGGTTGGTCCTACGGCACGCTGACGCTGATCTGCGGCTCCTTGACGCCGCTGCCGTAAACGGTCGGTTTATCTCACCCTTCCCGCCCCCGCGCGCCGGGAGCGGGGAGGCAGTGAGGAAGTTTTTTTCCCCTCGCGGCTCGACGTGTAGCGCCACCGACGGCGAAAAACCGATGTCGCAGGTCATCGACTTCATTCGCTTCGGTCTTCGGCCACGCACGATCCGTCGGGACTGAGGTGATATCGCGCGCCGCAAACCTCGCAGCGAGCAACGCCCGAGGCATCGAAATCCAATCGCTGGGCGGCGCATCGGCACATCCAACCGATCTGGCGAGCAGGCACGCCCGCGACCAAGGCATAAGCGGGCACGTCGCGGGTGACCACCGCCCCGGCGGCCACGAAGGCATACTCGCCAATCGTGTGACCACACACGATCGTGCAATTCGCTCCCAGCGTGGCGCCCCGTTTGACCAGCGTGGGGCGATACTCACTCTTGCGCACGATCTCGCTGCGAGGGTTGTTCACATTGGTGAACACCATCGAGGGGCCGCAGAACACGTGATCTTCAAGGATCACGCCATCGTAGAGCGAGACGTTGTTCTGGATTTTCACCCCATCGCCGATCACGACCGTGGAGGCCACCACCACGTTCTGACCCAATGTGCAATGGCGCCCGATCTTCGCCCCCTTCATGATGTGGCAAAAGTGCCAGATTTTGGTGCCCTCGCCGATCGTGCAAGGCTGGTCGATGTAGGCGCTTTCGTGGGCGAAGTAGCGGATCTGGGATGATTCCGTCGCGACGACTGATTCGCTCATCGGGTCCGTCCGTGAAAGAAAAAAAACGGCTCAAAGGCAAGAAATCAATAGAACGACGGCTTTGTTGAGTCGCCCTAATCTTCCCAGTATCATAGCAAAGGGAAAACTTGGAACGAAAGGCCGTTTTCCCTGAAAACCAGGGGAAGGGGGCCGCACGCCTTTTCGTCGCGGAAATCGTCATGAGCGAGTCGTCCCCGATGGCCGACGACGTCCGTATGCGGGGGTTTACTCGTCGGACCCCGGTTCGTGATGCGCTAAAGTGGCTGGATCAGCAAATACACCAACTTCCCGCGGAACTCGTTTCCCTGCACGCAGCGGCAGGACGTGTTTTGGCGGTCGACGTCACCAGCTCGGTGAACGTGCCGTCTTTCGATCGGGCGATGATGGACGGATTCGCGGTCCGCGCCGCCGACACGTTGGGAGCGGGACCGCTGCGTCGCATGGCTTTGCAGGTCATCGGGACGGCGATGCCAGGCCGGGCCTTTGAGGGAGTGGTTGGACCGGGCCAGGCCGTCCGCATCATGACCGGCGCCCCGATGCCTAAAGGCGCCGATGCCGTCTTGCCCGCCGAATTCACCGAGGCCCAAACAGAGATGGTTTTCGCTCTGGGCGAGGTCTCGCCGTTGAAACACGTGGGCCGGGCGGGGGAGGACATCGCCGCGGGCGCGACCGTTTTCGCTGCCGGCAGGGTGCTTCGCCCCCAAGACCTCGGTGTGCTTTCCTCGATCGGTTTTGCCCAAGTGAGCGTGGTTCGGCGGCCTCGCGTGCGGATCGTGGTGACGGGCAATGAGCTTCTGCCAGCGGGCTGCCTACCGGACTCGGCGAGAAGTCAGCCCCCTACTGATGAACCCCCGTCTGTACGCGCCGACCTTGTTACGAATCGATTGCCCGAGTCCACCGCGGAGGACGTGAACTGTTACAGGATCCCCGATGCCAACGGCCCGATGCTGGCGGCGCTCGTCGCTCGCGACGGGGGCATTCCAGTTCAGCCCGGCCTCGTCCCAGACGACCCAGAGGCGATCCTCGCAGCGATGCGCAGCGAAGCCGACGTGGTGTTGGTTTCCGGGGGATCGAGCGTTGGCATGGAAGATCACGCCGCGGTCCTGCTTGCCCAGCACGGCCACTTGCCCATCCACGGCATTGCCATGCGTCCGAGTAGCCCGACGGGAATGGGATTGCTCGACGGACGGTTGGTGTTCCTGTTGCCGGGCAATCCCGTGTCGTGCCTGACCGCCTACGATTTCTTCGCTGGTCGAGCCATCCGTCGCATGGGCGGGAGGTCCGCGGATTGGCCTTACCGCCGCATAGTCGCCCCGCTTGCGCGAAAGATCGTCTCGGTGATTGGCCGATTGGATTATGCCCGCGTACGCATGATCGACGGCCGCGTCCATCCCCTGGCGATTGGTGGGGCCGCGATCCTCTCTTCCACGACCCGCGCCGACGGCTTCGTCATCGTCCCCGACGACAGTGAGGGATATGCCGCCGGCTGTGATGTCGAGGTTTTCCTGTACGACGCCTGAGCTTGAGCCTTGCCTTTCTGGCGTAAATTCAAAGGGGGGGCATTGCCCACCCTGCGATGCTGTGATGCTAGAATGACGGGTTGAATGTCCAGTTCGCCGGGTGCGGGGTAGAACACTTGATTCGCTTGTTTTCCAGCACTTTTGAGCAATTTTAAGGGGTGCGGATTGACAAATTCGGGCTACCTGCATAAATAGCCATCAAGAGACAGGCCGATTTTGGGCCTGGCCGTTGTCTTGGAGAGGAACGGCTGTTGAGGGGAAGGTTTTGTTTTTGGCGGGGAGGCCCGCGGGAAAATGCCTTCCTCGTTCGGCCACATGGATTTACACACTCTAGTTTGACACGAGGAGGACCTACGGATGAGCGTATTGGTTGCCCGCGAAGCCCCTGATTTTTGCGCCAAGGCGGTGATGCCGGATGGGTCTTTCAAGGACATCTCGTTGAAGGATTACCGCGGCAAGTATGTGGTGTTGTTTTTCTATCCCCTGGACTTCACGTTTGTATGCCCCACGGAGATCATCGCGTTTTCCGAGGCCGCCCCGCAATTTGAGGCCCTCGGGGTTCAGTTGCTTGGTTGCAGCGTGGATAGCCACTACACGCATCTTGCTTGGCGCAACACACCGCGCAAAGAGGGCGGATTGGGCGACATCCGCTATCCGCTGATTGCTGATCTGGACAAGAAGATCGCTCAAGCCTACGACGTGCTCCTGCCCGCGGGCATTGCCCTGCGTGGCTTGTTCCTCATCGACAAGCAAGGCGTCGTGCGGCACCAAGTGGTCAACGACCTGCCGCTAGGGCGCAGCGTGGACGAGGCCTTGCGCTTGGTCAAGGCCCTCCAATTCGTGGAGACTCATGGCGAGGTTTGCCCGGCCAACTGGAAAGAGGGGTCGCTGACCATCAAGCCCGATCCCAAAGAAAGCAAGGCTTTCTTCAGCAAGGCGTATTGAGGCGTAGGCACTCGAGAGGAGTGCTTGGAACGAAAGTTTTCTGCAAGCCCCCCTCTTCCAGTAAGACGGAAAGGGGGGCGGCTTCGTTGAGCCTCAGCGCGTGGGTGGCCAATCTTCCTCAAGCAACAGGCCCGCGATCTCGCTGGCAGCAAGCCAGAGTTCGGTCAAGGCCCGGACGTATTCAAGTTTCGCCTCTGCCAGGGCCCTTTGGGACTGAAGGACGCGGAGGTACTCGAACTGACCACCCTGAAAGGCCTGTAAGGCAAGTTCATACGCCTCGGTGGCGTCGCGAAGGATGGAGTCTCGATACCGTTCGGCCCGCTCCCGGGTTGCGGTGTATTGGCCGAAGGCCGTGGCCAGGCGAGCGTGGAGTAGGTTTTGCACATGCTCCACCTCTGCGGCGGCACGCCCAACCTCCGCGGCTGCGGCCTGAATGTTGCCTTGGTTGCGATTGAATACGGGTAGGGGTAAGCTCGCACGGAACACCCATTGGTCTTGCCGCTCCACGTTGTCCCGCTCGTAGCCGCTGCCGAAAGTCACGTTGGGGATCGGTTCCACACGCGCGCGGCGGAGCGCCCATTGGGCTTTCGCAACACCAACTCGCGCGGCGTTCACGTCGGGGTGGTGCTCCAGGATTTCGCGGACCGCGGCATCGAATTGATAGTCGGGCCAGGGCCCTTCGAGCGTCCCCACGACGAGCGAATCGGGCAGATCGGGGGTTCCCAACGTAGCTGCCAGACGCCGCCAGGCGGCGAGGCGTTCCTGCCGGGCGGCATCCAGCTCCGCTCGAAACCGGTTCAGCTCCACTCGCATTTGAATCAGGTCCAAGTGGGCTGCCTGGCGTCCCTTGACAAGGGTTTCGGTGGTCTGGGTCGCCTTGCTCGCCAGATCGAAGAGTTCGGAGTAGATTTCGACGCGGCGCTGGGCGGCCAGCACCTCGAAATAGCCGCGGCGGATGGCAGTCAGTAGCACGAACCGCTGGGCCAAGAGTTGCCATCGGCTCTGATCCGCATCGTGGAGTCCGACTTGCCGGTCCAGCCGCAGTTTCCTGGCCGTCACGACTTCCTGGGTGATAATCGGGGCGGTGATGAAGCCACCGGGCCCGCTGCGGCCCCCGAGCTCTGAACCCTCGGCTGACACGGTGGGGTTCGGGTAGAGGCCAGCTTGCAAGGCTCGTCCGACCGCCGCATCTACCCGAAGGCCCGCTTGCCGCAGCTCGGGATTGTTCTCCAAACCGATTTGGATCAGTTCTGCGAGCCCAACGCCATGCGTGGGGGCCTGGGTAGTTCTTAGAAGTTCTACCTGCCGGGGGGGTGAGGAACTCCTGGACAATTGCGGGTCGATCACCGGAGGGGTGTTGCTGGCCGGCAGTTCGGGCATCGGAGCCGAAGGGACCTGGGCAAGCCCCCTCTCGCTGGGAACGAATAGCAAGAGGGCTGCGGCGAGCGCCTTCGCCAAGTCGGGTACACACTTCCAATGTAGCATGAATGCCCCCTCCATGGACCTAAGCAAGGCCAACTTTTTCAAGTGGCCGCAATCCTTTTTGTCGGCTCCGCGTGATCAATCATTTCCGCCTAATGTACCCATGAGAGAGGCGGCACCCGAGAATAAATTCCCTCCTCACCCTTGATCTTGCTTGCCCGGCTGATGCCTTGAAGAATCACGCCCCCCGGAGCGAGGCCACGATGTCGGCCCGGGCCGCCTGCAAGGCAGGCATGAAGCCGGCCAGAATGCCCACGGTCGCCGAAACGCCCAGGCCCAAAGCCGCCAAAGTGGGCGAGGCGGCAAACGTGATGTTGATTCCTTCGGTGGCGATGGCCAGCCCACTCCACTGCAACGTGGCTAGCGCGGCCCCGACGCCAAGCACGCCGCCGGCTGCGCTGAGGATCAGGCTTTCGACCAGCACCAGGGCGAAAATCTGGTAGCTCGTCAGCCCGAGCGTTTGCAAGACCGCGTGTTCGCGGACCCGGTCCTGCACGGACATCATCGTGGTTGTAGAGACCAAGGTGAGGACGAGGATGACGCAGGCATAGCCGAGATAGTTGGTAAAGCCGATCATTTCGCCGAGATCGCCGACGGCAAAGGCTTCAAACACCCCTTTGCCGCGGGTATCGGTTTGCACGCGGTCGGCCTGGAAGGCGGCGTCGATGTTCTTGGCCACTTCCACCGGGTCTGCTCCGTCGGCCACCTTGACCTCGAATTGCGTGACCATCCCCACGGAATTTTGGCCGGGAGCGTATTGCAGGAATTCCAGTTGCGTGTAGATCATGTTTTCTTCCACGGGCGAGGGCGACGAGAAAATCCCGACCACGCTGACCGTGATCTGGCCGACGGTGAACTTGTCGCCGGTTTTCAGCCCGCGCCGCGAGGCCACGGTCTTTCCCACCAGGGCTGCGTCGCGCTGGCGCTCGAAGGCCGCGAAATCGCCCGAGATCAGCGACAGGTTGCGGTACGAGCGCAGCTTTTGCGGCGGCACGCCGTGGAACACGATCAGGTCGATCGTGGCCCCGCAATTGTTCATGAAGACTTTGACGGGCAAGTAGTCGGCGACGCCCGGGATCTTGGCGATGACCCTGCCGTAGTCCTCAGGTAAACGGCTGGTCTCTGGGCAAAAGCGGTAGCGTTGGAAGACGATGAGCGAGCGGTCGCTGTCCTTGTTCTGGCTGAGTTTTTGCATACCCTCCTGGATGCCGCTCACGAAGGCGAAGACAAACAAGGCCACGGCCGTTCCGCTCAGCGTCAACAGCGAGCGCGTGCGGTGGCCCCAGAGGGTTTTCACGACGTAGGGGAGGAACTTGTACATGGCTAAGCCCTCGCCTTTTCACGAACGTGCAAATGATGGTCTCTGTCGAGCAGCTTGCCCTTTTCCAAACGCAGTCGGCGGCGGGCGATGGCGGCGGTCTTGGGATCGTGCGTCACCACGAGGAATGTTGTTCCCAACTCTTGGTTCAATCGTTGCATCAACTCCAGAATCTGTTCCGTGCTTTGGGCATCGAGGTCGCCCGTGGGCTCGTCGGCCACGACGAGGACGGGGTCGGCGACAATCGCGCGGGCAATGCCGACTCGCTGCTCCTGGCCGCCGGAGAGTTGGCGCGGGTAATGCTCGGCCCGATCCAATAGACCGACGGCTTCCAAGGCGAGCATGACCCGCTTGCGCCGTTCCGCCTTGGAAAAGGGGAGCAGCAGCAGCGGCATTTCCACGTTTTCATAGGCCGTCAGCACGGGGATCAAATTGTGCGTTTGGAAGATGTAGCCGATGTTCGCGGCCCGCCAGTGGGCCATTTTTGTCCGCGATAGCTTGGTAATCTCAGTGCCGTTGACAATGATCGTGCCTGAAGTCGGCTTGTCGATGCCCGCGATCAGGTTCAACAGCGTGCTCTTGCCCGAGCCGCTGGCCCCCATCAGCGACACGAAGTCGTGGCGCTCGATTTGCAAGCACACCTCGTCGAGCGGCCTGATCGTGTGCTCGCCCTTGCGAAACTCTTTGGTCACGTTGACGACTTCCACCAGCGCCATGATCTGCACTCCTGTTGGTTTCCTGCGGGACGCGAGGGCACGCGGGGTGACTCCGCCAAGTCCTAGGACTAGCTGCCCGCAGCTTCTCCCACGATGACCCGCTTGATCTTTTTCGAGGGTCCGCGTTTCGCCGTGAGTTCGACTCCCTGCGTCGTGTCTTCACCGGTCACGGTGATTCGAGCACCGTCTTTGAGGCCCTCGCGGCCGCCAACGATGAGCTTGTCCAATTCGTTCAGCCCTTCGAGGACTTCGACGAGGTCGCCTGGTCCGGTGCGCTCGCCGATCTTTATCGAACGCAGCCGCGCCCTTCCCGCCAGTTGATCCGCCAGCCAGACGCGGCTGCCGCCCTCGCCGCTTTCCACCAACGATCCGGGGATAAGCAACCGGAATTGTTCGGTGGGTTTGGTTTCAGAGCCGGCCTCGGGCCCTGCTAGGTAGGTGCAGCGGGTGAGCATATCGGGGCGGAGGTCGGGCGGCGGGTTTTTGATCGCCACTTTGACATCCAGGGTGTTTTTCTGGAGGTCGGTGTAGGCGGTCTTGTAGAGCACCTCGCCCTCCAGCCCACCGGGCACGGCCTCGGTCTCGATTTTGACCGGCTGACCAGGCCGCACGCGCGGCACCTGGTCCAAGGGGACGTCGGTTCGCAGTTGCAGCATGTTGGGGTCGTAGAGCGTGACGATGGTGCTCGAGTCTTCCATCGAGTGGGGAGACAGCCCGGAAACACGCCGCCCGGGCCGAGCCACCAGACGCAGCACCCGGCCCTCCTGCGGCGCCCGCACCACCATCCGCTCCAGGCGGAGCTTGGCGGTGTCCACGGCGTTTTGGGCTTGGCGCAGGAGGGCCTCGGCCGCCTGGACCTCCGCCTCTCCCTCGTCGACTGCCCGATGCTCTTCGATCAACAGGTCCCGTTGTCGTTGCAGCGTGCCGCGTCGGGCCTCGAGGGCCGCGACCTCGGCTTGAAGCTTCTCGGACCTGGCTTTCAACTCGCGAACCGTCGCCGCGGCGGTTTGTAGATCGCTTTGCGCCTGGTCGATGGCCCGCTGCGACAAGGCCGCGCGGGCCGCCATCTTTCCCTCCAAGTCGAGACGGCAGAATTGCTCTCGGGCTTCGGCGGCGGCGAGTTGCTCGGGCAGCGTGGCCAGTTCGGTCTTGGCCTTGGCCAGTAACGCCTCCGCCTCGGCGAGGGGGGCGTCAAGATGGACCGGGTTTTCCAGGCGACGACGCGCGGCAGTCAATTTGGCTCGGGCCCGATTCAGTTCAGCCTCTCGAAGTCGCAGTTCTGCTTCGGCCCGCTCCAGGTCCAAGCGGGCGTCGACTTGGATCAGGGTGGCCACCGGCTCGCCTGCCTTGACCGCCTGGCCCTCGACGACCAAGAGCTGTTCGACCACACCTTCGGCGAGGGCCGTGACCACGATGGGCGTCGGCCGCGGCTCGACCCACCCGGCGCATTGGAACAGAGGTGTGCCGGCCTGCCGCACTTCGGAGCGGGCGGTGAGCACCGGCATCACCGTCACCGCCCGCGATGGCAAAAGACTCGCCCGCGCCGACCAGCCGATCAAACCGCAGAACCCCACCAACAACGCGCCGGGGAGAAGGTAACGGGTCACCAAGTGCGACCGGTGTTTAAGGCCCACGGCAGAACCCTTTACCTCCCCCGTCCCACGATCGACGGCGAGTTGCCGAAGATCCAGACGCGAAGCCGTGGCAACGCTTGGCTTCACCGACGCGCCATCGTCGTCGGGTGGGTGTTGGATGGAATCCAGATGGGGTTTCATCTTCCTTCATCTCCTGGCGGACGCTGTTTCGCCCTTTGGCGGAACGATCCCCAAGCAATTCATTTCGACGTCCGGAATCCCGTGTTGAATACTGCGAGTTTCGTGGGATTTTCGGTGTATCCGCGGTTGTATAAGCCGCTGGCCGCGATGGCGTTCACCGCTCCGTCTTCGCTGCACTCCAGGCGGCCGCGAACCACGACCACGCACCCTTCTTTGATGCCCAACAGCTCGCGAGCGTCTTTGGGGATCGTCTTGCCGTTGTCGTCCACGAACTTCACCATGATCAAGTTCGGCAGCAGGGCGTCCTTGGACAGGCAACAGAACGAATAGGGCTTCTCGGTGCATTCCAGGGGCGGCATCGAGAGGTCGACCATCGTGAACGCCGCCCGACCTTGAACGATCGGCGTTTCGCTGCCACCGATCCAACCAGCGACGACGACCTCCTCGCCGTCTTTGCCATGCTTGCGGACTTCGGCCACGTTCTTGGGGCTGGCCGGCTCTTCGCTCAACACGAACGCCGGGTCCGGCGCCGCGGAAGGCGCCCGCGCCGAGGAGGTGGGGGTGGCTGTGGAAGCGCCGCCGCAGCCCGACAAAAGGAACCATGGAGAAACGGCTAAAGCAATCGTCGCAATGCGAATCATCCCTCACTCCTTTCCTGGCATCCGAACACACCTAGAGCGCTTTCAAACTGTCGCAAATCGACATCCGCATGGCGCGGATGGCCGGGGGCAGCGCTCCTAAGACCCCCAGCAGTAGTCCTACACCGCATCCGATCAACACCGCCGTGTTATCGATCCTCAACGTGAAGGCGCCCATCGTGAATCGAAATGCCGCACCATCGATCCACACCATGGCTAGCGCCGCCGCCAATAGCGAAGCCGCCGCGGCCAACAAGGCCCCTTCCTGGATCAGACTGACCAAAATGGCCTGACGCGTGTAGCCCAAGGTCTGAAGCATGGCCAATTCGCGGATGCGACCCAGCACGTTGCCATACATGGTATTCAGCCCCGCGAACACGCCCGCCCCTGCCACGAGGAGCATCACGATCCAGGCCAGCATCCGCACGGGTCGATAATGGGCTTGGAGGTTTTCGTAATAGTAGGTCTCCGGCGTGGCTTGGAGTTCCAGATCCAAGCGTTCTTTGCAGAACTCGTCGATCGCGCCGAAATCGGCTCCTGGCCCTAGCGTGATTGCCACGAGGCTGATGTCCTGGCGTTTCAGGGCTTGCTGGAACTCCTCCAGCGGCCCCCAGATTTCCGATTCCAGGGCGGAGCCGACGGCCGCAAACATCCCGCTGATCCGCCAGTCTTGGCCTTCGATCTTGATGCTCTGGCCGACTGCCAGCATTTCCGCTGGTCGGCCGAGCTTGGTGGACGCCAGCCGACCCACCATGACCTCCCCCGTTCGTGGCCAACGGCCTTCGACAAGCTGCACTTGCCTCCGCACCAGAATGGCCGATGGCGTCACGCCGCGAATCAGCCCCAACGTCCCCTCTTCGTCGCCCTGAGTGTTCACTTGGGTGGCGAGGTAAAGCTCGGGGGAAGCGTAGGTCATCCCATAGCGCCGCTGCACCCCTTCCAGGCTGGCCGAGAGCAGGGCGAGCGATCGGGCGGGAATCGACGAGCTTTCCATGTTCTCGCCGCCGCCGATGGAATGAATCAGAATCACACGTGGGTCGCCGCTGACGGCGAGCGAAGTCTCCAGCCCGCGGATGAATCCCACCACCACAAACACCAACAGCACCACTAAGGCCAGTCCGCTCAACGTCAGCAGGGTGCGGCCCGGCCGGCGAAACAGATTCCGAACGCCGTATTCCCAAGGCAGTAACCGAAGCCGAAACATGAACAACAACACCTCATCGCAGGAGACAGACGCGGACACCAAGCCAGCCCCGACTAGGGTCATTCGGGGTGGCGAGCCCTCGACCGCGCGACCCTATCGCTGCGGCAGGCGATAACGGAGCCGTGGGCGATTCCGAGATAGAAAGGCCTCGCCACGCATCCTTACCGCGCACACTTCGAGCGCGGCAAAACCGATCAACCCATCGGGGGACGGATCAATTCGCCGAGATGCGGCTCCCAAAGATGCGGCGACGCGTCAGCGCCGACTCGCCCAGAACAATTGAGAGGTTGCACTGAGACGGGAGGGGTGAAGCAAAAAGCAATCACCCCGGTACTGCACAACCAACACTGGATCGGACAATTTTGTCCCCGTGGGCACGAGGGGCAATCCCCACCTTCCAGAGGGTAGCTACAAGGTGCGGTCCGACAGGACTTTTCCGCCCCAGGTCCAGCGGAACGACACAGGACCTGACCTTGCTTCTCTACGGGCCTATCTGAATCCCAAGCCACCGAAGCTCGCAGCCAGCACTTTTGGCAACATGCCTGGTCGGTTTCCCGCCAAGACAGGGTACCACGCCAAAAATCCACCCTGGTGGCGGGAGAGGTTGCGGCGAAATAACCCACTAGGCACGCCGCAATCACCAAGCGTTGGCCCAAGGATCGCATGGAAAGAACAAAAAGTTTGATTGGGTAGTCTATGAGCATTATACGGCTTGTTCCTTTATCGGTCCACAGACGGATCAAGCTGAAGTAGACCGATTAAAAGCAAGCTAGTTTTTCCGCAGTGGCTACGCGACATACTCACATAGGTGGATTATAACTACACTCGAAAGGTTATTTCTCGCGCCGAGCGGCCTACATGAATCCGAATTAGTTTGCGCAATTTGTGACCTTTCAACTTCTCGACTCGTTTCCAGAGGAGATGTAGCCGGTTTCTGAGAAGCCACTTTGTTCAACCAGCAATCGATAGAAGGGCCGATGTCTAAAGAGCCTTGTTTCGGTCGACTGTTGTGTAATACGATGGACGAGCCTGGCGGATCGCAACAGATCCTAGGGTGAGGCGAGAAAATTCAGAGAAGTTGGCGAAACCCGGGAACATGAAAAAAGAATCGTCGCCGAAAATGATTGCCTCGGCTGGGGGCTACAAGGACCGGGCCTGGTTTCTTCGTTTTTGGAACGGCATGCCGTTTTCCGTGTGGTTGTCGCTGATGCTCCGCAACCGATTTCAAGTGGGCCCGTGGCGGATCGGCATGGCCGTGATGATGGTGCTGAGTTCGCTGGTCAACAGCCTTTTAGGGGCATTGCAGCAATTGCTTTGGGGCCGCAAGATTGCCCAGACCCAGATACAGCAGCATCCGATTTTCATCGTGGGGCATTGGCGGACGGGAACGACGCTTTTGCATGAGCTGTTGGTTCTGGACCGCCGCCATACCTATCCGGGGAATTATGCGTGTTTTGCGCCGGGCCATTTTTTACTGTCACGGCGATTTCTGGCGCCGGTATTGCGATTCCTTTTTCCCAATCGCCGGCCTATCGACAACATGGAGTTGACCTGGGACAGCCCCCAGGAGGACGAGTTCGCGATGTGCAATCTGGGGGCGCGTTCCCCTTACTTGACCATGGCGTTCCCCAATCGTCCGCCGCAGGATCAGGAGTACCTTACCCTGGAGAGTTTGCCCCCCCAGGATGTGCAGCGGTGGAAGGACACCTTCCTGTGGTTTTTGAAGTGCATCACTTTTCGCGAGCCGAAGCGGATCGTGCTCAAGTCACCGCCGCACACGGCGCGGATCAAGGTCCTGCTGGAGATTTTTCCAGAAGCGAAGTTCGTTCACATCGTACGCGACCCCTATGTGGTATTTCCCTCGACGGTGAGCCTATGGAGGCGTCTTTATAAGGACGAAGGTTTTCAGACGCCACGCTACGAAGGATTGGAAGAGCACGTCTTCGAAACGCTCGTGCGGATGTACGAATCGTTCGAGCGCGATCGGACCTTGATTCCGCCTGGGCATTTTTGCGAGATCCGCTATGAGGACTTGGTGGCCGATCCGATAGGGCAGATGCGGCGAGTTTACGAAGAACTTGGCTTGGGCGGCTTCGACGAAGTCCGGCCGGAGATCGAAAAACACATGCAGGCCAAGGCCGGTTACAAAAAAAACCGGTATGAAATCTCGCCCGAACTGCGAGAGGAAATCGCCCGCCGTTGGAACAAGTACCTCGTCAAGTACGGCTATGGAGTAAGCGAAAAGCAAGCTGCCGGCGAGAAAGCGGAGACGATCGGGCAGAGTGTGATCCAATAATGGCGGAGCCGCATGGCCGTCGCGCGTCGGCGGTCCGTTTGACTACCCTTGTCATACCGTTCGCGACGCTGTCGGGACGCCGCCGCACCGAATCGTTCACGGCGCACCGATGGGACCTGCCTCGGCAAAAGCCTCAGCCCGGGGAACAGCGCTGGATGGCGATTACCTACCATTCATCTTGCGGAGAGCGTCTTTGGCGGCCTGCATTTCGTGGAAGGCGGCCATGGTTTCCGCGGGCCTTTGCAAGTCGTTGGTTTCTCCCTTCGACATCTGGCTCGGCGTCGAGGCGCCGGACGCAGCTTTCGCTTCCCCTTCGTCAATAAGCGACTTGGTGATGGCGCCGCCGGATCGAGTCCGCGGCATGGTCAGCGCCAAATTGTTTTCCTCGATTTGACAATGAATGGCGGCGCCGATCACCTTTGTAGGAGTCTCACCAGGCCGTTTGGCGCTTTCGGAAAGGAACCGTTCCCAAGCGGTGGCGGGAATGGGCAACCCCAAGGGCCGTTGCGGCTTCGCTTGTTGCGTTAATTTGTCGAGATACGCTTGTTGTTTCTTGGCAAACAGCGCGGCGCAGCGGCGAGCCTCCCCATCCTCGCGTTTGTACAGCCCCACGCTCAGCAGGCCCGCGCCGCAAGGGACCTCCGCATCGAGTAAGCCCGCCAAGCCTCGTTTGATCCCCTTCGCCTTGCAGCGCACGATCACCGCATCGGCCCGCCAACCCAGCGGGACTTCGAACAAGCAGGCGAATTCCCGTTGCTTTTGCAAGGTATCCTGAGTGGACCTTCGCAGCTCGAAATAGACGCCGTAACCGCGCTCGATCGTCCCAGCGGCAAGCAACAAATGTTTCGGAGCGAGGAGGTTGAACTGGGCGTGCGAGGCCTCCAGGTCGCCTTTCAACTGCCCATCCCCCTTGCCTGGTAGAATCAAGTAACGAAAACTGATCTCCCCGTGATGGCTGCTGTTCTGGATGGCGATCGTGCCGTTGACCACGTCCGTGGCGACTTCGGCATTGGGCAAGAAGTGGACCACGGGCATTTGCTGTTCCGTGGAAATCTCGTAGTGCAGGCGTGTGAGATCCTTTTCCTCGCCTGCCAGAAGCTTTGGCGAAATCTTGAACACGGCCTCAATGATTTCGCGCTGATAGGCTTGGCGGAAGCCTTGGGGGGTCACATCGCGACATTCCGTGGTGAGCGGCACGTCAAACACCACGACGGGGACTTCCGCTCGACTGGCCACCCCACCCAGGACCACCGCGGCCGCAACAACCCCGTTCCTCAGGCCTGTGAATGCCATGGGCTCCTCCCTGATTGCTGAGAGCGGACGTAGTATAGACAAATTATGCGATTTAGGACAAGTCGGATCAGTCTTCACGCAAGCGTCAAGGCGATGCTTTGCGCGGCGACGGAACAAGCACGTTTTCCGACCGGCGATGGGCGAAAAATAAACTCAACCCCCGTTTGGAAACGCCGGCTTTCTCGGACCTGCGCGCTGAGTAGCCCTCGAAAACCACCAGCTACCCCTTGGCTTCGGCCTCGAAGATGCGATCGAAGCGGGCGCGGGTCTCGCCGGTGAATCGCTCGAAATCCGCCAGAACGGCCTCACTATTCGGGGCGTGGAGCAGGTGAGCCAGTTTGGCCAGCTCGGTGGGATCGTCGGGCAGTCGAGCTCGGGCAGTGGAGTTCATCAGGCGCAATCGGCCCTCGACGGTACGGAGAAAGCGGTAACTTCGGGCGAGGAAATCGGCATCGTTTTGCGGCAGGGCCTCGACTTGAACGAGCGCCTCCAGTGCGGCCAGCGTATTGGGAATGCGGACGCGGGGGTGGCGACGACCATGCTTCAACTGAAGCATCTGCACTAAGAACTCGATGTCCACGATCCCGCCCGGTCCGAGTTTCAGATTGGCCGACACGCCGGACGCTCCCGAGGCTTGACCCGCTGCGGCCGCGCTCTCTTCCATGCGAAGCCGCATGTGCCGAATTTCCCTGGCTTGCTCCGGACGCCAAGGGTGATCGAACGCCGCACGATGGATGATCCGCATGACAAGCTTGGCCATCCGCGGCGAACCGTAGACGACGCGGGCCTTGCACAATGCCTGGCGTTCCCAAAGCTGTCCGCTGCCCGAGGCGAAGTAACGCGCGAATTCTTCCAAAGAAGTTGCCAGCGCGCCGCTCTTGCCCGTGGGACGCAATCGGGCATCGATCTCATACAGCCGGCCCATCGCGCTGAGGCGGCTTGTGGTCTTGATGATCCGCTGGCCCAACTCGCTGAAGAAATGCTGGTTCGAAGTCGTTTGGTTTCGGGGTGCGAACCGGGTGGGAACGGTCGGGCCGTCGGCTTCGAAGAGAAATACGATGTCCAGGTCGCTGTGGTAGTTCATTTCCCGACCGCCAAACTTCCCCATGCCCACGATGGCCACCTCGCAGGGTTGCCCCTTGCGGGGCCCTTCGCCCACGGTCGGGATGCCGTACTTGGCGACGAGACGGTCGTATTCGCGGGTAGCGATCTGGGCCAGGCATACTTCGGCGATGTCCGACAACACGCCGGTCACGGCCGACACGTCCTCCTTACCCAAAATGTCGCGCACGCCCACGCAAAGCTGCTGGTCGTGCTTGAAACTGTGGAGGATCGGCTCCAAGTCCTCGGCTGCTCGACATAACTCGGCCAGCCGCTCTTCCAACCATTCCCGCGTCGGAAGCTTGTCCAACACGAGGCTGTCCATGAGGCTGTCGATCATGCCCGGGTTGCTGATGAGAATCCCAGACAAATACGAACTGTAGGCACAGACCTCCACACACAATTTGAGCGAGGGCGGATTGAAACTGAACAACTCCCAAAGCACCGTTTTGCCGCCCAACGAATCGCTCACCTGATTGAGGTTCACGAGGGTGAAGTCGGGATCGGGCGTGGCGGCAATCGCCGCAAGAAGCTCTGGGGCGATGGCCGCCAAAAAGTGCCGGCAACGCCGCGTGGAGAGGAAGCGGATTTTTTCTTCCCCCAAGGCCATGAGGTTGCGGTAGGCCTGCTTCACGTCGCGGAAGCGATACTTGCCAAGCACTTCGACGATCCGGTCCTCGGGCGGAGAAGGGTCGAGCACCAGGTCCGACTCGGCGTGGCTGGTGTTGTCCTCGCCGAAGGCGTCGTGCAGCAAGTGATTGAGAATCTTGCGGTTCAGGTCCGTCGTGGTCTGGTAATCGGCCAGGAAGGCGGTTAAGGCTGGCCGATCTGGCGTATCCATGTAGCCCAAACGCAGGGCTAGCTTGCGGAGTTCCGCGGGTTGCTCGGGGAGGAGGTGGGTTTGAAGATCGAAAAGGATTTGCAGGCGGTGTTCGACTTTGCGGAGAAATTGATAATTCCGTTCCAAGATCGTCCGCTCCTGATTATTCAGACAGCCGGCCGCCTCCAGCCGTACGATGGCCTCCAAGGTATTCGCAGTCCGCACGCCCGGCAAATCTCCCCCGTTGAGCAATTGGAGGAATTGGATCACGAACTCGATGTCACGGATTCCACCGTGGCCGGTTTTGACGTCTCGGGCGTTTCCGCCCTCGCGGAGGGTCCTTTGCTCGATCCGCCGCTTGAGCGACTGGATTCCGCTGATGTCGGCCCGACTCAAGTAACGGCGATAGATCCAGTTTTCCAACTTTGCCAGGAATTCGTGGCCCAGGGCATGGTCGCCGGCCGCAGGCCGGGCCTTGATGTAAGCTTGGCGCTCCCACGTCCGGCCGCGAAGATCGTAATACTGGAGCGCGGCGGGTACGCTCAGCACCATGGGGCCCCGCTCACCCTCCGGACGCAGTCGCAGGTCCACGCGGTAGGCGATGCCCAACTCGGTCGGCGTGGTGAGCAATGAGATCAGCTCGCGAGCCAGGCGGTCGAAGAACTCGGCGTTGGTGATCGGGCGGCGGCCGTCGGTCGATCCCTCGACGTCGTAAAGGAAGATCAGGTCGATGTCGCTCGAATAGTTCAATTCCACCCCGCCGAGCTTTCCCAAGGCAAGCACGACGAATCGGGCGGGCTTGCCGTCGGGCCCGCGGGGCGACCCGCGCTGCTGCTGCACTTTGTTCCAAGCCACGGCCACCGCGGCCTCCAACACGGCGTCGGCCACGTAGGAAATTTGCGACGCGACCGTGGGCAACGGCTGATCCCGCACGATGTCGCCGTACGCGACCCGCAACATCTCCCGATGTTTGAATCGCCGCAATGCCCGCATCACCGCCGCCTCGTGCTCCAATGCCGAGACCTCACTGGTCAATTCATCCACAAGATATTGTCGAGCGACAGGTTGGCCCTCGGTCAGACGGAGCAGGTCGAAGCTCTCCGGATCGGTGACTAACAAGTCGCTGAAGTGCTGGCTGGTGGAAAAAATCTGGACCAGCGGGGCCAGCGCCGTGGGATCGCGTTGAAAAAGAGTGCCGAGCGATAGCGGATTGCGGGCAGCGGCCACAAAACGGCCCAAGTTGTTCATCGCCATGTCCGGGTCGGGACAGGCGTTCAGACACTTGGCTAACGAATCACACATCGAGGCCAAGAGATCCAGCGGCATCCCCCGCTCGGCGATCTCGACCAGATTCGCGTGTCCCCGCCGCAAATCGGTCAATCCAAGCGATCGCAACCATGCCGCGGCCGCGGCCGCGTCGTCCAGATATCGGCGAAGCTCTGCGAGGTCCATGAAAAGCAAAGGTTCCGAATGCGGGCTGCTCAGGGCTTCGGCCGGTCCAACACGGACCCGAAGAGCGTGAACGCGCTGGTTTGGGTGATTTCCACGGGCACGATCCGCCCGATCAAGCTGTCGTCGCCGTCGAAGACCACGATCCGGTCGCAGGCCGTCCGCCCGGTCAGTTGGTTTATCTCTCCCTGCCGGGAGGGCTTGCGGCTCACTTTGCTAGGCCCTTCGACGAGCACCTCGACGGTCTGGCCCAACAGCGGAGCGTTTTCTTCAGCGCTGATCGCATTTTGGATCGCTAAAAGCTCATTGTTGCGACGGCGTTTGACCGGTTCTGGCACATCGTCGGCATAGCGCTCGGCACTGAAGGTTCCCGGCCGTGGGCTGTACTTGAAGATGAAGCTATTTTTGAAGCGGCCCTCGCGCACCAGGTCCACGGTCTGTTGGAAATCTTCCTCCGTCTCGCCGCAGAAGCCGACGATGAAATCGCTGGTGACCGTGGCCGCCGGAACCATCTCCCGCACGCGGTGCAGCATCTCGCGGTAAAACTCGACTGTGTAGCCCCGCTTCATCCTTTGCAAAACCCGATTCGACCCACTTTGAGCGGGCACGTGGAGATACGGACAGACCTTGGGCAGATCGCGGACGGCCTGGAGCAGATCGTCGGTCATGTGGCGGGGGTAATTTGTGACGAAGCGGAGGCGACGGATTCCCTCGATTGCGGCGAGCCGCTCCAGAAGATCGGACAAGCGGACCGTTCGCCCTTGGCTGGCATCGCGGTAACTGTTGACCGTTTGCCCTAAAAGAGTGACTTCGAGGCAACCCTGGTCGGCCAACTGGCGGACCTCGGCCTCGATTTCGGCGGCCGGGCGGTTTTGTTCCGGCCCGCGGACCCGGGGCACGATGCAGTAGGTGCAGAACTTGTCGCACCCGAACATCACCCGCACCATCGCCTGGGCGCGGCCACCTAACGGTCGTACATCGCGCGCGGGGTCGAAGTGGGCGAAGCTCTGCTCCACAAGCGGCCGCGAGGCGCCCTTGCGGTCGAGGCTGACCTCGAGCTTCGGGCCCTCGCCCGCCGCGATCTGCTCCAGCAGTCGCGGCAACTGGCCCAACTGGCCCGGCCCGACCACCAAGTCCACGTGCGGCGCCCGACGAAACACCAGTTCCCGGTCCTTCTGGGCCATACATCCGAGCACCCCGATGATTTTCTCCGGGTTTCGCTCCTTGACATGTTTCAACCGCCCAAGAGCGCTGTAGACCTTGTCTTCGGCGTGCTGCCGCACGCTGCACGTGTTGAAAAGAATCGTGTCGGCCTTGCGCGGGCTGTCGACCAGTTCGTAACCGGCGCGGACCAGACTGGCCGCGACCAGCTCGCTGTCCAGCACGTTCATTTGACAGCCCAGCGTCTCGATAAAAACGTATTTGGGCATTGAATCGTTACCATGCTTTTAGCTAGCTGTTGTAATCCGCCAGCAAAGGCCCCGTCGCCTGATGTCCCTCGGGAGTGGTGGCGCGCCTGAGGGTGGTAGGTGCCGGTCGCCTCAAGTCGCCCGAGAGGCCTCGGAAGCGCCGGCGTCGTTACCGTTAGAACGCGAATCACCCCTCGGCATTTGCTCGAGTTCCCGTTGCAGCTCC
This sequence comes from uncultured Thermoguttaceae bacterium, assembly GCA_937951625.1. Classification (GTDB taxonomy): domain Bacteria; phylum Planctomycetota; class Planctomycetia; order Pirellulales; family Thermoguttaceae; genus CALFBP01. Next base: position 66,787 of record CALFBP010000018.1, read on the forward strand.
TCGGCAAGCTGCCGTCGGCGCCCGTTCATCAGACGAGCCAAGCCGACCACCGCCGCGAAACCGGCTACAACCAACAAAGCAAAATCCCAAGGGTCCATACCCGGGGTAACTACTCCCTGTTTATTTGTTAGTTCGCCCCCGAATTTTCTATTGTAATGCGGGAGTGCATTTTTCCGCGACCCCGCTTCTCACACGCAGAGGCACTCGACCAAGCCGCTTCAGTCAAGCCAGGATGGAGGAACCGAACGCAATTTGCAAGTCAAGCCGTCGCTGCGAGCTGCCCCCGTTGCCTTATCAAAGAGGCCCAAAGAGTGCTCGCCTTCTTGACTTTGCGTGGAAAGCGTCTTCACGACTTTCAGATGGTTCCCTGTGGATATCAACGAATACAATACCTATATTCTATCGCGGCAATGCCCTTTTGAGGGACACAAAGATGACTCCCCGAAACGAGGGATCGACTCTCCGACCGCGTTATGCTCACGTAGTCGCGTTTTTCATAGGGGTTGGCGTGGCGGTGGCCTGGGTGTTCTGGTCCGCCGGCGCTGGCGGGGGGGATGGCCGGCTGAAGCTGCCGAGGCCGAAGATCGCGCTCTCCAGGGAAACGACCTTCATCACGGAGCCGTTGGCCGAGGACGGCTACATCGATTACCTCGCCGCCCTGAATGCGATCAGCTCTCAAGGCGTTACGCCCGACAACAACGCCGCCGTGCCGTTTTATCAAGCCTTCGGCCCTAGAGACGTGCTCCAGGAACGACGTGAGCACGTCGCCCGGCTCTTAGGCATTCAACCCCCGCCCGAGCAAGGGAAATACTTCATCGACGAGACTTCGTACATCCAGCGAAACCGCAAAGTCGCGTTGCAGGTAGGGGACCATGACGAAGACGTAGACCAACCACTCGAGTCCCAATTCGAACTGGCACGCCATCGACCTTGGTTGCCCGACGATTTCCCCCTTGTCGCCGCGTGGTTGAAGGAGAACGAGCAGGCGTTGGAGCTCATCGTTGCAGCCAGCAAACGCGAGCGGTTTTACTTCCCTCTGTTTGGCTCGGGCGACCACCCCATGGTGATCGCAGCGTCCCTTCCCATGGTACTGCACGCGAGGAACGCAAGCGGGGCCCTGATCGCCAGGGCCATGCTTCGGTTGAAGAGGGGGGAAGCCGACGAGGCCTGGGCCGACGTTCTGGCTTGCCACCGCCTGGCTCGCCTGATCCCCCAAGGGCCCACGCTCATTGAATGTCTGGTAGGGATTGCGATCGAAGGCGCCGCGGCCCACGCCGACGCCGCGATCGCCCATCACGGAGGACTTTCCGCCGAGCAAGCCCGTCGCCTCGCCGAACAACTGCGGCGGTTGCCGCCCATGCCCAAAATGGTTGACAAGATCCGTACCGGCGAACGATTCATGTTTCTGGACGCAGTTTCGATGATGGCTCGACGAGGGACCGCCGAAATCCGGCTTTTGACAGGCAGCGGAGGCGACACGAGCGGGCTCGTGGCAGGACTGGCCAATTGGGCGGGAGCCTGGGCGATCAATTGGGAAGAGCCGCTGCGCATGGGCAACGCCTGGTTCGACCGCTTTGTCGAGGCGTTTGGGAAACCCACCCGAGCCGAACGCGACGCGGCGATTGCCCAGATCGAAGCCGACGTCCAACAGTTGGCCCAACAGGCCCGCGATCCGAAGAAATGGCTCGCCGAGCTATTGACGAGTTCTCCAGGACGGAGCATGGGTCGCCAAATCGGCAGGATGCTCGTGGCCTTGCTCTTGCCTGCCATCTCGTCGGTGGTTAAGGCGGAGGACCGCGGTGCAGTTTATACGGCCTTTGGACAGGTTGCTTTCGCGCTGGCCGCGTATCGCGCGGACCACGGTGAGTATCCCGCCGATCTTGCGCAGCTCGTACCCCAATATCTCGCGGCCATTCCGGAGGACCCCTTCGCGAACGCTCCCTTGCGATACGAGCGGAAAGGAGCCGGCTGCCTGGTGTACAGCGTCAACATAAATGGTCGGGACGACGGCGGTGCGAGTTTCACTGTCAATCCCGATGGCAACGCCGGATTGTTTCCCGACGCCGACGATGTCGCGATTTTCATGCCCTGGCCGGAAAAGAAGTGAGCTCCGACGCGGAAGGCAGCGCGGGGGTATGCCACCGTGTGAGGATGCCGGGAGGGCGGGATGGCGAATTCCTGTTGGGGCCAAGCCACGCCTTCTTTTGCCGATCCCGACGAGGCGTCGCCCCTTTGGCACTCGTCCGGGGTTTCGTTCGGGCGCTGGCGGGGCGTGCGGCTGGGGCGGCCTACGCATCCTATTTGCTCTCCAGCGTGATCACGCCATCCCAGTCTGGCGGGGGCGTGCGTTTGTGCTTAACGATGTACTCGGTCAGGAAATCGGCCACTTCGTCCTCGGCGGGGATGCGGTGGAGAAGCTCGTAAGCGTTCGACCAGCGGCCCGCCAGGAAAGCGTCCAGGGCCGCTTCGCTGATGGCCAGGTGCTCGTCGGTCAACAGCGGACACTCAGAGATCGGCGGCACGAGTTCGCTGACCTCGATGGCCGCATCCAACCCATAAGGCCGGACGACGGCCAGTCTCCGCACTCGGGCCACGTGGCGGGGCACCTGTTCGCGCACGGCGCGAGCCGTGCGGTCGTCCAAGAGGATCGGCGCCCGAAGGATCTTGGTCATGCCTTCGAGGCGAGAGGCGAGATTGACGACCGGCCCGAACACCGTGACTTTCACGTGATCGACCGTGCCGATCTTGCCGGCGACGGCCCTGCCCGTGGCCACCCCGATCCCCGCCTGAAACCCAGCCAAAGGGCTGCTGGTCTGCCGGGCGGCGGAGTCGAACTCGCGACGGATGGCCAGCGCGGCCCGGCAGGTCCGCAGGATCGCGTCATCCTGCGGCAGCGGCCAACCCCAGAAGCCCATGGCCGCGTCGCCCTGGAAATCGCCCACCACACCCCCCTGTTCGAGAATATGATGGGTCATTACTCCCAGGGCTTTGCTCACGCGGTTCAGCAGTTCCAGCAAACTATCGGCGTGGCGCTCGGAATGCCGGGAAAAGCCGCGGAGGTCGCAAAACAACACGGAGACCTCGGTCTCGCGGGGGGCGAGCACGACATCGGGATCCTCGATCGAAAGGGTGTTGAGGACCACGGGCGAAAAGAACTGGCTGAGGCTGGCGTGCTGCCGGTTGAGCAATTGCATCTGCCGCAAGGAACCGAGCATGGCCGCGACCAACTCGGTGAATTTCACGTCCTCGCGCAGGTCGCTGGGATCGGAGGAGGCTGGCATGGCGGGAAGCTCGACGTTGAAGCGGCCCGCCACGTAAAGCACCCAGCCCCGCGAGGCTTCGCCGGGCACGGGAGTGCAAAAAGCCCAATCGAAATTGCCCCGCGCCGTGAACGGCTGGGAAGAGGCTTCCCGGCCGCGCCACACGTGGAGCACGCTTTGACGTTGGCGCAAGGCCTCCTCCATGAGCCGCTCGCTGGGACGGAAGTCGTCGCTGCTCATCAGACGTTGGTCCCAATGCATGGTCCGCACTCGGCCGCACCCTTGGGCAACGACGTCCCGTCCCATATCCAGATGGACCACCGCCGCCGCGTCGGCCCGCGGCAGGCCCGCCAGCAACATGCTCACCAAGCGCACGCACAACTCTTCTTCGCCCGTCGCCCCGGAAATCACCTCCGGCAACCGACTGAGGACCTCCATGCGGTAATCAGGATTTCGAAAGCGAACTTGCCGGAGGAATTCGGAGCTGAACGTCTGCTGTTGAAACGGTTGCGGGGCGTCGTCAGTGATTCGAGCCTCTTGATCGACCACCGTGAACGTGGTTTCGCCGATCACGAAGTGCTCGCCCGGGGCAATGCGAAAACGCGTCGCTTCCCTGCCTTGAAAAAAGATGGGATTGCTGGCCGAGGGCAGGCAAACCACCTCCAAGGCGCCGTTTCTCCAAACCAGCTCCGCATGGCGTCGCGACACATGATGGTCCCAAGGAACCGCCCAGACGCCTGCCGAGCGGCCGAGGATCACCGCCTGACCCTCCGGGAGCGGCCGCCGCCACCGCTGTTGCGAATGTCTGCCTTGGGCTACCAGATCGGCCATGACGACACGCGCTCAACGAAAAACCGAAGCCCTGCCCGGGAACCCCCGGGAGCTTGTTTGTCGTGGGCCGGACGCGGAGACTTATCCCGCTGATTCCGCCGCATCGTTTATCTTCGCCCCCGCCCGAGCACCCTGCCCGCCATCGTTAAGCAGTGGGGACTGCGCGGCGCTGGTCGGCGTGGTTGCGCTGGCCGAGCGATCGGGGACCGAGCTTGGGGTCAGCCAGCGTCTCAAGGGCGTCGCACCGTGGAGCATTCGCAGGGCCAGGCCCCACATGCCCAGCAGCACCACGACGATCATTCCCACGGCAACGGCCCCGGCCCGCAACAACTCGTTGCGCAGGGCGGCAAGCGCCGCACCGATCGTCGTATCATACGACTCCTGGACGATCACGGCCCAGCCCACGTCCTGCCCTGAAACACGGATCGGCTCAAGCCGGGCCAGCCAATGCCGATCGAAGTCGCGGCCCTCGGGTGTCCGGGCCATCGGGTCTTGATAATTCCGCATTTTCTCCGGCGTGATGGGAAGGTCTTCCCGGGCAAGGCGAAAGTCCTTCAAATGATCCGGGGGCCTCTGGTTTGCCTGAATGAAGGCATCGAAGAGCGGGTGTTGGAGAATCATCCCAGAGTGTTCTCCTGGCCGCAAATCGACGAGCACCGCTTGTTGGTCTTCGTCGCCCTCGAGCTTCACAAACCGCGCCGCCCGGACGGTCAACGCCACCACGCCCAAAAACTTGTTCGAATCGGCGGGATCGTAGACCGGGGCCGAAATCGCCACGATCCAATACCGGCTCGCTTCGCTGCGAAAAACCGCCGAAAGCGTGGTGGTCTTCAAGTGATGGCCCGGCGGGGGACGCCAATCCCGCGCCTCATCAGACGGTCCACCGTGAAAAAAACTCCGCCACGCATAGTTCTTGCCGATGGTCTTCGACTCGGGCACGCGAACCGTGGAAAGGCCCTGGGCATCGCAAAAGAACCAGCTTGCCGCCTCGTACTCCTCTTCGCCGCCCTCGGTCCGTGGGGCCGGCATCCAAGCGGGAATGATCGCCTCGAATTGTTTCTGGAGCTTTTGACGCTGGTCGAGCTGCCGAAAACGCTCTCGAAGCGGCTCCAACTCTGCCTCACTGCGACCTGGTTCGCTCAACGATTGTGCCAGCCTCTTGACCTCTGGCTGCTCCATCATGCTGGCGACGGCGCTAGCGAAATTGGCGGAACTGGCGACTTGCTCGACCGCGTCGCGGCGTCGCTGCAATTCCTTGGAGGCCGAACCGGCCACGCGCAAGGCGTTCAGGCGATTGTTTTCCAACGCCCGCGTCACCAAGTCGTTTTCAAAACGGCCCAGCGCCATGCTGAACCCGTGCCACGAAAAGGCCGCGACCACGGCCAATAAGAGCATCGGCCCGAGGGCCCCCACCACCAACATGGGGCGACGTTGCCTCCGCGCTGCTCTGGCGTCAAGGGCATCGAGCACCACTTGCACATTGGGGTAACGGCGCCGGGGATCCGCGGCCAAGCAACGGTCGATGATCTCAGCCAACGCGCGATCCACGCCCGCCACCTGCCGATGACCGCTCGGCGGCGGGGCCTTGCGAATCCGGCGTCGATAGGCCGCCAACCGCTGTTCCAAATTCGGCAACAAATCGAGTTCGAGCAGCGCCTCCGGCGTCCTGTGAGGTGGATTGCCGGTCAACATGCAATAGGCCAGCGCGCCTAAGGCGTAAACGTCCCATCGGGCATCGGGCACGGCCTTGATGTCCGCCTGTTCCGGGGCCATGTAGAACAGGGTGCCTAAGGCCGGTATCTGCTCATGCGAGAGCCGCGACTGTCCGAAATCCGCCAGCCGTGGCTTTCCATCTTGGTCCAACAGGACGTTCGCCGGCTTCAGGTCGCAGTGCAATACCCCCTTCTCATGCGAATGAACCAGCCCAACGGCCACGTCCCGAAACAGCTCGACCGCCTCGGCTACGGGCAACGGGCCCTCTTGAAGCCGCTCGGCGAGCGACCCCCGCTCCATATATTCCATTACGTAATAAGGAGGGTCGGCATCCCAGCCCACGCCGATCAATTGGACCACGTATCGGTCGGCAAACAGAAAGGCCAGCTTTTCGACCTCGCGGGCCAGAAGGGACCAATCCAGCCCACCTCCCCGGGTGTAGAACTTGACCGCCACCCGGCGTCCGGTGTTTTTTTCCACGGCAACCCAGACCTCCCCGTAGGCCCCCTCTCCCAGGAATCTTTCGAATTCATAGCCGGGGACCTGGGCGGGTGGGGTGCCGCGACGAACACTCAGTTGCTCGGAAAGGTGTCGTTCCGGATCGCCTTGCGGAAGCGTCAGATCGTTGCTCATGACGCCCAGTATACCAAAACGGCGGGCGTTTCGAGCAGAGCGACCGTGGGCCATCATCTCCACCAGCGGCCGTTCTATCCGTGTCGGAGCAGCGCTTCTACGCTAAACCGGCTGGAAAACACAACACCGGCTCTTTCCCACAGGTTTTACCTAAGAATCGGGCATCAACTGTTCTTTGAAATTCTGCATCCGCTTCGAACGGAGGTCCCTCGAAGCCTTCGCAGCAGCTTTGGCTTCTCGCCATGCTCAGGGCACATTTCGAAAGCGGCTGAGTCACATTGGAACCCGAAGCCTTTCGCCTCCGCGGCCCGCGGCCTTTTCGAGGAAAGGGGCCTTCCGGCCACAAGCCTTCCCGACCCCCGAACTCACGGCCTCTGGCCGTCACACACGGCGATTCAGCCTTCGGGGGGGTTAGCATTCACGAATAGTCTGAATTGACGGGAAAGTCTGGGGTTTTTCAGACAGCCCCCGACTCATCGCCGGAAGATGCCTTGGGCTGCCAGCCGCAACAAGACCCAGGCCGAAGTGACCAATTCCCGACCGTTGATCTTCGAATGCCCTTGCCGCCGGTTGATAAAGGCGATGGGAACCTCGGCGAATCGGGCCCCGAGGCGATGGAGTCGCCAGAGGATTTCTTCCTCGAACGAGTAGCCGTGCGAAAAGATTTTTTGGAAATCCAGCCGGGCCAGCATCTCCACGCGGTAACAGCGGTAACCGCTGCTGCAATCCTTGGGCGACATGCCCAAGAGCCACCGGGCGACCAGATTGACCGCTCGACTCATCAAATGTCGCTTCCAAGGCCAGCCCTCGATCCTCCCCCCCGCGATGTAGCGAGAACCGATCGCCACGTCGACCGGCGTCCCTCCGGGGGAATTCATGGCCTCCAGAAGGGCTGGCAGTCGGTCTGGGGGGTGGCTGAAATCCGCGTCCATAGTGACCAAATAGGTGTACTGGTCGCGACGTTGGGCAGCATACTGCATGGCCATGGCCAACGCGGTTCCCAGCCCAAGCTTGCCGTCGCGACGCAAGCACCGGAGTCGCGGCTCGGTTGCCGCCTTGGACTCGCACCACAGGCTGGTGCCGTCGGGCGAATTGTCGTCGATCACGAGGATCTCAACATCCGGCGCGTGGCGGAGAATTTCCTCGACCAGTCGAGGTAAGGTGGCAATCTCGTTGTAGGTGGCGACGGCCACCAACGTTCGATTCGGCATATCCGTTCAAGTTGCACGAACCGCGCAACCGATCATCTTGTCCTTGAATAACGTTTCAAGTATACTACTCTACCTTGTTGCGTTTGCGACCCCAATTCCATGCCTTGCTCCTCTCCAACGGCTCCCCCCTGTTCGGGATCTTCTCCTGCTTCCGAGGTTGATACAGCCGAGAACACGGACGGCTGTAGTCGCCTGTACGGTCCGCGCTTCTGGTACGCCTACGCGGCCAGCACGTTGGTCACCGTGGCCGTCGCCATTTTGTTTCGTTATGCGGACTTGGTGACGCTTCTCGGTGGCACGGAGCTGCAACTTGGGTGGATTGTGGGGCTGGGCATGGTGGGAAGCCTGCTGGCCCGATTCTCCCTCGGCGTCGCGATCGACCAACAAGGTCCGAAGCGGATTTGGCTCGGCTCGCTGGTGGTGTTGGCCGGCACGTGCCTGGCACATCTGGCCATTTCCCGTTGCGACGGACCCGAAATCTACCTCCTGCGACTGCTGTACTGTACGTCGATCGCAGGCGTTTTCGGGGCTTCGACGACCTTCATCTCCACCGGTGTCAACATTTCCAGGATGGCCGAGGTCCTCGGCATCCTTGGGACCTCCGGATTTGTGGGCATGATGCTTGGCACGCAACTGGGGGACGCCCTCGCGGGTCCTGGTCCTGCCGAACGTTGGGTGGTCGACCGCATGTTCATGGCGGCTGGTCTACTGGTTCTTGGGGCAATCCCCTTCGCTTGGCTTGCCACCCGAGGAACCCACCCTCTCGTCAAGAGGCGTGATCCGGTGACTTGGGAGACCCTCTGGAAGTACCAACCCGGCTTTGTCCTCGTCGTGGGCATGGTGGCCGGCGCCGCACTTTCCCTTCCGCAAGCGTTTTTGCGGCCTTACGCTGAATTCATCCATGTGCCGCGGATTGGTACCTTTTTCACGGTGGTGGCGGTGACGGCGGTCGCCACCCGGATCGTCAACCGCTACGTGTTGCAGCGGCTTGGGCTTCAGGTGATGGTCGTCATTGGCTTGGGGCTCTTGGCGCTGGCCCAAGTGCTTTATCTCGCGGTGGATTCGGAGTGGAAATTCCTTCTTCCCGGTTTGCCCTACGGGATTGGCCAGGCGATTCTGTATCCGGTGGTGGCAGCGTTGGGGACGGCGACGTTCCCGGAGCGTTATCGCGGTATGGGAATTACGCTTATCCTGGCTGCCTTCGATGTGGGCCAATTGGTCGCCGGGCCGGCGGCTGGAGGTCTCATCCGGGGGAGCGAGTCGTTCGGCTTGCCGGGCTATCCAATCCTATTTTTGGCCTCCTCCGCGGCGCTGATTGGCGTGGGTGCCGCTTATTGGTGGTCTTTGCGTAAACCGGCATCGACCACAATTCCAGCCCAGGAAATCAAAACTCGCCCCAACATCGTCAGAAAGTGCGATATAAAATCCTTGGTGGGGGTAGGCGTGGTTTGCGAAGTTCCGGTACGCCAACCCATCACGTCGCGACCACGCGGCGATAATAGTCAATCGATCGCTGTAACCCGTCGATGAGCGACACCTGAGGCTCGTAGGCCAAGAGACGGCGGGCCAGGGTGATGTCCGCGGTGCTTTCGTAAATGTCCCCCGCTCGAGGCGGGGCGAAGGTGGGGGCGACGCTTGTGCCCATTACTTCATTCAGCCCCGCCAACAACTCCAAGAGGGTGATCGAGCGGCCGGTGGCCACATTCATCACTTGGTTCACCGCGGCCGGTGCGTCAGCGGCAAGCAGATTTGCTTGAACTACGTCGCCGACGTAAGTGAAGTCTCGCGATTGGCCGCCATCCCCGAAAATCACGGGCGGGCGCCCCTCGAGAATCGCCGTGATGAACAACGGAATCACCGCCGCATACGGGTTTTTGGGATCTTGACGCGGACCGAAGACGTTGAAATATCGCAGCGCGACCGTTTGTAGCGGAAAGGTAGCTGCGAAGGCGCCGCAATAGTATTCCGCCGCCAGCTTGGCCGCGCCGTAGGCCGAGATGGGGGCAGGCAGATCGGTTTCACGCTTGGGGCTGGTTGGCCGATTCCCATACACTGCGCTGGAACTTGCGTAAACCACGCGTCGGACGCCTGCTCGTCGCGCCGCGTCCAGCAGCGTCACGGTGCCGGTTGCGCACGCCGCGTGGGTCATCAACGGCTGCTCGACGCTCAACGGCACCGAGGCCAAGGCGGCCTCGTGGAACACGCAGTCCACACCCTCCACCGCCCGGTTCACGGCCTCTTCGTCCAGCAAGTCGGCCTTGATGAACTCAATTTTCTCCAAAAAAGGTTCCAGGTTGGAAAGAAATCCCGTGCTGAGGTTGTCGATCACGCGAACCCGATCGCCCCGCCGGACAAGCGCCTCGACGATGTGCGAACCGATGAACCCCGCCCCGCCGGTAACGAGAAACGTCCGCATGCAGCACTCTTTTTTTTCTTGGCGGTTTATTTGGTGGAGGAATTTTCGTTGCCCCCGGCTGCGGCAGCCCTCAAGAATGCCCTGCCCAAAGCCCCGGTTATGCCTATCTTTCCAGTCTCCTTACTCGGCGGGGTTGTCATGGAGGAACTGAAGGGGTCGTCTGAATTGTCTTCTTTGGCGGCGGGCTTTTCGGCCGGTTTGGCGGCGTCCGGCTTTTCGGCCTCGGCCGGCGCGGTGGGCGCCGCGGGCCCGGCCATGCCAGGCGGAGTCATTGCCGGCCCAGGTTCCCCGGGCGCACCCGGCATGGCTGGACCGCCTGGCGCCCCACCCGGCGCTGCCGGCGGGGCCTCGGCCGTGGGCGAGGCCGCAGGCGACGGCCCGGGCTCCTTCGATTGGCACCCCCAAATGCCCAGCAACACTGTCAAGCCCAAGGTGGTCAAAATCGTGTTTCTCATCAGATTCCTCCGCGGTTCTTCAATTGGAAAAAATCGGAGCCAAAGTTCTACATTTTTTGGTTTTACATTTTTCCTCAAGGCACGTTGTCCTCCCTGAGCACTCCCGAGCCACGCCAGTGGCGACGGACGGCTTGCAGTCAAACGACTCAGCGCTTTCCGAGCACCACAGGCCGCCGCATCAAACACGACCAACCGAGGTAGCCTTCCTTGCAGAATGGACTCTCGAAACGAAACGGGCGCACCTCGACAAACTCGAAAATACGGCCGAGTTCGCGATGGATTTCCTCCTTGCTTACCTGAGGCGGGCCCCCTTCCGCCGTCTCTCCCGTGGCCCCGGCCAAGGTCAGATACAGGGAGCCGGGGCGAGTAACACGCCACAACAGATCCAGCAACCGATCGAGCTGGGTTCGCCGAACCGAATGATAAAATCCCACGTCAAACACGAAGTCAAACGTCCCAGCCGTGGCGGCAAACTCGAACACGTCGTCCAGAACGATGCGCAGCAGTGCCCCGGCGTTTTCGGCCCGAGTCCGGGCACGCTCGATCGCCGTGGGCGAAGAATCGACCGCCGTGACCTCGAATCCTCGCTGGGCCAAGAACACGGCGTTGGCCCCCGTCCCGCAACCTAGTTCCAGGGTCGTCGTCGGCTTGATGATTCCCTCATCGACCAGCCGAACCAGCTCAGGGCACGGCCGGCCCGTTTCCCAAGGCGGAGTCCCGTTCCGATACGCGGCATCCCAATCGATCGCCTCGTTCACCTCGCTCTCGACCATCGGCTTCACTCAAGTCCCCCTTACCATCTAGTCTGAAGCTTTCGTTCGCGTTTGGCAAGAGGGTTGCCAATTGGTGGGGCGGCGTGGGTAAACACTTGGGAAGGGATTGCGCCGCGGTCCTTTTACCACCCTAAATGCCTTGGACCGACAATTCTAGGCTGGAGGCCCGGGCAACAATCTTTGTGTCAACGGGGCAAAGGGCCAATTCATGCGGTGCGGCTCCGTTTTCGTCGGTGGGCCACGACGGAGCGTGGCCCAGTAGAGACGCTTTGGTTGCGGCCGCAGGCCGCCCGCGGTACTTAGCTGCGTCGCCGCTGGCAGTTGGGGCAATAAAACGTCGATCGCTGGGCTTGCACGATGCGGACGATGCGGCCCCTGTGGCACTGCCGACACGCCTGCCCTGCCCGTTGATATACCAAGTGCTGCTCTTGAAACCTGCCCGGCTTGCCGTCGGCCGTGCGATACATGCCGTCGCCCAGGGTCGAGCCTTGCATGGCGATGGCTTGGCGAAGGATCGTGCCCAGGGCAGCGTGAATCCTTTTCCACTGGCGCGGCCGAAGCCGCACGCACGGAGTCGCGGGATGAACCCGAGCGTGGTGGAGAATTTCCGAAGCATAGAGATTTCCCACGCCAGCAAGCACGGCTTGATCCATGAGTGCCACTTTGATCGCCCGGCGGCTTCTGGCCAAGCGCTCGCGAAGTTGTTTTGCCGTGATGTCCAAGGCATCGGGACCGAGCTTGTCCGAGGCGAGGCGAGCGAACTCCTCCGGCGTCAGCATGCGCACGACGCCCAGCCCGCGGACATCCCAGAACATCAATCTCCCCCAAACATGCCCGAATCGCGACAACTCCAGTACCAGGCGGAGGTATCGTTCGTCGGGTGGATTGGAAAGCAGGAGGCGGCCGGTCATCCGCGGCTCGACAACGATTCGCTCGCCGGAGTCCAAGGCGATTACCACCCGCTTGCCCGCTCGGCCCACTTCGACCACCCTCTGCCCGATCGCTTTTCTTCGGAACTCCCTGATCGGAGGCTCGATCGCAATCGGTTGCAAGTTGCTAGGCGGAATCCTTACCGCTTCGATCCGCGCCCCGAGGATCGAAGCGATTCCACGACGCATCGTCTCAACTTCAGGCAATTCGGGCATGACCAATCGAGCACGGTTCCTTCAACTGAGAATGCCCGCCGCCACAAAGGCTGGTGGAAGCCGCTATCCTCCCCAAAAGTCGGGCCAAGGGAGTTGGTGATGGGGAGTAGTGTACAGAGGCCGTCGGGCGGTTACCATAGGGAGGGCGAGAAACCCTAAGGCTTAGCATTCCTTGCCCTCGAAATCTGCGTCGCGCGGACGCAGCCTCTCCGGCCGCAAGGCACGAGAGACGGACCCTGCCAAATCCGAAAGATCTGCCGGGAGACCATGCCATGACTTGTGCCTTACTCCTTTGGGCTTTTTTAAGCGCCGCGAACGAACAGGTCATCGACCGTTTCGACTATCCGGATTCCGAGGCAGCCGCGAGGGCCTGGGTGGCCTCAGGCGGCACGCCGCGCGTCCGCGTCGTTGAAGACCAGGGGCGGCGCGTCCTGGAGATGGCGACGCCCTTCGCATCGAACCCCAAGTTAGAACGCACGATCTTGGATCGGGCAGTCCAACTCGATCTCTCCGTGCCGGGCGAGTTTCGCCTGGAGATCGGATCCCCCATGGCCGACAAGGTGGGGCGGCTGAGTCTGTATTTCCGCAGCGGCGAAGGCTGGTATTCGGGCGGGGCGGAGCTGAAGAAAAAAGGCTGGCAGACGCTGCGGTTCTCCAAGGCATCGTTCCGGCCGGAGGGCAAGCCGACCGGCTGGCACAAAATCGACGGCATTCGCATCTCGATCTGGCGAGGCCCCGCGGCCGACGCCACAGTGAGGCTCGGCGGGCTTGCCGCCCTGTGGCACGACGTCGCCATCGTGGTTCCCTCGTCAGCAACGCTTCCTGATCGGCACGAGCTTCAGGCGGCGCTGGCGGCGGCGGACGCGGTGGGCGGTTTCCTCGAACAACTCGGCCTCGGTTCCGACGCCATTGAGGAGCCAGCCGCCGCCCAAGGCGCGCTGGCCCGTCGCCGCGTGGCGATCCTCGCTCACAATCCGGGTATCGGCCGGGAAACGATCGCGGCCTTGGAGGAGTTTGTCCAGCGAGGGGGCAAGCTCTTCGTTTGTTACAGTCTGTCGCCCGAGTTGGGCAAGCTGCTCGGGTTTGGGAAAGCCAAGTACGTCCGTCCCTCGCCGCCCGATCAGTTCGCCGAAATCCGCTTCGAGGCCGCCGACTTGCCCGGGTTGCCCAAGGCCGTGCGGCAGAACTCTTGGAACATCACAACGGCGGAGCCGGTCGGCCAGAATGCCCGGATTATCGCACGCTGGTTCGATCCTCAGGGCCAGCCGACGGGTCATGCGGCGATGCTGCTGAGCGATCGCGGGGCGTTTTTTAGCCATATCCTGCTCAGCGACGATCCGGAGGGCAAGCGGCAGATGCTGGCCGCGGTGCTCGGGCGACTCTGGCCGCCACTTTGGGAGCAGATGGCCAGCGCCAAGCTTGACTCCTTGGGCCGGGTCGGGCATCTGGAGGGCCCGGCGGACCTGGCCCGCTACGTCAACAAGAGTTCCAACCCCGCCGCCACCAAGGCCCTGGAAGCGGGGACCGCTGCGTACCGCGCGGCCAAACAGCTAACCGAAGCGAAACAGTTTCCCGAGGCCATCGAAAAGGCCCAGGAGGCGAGGCGACTTCTGGTCGAGGCGTATCTTCGGGCCACGCCCTCGCGCGAGCAGGAAAGTCGGGCGTTTTGGGAACACTCCGGCCAAGGCGCGTATCCCGGCGACTGGGATCGCACCGCCAAAGAACTGGCCGCGGCAGGCTTCAACATGGTGATTCCCAACATGCTTTGGGGCGGATTGGCCCATTATGAAAGCGAAGTCTTGCCGCGGAGCAAGGTCGTCGCATCGCATGGGGATCAGATTGCACAGTGCGTGGCCGCCTGTAAGAAGCACGGCTTGGAGGCCCACATCTGGAAGGTCAACTGGAACCTATCGAACGCCCCTCGCGAGTTTGTCGAAAAGCTCCGCAAGGAGGGCCGCACGCAGGTCTCGGCCCACGGACAGCCCCACGATTGGCTTTGTCCCTCCCATCCCCAGAACTTCCAACTCGAACTCGACAGCATGTTGGAGGTCGCCCGCCGCTACGACGTGGCCGGCCTGCACTTCGACTACATCCGCTACCCGGACGGCGATCATTGCTATTGCGATGGCTGCCGCCAGCGATTCGAGGCCGACAGCGGAAAGAAGGTCGCCCGCTGGCCCGACGATTGCTACCGCGGCGAGCGACGAAACGAGTATCGCGATTGGCGATGCAAACAGATCACCCGGCTGGTCGAGGCGGTCCATCGCGAGGCGAAGAAGATCAAGCCGCAAATTAAGATTTCCGCGGCCGTGTTCGGGTCGTATCCGGCTTGTCGCGAGTCGGTCGGCCAGGATTGGCCGGAATGGATCAAGGCGGGCTACCTCGATTTCGTTTGCCCGATGGACTATACAGAAAGCGACTTGGGCTTTATCACGCTGGTCGCCAACCAGCTCGAGTTGGTCGGCGGGCGAATCCCGATTTATCCCGGCATCGGGGCCACGGCCTCGCGATCCGCGCTGTCGGTCGACCGCGTGGTCGGACAAATCCACCACGCCCGAGCCCTCGGCGCCAGCGGTTTCACCATCTTCAACCTCAGCCGCGGCACGATCCAGGACATCGTGCCGGGCGTGGGGCTTGGCGTAGGCAGCCAGCCGGCCGTGCCGCCGCACCGAAAATAGGCCGACTGGGCAACGAGCCACGCTGCGAGTTTTTGGATGTGCCGCCCAGGCGAGTTGATCAAGCGGTTCAACGGGGATACGCTTTTGCTTCATCCAAGCGACATTCCAAGGCGAGGTAGTCAACGCGCGTTCCCGCAGGACTCAAGGGAGGAATCGATGGTTTACCGGGGTTTTAAGTTGAGTTGCTGGTCTTTTCGGCATCGAACGGCGATCGTGGCGATGGGAACCGCCCTGCTGAGCGCTGTGACCTTCGCCGCGGAAAACCTCATCCCCAACCCCGAGTTTCGTGAGGGGGTTAGAAGGCCGCTCGGCTGGCATCTCTCGGGCGGCGAGGGGCGTTGGATCGATGGCCAGGTCCTCGAAGTGACGGGCACGGGCAAAGGCTCCAATCAATGGCAGAGCGATCCCGTCTCGCTCGAACCAGGCGGTCTCTACCGCTTCGAGATGCGAGCCCGACAAACCAAGGGTAGCGGTGGGTGCATCATCTCCGGCCCAGCTTCCGTCAATCGCGATTATGGCGGCCTGCCAGGCGATTGGACCGTCTGCGGCCATGTCTTTCGCGTGCCCGACGGCTCGTCGCGCGAGGTCTTCCGCTTGGGCCAATGGGAGACCAAGGGAACCATCCAGTTCGATTCGGTGCGACTGGCGAAAGTCATCCCCATCTACAAGCCAGTCGGCACATTGACCTTGGGCGATGGCGAGAGCATCACGGCAGGCCGCTACCTGTTTGAAAGCCGTTTCGAGGCCGAGGGCAGCAATTCGAGCCGCACACTGGTTCATGCCACCGCCAGCTTCAACAGCAATCGATGGTGCTTTTACGGCCGGGGAGAAGTGACGTACCGCTTCGGCCTGCCAGGCCATCGGTTGCTGTCCGGCGAAGCCTCGGTCACGGTGGGCTACCATACCCGCGGCGCCTGCCAGGTGGAAGTCAGCCGTGATGGCGCCACGTGGCGGGCCGTGACCTCGCAACCGGGCGTTGGCACGGCACAAGCCGCCTTGCCAGGGGAGTTGTTTCCGGCTGAGGCGATCTTCCTGCGGCTTCGAACCTCCGGCCAGGACGATAACTTCCAGGTCTATCAGCTCCGCTTCGAGGCGCAGCTCGACGGTCAACCGCCCGAGGGCGTTGGCAAGACTACCTTCGCCGAGGTCGACTGGAAGGGCCAGCCGGCTGAGCTGCAAAGCCTGACGCTCGACGACGATTTCGCCTCGGGTCGGGCGGTGTTGCGGGCCGTTGCGAAAAATCCCGGGGCAAGCGGCGCCCCGTTCGTTCTCTCGGCCCGCGTCCGGCCACCGAACGCCTCGGCCGACCACGAGGCGCTCGTGGTCGAGAATCGGACAACCCTCAAGGGCGGCCAGACAGGACCGTTGGAACTGGAACTGCCCGCCCAGCGTCCCGGCAAGCATCTGGTTGAACTCACGGCACGCCTCGGCGAGCGGTCGCCGATCCAGGCCCAGTTCCGGCTCGACGTCCCTGCGTTCTACCGCTCGGACTACGGGGAGATGATCGCAGGCGAACCTGGTAAAACCGCGATCTGGTGGTGCGATGCCACGTGGAAGGTCCCGCGGCGCCGGGCCTTGCCGACGGCCACTGGTCGCGCCGCGACCTTGTTCGCAGCCAAAAACGACCACGAAGCCGTTCAGATCGTGGTGCGGCCTTCCGAACCACTCGAAGGGCTGACGGCCTCGGTCGGCCCACTGGTCGGACCCCAGGGAGCGACGATTCCCCCAAAGAATATCAAGGTTCTGCGGGTATATTACCATTACGTGGCCCATCCGAGCGATGCCACTGGGGTGCGTGACTGGTGGCCCGATGCCTTGCCGCCGTTCGATAAGCCGATCACCGTGCCCGCCGGTCAGAACCAGCCGCTTTGGGTGTTGGTTCACGTGCCGCACGACGCGAAAGCTGGGGACTACGAAGGCTCGCTGAGGCTCGAGGCCAAGGGCCTTTCCGTCAAGGTCCCCATTCGGCTGCACGTTTGGGACTTCGCCCTGCCTGAGCGGAACCATTTGGAGACGGCCTTTGGATTCAACCCGGGAGAAGTCTTCCGCTATCATCAGGCGAAGACCGACGCCGATCGCCGCAAGCTGCTCGACCTGTACTTTCAGAGCTTCGCCGAGCACCGCATCAGTCCCTTTGATCCCACGCCGTTGGACCATTTCCGCGTGAAATTCGTGGCCGACGCCAAACCTCCCCGAGCCGAGATCGACTTCAGCGCCTTCGATCGGGCAATGGCTGCCGCGATCGAGAAATACCGCTTCACCAATTTCCAACTTCGAATCGAAGGAATGGGCGGCGGCACATTCCACGCCCGCTGGGAGCCCTCGATCGATCGCTTTGGCGAGCAAACGCCCGAGTATCAGGCCATGTTTTCCAGCCAAGTCCAGCAGATCGAATCCCATCTCCGCGAGAAGGGGTGGCTCCAGATGGCCTACGTCTACTGGTTCGATGAGCCTGACCCCAAGGATTACGCCTTCGTGCGCAACGGCATGGAACGGCTGCACCGCTATGCGCCGGGTATCCAGCGGATGCTTACCGAGGAGCCGGTCGAGGCGTTGGCCGGGGCCGTGGACATTTGGTGCCCCTTAAGCGCCAACTACGACCACGCGGCGGCGGAAAAACGGCGCGCTCAGGGCGAGCGTTTCTGGTGGTACGTGTGTACCGGGCCGCGGGCCCCGTATTGCACCCTGTTCATCGACCATCCGGCCACGGAGCTGCGTGTCTGGCATTGGCAGACGTGGCAACGGAAGATCGTTGGCACGCTGATTTGGGCCACGAATTATTGGACCTCCGAGGCCGCTTATCCCGACGCCCCCCAGAACCCCTATGAAGACCCGATGAGCTACGTTAGCGGTTATGACACGCCGAAAGGCACGAGAAATTTCTGGGGCAACGGGGATGGACGCTTCCTCTACCCGCCCGAGGCCGCCGCCGTGCCGGGCAAATCCGGGCCCGGACCCGTGCTCGAAGGCCCTGTTTCCAGCATTCGCTGGGAAATGCTCCGCGAGGGCGTGGAGGACTACGAGTTCCTCTGGCTGCTCCGCGATTTGTTGGAGAAGAAGCGATCCCGACTTCGCCCCGAGGACGCGAAACGCTACGAATCGCTCCTCGAGGTTCCCGAGGCGATCACCAAGGACATGACCACTTTTACAGTCGACCCGGCACCGATCTATAACCAGCGTGCCGCCATCGCCGAGGCCATCGAGGCACTGTCGCGCTGATGGTCGGATGGCGGGTAGGCCGTCGGCTTCAAAAAGACCAAGACGCCAAACAGTCGTAACGGTCGCACGGGATCAATGTCAACGCCCGCCAATGGTACCAAGGACGGCGTGCAGGCTGCCACAAAATACAAAAAACACTTTTGCAGGCCTGATCGTGCCACCGCCTGGATCCAATGGGCGAAAAAGCCATACTCCACATATTGGGGGTGTGGCTGCGACGGATACCTGGCGATAAACGGAATTTGAACCAAAAAGACCCAGCTTCGTTTGCGCATGCTCGGGGTGGTTGCCAAGCCAACGCCCCCAAACCATGGTCAAACCGGTTCCGCGACCGCGAGTTCGAAAGGGCATCGCTGTTAATCTTGAAAAACATGACTTCATTCGGACCGCCAACCAGTATATGATCCCCCGGTTCATCCCACGAGAGGGGAGCGGCCGTTTGTCGCGGCCCCATTTATTCGCTAGATTTGAACATGTTGAAATCGCATACTTGGGATGTTGAACGTCGCGCCGACGGCGCGGTCCTGGTTCGCGTTCACTCGGCAAACAAGATGGGCGAGCGTTTGCCCGATGCCGTATTCACTTTCCGTCAGGGCGACCCCCAATATGAGTATTGGGAACGTCAATGGCAGCATAAAACGAGAGGCCAGGCGTCGGAAAGTTGGCTTTAGGTCGGTGTTTCCGTAACGCCGGATTGCCCAGTCGCGTTGTGTATTTGTCGAAGGTCCGCCCCACTTCAGGGCGTTGTTGATTTGGGCCTGAAATACGTCCAAGTTCGCGCCAAATGGTATTTTCGAATCAGAGTTCGTCTATAATGAGTGGGGAAAGCCGCGAGTTTTCGCGTACTCGACTGGGTGCTGTGGGCGGCGTGCCGAGCTCCGTTGTGGCTATGCCAATAAGTGGTAATTACAAACCGTCCATTAGGATGGGCGCCTGTTTTGCAGTTCTTCCTAGGATGCCTAGCTTTTCATGACTGTGTATGTGGGGGCATTTCAATTGCCCTTGCAGTCGAGGTGTAGCGGTTTATAATTCGGGGTCTTGAGGGCTTGCATTACCGGTCGTGCGTTCAATGCACGGCGGGGGTCATGCCCGATGAATTTGAAGCGGGTGTAGCTCAGTTGGTAGAGCACCACCTTGCCAAGGTGGCTGTCGTGGGTTCGAATCCCATCACCCGCTCTTGATTTTGCTCTCTTGAAGGATGGCTGCCTGGCATGGCCCGAAGCGACTTTCCAGAACACGATGGTTCCCTGACTGGTTCGGACGACGAGCGCGAGAACGAACTCGAGAATGACGAGTTCGATGGCGAGTCAGGCGACGAGGAAAAGCGGCCCCTGAATCTGGAGGTGGACATTCAGTCGCGCAGCGCTTGTGAGCGCCACGTCGTGGTCAAAGTCTCACGTGAGGACATTGAGCGCTACTTCGACAGGGAGTTTTCGGAAATGGTGACCTCGGCTCAAGTGCCGGGGTTCCGTCCGGGCCACGCTCCGCGGAAGTTGATCGAGCGGCGTTATCGTAAGGAGGTCGCGGAACGGGTTAAAACGAGTTTGCTGTTGGATAGCATCCAGCAGATCAGTGAGGAGCGCGAACTGGCGGCGATCAGCGAACCGAAGTTCGATCTCGAATCGGTCGAATTGCCCGAGGAGGGGCCGATGACCTACGAGTTCGATCTGGAGGTTCGGCCCGAGTTCGACGTGCCGACGTGGAAGGGCTTGACGATCGAGCGGCCCGTCCGCGAATTCACGGATCGGGATGTGGACGTCGCCCTGCGAAATTTGCTCAGTCGTTATGGGCAGTTGGCGCCGCATGACGGGCCGGCGGAGATGGGGGATTACATCAGCACGAAGCTGACGTTTACCTACGAGGGCCGCGTTATCTCATCATCTCCCGAAGAACTGATCCGCATCCGGCCGGTGCTGAGTTTTCGCGACGGCAAAATCGAGAATTTCGGCGAGGCGATGCTGGGTGTCCGTGCGGGGCAGACGCGCACGGCGCAGGCCGTGTTGAGCCAAGATGCCCCCAATGCGGCCCTTCGCGGAAAGACGGTAGTAGCCACGTTCGAGGTGGCTGAGGTAAAACGCCTCCAGTTGCCGGAGTTGACCCGCGATCTGCTCGATACGATCGGTGGTTTCGAGTCGGAGGCAGAACTCCGGGATGCGGTCCGCGACAATCTCAAACGACAGCTCGAATATCATCAGCGGCAGCGGGCCCGCGAACAAATCGCGGATGTCTTGACCGCCTCCGCCGATTGGGAACTCCCTCCCGACCTCTTGCGGCGTCAAGCGCAGCGGGAGCTTGATCGGGCGGTGATGGAATTGCGGCGAAGCGGTTTCAGCGAGGCCCATATTCGTGCTTACGAAAATGAATTGAGGCAGAACAGTCTGGCGGTGACGGCCAAGGCCCTCAAGCAGCACTTTATCCTCGAACGCATCGCCGAAGACGAGGGAATCGAAGAGACCGAGCAAGATTACGACGAGGAAATCCAATTGATTGCGGAACAAAGCGGCGAAAGTCCCCGGCGAATCCGCGCTCGGCTGGAAAAAGCGGGGCTGATGGACGTGCTCCGCAATCAAATCATTGAACGCAAAGTCATCGATCGGATCCTCGCGCATGCCAAGTTCCGCGACATCCCCTGGGAACCGGAAAGCCTGGAGGCCGAGGCCGTCGAGTGGGCGGCGGGTGGCGGCGACAAGGGCTCAGAGCTACCCGAGGCGAAACCCGAGGCGCAAACGGATCAGCACCCATGACCAATTCTCCCAGGCCGCCGCTGGTGGATCCTTTGGCGGCCTATCGCGACTACGAACGGCTCCGCCAGCTCACGCTGGGCGACCTGTTGTTGGAAAACCGGATCATCTTCCTCCAGGGAGTGATCCACGACGCCAACGCCAACGAAGTGGTGATGAAGCTCCTCTACCTCCAGAAGGAGAAGAAGGACAAAGACATCCATTTCTACATCAATTCGCCAGGGGGGAGCGTCAGTGCCACCCTGGCCATCTACGACACGATGCAATTCGTCAGTTGCCCGGTGGCCACGTATTGCGTAGGACTGGCGGCCAGCGGCGCTGCGGTGCTCCTTTGCGGCGGCGCCAAGGGTAAGCGGTTCGCGCTGCCCAACGCGAAGGTCATGCTTCACCAGCCTTATGGCCAGGTGGGCGGTCAGGTTTCGGACATCGAAATTCAGGCCCAGGAAATCCTCAAAACACGCGAAGTCCTCAATCGGATCATTTCTGAGCATACTGGCCAGCCGTTGGAGCGAATCGCAAAGGACACCGATCGTGATTTCTACATGACCGCCGAAGAAGCTCGGCAGTACGGCGTGGTCGATGAAGTCCTCAGGAAGCAACAACTCAAAGAAGCTGAGGACGAGGAGGATTAGCCATGCCCCTGGTGCCGTACGTCATCGAGAAAAGCGGACGCGAAGAGCGGGCGATGGATATTTTCAGTCGCCTGCTCAAGGACCGCATCATCTTCCTCGGTTCGGCGATTACCGACGACGTCGCGAATCTGGTCGTGGCCCAGCTTTTGTTCCTGCAAGCCGAGGATCCGAAAGCTCCCGTGCATCTGTACATCAACTCGCCTGGCGGCAGCGTGACCGCCGGCTTGGCGATTTACGACACGATGCAGTTCATCAGTTGCGACGTGGCCACTTATTGCGTGGGCCAGGCGGCCTCGATGGCGGCGGTGTTGCTTTCGGCAGGTACGCGCGGCAAACGCAACGGCCTGCCTAATTCCCGCATCCTCATCCATCAGCCCTTGGCCGGCATGGAAGGCTCCGCCGAAGACATCATGATCCATGCTAAAGAGTTCGCCAAGATCAAGGAACGCCTCAATCACATTCTCATCAAGCACACCGGCCATCCGCTGGAAAAGATCGAGAGGGACACGGATCGGGATCGTTTCATGTCGGCCGAAGAGGCCCGTGACTACGGACTGATCGACCAGGTCATCGAACACATCGAAACTCCCAAGTGACTTGTCAGGGTCGAGCTTGCCGCCCGCCGTTTGCCCTTCAGGGGAATAGAGGGGGACGGGAACGGGGTTGAATGCGAGGACTTGACAGCCGAGCGTGACGCGCGTCCCTGTGGGTACGGCGGACGCTTGGTCCCTTACGCCAGGGCAAGGACGCCATGGACGTTTGGAAATGGACCGCCATCGCCGCGGCGCTTTGGGCCATCGCCGGTTGCCATACCCCCCAAGCCATCACTGCCTTGGAGCGGGAAAACCGGATGCTCGAAGACCAAATTTACATGCTCGAAGACGAGCTGAGCCGGGCAGAATCCGCGCTGGAGGCTTGTCAGAGTGGCAAGGTGATGTCGGCGCGACCGGGTGGTGTTTCTTCCTCTTCCCCCCCAACGCCACCCTCTTTCACTTCACCCTCGCTTCAGGGACCGCGTTTGCCTGCCGGCGGCCGTGACGTTTCCGATAAGTCTCGCTCCGACCCTACAGAGTTTCGCTTGCCTGAGGTGGAAAGCGGCCGACCGCTTCCACCCGGCGTGATTCCTGACACCTTGGCCCCGTCCGCGCGTGGCGCGTCGCCCTCGCCGCCTTTAGAGCCGGCGGGCAAGGGAACTCTTTCCCCGCCGGCGCGTGACGTTTTGCCTAGTCCTGGTAAACCTTCGGCTAACCGAAGCCGACCGCGATCGCCGAAAACGTTCTCGGCACGCAGCGTGGGTCCACGAGGCGAGGATTTGCGTCGCCCGCCGCCTAGTTCGCTTGGAGCCGTGCAGCGTCGTGCGGCGCCCTTCCCGAGTGGCCGAGCGATTCCCGAAGCAGGGACCAGCGAACCACCCAGTGCGACCCGGCATGATTCCAGGCTCGTTGCCGTCCAGGCCATCGCTTTGGATCCTCGGGCCGACAATACGCGAGCCGACCGTATTACACTGAACCGGTCTTTGACGGGGGGGTATTCACGGGACCCAAGGTTTGGCGATGCGGGGGTTTCGGTGCTGATCGAGCCTCGCGACGTGCATGGACGGCTCGTGCCTGCGCCGGGGCCGGTCTCCGTTGTGGTCCTCGATCGCGGTCGGTCCGGCGACGCCGCCCGCGTCGCCCGCTGGGATTACTCCACGGAGCAAATCGCCACGCTTTACCGCAAAACGCCTTACGGAGAGGGTTTTTATCTGGAAATGCCGTGGCCGGGCAGTCCTCCGACTCGGGGGCACCTGCACCTTTTCGTCCGCTATACGACGCAAGACGGTCGCCACCTAGAAGCCTCGTGCGAACTCGACGTCGTGCTTCCGGACCACCACCCGAAAGCGTGGGTCCCGCTTGTTGGCGCCGCGGCGGAACCTCGTCCAACGGAAACGGCGGCAGAATGGCGGCCGAAGGCGCGCGAGGATGAATATTCGTTCCCATCCTCAAGTGTGGTCGCCTCGTCGCCGGGGGCGGGTGGCCCGTCCATGGCATCCTCGACGGTGGTTCCCACTTCTGCGGCCGTTTCCTCGGGAACGGCCGCTCCCCAGCCGCCCGCGGCCCGGCGTCCAACTTGGTCGCCATTTCGCCCCGAGGAGTGACCAAAGGCGAACGTCGAGGCCGGTTTGGCCTGCTGCATGAGGCGTCTGACGGCCTGCGCCCAAACCCTCCGCTTAGGGAATGCGGTTGTTTCATGAAGAGTAGCCACCGCCGACACTTTGAAAAGGGGGCTTGGAAAGATGGGTAAACTGTGACCATCAGGAACGAATTTTCAATCCTTTGGCCGAATTGTGGTCTCGAGAAAAAATCCCTGTCAACGCTTTTCCTGTTCTACCGGAATTACCCAAGACGATACAGGAAACATGCGCCAACGTACCTCGTGATGGATCTGAAGAGGATGGAGAGGTCATGGAAGTCCAGACCACGCGGTTCGGTCCGATTCGCGTTACCGCAGACGATCTGATCCGCTTCCCCGAGGGATTGCCCGGGTTTGCGGATTGTCGCGAGTGGGTGCTATTGGCCGACGGCAAGAATGCGGCGTTGGCGTGGCTTCAAAGTGTGGAGCGGGCCGATGTGGCTTTCGCCGTGGTTAGCCCCCGGCGCTATGTACCTGGCTATCGGCTGCACGTGGCGCGTCAGGAGTTGGAGCCGTTGGAGTTCGATGACCTTCAATCCGCCCGCGTTTTGGCCATCGTGGGCCGAAATTCCCATGCGATCACGTTGAATTTGAAGGCCCCGGTGGTCCTCAACTTGGACCGTAGGCTGGGGCGTCAGGTGATCGCGAACGGCGACTGGTCCGTCCAACACGAGATAGTGCGGAGCGCTATTGCCCGCAAAAAGATCGCTTAAGTCCCCAAGGAGCCACCGATGCTGGTCCTATCCCGACAGCGCGACGAAAGCATCATCATCGGCGACAACATCGTCGTCACGATTGTGGACATCCGTGGGGACAAGGTACGCCTTGGGATTCAAGCCCCGACTGAGATTCCTGTGCATCGTCGGGAGGTCTTCGAGGCCATTCAGCGCGAGAACATGCAGGCCAGCCGAGTTCAGCCCAACGAACTGGGCGAATTGAAGCAATCCCCCCCCAAGCCGAAGCATTCCAAAGAACCGTTGAGCCGCCACGACAAACAACTGTAGCGGTTGTTCGGCTTCTAACGTCGGGTGACTGAGAAGAACACCTAAAAAACGAGTGAGAAACTTTTGCCTTGCCTAAAGTGCGCAGTCTACTTGATCGATAGGTTTTTTCGAAGGGCGTCAAGGAGGCTCGTCCCGGCTGTGGCTGCGCGGGTTTTAGTGGCTCACCGGACAAGTTTCTCCTAACGCTGGGAACCATGACCTTGCACTTGGCCAGCGCCGCCAGGGGCGACGTGGCCCCAGAACACCATGCCGCTGAGCTCGCCCGGATTCGTCGCTCCCCGCGCTCCGGTCAGGCTTTGAACCAACTTTTAACTTGTAGAGGGTATCTCGCATGACCCGCATCAACACCAATGTCAGTTCGCTCAACGCCCAAAAAACGTTGGCGAGAACGAACGCGCAGTTACAGCAGGCATTGACCCGCTTGAGCACCGGTTTGCGGATCAACGCGGGCAAGGACGACCCAGCCGGGTTGATCGCCAGCGAAATGCTCCGCAGCGACATCGTCGGAGCTCAGAAAGCCATCGCCAACAACCAGACCGCTAACCAAATGATCGCCACGGCGGATAGCGCCTTGGGCCAGGTCAGCGCTTTGTTGAACGACATCCGCGGTCTGGTCGAGGAAGCGGCCAACCGCGGAGCCTTAAGCGACGCGCAAATCGCCGCCAATCAATTGCAGATCGACTCCTCACTCCAAGCCATTGACCGAATTGCTCAAGTCACACGATTCCAAGGCCGAGCCCTGCTCGATGGCAACTTGGATTTCGTCACCAAGAACGTCGATGAAACTAGGCTTACCAATCTGCAAGTCAACCAAGCCAATTTCGGCACGCAGACCCAGATCGACGTCGGCATCAATGTAGCCGCTCAGGCGACCCAGGCCGAATTGGTCTTCAATGGCTCGCAGATCGGCGGCGCAGCCACCGTCGAGATTGGCGGGACGGCCGGCTTCCAAACATTTAACTTTGGCGCCGGCAGCACGATCCAGCAGATCGCTAGCGCCATCAACCTGGTCTCCGACGCTACGGGTGTCCAGGCTGTCCTCAATAACCGCGTGGCCACGACGGCCACGCAAGGCGAGTCGAAGCTCGTGAATGTCGGCGGGGTCGAGGGCATCAAGATCACAGCCGATACGGCAGGAAGGATTCCCGGCGATTTCACCGTGCGCTACACGAGGGGGGCGACAACCACGGCTTCGTGGACCTCGGGCAGTCCCAACGTGATCGATGTCACCGTTGCTACTACACAGTGGGCTACCGCGGGTGCTGCCGCCACCCCTGTGAATATCGGCAACGACAACCAACTCACCCTGGCGGCGAGGATCGCCGGAACCCAGTTCAACGGAGTGGACCTCACGATCGTCAATGGTACGGGAAATACCGCCACCTACGACTACGCGACCAACAGGGTGACCGTCACCCTCACCGTCGCGGGAAGTACAGCGACCAACGTCGCCAATCTGATCAATCAACAGCTTGGTAATTTGTTCATCGCCACGGCAAGCGGTGCGCAAACCAATGACGTCGTCGCGGGTACGTATAACGATTTGTCCAACAACGCGGGCACCGATGGCGGAACCGTCACGGCAACGTTGGCCCAAGTCCGCAGTGCCATCAACACCAGTATTGGAACTCAGGTCACGGCCACGGACCTTGGCGCCAATTCCGCGACCACCGTCGTTGACGTGATCAATTACTCCGGCGCGATTGGCGAGTTGAACAACGCCGCCGGCGCTGGTCAGCCGAACAATCGCATTCAGTTGACCGGCACAGACACTGCGGCCCACATGCCCGTGGTCTTCCGCGCGAACGGCGTCAACCAGAGCTTGAGCATCAGCTTTATCAACAACACGCGTACCAATGGGAAGTCGACCGCGTATCTCCAAGGCGCGAACAGCGTGTTGAAGGTCGAGGCCGTTGCTCAGGGCAGCCAGAACGACGGTTGGACGTTCAACATCGTCAACCACGCAACGGAAAGGAGCATTGTTTACGATCGAGCGACCAGGACCGTGACCTACACCGCCAATCTGGCCTCGACGACAGCCAACGCGATCGCGTCCGAGTTGAATGCGGCGGTGGGAACACAGTTCCAAATCTCGGTCGTATCCGGCGGAACGAACAACTTTGGTTCGGCCGCATCGTCCGTGACCGCCGATGGCTCGATTTATGACGGTGTCTATGTCAATCTGGCCACCGACGCGAACGGCGTGGTTACCAGCACTGCCAACGAGGTCGTATCCGCCATCAATGCCAACCCTGCCCTGCAGAGCCTGGGCATCGTGGCCTCGAACGTCACCTACAGCGACGGCTCTGGCGTGGCGGCTACTGGCACGGTTACGCTGATGGAGGTGGGTAGGACGGCCACGAATCAAGCGGCGTCGGGTACTACCTATGCCGCCAATGGTTCCACCGCTCGAGTCACCGTGACCGCCAAGAACGCCGGCGCTGCTTACAATGGGGTGAAGATCGCGTTTGCCAACGGCGCCACGGCGGGCAACGAATACGCTACGTATGACGCCGCCAACAAGATCCTCACTTTCCACATCGCGGCGGGGGTCACCACGGCGGATGCTCTCGTCACCGCCTTCAACACCGGTTCGGGCACGGCTCAGTCCGTGAAGGACTTGTTCCTCGTGACAGGTCCGTCGGGCGGCGGTCCTGGTATCGTGACCAGCAACGACATCGGGTGGCTAACGGGCGGTGTGACCTACTCAGGCACCTCGCTCGGCGGCGTCGACTCCGAGGGGAATTACGACGCCAACCAGGTGATTGGTACGGCCGGCCTGTCGATCAAGTCGATCGAGTACGGTTCCAAGCAGTTCGTTTCGGTGAAAACCCTTGCCGGCACCTTCACCACCTACGACTCGACGAATACCGCCTCCCAGCGCGCCAATGGCACGGACGCAAGAGTTCAAGTCAATGGAATCCAGGCGGTGGCCGATGGGCTGAAGGTGTCGTTAAACACCTCGACGCTAGATCTCAGCTTCGAATTGCTCTCGACCGTCACGGCCGGCACCAATCTCAACTTCCAGATTGTTGGTGGCGGCGCGTTGTTCCAGATCGGGCCTGATGTGCTCTCTAGCCAGCAAGCTCGTTTGGGCATCGCCAGTGTGAACTCCTCGCGGCTGGGCGGCACCGCCGGTCGTTTGGACGAATTGAAGTCCGGCGGAGCCAAGTCACTTACCAACGACATCGTCGGCGCCGGCAAGGTGGTCAACCAGGCGATCGCCACGGTGGCCACACTTCGCGGGCGGTTGGGGGCCTTCCAGAAGACGACCCTCGACACCAATATCGCCACCCTGAACGATACGCTCCAGGCCCTGACCGACGCCGAAAGCTCGATCCGCGACGCCGACTTCGCCGCGGAGACCGCCAGCCTGACGAGGGCCCAAATCCTCAGCCAGTCCGGTTTGAGTGTGTTGAAACTGGCCAACCAAAGCCCGCAACAGGTCCTCGCCCTGCTGCAATAACCCCAGCCTTCGACTCTAACCTGGTCGATACAAGCGGCCCGCTTCGAAGGAAGTGGGCCGCTGTTTTTTCCAACGCCAACTCAGCGAATTCTCGTTGGCTGAAATTTCGGTCAGGGTGGCCAGAAGTTCAAGGAGCCAACCGACGGCGGCTAAGAACTGAATACCCGATCGCCCTCCATCAAGCACAGCGATGGTTTCCGACCAGGCGTCTCCGTCTCGAAGCGGCCATGACCGCTAAGCGTGAAGACAATGCACTCGCTTCGGCCCATCTGCCGACATCGCTGTGCCTCGGCGATGGCCGCCGCGATGGCATAGGCCGATTCAGCCGCCGGGACAATTCCCTCCTCATCGGCAAACACCCGGGCGGCCGCAAGGCAGTCCGCCTCGGCGAGGGCCAACGCTTCGACGATCCCGAGCTTGGCCACGAGGCTCACCAGCGGCGACATCCCGTGGTAGCGAAGACCACATGCCCGAATTGCCGCCGGTACATAGTCCACGCCTAGCGTGAACATCTTGAATCGGGGAGTGAGTCTGGCCGCATCGGCATAATCATAGCGGTATGCGCCGCGAGTCAGGGTGGGACAAGTTTCGGGTTCGACGGCCAGGAGGCGTATCGGCTCGCCGCGGAGCTTGTCTGCGACGAAAGGAGAGGCCATCCCGGCAAAATTGCTCCCCCCGCCGACGCACCCGATCACCACGTTGGGGCGTTCTCCAAGGCCTGCCAACTGTCGTTTCGTTTCCAGCCCGATCACGGTCTGATGGAACATCACGTGGTTCAAAACGCTTCCGAAGGCGTATTTCGTCCCCTCACAGGAGGTGGCCGTTTCGATCGCGTCGCTAATCGCCATGCCGATGCTGCCGGGACAGTTCGGATCTTCGATCAGCGCACGGCGGCCGGCGGCGGTGTGGGGGGAGGGGCTGGGGACGACCGTAGCGCCATAGCGCTCGATGATCGCCCGAGAACGTGGCCTTTGCTGGCAACTCAACCGCACCATGAAGACGGTGCAGCTCAAACCGAAGGAGGCACAAGTCATGGCGAGCGAGCGGCCCCACTGGCCTGCTCCCGTCTCGGTGGTCAATCGCGCCACCCCCTCCTGGCGGTTGTAGTAGGCTTGGGGCACGGCCGTATTCAGTTTATGGCTCCCAGAAGGACTGACACTTTCGTCCTTGAAGTAGATTCTGGCGGGGGTCTTCAATACCCGCTCCAGATTCCGGGCCCGCACCAACGCTGTCGGTCGCCATTGGGAGTATGCTTCGAGAACCGTCGCGGGGATTTCGATCCAGCGAGTGCGTGCCCATTCCTGCTCGATGAGTGCCTTGGGCAACAACGGCTCCAGGTCGTGCGGCTGGAGGGGACGATCTTCGGACGGATGCAGCGGCGTCGGCGGTGGCTCAGGCAAGTCGGCCGCGAGATTGTACCAGGCTGCCGGGCGCTCGCCCGCGTTGGGTTCTGAATCGCTGGAAAGCACGCAATTTTCCTGATATTCTTTATCCACCCGAATGGGTGGACGGTCATCTTCAAGCCTTTCCCGCCCGCATTGGTCTATTGTAGTTTACAATTCAATACCGCCACTCAAATCCCAACATGCAGATCCTCGCCCAACCTTCCGCCACCCCCTCGGACTGTCCCCCCGGGCCTCCCCCCGAGCTTAAAACCCTTGTCGAGATTGCTCGTTGGCGAGCGCGTAGGCAATCGGGTCAGCCGGCGTTCATTTTTTTGGCCGACGGCGAAAAGCAACAGCAGATTCTTACCTACGGGGGATTAGATCGCCAAGCTTTTGCCCTGGCGGCAGAATTGGCGGCCCGGGGACTCAGGGGCCATCGGGTGTTGCTGGTGATGAGCCCTGGCCTCGATTACGTCGCGGCGATTTTCGGCTGCCTCTATGCCGGGGTCGTGGCAGTCCCGGTCTACCCTCCCGATCCTTTCCGGGCACACCGCATCTTGCCTCGGTTACAGGCTATTGTGCGCGATGCGGAGGCGGCCTTGGTACTCACCAACGCAGAAATTCTCTCTTGGGCCGGCTCGATGATCGAAACCCAGTGTGGGGCAGCTACGCTGGCGGTAGAGGCAACGGAACGGTTCGCCGCCGTAGCTGCGGTCGGATCGAGTCCGCAAGGCTCGGCATCCACGGTCGTCGCCGACACGCCTGATTTCCTACTGGGCGGTGACGTCGACGATCTCGCGTTCCTCCAATACACCTCGGGTTCGACCGGGGACCCGAAGGGCGTGATGCTCACGCATGGCAACCTGATGCACAATCTGGCCGCCCTGCACCGTCTGGACAAGCCGGGGGCAACGGCGGTCTCGTGGTTGCCGCCCTATCACGACATGGGATTGATCGGCGGCATCTTGCTGCCGGTGCATAGCGGGCGGCCCGTCGTCCTCATGTCGCCGCTGGCCTTTGTGCAGCGGCCGGTCCGATGGCTTTGGGCAATCTCCCGATATCGAGCGTGTACGACGGGAGCACCGAATTTCGGCTATGAATTGTGTCTTCGGAAAATACGCGAGCAGGAATGCGAGGGATTGGATCTGAGCTGCTGGGAGGTGGCGATCAACGGGGCTGAACCCGTCCAGGCCGACACGCTCGATCGCTTCGCCGAGCGGTTTGCTCGCTACGGATTTCGCCGCGAGGCCTTCTACCCGGCCTTTGGCATGGCTGAGTCGACCCTATTAGTCAGCGGCGGGCGCCGGGGCGAAGGTCCGCTCTTTGTATCCGTCTCGGCGGCTGCCTTGTCGCAGGGCCGAGTGGAAGAGACGACTTCGTGCGGCAGCGGAGTCCGGCGGCTCGTGGGTTGTGGCCAGCCGATTCCCGGCGGCGAGATCGTTATCGTGGACCCGCGCACGCGGCGCCCCCTCGCGCCGGGCACGGTGGGCGAGATTTGGGTCCGTAGCCCCAGCGTGGCCCTCGGTTATTGGAATCGGCCCCAGGAAACGGAAGAGGTCTTCCGGGCCCGGCTGGAGGCTCCCGCGGGGCCCCCAAGCCAGGCCACCACGGAAATCACGCAGCCCTCGGGAGGCCACGATAACGGTCCGTCGAAAACGTACCTTCGCACCGGCGACTTGGGCTTTGTCCATCGTGGCCACCTGTTCGTCACTGGCCGGTACAAGGAATTGATCATTCTAGGTGGGCGGAACTTCTTTCCGCACGACATCGAGCGGACGGTCCAGAAAGTCCATCCCGCTCTGAAATCCGACGGCGGGGCCGCCTTCTCCATCGACGGCGACGCCCAAGAGCGACTCGTCGTAGTCCAAGAGGTCCTCCGACCGAAGGGGTTGGACCTGGAGGCGGTCCTCCGCGAAATCCGTCGAGAGGTGACTGAGGAGTACGAGTGGCCGCCCTACGCGGTGGTGTTGATCGGCGCTGGAAGTTTGCCCAAGACTTCCAGCGGCAAGACTCGCCGCAACTTCTGCCGCGAACTGTTTCTCCGCGGGGAATTGACCCCCTTGGCCGAATGGCGCGTTAACGAGACGCTGCCCTCCCAGGGTGAAACCGATCTCGCAATGCACTCTCTGGCAAGTCCGCTCGAACGCAGAATCGCCCAACTTTGGGGCGAGGTGCTTGGCGTTGATCCGCAAAATCGGAATGCGGACTTCTTCGCCTTTGGCGGCCAATCGCTCCGCGCCGGCCAATTGGCGGGCCGATTGAGCGCGGAGTTCGGCATTTCCATTCCGATCGATGTGATCTTTGAGCGGCCGACGATCGCCCAGCAGGCGGCATGGATCGAGGGCGCATCGCCGCGGGAAGCGGAATCCAGCGGAGGCAACCGCGCTGGCGCTGCCGCTCGACCGGAGGTGGCCGAAACGATCCCACTTATCCGCCGAACTCCTCGTCCCGCGGTGCTTTCCTGTTCCGAAGAGCGGCTCTGGTTCTTCGACCAGCTCCAGCCGGGCCATCCGTTCTACAACCTGCCCGCCGCGGTTCGCGTTCGCGGACCACTCGATGTCGAACGCCTCCGGGCTGCCCTGGACCAACTCACCGTTCGCCACGAAATCTTCCGTACCACGTTCCCGGCGGAGCGTGGGCAACCGTTCCGTCGGATCGCTGCGTCGGGCGAGATTCCTTTCGAGTTCGTGGATATTAAAGCGCTGCCACCCGACGCGCGGCAACCTGCGCTGCACGAGAAACTGCGGTCGGAGGCGGCCAAGCCTTTTGATCTCGCTCAGGGGCCATTGGTGCGGTGCTTCGTTTACCGCCTCGACGCGATGGACCACGTCGTTCTCTTGGCGATGCACCACATCATCGGCGACGGCTGGTCGCTTGGCCTGATGCTCCGCGAGCTTCGCGACTTGTGTGTTTCGCCTCATGACCGCGATTTGACCACGCCACGCTCCGAACTGGAGATCGACTACGCCGACTTTGCCGCCTGGCAGCACGAGCGGGTCGCGTCGGGCGATTTCGAGGAGGCACTTGCTTTTTGGCAACGGCACCTCGGCGGCGATAGCGGCTCAGGCCCGGTACCGCCCTTGGAACTGCCTACCGATCGACCACGCCCAGCCCGACAGGATTTTGCCGGGGCCTTACGCACTCTCGAGATATCTGCCGAGACGGTTGCCGCCGTGGATCGTTTGGCCCGCTGTGCCCAAACCACGCGCTTTGCCGTGCTTTTGGCCGCGTATGAGGTGTTCCTGGGCCGCTATGCCCGGCAAGAGGATTTCGCGGTCGGGACGATCATGGCCAATCGTCCGCGGCCGGAACTGGAAAACGTGCTGGGGTTCTTTGCGAACACGGTAGCCCTGCGGGCCGACTTGTCGCGCGATCCCAGCTTTCGGGAGCTTGTTCATCGGGTGCATCGCGCGGCATTGGAAGCTCAGGCCCGACAAGAGGTCCCCTTCAGCAAAGTCGTCGAACGCCTGCAACCCGAGCGGTGCGGGAACCGGCCGCCATTGTTCCAAGCGGCCTTGGTCTTGGAGAACATGCCGCTGGAGCTCCAAGCGGTCGGACCTTGGCAGATCGAGCGAATGGCCGTGGACAATGGCACCGCGAAGTATGAACTGGCCTTTCTGCTGTGGGAGGAGGGGAATCGCCTCCGCGGGGAGGTAGAATACGCCACCTCGCTTTTCGAAACCGCCACGATCGACGGCATGATCGACGCCTTCTGCACGTTGTTGGCCTCGGCCGCTGCCGATCCCGAGCAGCCGATCTCCTGGCTCCCCACGGTCAGCCCGACGTTGAAAAAACGCCTTTTTGGAGGTTGGGCTGCCAATGACAATCCCGCCTCCGGTTCGGTTTGCCAACCTTGCGCGACCGCAGCGACTCGCGATACCTCCGTCGGCGAAATCGGGCGGAGGGACGCACGCCTTCACGAGCTCTTCGAGCATTGGGTCGCTAAGGCCCCTGAGCGGACGGCGCTGGTCACCGGCGACCGCCGCATGACTTACGGAGAATTGGATCGCTTGGCGACAGACCTGGCCGCTCGCCTTCGCGCGCTGGGCCTGCGAACGGAAGAAGCTTTGACCGTGTGCTTGCCTCGATCCGCGGAATTGGTCGCGGCGGTGCTGGGAGTGCTTAAGGCGGGCGGGGTCTACGTGCCGCTCGATCCTGACCAGCCCACCGAACGACTCGCTTTCCTTCTCGAAGACGCGCACGCGCGGTTCCTCCTTACGCGACGGGATTTGTGGCCCCGTCTGCCACCTTACCGAGGCCAACTGCTGGCTTGGGAGTCCCTCGTTGAAGAAGGGGCTGTCGAAGGAGCTTCGGTCGAAGGAGTTTCCCCGAAATCTTTGCTTCAGGAAGCCCCGCCAGAAGGAAGCACGTGGGTGGAACCAAGCCGACCCGACGCGCTCGCCTACATCCTGTACACCTCCGGCTCGACCGGACGGCCCAAGGGCGCGTTGATCGAGCATCGCGGCGTGGTGAACTTCGTGCGGGCGTTCAGCCGGGGACTAGGAATCGTGCCCCACGACCGCGTGTTGCATTGTTTCTCGCCGAGCTCCGATGGTTCGCTCTCAGACATCTTTTCGGCGTTGGCGAACGGGGCTTGTCTTGTGATCGCTGACCGCGAGACCGTCCTCACACCCGGGGCCTTGGAGGAATTGGTTCGCCGCGAGCGGGTCACGGTCGCCACGCTGACACCATCGATGATGACGCTTTTGAATCCCGAGCGGCTGCCCGAGTTGCGCGTCGTGTGCTCCGTGGGCGAACCGATTTCCGCGGCATTGGCCGCACGGTGGTCGGTCGGCCGTCGGCTGATCAACGGCTACGGGTTGACGGAGACCTCCATCGGGGTGTCGCTGGCCGATTTGTCCAGCCCAGCGGCGCGGTCCTGGATCGGCCGCCCCTTGGACAATGTTCAGGTCTACGTTCTCGATCAGTACTTGAACCTTGTCCCCGTAGGCGCCGTGGGCGAGATCTGCATCGGTGGCATTCAGGTGGGCCGAGGCTACTGGAACCGCCCCGAATTGACGCGTGAACGGTTTGTGCCCGATCCGTTTCAAAACCGCCGTCCGCTTGCGGAAAGCTCACCCGATGCGATTCTGCCGTCCGCTTCCACGTTTGCCCCGACGCGGCTGTATCGCACCGGCGACCTGGGCCGCCTCCGCGCCGATGGCGGCATCGAACTTTTGGGCCGCAGCGACGATCAAGTCAAGATTCGCGGCTTCCGCGTTGAGCCGGGTGAAATCGCCGCGGCCATCGAGGAGCATCCGTTAGTCGACCAGGCCGCGGTGGTTCTTTGGAAAGATCGGCCCAACGAGGGACAACTCGTTGCCTACGTCGTTCCGATACGGGTCGCTGCCCAGGGTCATCCGGCAGCATTGGATGAGTCCGCGCTGCGGGCGTACCTGCGGAGACGATTGCCTGAATACATGATTCCGCGACATTTCGTGCTCCTCGACACGCTACCGCGTTCGGTGCAGGGAAAAATCGATCGTGGGCGATTGCCGCCACCGAGCAGCCCGGCGGTGTCGGCAACGCATCGGCCCCCGCGGGACGAGTTCGAGGCCCTCGTCGCGGAAGTTTGGCGGCAAGTGCTGGGAGTCGACGCCGTGGGTTGCGACGACGACTTCTTCGCCCTGGGAGGGCATTCGCTGTTGGCGGTTCGGGTGATGGGCGAGATCGAGGGCCGTACTGGTCGCCGCTTGCCTCTGGCGGCCTTGTTCCAAGAGGCTACCGTCGCCCACCTGGCCCGGCTCCTGCGCGATCCCCAAGGCTGTCCTCCAGAACACGCCTTGGTTCCACTTCAACCCCGGGGCGACAAGCGGCCGTTTTTTTGCATCCACCCGGCGGGCGGGACCGTGTTTTGCTATCGGCCCCTGGCAGAACGCCTGGGCCAAGATCGGCCTTTCTACGGCATCCAAGCGCTGGGCGTGGACGGACAGCATGCCCCGCTCAACAGCGTGGATTCCATGGTCTCGCACTACATCGCGGCGATCCGCCGGGTGCAGCCTTACGGGCCGTACCTCTTGGGCGGTTGGTCGCTGGGCGGCAATCTGGCCTTCGAGACCGCCCGACAGCTCGCCGAACAAGGCGAGTCGATCGGCCTGCTGGCCCTCTTCGACGCCGGGGCGTTGTACGCGGATCGCGGTCCCACCGAGGCAGACTTCCTGCCCATGATCATGGCCCTCTTCCCCCACGAGCAGAATCTGCCTTTGGAAACACTGCGGCAGCTCGATCCGCAACAGCAACTCGATTTCTTCCTTCGTCGGGCCGTTCAGGCCGAAGTCGTGGCTGATCGAGCCGACCTCCGCGCCGGACGCCATGTTTTCGAGGTCTTCAAAACCAACATGGAGGCGATCCTAGCCTATCGGCAAAAGCGTTATCCGGGCAAGGTGACGCTTTTCGCGGCGGAACACCGCGAGGATTGGTTCGGCAGCCGAAGCGACCCGCAGTTGGGTTGGGGCGCCTGGGCCGATGGCGGCGTCGATCTCTATTCCGTTCCCGGCGGGCACTTGGAAATCGTCCTCGAACCCCACGTGGCCGTGCTCGCCGCGAAGCTGCGGGCGGTGTTGGATCGCTTGGATTGACAACGGCGATCGTTCTCCTGCGCCACGCGGCCCGCGCACGTGTACGACGAGAGCGTTGCCCCCAGGAATCAGGCTACGATCCGGCCGTCCTTCATCTGGATCGTGCGTTGGGCGAAGGAAGCCAACTCGGGATCGTGCGTGACCATGACGATGGTCATGCCTTGCTCGCGATGCAGTCGAGCCAATAAGCGGAGGATTTCGAGGGCGTTTTCCGAGTCCAGATTCCCGGTTGGTTCATCGGCTAAAAGCAAGGCGGGCTCGTTGGCCAAGGCCCGGGCT
This sequence comes from uncultured Thermoguttaceae bacterium, assembly GCA_937951625.1. Lineage (GTDB taxonomy): Bacteria > Planctomycetota > Planctomycetia > Pirellulales > Thermoguttaceae > CALFBP01. Next base: position 103,378 of record CALFBP010000018.1, read on the forward strand.
ACGGCCACGCGCTGCCGCTCGCCCACCGAAAGCTGCTTGGGGAGGTGGTTTTGGCGGCCGTCCATTCCCACCAGGGCCAACAGGCGGCTGGCTCTCTCCCGGCGACGCGCCGCGGAACGGATCGTTTCGAACATGGGAATCTGCACGTTTTCCAAAGCCGTCAGTACGGGCAGGAGATGGAAAGATTGGAAGACGAAGCCCAATTTCCGTGCGCGAAACCAGGCCAGATCCCCATAGGTTTGAAGGTTCTGGTCCTCGAAGAAGATCGCGCCGGCGCTGGGTCGGTCGAGTCCCCCGAGAAGGTTCAACAAGGTGGACTTGCCACTGCCGCTGCGGCCCATGATGGCCACGAATTCGCCGCGCCGGATATCCAGGGAGACTTCAGCCACGGCGTGGATGCGGCCGTCCTCATAGGTCTTGCTGACGCGGTCCGCGCGTACGAGCACGTCACTCATGGCGAAGCCCCTCGGTCGGTGCAATGCGGACCGCGCGCCAGGCGGGAAGCAGCCCCCCGGCGATCCCAAGCATGAGCGCCAGCACGAATCCTTGAAGCACGACGTCCAGGGCTATCTCGCCCGAAACCAAACGCCCTGTCTGCGGGAGCCGAGCAAGCCCTTGCGTTAAAAGAATCGCTAAGAGCGTCCCCACCACCGCCCCCGCCGCAGCCAGAAGCACTGCCTCCATGAGGATCATCTGGATGATCCGTCGCTGGCGCCACCCGATGGCCTGAAGGATGGCGAACTCGCGCGTCCGCTCGAAGACGGCAGTGAGCATCGTAATCACCATCACGATCGCCGCGATAATCAAGGCGATGGTCGAGGTCAGCCAGGCCGCGGCCCTAGCCGTGCGAATCTCGACGGAAGTTTCGATGTATTCGCGCATCGGCAGAACATCGAGATTGGGGGCCAAGGCCCGAATCCGCTCGGCCACTTGCTCCACCGACTGCCGATCCTTGGGCACGGTAATGACCGTGAAATGGGTGACTTCACCTTGGCGGCCCATCAGGCGTTGCAAATCCTTCAGGGTGAGGATCATGGATCCGTTTTCGAAAACGTTGGAGGCATCGTAAATCCCCACCACGCGGTAAGCGTGCCCCTTGACGACTTCCACCATGTCGCCGACCTGTTTTCCCAGCCCTTGGGCAAGGATACGACCGAGCAAGACGACGCGCTCATCGCCCGGCTGAAGGTTTCGGCCCGAAACGATCTGCAATCGGCCCAACGGACCCGGGCCGAGAGGCAGCCCTTGCACGACGATCCCGGTCATGTCGCCGTCCTCGCTGGCAACGACTTCGGCCAGGCCGGGCAAGACCTCGGCCACGCCGGGCGTCGCCGCGATCTTTTCGCCCAAGCTTTCGTCCAGCACGCTGCTGAATCTTTGTGTGCTCCCGGCACGGACGACCATCAAGTCCACGCCCCGCGATTCGTAAACCGCCCGCAACGACCGCTCGAAGCCCCGCGCAATTCCAACCAGGGCTACGACGGCCGCGACCGCCACGGAAACGCCAGCCACGGTCAAGGCCGATCGGGCGGGCCTACGGAACACATTTCGCACGACCACGGTGGTTAAATGCATGGGCAATCGCGGCTCGTCAGGAGGATGGTTCTCTGGCTTCACGAGGACCAGGCGAGTCCCCGCTAGGAAGCGGCTTGATTGTGCTGCTGCTCCAGGCAAACTACCGACTGTTTTCCAGACCTTTCAATCTACTCTCCCAAGTTTAGGTTGAAAGTCGTGGTCCGAATCCGGGCCTGTTGCTCGGCAAAGAGCGAGGAACCGGTCGCCTTGCTTTCGGGCGGCCGCAAAGACGGCAACCCGCCGCGAGTTCGGCCCGTGGCGGCGATCGACTTGACGGTCGCGTTCCTGGCGTGTTACAGTGGTTTGTTCATCCCAGCTATTTGGGGGAGGAACACTCTGGCTAGCGTGAGGAGGTCTGGGAACCGTGCCTGCAACGAGCGTCATCGGGCTGCAATGGGGCGACGAGGCCAAGGGCAAAGTCGTCGACTTGCTGACCGAACAACATGAAATCGTAGTCCGCTATCAAGGGGGGGCGAACGCGGGTCATACCGTGGTCGCCAATGGCCAAACGTACAAGCTCTCCTTGATCCCCAGCGGCATCTTCAGGCCCGAGGTACGATGCGTGGTGGCCGCCGGCGTGGTCATTCATCCCGCCACCCTCTTGGCGGAAGTCGAAAATCTGAAAAGTCGTGGCGTGTACGTGGGTTCGAACCTCATGGTGAGCGAGCGGGCCCACGTGATCTTCCCCTGGCACATTGAAGAGGATCGGTTGTTCAACGACGCTTGCACGGGCGGCGAGGCCATCGGCACGACGCTTCGTGGGATCGGGCCCTGCTACCGCGACAAGGCCGGGCGATCCTTCGCCATTCGATTGGGCGATTTATACCGGCCGGGAATTGCGGACCGCATCGCTCAGGTCGCCGAATTCAAAAGGAAGACCCTGGCCGGCTTGGGGGCCCACGAGGCGGCAGCCTCGCTGGACCCAGATGGGATTTACAAGGAATACGCGGGCTACGCCGAACGCCTGCAACCCTTCGTCGGCGACACCACCGACTTCCTTCTTGACGCCTGCGAAAACGAAAAACGCATCCTGCTGGAGGGCGCGCAGGGAGCTTTGTTGGACATCGACCACGGGACCTTTCCATTCGTTACGGCGAGCAACAGTTCGGGCGTGGGAGTTTCGAGCGGGTCAGGGGTTCCGGGCCGCTACGTAACCAAAGTGATCGGCGTGGTCAAGGCTTATTCAACGCGGGTGGGAGGGGGGCCATTCCCGACGGAGCAAGACAATGAGACGGGCCAACACATACGGCAGCGTGGCAACGAATATGGCACGGTTACCCGGCGACCTCGCCGCTGCGGATGGTTCGACGCCGTGGCCGTGCGCTATACGACCCGGCTCAGCGGCGTCGACGCATTGGCCGTCATGCTGCTCGATGTGCTCAGCGAATTGCCAGAACTGAGAATTTGCGTGGCCTACGAGTGGAAGGGCAAAACCACCACGCGTTTTCCCGCCCATGTCGACGAGCTCCGTGAGGTCCAACCGGTCTACGAGACGTTGCCGGGCTGGCAACAAGAAATCAGCCACGTGCGACGGGTGCGCGACTTGCCGCTTTCGGCTCGGGCCTACTTGGACCGGATCGCATCCTTGGTCGGGCGGCCCATCGAGATCGTCTCAGTGGGACCGGACCGGGAGCAAACGATTTTTGCTGGGCAGTGAGGACATGCAACCGGCGGCCGTTTCTGACCAGTCCCCGGCGATCGCAGGCGCCGCTGCGGCCCTGGGCATCCCGCCGGAGAGGTTTCCCCGACATATCGCCGTGATCATGGATGGCAACGGGCGGTGGGCCCAACGGCGGGGGCTGCCGAGGGTCGAGGGCCATCGCCACGGGTCCGAGGCCGTGCGCCGGGTGACCGAGGAATGCGCGCGACTGGGCGTCGAACAGCTTACGCTCTACTGCCTCTCCTGCGAAAACTGGAAACGACCCAAACAAGAACTCGATTTCCTGCTCGCGTTGCTCCAACAGTACATGATCGAGCAGCGCCCCACCATCCTTCAGCACAACATCCGCGTCTCGGTGATCGGGCGTCGCGAGGGCATCAGCGAGCAAATTTGGAGGGAAGTGGACCACTCCGTGGCGCTGAGCCAGTCCAATACAGGGCTTCGCGTTTGCCTGGCGATCAACTACGGAGCAAGGCAAGAGATCGTCGATGCCGTGCGGTCCATCGCACGCCGTGTGCGGCAAGGAACCCTCGACCCTGATGCCATCGACGAATCCCTGCTCGCCGCCCACCTCTATACCGCCGGCATGTCGGATCCCGACTTGCTGATCCGCACGGCGGGCGAAATGCGACTGAGCAACTTTTTGCTCTGGCAGATCAGCTATGCCGAGATCTGGGTCACCGACCGCTGTTGGCCGGAGTTCGATGAGGCCTTGCTCCGCCAAGCGATCCGCGACTACGCGGCACGGGACCGCCGTTTTGGCGGGCTGACACGGTGATCAACCCTCGTTCCCGCTCGTGGCGACTCTCTAGCGGCTAAAAAAACGCTACTCCTTCGCGGCCAAAAGGCAGAGGCGTCTGCCGATCAGGGCTTGCCAACCACCCGGGCCCATTGCTGGTCCAACCGTTTAGCAGAGACAGGCACGCAGGTGCCCAGCCGTTGGGCGAAGAGCGAAACGCGATACTCTTCGAGCATCCAGCGGTAGCGGGTGAGTTCGGCATCGTCGATTCCCATCCGCCGGTTCTCCTCCATTTTTTCACGGCAGGCCAACCATCGCCGTCGGATTTCCTCGCAATGCCTGCGGTCGCGTTCAATGTCACCGCGAGCCGCGTCGAGCCTGATCACAATCGCCCTGAAATATCGGGGATACTGTTGCAGCCACTCCCAAGGCGTGGCAACGAGAAATCCCGGGACAACCAGGTGCTCGAGCTGTTGCCGAACATCCTCGGACAGGTAGTGCCACCGCGAGTGGTCCGCCGCTCGACTTGGCTGGAACGTCTGCGCAACGGCCAAACCCCGGTTGGGATTCGGGAGCGGATGGGACCGAGACCCTGAGGCGGGTTTTGACGCCGTCGTGGCTGGGAGCGATGCCGCCGCCAAAGGAACCGCTCCCCCTTGGTTTTCCAAGAGACGCTCCAAGGCCAGTCGGGCCTGGTAATGCGTCTCGAGGAGCGGGCCGATGAGTTTGGCGATGTCTTGAACGGCCAAGCCGATGCGGCTTCGCGCGGTTGCCATCAAAGCCTCGAACTCGGCTTTCGTTCGAGGGATCTGGCCGAGCGCCAGCGCGATTGCTCGCTCGGCGAGCAGTTCGCCCACGTGGCGCGAGAAGTCGAACTGGGGCAGCAGGCGAGCGTGCAACTCCATGACATCGCGTTGGGGGAGCCAATGGGTCTGCGATTGAAGCTCTTTTTGGGCGAAAAAGGTAAATAGACGGCGCAACGCGCCGCGAGTCTCCTGCTCAGCCCGTTGTGGCGTTTCCGCCAGACGCAACCCCACCGCGTCGCCCTGATCGACTAGCATCGGGAAGGCTTGGATCGTCACGTGGCCGCGGCGGACTTCCACCCGCTCGGGCAAGGCGTCGAAGTCCCAATGCTTCAGGCCGTCACGCGTCCAGGTCGGATCGTCCAGTTCGCCCACGATCGCCGCCGTCTCCTCCCCGAGTTTCTGTCGGACCGCGTTCAGGTCACGGCCGGAGGCGAGCGTTTGGCCCGCCGCATCGACCACGCGGAGGTTCATGCGAAGCGCCTCAGGGATTTTGTCTTCCTGAAACGCCTCCGGAGGGATACGCTGGCCCGAGACCCGACCTAATGCCGCGGCCGCCGCCTGGAGGAAATCGCCCTCGCCAAATCGCATCCAAGCCAATGCCTTGCGAGCCATTTCAGGAGCGGGAATCAAATGACGCCGAATTTCCTTGGGCAAGGCCCGGATCAAGGCCACGAGCTTGTGTTCTAACAGTCCGGGTACCAGCCAACCCAGACGCCCAGCATCAAGCTGTCCCAACGCCTCGCATGGCACGGCCAACGTCACGCCGTCTTCGGCCGAACCGGGTTCGAAACGATATTCCACGGCACAGACGCGATCCCCGACGGAAATCGTCTCGGGGAATTGGTGGGGCGGTGCCTCGGCCTCGGGGTCTCGCAGGAGGTCGGCCTTGGACATGAACAAGGCTTGCGGGTTCTTTTTGCGTTCCGCCGCAAGCCACCTCATCAGACGTTGCCCGTCGTAAACGTCGGGGGGAATTCGCTGGTCGTAGAAGTCGAAGCGATCCCAAGTGGGACGCAGCAAGTCGTTGCGTCGGAGCTTGGCCTGCAAACGCTCCAATTCTTGGACCAGTCGCTCGTTGTGCTGGAGGAAATCGGCCTTGAGGTCGATTTCGCCCTCGACCAGCCCTTGACGGATCAACAAGTCCCGACTGGCGGCTGGGTCGATCGGGCCGTAGCGGACCCGGCGGCCCGAGACCAAGACCAAGCCGAACAGCGTCACCTTCTCGAATGCCACGGCCGAGGCGCTGGCGCGGTCCCAATGCACGTCGCTGTACGAACGATGGACCAGGTGGCCGGCGATCGGCTCGATCCACCGCGGATCGATCGCGGCACAGCATCGCAAGTAACGGTTGGTGGTCTCGACCACCTCGGCGGCCACGATCCAGCGGGGCCTGGACTGGAAAACGCCCGAGCCTGGCCAAAGGACCGCCCGGCGTCCGCCGGCTAATAGATAATCCGAGGCGCGGATTGGTCGGCCTCCTGCGGGAACGAAGTCGGCGTCGCGGGCGTTGCCTGGATCGCTTTCTTTGTCTGCATGAAAGACAGACCCCGGACGCCGAGGATCGGCCCGAACCGCCACGTTCGACAAAAGGCCGTGCAAGATGGCCCGGTGAATCGGAGCGTACTCGTTGCGGCGTGGGCCGGGCTTCATGCCGGCCTCCTCGGCCAATTGCAAAAGCTGCAAATGGATGTCGGTCCATTCCCGCATCCGCTGGTACGAAAGAAAATGCTGTTGACACGCCTTGCGGAGCTGATTCCGCGACAGGTTGGCTTTCAGGTCGTGATAAAAATCCCAGAGCTTGAGATAAGAAAGGAAATCCGAATCGGGATCGGCGAATTGGGCATGGGCCTGATCGGCCGCCTCCTGCTTTTCCAGAGGGCGTTCGCGGGGGTCCTGGAGTTCCAGCACGGCGGCCAGGATGAGCACCTCGGCCAAACAGTTCTCCTCATGAGCGGCGAGGATCATGCGCCCGATGCGGGGGTCGAGCGGCAGCCGGGCGAGTTGCCGCCCGATGTCCGTCAGGGCGTGGTTCCGATCCAAAGCGCCGATTTCGACCAGGGTCTTGTAACCGTCGCGGATGGCGTCGCTCCGCGGCGGATCGAGGAAAGGGAAGCGTTCTATGTCGCCTAGGCGGAGGGCCTTGGTCTGAAGAATGACCGAAGCAAGGTTGGTCCGCTGAATCTCCGGCGCGGTGAAGCGTTCCCGGTTGGCGAAGTCCTCCTCACTGTAAAGGCGGATACAAATCCCCTCGGCCACGCGGCCGCATCGGCCCGCACGCTGGTTGGCCGAGGCCTGCGAAATCGGCTCGATGGGCAATCGCTGGGTTTTGGTTCGGGCCGAATAACGGCTGATCCTCGCCGTGCCCGGATCGATCACATAGCGAATTCCCGGCACGGTCAGGGAGGATTCGGCCACGTTGGTGGCGATGACAATGCGGCGGCCGCGATGCGGTTGGAAAACCCGTTGCTGCTCGGCCATCGACAGCCGCGCGTAGAGCGGCAAGATTTCCGCTCGATCCACGCGGCCGCGGAGCTTTTTGGTCATCTCGTGGATGTCGCGCTCCGTGGGCATGAAGATTAGGATGTCGCCTGGGCCGGCGTGCGTCAGTTCGTCGACCGCCTCGGCGACGGCGTCTTCCCAGTCCGGCTCGTTACCGTCGTCATCGGGCGTCAAGGGCCGGTAGCGGATCTCCACCGGATAGGTCCGGCCCGAGACTTCGATCACCGGGGCGGCTGCCCGGGCCGAGGCAAAATGCTCGGCGAACCTCGCGGCGTCGATCGTGGCCGAGGTGATGATGAGCTTCAAGTCGCGCCGCTGCGGCAAGATGCGCTTCAAATAACCCAAAAGGAAGTCGATGTTCAGCGACCGCTCGTGGGCCTCGTCGATGATGATCGTGTCGTAGTGCTCCAGCAAGGGATCGGTTTGGCATTCGGCCAAGAGGATGCCATCGGTCATCAATTTGATGTAGGTGTTCGGCTGGAGCGATTCGGCGAAGCGGATTTTGAATCCCACGGCCTCTCCCAGCGGCGAACCGAGTTCTTCGGCAATCCTGGCGGCGATGCTCCGCGCGGCGATCCGGCGAGGCTGCGTGTGGCCGATCATGGCCTCCACGCCGCGTCCGAGCTCTAGACAAATCTTGGGAATCTGCGTGGATTTTCCCGAGCCTGTTTCTCCGCAAACAATCACTACCTGATGTTCGCGGACCGCGGCGGCGATTTCATCGCGGCGCTGTACCACCGGCAAGGCCTCGTCGTAGGAGACAGTTGGCAGTCCTTGACGACGGGACTCGCGAAGTGCGATGGACCGCTTCAGGCGTGCTTCCCAATCCATATAACGGCGATCAATCCGCTTGCCGCGCGCACTATCGGCAAGGATCGCGCGGAGATCGCGCCTCAAGCGACGCTGATCGATGAGCATCGCCTTGCAAATGTCTTCTTCGTGGGTTTGGAACGATGACAAGGGACGGATGCCTCGTGCGGTTCGAGAACCACGGACCTTCGTCAGTCCTTGGGTTTCAAACGGGAGAGGAGAAACGGTAATCGTTCACATGCCAAGCACGACGAATCGGGCAGACAAGGCCTCTAAGGACTTGCATGTCCCCGTCCAACGACGGCCAGGCCGACATGCGAAATCCAAAACGCATGGAGGGTAGAAATAGTGCGGAATTCCCTTCACCCTAGCACTCTCTCCCGATCATCGTTGATGCGAGGGTTTTTCAAATCCCCGTTGATCAACCACCCCCCATCGAAGGTAGGATGCAGACCTCGCTATCAGGCCGGACTGGGGTGTCAAGCCCCTGGGCTGCAATAGCGCCATCGACTGTGAAGGCCACGTAAGGCTGGATCTTGCCGTTGCTGAGGAGTTTAGCCTCCAGGCCCGGGAAGACCCCATCCAACGCCCGAACGACCTCTCTCAGGTTCTCGCCCGACACTTCCGCCCGGCGAGCCCCGCCAGTCAAATCCTTCAACAACAACGGAATCGTGACCGTCGCCATGCTTCCCCTCGCGTCTCAAAGCGCCTAAAGGAAAACCCTTTCGGCTCAAGCCTTTTCACGTCAAGGACCGGTCTCAACTGTCCAATCTGTGCCATTTTATCGCCACTCTGGTCAGGGAGCGACACTACCTTGAGAGTGCAATCATTGTAGCCGTTGGGGTGGTCCAGCAAGCCACTACGTATTTCAAACGAGTTTAGCGAATCCTCCCGGCCTGACCGTATTCACTTTTTGCCGCCTCTTGCCGCGGAACAGTCCTTTGTCGCCGGGAATCTTGAGGATATAGAAAAAATAGAGAATATATTCCGAATTCAATCCGCAGAATTAGTAACATCCATGCGATAGGAATGACCGATGAAATAGAGAGGATCGCTAAATAGGGGAAACGCATAGGAGAGTGGAATTAAACCACCCTCCAGAGCGTAGGAGGCTAAGTCATGACCGTCGGGCCTCAACCAGAGCAAGTTCGCGAGCTGGTGGTTCGCGTTTTCCAAGACTTCGGGGTTCAGGATTTGCACGCTGGACGACTGAATGAGACCTTGCTCATCAAGGGCGGCCGCCATGTGGCGCGCACTTATCGAGCGGGGGGGCTGATGGCGATGTGGCTATTGCGGGCAGGGGTGGTGCAGTTCTACGACTCCGACGGAACCATGCTCCGCACCGTCAACCTGTTCAAACGAATTCGCCCACGGCCCGTGGCAGCCTAAACGCGATCGGCCCTGCCAGACCCGGATATCAGGAACCTCCGAACCACGCTCCGACATGATCGTCATTGACGGGTCGAGCGGCGAAGGCGGGGGGCAAGTTTTGCGAACGTCGCTTGCCCTGTCGCTCGTGACAGGCCGACCGTTCGAAATGAAACGCATTCGCGCCGGGCGGTCTAAGCCGGGTTTGCAGCGGCAGCATTTAACGGCCGTTCTCGCCGCCGCCGAGGTCGGAAAGGCCGAGGTCCACGGCGCCGTGCTGAACTCGCAGCACTTGGTGTTTGTGCCGCAAGGGATCCATGCCGGCGAGTACCAGTTTCCTATTGGCACGGCCGGCAGCGTGAGCCTTGTCCTTCAGACCGTTCTTCCGGCACTCGCTCTGGCCAACGCCCCTTCCGTGCTTAAGCTCGAAGGCGGCACGCACAATAGCCTCGCCCCGCCCTTCGAGTTCTTGCATTTAGCTTATTTGCCACTCTTGGCGCGGATGGGACCGCAAATCGAGGCAAGGCTAGAGCGCCACGGTTTTTATCCGGCCGGGGGAGGACGCGTGAGTGTCTCGATTGTTCCGCAGGCCCCGTGGAGACCGCTGGAACTTCTCCAACGCGGTCAGGTGGTTCGCCGCCACGTTCGGGCGATCGTGTCCCGGCTACCCCGGCACATTGCCGAGCGCGAGGTTCGCGCGGTCCTCGGCCGTCTGAACTGGCCGCCCGAATGTGCCTCGGTCGAGGAAGTCGAATCCGCAGGCCCGGGGAACGCCGTACTGCTCGAAATCGGCTGCGAACACGTGACCGAAGTTTTCACGGCCTTTGGGCAACGTGGCGTCCCTGCCGAGCAAGTCGCTGCCAGCGCGGCAAGCGAGGCAGAACGCTACTTGGCGGCGGAAGTGCCGGTGGGAGAGCACCTGGCCGATCAACTTGTGTTGCCCCTGGCCATTGCAGGCGAGGGCCGTTTCCGTACCCTCGCACTCTCCACCCACACGACCACCAACATCGCCACGCTGAAAAACTTCGTCGATGTCCAAGTCGAAGCCGAGGAGCTTGCGCCGGACGTTTGGGAAGTGCGCGTGGGCAGATGACGCCCCAGACTCGCGCCTACGAAGAGACGCCACTCGAGCCTCCCCGTTTGCCTGTTTCGCGGAACGAGGGGCGGTAGCTTATCCCTAGGCAGATGCGGAGAACGCATCGCTTGTCCTCAAGCCGTGGAATGGCAGGCAGACGAGCTACTTCGTACCACAGGGAGCTGTGAAAAGCGTCGGGCCGTCGCGGACGAAAACTTTGGGGTTCGAAGGCCGTAAGGCGTGCCGTCAGTACAGGCCGACTTCGCACAACCTAGCTCAAGAACGCCCTCGCGGTTATCCTGGTCTGCATCCTTGTTAAGCGCGAGAGAGGGGAGCATGAGCCGTTATGCCTGGGCCCGATGGGGCGATGTGAACGCCTTTTTTGGATTGATTCTGGACAACGTGGCCGTGATGACGGTGCTGGTGGTGCTGGTTGCGAGCGGCGAGCCAGAGGTCGAACGGCGTTTTTCGCGGGAATTCGTGCTCACGCAGATGATCCCGGGCACGGTGCTGGGCGTGGTGGTCGGCGATCTGGCCTACACGTGGCTAGCTTTTCGGCTGGCACGGCGGACTGGGCGGTCGGACGTGACCGCCATGCCCTTGGGGCTCGATACGCCGAGCACCTTTGCCGTCGGTCCGCTGGTGCTTCTGCCCGCGTTGCGCGAGGGCATGACGCGCTACGGCCTCACCCACGATCAGGCGATGGTCTTCGCCTGGCATGTGGCCGCTGTCGTCTTGGTGATGGTAGGAATCTTCAAATCGGCGGTCGCGCCGCTGGGAGGGCGCATCCGGCGATGGGCACCTCGTGCAGGGTTGCTAGGCTCGCTGGCGGGGATCGCCTTGGCCTTGATTGCCTTCTTGCCGCTTTGGAGCCATATCGCCGCGGTGCCGGTCGTGGGCATGGTGTCGCTCGCCGTGATCCTGGTGAGTCTGGTGGCCCACCGCGCGTTGCCAGGCCATGTTCCCGGCGCCTTGGCTGCGGTGTTGTTGGGCACGGTGGTGTTCTGGGGTGGTCAACAGCTCGGCGACCTTCTCGACTGGCCGATCGTGCCACCGATCGCTGGCGAGGTAGGCGCTGCCTGGCGAGCGCCGGATTTGCTACCAGTTTTCGCGCGGGACATTGGCTGGTGGCACCAAGTGCTTTTGGCGGCTTTGGCTAGTCTGCCGGTGATGCTGCCTTTTGCTCTGGCGACGGTCGTCGGCGGGATCGATTGCACGGAGAGTGCGGCAGCAGCGGGCGACGAGTATGACACCCGCTCGATCCTTCTGACCGAAGGACTGGCCTCGGTCGTGGCCGGGCTGTGCGGCGGCGTGATCCAGAACACGCCGTACATCGGCCAACCGGCGTATAAAGCGATGGGTGGCCGTGCGGCCTATACGTTGGCTACGGCCTTGTTCATCGGGGTGGCTGGGCTGTGCGGTTGGTTCACACACGTCTTTACATGGCTGCCAGCGGCGGCCACGTTTCCCATCCTGATTTTTATCGGCCTGGAGATCGGTTCGCAGTCGTTTCACGCCACGCCCAAGGCCCACTATCCCGCCGTGGCCCTCGCGATGCTCCCTGCGCTGGCTTATCTCGCTTTGATCCCCGTGGACCAGGTCTTGGCGGGTAGCACACCGCCGGAACACGTGGCCGCTGCCGTGCAGACACTCCGTTGCTTGTCGAGCGGATTCATCGTCACGAGCCTGCTGTGGGCCTCGGCCTTGGCTGCGGTGATCGACGGCAAGATGCCTCGGGCGGTTGGGGTTTTGGCCATAGCCGCGGTTTGCAGCCTTTTTGGCGTGATTCACTCGCCGCTCGTCCCGGCCGTGATCGCCTGGCCTCATGCCGTGTTCGCCGCCCTGCCCGACGATCCGGCGATCCTTTGCCAGTCGCCGTATCATTGGGCCGCGGCCTATGGTTTGGCGGCCTTGGTGCTGGCAATCCTCGGTTGGCGCGGCGGCAACCGGGAACGGGCGGTTAGCTTGTGACTATCGAGCAGTCGCTCAGCGGTCAACCCCGGGCCGCCGGCCTTGGACGCGATCCCCTCTCTGCCCGACGCTGCTTTTGTACCGCCACGGACATTCAGCCTGGAAGCGCCTACGTGCGACGCAATCTTTGCTACTCCACGCCGACCAACAGCCGGGGATCGAGCGCCGCTAAGGCCTCCGATCCGTCGGACTTCATCGCTTGATCGTATGCCGACAACGCGGCGGACATCGCCTCGACAATTTCTGGACACCGATCGGCCACGTCGTTGGCGCACCAGCAATCGTCGGGACGAAGAAAGAGTTCCAAGCGCGATCCTTGGCGAAAATACCAGGCAGGAGTGACCATGGCCCGTTCTTGGTTTTCGCTCCTGATCCCCACGCACTGCCGCCCACTCTCGCTGTCCTCCTCTGCCAGCCGCAGCAAGTCGGTCAAGCCAAAAGAGAGATCGGGGGGAACTCCATGCCAATGGCCTAGGGTGGCGGCGAGGTCCGACGGCTGAACGAGGGCGTCGCTACGGTCCATGGCATCCTTCTGTGAGGGACTGCGATGAATGAGAGGGACACGGGCCAGTTCACTATAAAGGGCGTGATCACAAGGACCGACGCGGAGGTGCTCGCCCAGCGGAAACCCCCGGGCCGAGGTCACGATGAAAAGCGTGCGTCCCCCTTTTTCGCTCTCGGCGAGCCAATCCAGCATCACGTCCAAACAGGCATCGAGCACAGCGACCTGGGCCGCGTAGACCTGCGTGAACTCAAGGACCACGTCGGGATCGTAATCCCGCGGGAGCATGGTCTCCGGGGGGACCACACGCTCGGACGGCTCCGGGTCGCCCTCATCCCAGACCGCTTGACGAAAATCCCGTGGGGCATCCCAGGCCCTCCCCAAGCTTCCCACGTGGCACCACAGCAGAAAAGGCTCTGGCACGGAGTCGAGCAGTTCCATCGCCTGGGAGAAATAGCGGCCGAGGAGCGTTTGTTCCAAGGAATCGGCGGGCCGGGTCGGCAATGGCAGGCGGAGATTGACGACCTCGCTGAAAGCGGCGGCCAAGGGGTGTTGCGCAACCTCGCGATCGTCGGTCAAGAGCACGGAGTGTGCGCCGCGCTCGACGATCCGCGAAATAAGACTTGGCTGGCCCTCGATCGGGGCTTGTGGCCGCATCGCGTGACGCCCCGTCCAACAGGCCGTGCAAAAGTCATGCACATGAGGACTCTCGATGAACGCCCCGTCCCAGACGAATCCCTGTGCGGCCAACCGGTCGAAGGCCGGGGTAGGCAGCCACGTGTTGCCGTATGGCCCGAGGTAACCCCAATGGAGCCGATCCACGACGAGACAGAGACTATTCATAGTTGTCACTTTTTAGCTCGGAGTAAGGCGGTTCGCCGCGAACGTTTTTTCCGCGGGCGAAGACTGCCGTCGCCGAGGGCTAGGTGTTTGTGCGGGCGTTGGAATCGTTCCCGCGATCGGTTCCTCAAGGGCCTGGTTGATTGGTCGGTCGGCCGCATGAGTATGTTGCCGACGGTGGAGGGAAAAGCCTCTCGGCCATGCCATTTCATTTTTGGCGGTCAGCACCCATTTGCCGCGCAAGGCGGACCAGTTCCAGGAACTCGGCCCGTTGTGGGTCGCTGCCTCGCGCTGCCTCGGCGATTCGCTCTACGTCGTCCCACGTGATGTTGCCGCGATGCGGCGAGCAACGGAGGATCTGGCCAAAGGCGGCCACCGCCGCCGAGAAGCGGAAGTCGGGCGAAGCGGCCTCGAACGATTGGCCTCGATCGATGCCCGGGACTTCCAGCCAACGCGGTTTTTCGCCTCGCGGCTGGAAGCGCAGACGCACTGTCAGCAGGGTGGTGGCGGGATCGAATACCACGAGATCGCGATCCGACCCGCGCTGGGCCCTGCCGGGACGAGCCTCAACCCGCGGGGTCTGACCCCTCGAAGTTTGGGAAACGGGAACGACCTCGTACAGCGCCACGACGGTCTGACCTGGCAAAAAGCTCGCACCCCCGATCAGGTCAACGTCCGCCAAATCATTACGCAAAGGCGGCGAATCGTAACCGATCAAGCGATAGGCGGCCGCCACTTGAGGGTTGAATTGGACCTGCACGCGCACGTCGTTGGCGATGGGGAGCGATCGATCAAGGGGCCGGGCCGGCGGAGTGTTATCTGGCTCTAAAACGGGTTGGCTGGAAATGGCGATGCGGACCAAGCGGTGCTCTCCGGCCCAGGGACATTCTGCCGATTCGACCCGAATGGCAAACCAATTGCCGGGATTCGGCAATGGGTCGTCGTACGCGAAGTCGTTGATCAATTCCTCGATCTGCACCTGATCCGGCCGCGGCAGTTGATTGTTTAGCAAACAGCGCCGGACGTGAGCAAACGCGCCGCGATCGACCGCCAAGGAAAACGCCGAATAGGGGAACTTCGCGGTAGGTAGGAAGTCGTTTTCGACCGGAACCAAAGTCTCGGGCGGGGGATTGTCTGGCGATGTGGCCTCGGCCTGGGGCTCCTTATGTTTTGTTCTCGCCTTAGTCCGATCCGGACGCGGCTGTCCGTCATGCGATTCGACGTCTCTGGCCGGGCGCATTCCGGGCGGTAGCGCCAAGTGGGATTGGCTGGGCAGCGATTTCGCCAGCGTGCCGTTTGGCATTGCACGGATTTCGGACGCAGACGTGTCTTCTCGCGAGGTAGCCGCAGCCCTCTCCCCAGGCTGAGCACTCAAAGCGCCCGCGTCGCGTCTCTCTTTCGGTTTTGCCGTGGGAGGCAAAGCGGTCAGGTCCGGCGGCGGCGTCGACATATAGACTTCGAGGAAACCGGGTTTCGCCGCAGCGACATGCCTTGTGCCGCGCGACGCAGCTTGGCCCAAGACGCTTGGCGGTGGATGCAACCTCTCTGCCTTAATCGGAGAGCGTGGCGCCGAGGCGGCCTTGGATTGCGGTAGCTCGGCATCGGTTGCGATCTGTGACTCCGACCGCGGCGGTTCCTTCGACGGCTCGGCAACGGTTCGTGGCGGGGGATTTTGTGGGGCGTTTTGCGAGCTGGTCGCTGCGACTTCAGCCGAGGCAGAAGACGCGGAATCACTCGCGGAGGCCGGCGTCGCTGGCGCTGCTTGAGCCTCGGGCACTGACCGGGCCGGTTGCGGCGTAAGCTCTGCAACCGAGGAGGCCATCGGCCCGCTGAGAGTCTCGGACGTCGATTTCGGGAACGATGCCAAATCCCGGTCTGCGACAGGCCCGGGGACAGGCGGGGCAAGTCCGCCACCGGCCAATTGCTCCGTCATCCGCTGGCCACGGCCCCAAAACAGGCTGGTCGCGGCGGCCAACAGGCAGGCGGCAGCCGCTACCGCGGCCCAGCTTCGCCAATCGCGTCGACGTGTCGGGCGTTTCACTTCGATTCGGTCAGGGACCTGGCCCAGGCTCACGGCTAGAAGGCTCGGGGCTTGTTGCAAGTGCCGGGCGATCGCCTCGCGGAGCGATGGCGATGGCGGTATGACCATCGCGCGATTGGCCGAGCGGAGTCGATCGGCCCAGCTTTGAATCTCAACGACCTCCCTGCGCGCGGTAGGCGACGTTGCCAATTCGGCCTCGATGCGGGCCTTTTCCACGCCCTCGAGCTGGCCCAAGGCATAGGCCGTGAGTTGGGCCTGAAGGACCTCGTCCGCCGGCAGTCGGTCGAGATCTTCATCCGCCGGAAAAGGTCTTTGCGAAGCGTGATGATCGTCGTTCATGATGGGACCTCGCTGGCGATTTGCGGCTTGGTTCCCGATTCCGCCCGTGTTTGCTTCGCTGGCCAGCACCGCGACGCCGCGTTTTCCCTCAGGCGTTTGATCGCCCGATGCATCAGCACTCGAACGTTTCCTTCGGATGTTTCCAGGATGGAGGCGATTTGGCGGTAGGAGAATCCTTCGACCCACAACGAAATGGCCTCGCGTTGACCCTGCGGTAGATCGTTCATGAGGCGGCCGAGTTGCTGGACCATGTCGCGTTGTTCGGCGGCTGCGGCGGGGTCGGGCTCGTGGCTGGGGCATTGGGAAAGCTCCAGATCGCCGGCGTCCGAAGACCGCCTGCGCTGCCGCAGCCAGTCGATCGCCTTATTTCGGCATACCGCAAAAAGCCATTGGGCCATCCGACCCTCCAAATCCTCGGACACCTGGTCACACAAACGGAGAAAGACATGCTGCACGATGTCGCGTGCCGCGTGTTCATCTCCCACCAATCGGCAGGCAAAGCGGACCAGCGGGGCCTCGTAGCGCTCTACCGCCTCGAGCACCCACTCCCGGCGCTGTTCCGGACCAGCGTGCGCGGACATCCCTCTTCCCCCGGGGTGAGGTGCGTCCAAGAAGAATTACGTTTGAACGAACACGACGTTACACCAGACGGCTCGATGCCGATTCATTCGCCGAATACGCCTCCAGTTTAACTTAATTTTGCTGACCGATGCCAGTCTGCGGGGCTTGGCTAGGCCCGTTCTGTTTCTGCTGTTTGTAGGGCCAACATTTCAAGATCGAGGGGGGTAAAACCCCAGAAAATATGACCTGTCTCGGATGGATTTTCGTTATTCAAAGGAATTTGATTTCTCTGGCAACCATGGCATAGGCTGCAAAGGGATTTTCCGATACAATGGGTAGGGTGATCTCTCTGTGCTGCCGGGGGGTGCGTCATGTGGATATCGTGTCGATCCATCGTGGTTTTCGTAGCCCTGGTGGTCACGTCGGGTACGGCCTGGGCCCAGTTTGGCGGACTTTCCAGTTCGTCGGGAATGTTTGGTTCGCGGACGATGGGGCAGGCGATGGGTGGGGCAGCCCGAACTTTCGGCGGAACCAGCCGAAACAGCGGGATCGGGATCGGAACCGGTCTGGGCTTGGGTACGGGATTGGGTTCCGGCATGGGCATGGGGCTGGGGTCCAGTTCTTTCGGCAATACCCGGTTCCGCTTCGCTACCCGCCGTCAGGGCGACTTTGTCGGGGCCGATTCAGGAGACATCAACCCTTCCATTCTCGGCGGACTGACGGGGACGACCGGCGGCGCCAGCGCTTCGGGCGGAACTGCTTACGGCACGGCCGGGTCCACAGCAGTCGGCACGTATGCGGGTAGTGCGCGGCAGGGTGCGGGGACTTATAGAAACTACGGACGCAGGTCCGCTCGAGGCAGTTACGGCGCTGAGACTTCGCAAGGCATGGCCGTGGGCCTGGATATGAATTTCGAAGTCGAGTCGTTGCCCGACGACAAGCTCAGCGCCGCGGCAACGAAGTCTCTGGCCCAGGCGATGCGACTTGCCCCGGGGGCCCCGGTGGAGGTAACGGTTCAAGCGGGGACGGCGGTGCTGCGGGGCGTGGTGGCGACGCCCCATGATCGCGCGTTAGCGGAGCAATTGGTACTCCTGGAACCCGGGATCGTCCGGGTGACCAATGAACTCCAGGTGGCCCCGCATGGCGCGACGCTGGGGAAGGCACGGATGCCGGGGAACTCGCGTTCGGAGGACTTGCCAACGTCCCCGAGGCAGTAGCGCTCGGTTCGGGACTGAAGGCCACGGCCGCTGGGGGACCCCCAGAATTGGGCGAGGATGCTGCCCTCCGCTGCTGAAGCCTGCGGAACATGTCGTCGGGAAGCTGGATGGTGGTGCTTCGCAGAGTGTTTTCGACATTCGGGGCAGAGGGCTGTCCACGGGCTGAGTTCGAGGCCGCGTCGTAAGAGGCCTGCCGCACCATCGGGTCACTGGTATTGATCCGTGCGCTGTGGCGTTCTTGGGGCGTTGGGTCTGGCGTGGTTCCATTAAGCACCAGTCGGGTCATTTCCCCCACGACGATCTGACCCGAACGCGGCGCGAATCGCACGATCAGGCTGATGTCTTTTCGCGGTCCCCCGGCTTCGTCCCAGGGTATCCAAATCGCGTAGGCCGGTCCCACCTTGACTGGATCGTAGCGTGCGGCGAGCTGTTCGGGGGTGAAGACATACTTTCGATCAGGCCGGGTATTGGCCTCTGTCCGTCCGGTTTCATCGAAGGCATAGACCGAGAGCGTGCCGTCGACTTTGATCGGCTTGGTGCCCGAGGCGTCGTAAAAAAGGATCCGCCCGGCGTAGCCACGGATCGGCGGTCCGCCAACCTGGTGGACCACCCCCTCGCTCCAGATGGCCACAATGCTGGACGGCTGTTGAGGCTTTTCGTTTGCGCCAGGCCAAAGCGATGGGGCCTTCGATAGATCGAGCGTGGAGCAACCAACGATTGCGGTTACGAACATGAAAACGACAGCGTGAGCGGGTTTCATGGCTGATCGCCGAAGATGGGTTTTCTCGCGGCTCGGAGGACTTCCCTGGATCATGAAGCGACCGCTTTCGCGAATGAGGTTTGTCATTACCCAGCCGGTTTTGGCGGTGGAGTCCGCTTGGGCGGCGCGGTGGGCGGAGTCGCTCGGGAGGATTCCGGTGAGGGGGGTGGCACGGGCTCGGGCGGGTGGGGGGCATCGGGGAGCATTCGCGGATCGCCGTCAGGATAGATCGTTTCGACTTGGCTGTCGGGCCACTCGTCGTTCCGCCCGCGCAGGCCCCCGTCGCCGGTCATCTCGATCACGTCGGCCAGGCACCAGTGCATCCGGGCGGCCTCCATCCGCTTGACCGCTTCCGCGTCCTCGTTGCTCCGCACGATGTGGGGCGTCATGATAATCAGCAGTTCGCGGCGCTCTGCCACTTTGGCGTCGTAGCGGAACAGGTGGCCAAGGACGGGAATGTCGCCCAACAGCGGAACCTGGCGGCGGGTCTCGGTAATCTGCTTGCTCAGCAAACCGCCCAGCACCACCGTCTGCCCGTCCGTCGCGCTGACCGTGGTTTGGGCAAGTTGTTGATTGATCCGCGGCGAGCGAATGATCTGGCCCGAGGCCGACACCGAAATCGGAATGCCCTCCGACTCGGGCCCCACGTCCGAGCGCTGGGCATCGATCTCCATGACCACGATTCCATCGGGACTGATCCGCGGTGTGACGCCGAGGATGATGCCCGTGTTGATGTAGTCCACGTTGTTCGTCTGGCCGAACTGCGTCAGGGTCACGCCGCGAATTTGCGGCACCGATTGGCCGACATTGATGTAAGCCGTCTGATTGTCGAGCGTCTGGATCTGCGGCCGGGCGAGGATGTCGATCCGCTGACGCGTTTTCAAGGCGCGGATCAAGACGCTGACGCTCTCGCTGGAGGCCGATAACACCAGCCCACCAAACCCAGCCTGCGTAGTCCTCCCTAGGCCGAAGTTCGACAGGCTTTGGCCGCCGACGAAGCGGGCGTTCTGCAAGGCCTGGGCGGTGTTGTCGTTGCCCTGAGTGGCGGAGTTGAAGAGGAACCCCGGATTGGGCGGCGCCCCACGCTGGAACAGCAGCCCGTCTTGAAGCCCTAGTTCCACGCCGAACTCGTCGTTGTCCGCAAGGTCCACCTCGGCGATGAGGACTTGGATCAAGACCATGGGCGGGCGTTTGTCCAGTTCCTCGACGAGCCGTTTGATTTCCTCGAAGTAGCGCGGCGTGGCGGCCACGATCAGCGCGTTGCTCACCGGCTCGGCCACGACCACGACTTGGCGCTCGATCTGCTCGAAGGGGCTCAAGAGCGCCCCGCCCGTGGTCTGGATGTTCAAGGCCTGCAATTCGCTGCGGAGGAAATTGTTGATCGCGGTGGCTACGTCGTTGGCCGGGGCATTTTTCAGGCGATAGACGGTGCTGATGCGTTCCTTCACGTCGCCCGAGTCGAGCCGCAAGAGCATCGCCTCGACCACGAGCAAGTCGCTTTCCGTTCCGGAGGCGAGAATCGTGTTGGTTCGCGGATCGGCGGCGAAGCGCAAGGGGACGAGAGAACTTTCGCCCTGGCCGGCCGCGGTTTGAATAGCGGGCGCGCCGCCCAATGCGCCCATGGCCCCGAATCCCGCCGTTCCCGTCGTGGTGGTCCCGAAAAAGTCATTCAGCATCTGGACCAAGGTCGTGGCATCACCGTTGACAATCGTGAAGACCTTGACCAAGGCGCGAACGGCCGGCGGCTGGTCGAGTTGCTTGATGAGGGCCTCGATGAGCGGCATGCTCTTGGCGGGGGCGGCCACGATGAGTGTGTTCGCCCGCGAATCGTAGGTGATCCGCACATCGGCGAGAATGCCCGAGCTGATCAGGCGGCGTTTGCCCTCGGCGTCGACGGTGACGAACTGCAACATGCTGGACCGCAGGCCGGTCATGCCCACCTGCGCCGCGCCAGCCGTCACTCCCGGTGCCGCGGCGGCCTGGCCGGTTCGCACGCCCAATCGTCCCGCGCCCGCGGCCTGGCTTTGAATGGCGTCGTTGAGGGTTTGGGCCAAATCCGCGGCCAAGGTATGCGTGAGCTTGAAAACCTGGACCTCGCTGACGGCCGCGATTTCGTCCGTGTCGATGCGGGAGATCATGGCCGCGACTTCGGCCAGGTCGCGAGGGCTGCCGTGGACGATCAGCGAATTGGAACGGATGTCGGAAGTCACGCGGACAACAGGCGCCAAGCCGGTGGGATCGGCATAGTGCTCTTCGATCATCGACTGCACTGTGGCCGCGGCGGCGTGTTGAAGGCGAAAGACCTGGAATTGGGCGTCTGGCTTGACCGGTACATCGAGAAGCTGGGTTAGCGACCGCGCACGCTCGACGTTCTCCTTCCGGCCCACCAGCAGCAGCGCGTTCGGTCGGACCAAGGCGATGATCGTTACCGGACCTTGCCGCGGGGCGTAGACTTGGTTGTAGATTTGCGTGACCAACGTGGACACGGCCGAGCAATCGACCTGGTAGACCGGACAGACTTCAATGGCTGGTTCGGTCTCGACGCTCAGCTTCTCGATCTGTTGGATGATGTCCACGACCTGTTTCACGTCGCGGGCGTTGCCGCGAATGACCAACACGTCGAGCCCCTCGAGCATCTCGATCTGCACTGGACCGACCAGTCCACCCTCCTCCGGTCCAGCCGCGGCGTTTGGTGTGGGGTCTGCCAATCCAGCGGCAGGCGGGGCGGCGTTTGGCGCGGCAGCGGCCGGGGCTTGCGTCTCGGCGACGACCCGCACGGGCGTACGTTTGCCCGGCCGGAGTATCTGGGCGGCCAGCGGCGTTTTTTTGGGATCGAGGTCTGTCTCACCTCGGGCTTGAGACGCCGTCGGACCGGAGCCTTGGTTGGAAACGCGGATCGCTTCCACCGTCCGTCTTGCGTCCTCGGCACGCGTGGATTGAAGGGGTACGAGCCGGGTGGTCTCAGCGCCGGTTTGCCGCGCGTGGTCCAGGACGCGAATCAGCGTCGGGAAGGCCTGCGCGGCTGTGCCCGAGGCCCGATACTGGATTCGGCCCGCCTCCCGATCCACGGAAAATGAAACTTCACTGCCATCGGTGAGCCGCAAACGGTACGACGTGGTACCCGGCCCAGTCGCTCCGAGTGACGTCAGCCGATTTCCGAAGATCGACGTCAACGACGCTTCCAACGACTCCGCAAGGGCGCGGCTCAATTCGATCTGGGCGACACTCTCCGGTTGCTTCGAGGAGGCAGCAGGCGCGATGGCGCCGGTTTGCGACGCCGCGGGAAGCCCGGCCGGTGCAACCCCAGCAGGGTCGCCCCCTTGTGCGGACAACCTAGAGGCCAACGCATTTTGCACGTCTGGGGGGGCCAATACAAGCACTTGGGAGGTCCTCTGATCGGCAACAATCCGGACGCCCGGTAAACGCCCAAATTCATCCTGCAATTGCTTGGCAAGTTCGTTCGCCTTACCAGCAGGGCTGGAGTACACCTTCAACACTGCTTGGCTCGTGGTTGGCGTGGCGGGGGCGACGTCGTTCGCAGAGGGCTTGTCGAGGGAGGCCACCACCCGCTGCGCTAACTCCTGCGCGGCCGCCGTCCCTCGCACCAAAATCCGGTTGCCTCTGCGATCAGCGATGATTTCCGTCCCGGCGGGCAACAATGGGCTCAAAACACTTTCTACTTGCTCGGCGCGGGAGTATTGCAACGCATAGGACTGGTATTCGTCCGCCGCAGTTGCGGACCAGCCGACATGCTGAAGCACCAGAAAAAAAGATACGGTGACCAATCGCCGCCAAACTGCGCCATTTCTCTCAATCCACCACTTTTCCAAAACTTCCATCATTTGAGGCATTTTTATAGAGCCCTTTGTGGTGAGATTCGGTCGCGCCTCGGCAGCGGAAATGTCGGCATTTCCCCTGCAATCCGAATAATCGGCAAAGTTTGCCTATTTCTCCAAAGAACTTTTGCCAGCGGCCCGGCGGCTGTCGTTATTCGAAGGAGCATTGCCCCGCGGGAGTGGTATTATTTGGCACTAAAAGCCTGGAACTAACAGCGTTCGAAAGTATCCCGACGGAAGACACGCGGATCATGGCGTGAGTTCTGATACGGTGACCGTATGGCCCTGGCAATCAGGGGGGATCGTCCCCTGACTTGAAATCAGGTGCCGGGGTGCTGGGGTACCGGACAATC
Organism: uncultured Thermoguttaceae bacterium; assembly: GCA_937951625.1. GTDB lineage: Bacteria > Planctomycetota > Planctomycetia > Pirellulales > Thermoguttaceae > CALFBP01. Next base: position 126,330 of record CALFBP010000018.1, read on the forward strand.
TGTCGTGGGAATCCTTGTAATTGACAACACGGGGGTTTATTGGAGTCTCACCTGGTCTGGGCAGTGTTATTGCCCCGCTGACACTTTTCGGGGGGGAGTGCCCGACGGCGCGCTGAGACGGGCCTCGATGATGGGGCGACTCTTTCACTTGGCGCGGCGTTGCGGGTCGCCCATACTTGACGTCGACGATCCGCAGAGGCCAGCCGGTTGTGTGTGCGGCCCGACTGGCTATTGCTGGTTTTTCAGTCGCTGCGTCTGCTGAGACGGTTGACCCCAAGAAGAGGAAAACGTTTCCTTCGAGGCTGCGACGGGATACGAGCGACGTCCCAGCGGATCGTGTGAATCTGGGCACGCAATTGACGATTCAGGAGGGCGTGACTTCATGAGACAGTGCATCAAGGCCCTTTGCGTGGTGGTTTCGATCAGCTTCGCCGTGGCGGCGGCGGAAGACAAGACCGTGGTCGAGTGGCGATTCGACCAACCCGGCGACTTCCGCGGCTGGGAGAACTTCGGCATGATCGCCGACGCGGCGGTCCGCGATGGGGCGCTTTGCGGCCGTGCGACCGGCAACGACCCGATCGTCTTGGGGCCGATTTTCGAGATCGCGGCATCGCCTACCCAATACGTCGAAGTTTCCCTCAAGGCCACGGTCGCGGCACCAGCCGAGCTTTTTTGGACGGAAACGCTCCAGGGTCAGTACGGTGGGTTCAGTCAGAATAAGTACCGTATGTTTCACGTCCCGGGCGACAACCAGTTCCACGTGTACCGCATTTGGCCGTTCTGGCATGCAGCGAAGAAGATTATTCGTCTGCGTTTCGACCCGCCGAACGCCGGGGAGTTCGCCATCCGATGGATTCGCATCGCGGAGCGCGAGATCGCTTCCCTGCCCGAACAGAAGTGGGATCGCGAGGCGATGTCCAGCCAATGGCGGCCTTTGGACGACGTGGAGAGCGCTCAGGGGCCGATTTGGTTGAGTCCGAAATTGGCGATTCCGGCCATAGATCATCCAATCGTTTGTGTACGGATGTCGGCCCAGCGCGCTGCCAGTGCCCGACTCTTCTGCGTCTCGAAAAATCGTTTCGGTTGGGAAAGCACGAGCTTCCCCTTGCGGCCTGACGGCAAACCGCACGCCTACAACGTGGTGGCTGGTTTGATGAATCAGTGGCAGGACGAAATCATTTTTTTAGGGCTTCAGATTCCGGAAGAGGCGGGAGCGCGGGTCGACTCCATCGAAGTGGCGTCAGAGCCTCGGGGACCTGCCGAGCTGGAAGTCGCCTACTTCGGCCGTTTGGATGGGATCAACCGAGCGGGCCGACCAGCGGGTGTGACATGCACGGTCCGCAACTTGGGTGGGGAGGTTGCCAAGGACGTCCGCGCGGTGCTCGAGGTTCCCCCGGACGTGAGGATACTTGATGGGGTGGAGAAAACGATCGACCGCCTGACGCTTTACCGGGCCAAAAGCGTTTCATGGCAAATCCAGGCCGAAAAGGTCGGCACGATTGAGGTGTCGGTGCGGCTCGATGGGGCGGGAATACCGCCGGTCACGGCCACGGCATCGCTCGAACTGACTCCCGCCCCCAAGGTACCCAAGGTTTCGTATGTCCCCGAGCCGCGGCCGGTAGTTAGCAAGTACGAAATCGGGGCTTTTTACTTCCCGGGCTTTCCCACCGCTGCACAATGGGCCCCCATCCGCCCATTTCCTAACCGCAAACCGATTCTGGGCTGGTACGACGAATCGAACCCCGAGTGCGCCGACTGGCAGATCAAGTGGGCCGTGGAACACGGCATCAAGTTCTTCATGGTCGACTGGTATTGGGTCCAAGGCAAGCGTCAATTGGAGCATTGGCTTCACAATGCCTACGGCAAAGCACGGTATCGAAAGTACCTGAAATGGTGCGTCATGTGGGCCAACCACAACCCACCGAATACCCACTCAGCCGAGGACTGGCGCAACGTGACCCAATACTGGATCGACCATTACTTCCACATGCCGGAGTACTATCGCATCGACAATCGGCCGGCGGTCTTCATTTGGGCGCCGCACAATGTGCGGCAGGACGTGGGCGGGAGCGAGGCGGCGGCCAAGCTTTACGCCATGTCGCAGGAAATGGCCAAGGCGGCCGGCTATCCCGGCATCTACTTCGTGGCCATGAGTTCCCACGACAATCCGGACCGCGCCAAGGAACTCATCCGCGAAGGTTTCGAGGCAGCGACCACGTACCACGGCTTCCAGCTCGCGCATCGCCGGGCCAAAAGCGATTGGTTCCCTTATGCGGCTCTCTTGGAAACCTGCCCCGAACTTTGGCGCGAGGCCGAAAAGTCGGCTCAGGGGCTACTTTACCTGCCGATCGTGGACACGGGCTGGGACGCGCGGCCCTGGCACGGTGACAAGTCGATCGTGATGTACGGCCGCACGCCCGAGCTGTTCGGCAGGCTGTGTCGACTGGCCCGAGAGTACGCGGACCAGACGGGCAAGAAGATCATTGCCCTCGGCCCGATGAACGAGTGGGGCGAGGGAAGCTACATCGAACCCTACGCCGAATATGGCTTCCAGGACCTGGATGAGGTTCGCAAAGCCTTTTGCGAACCGGGGGATTGGCCACCCAACATCGTCCCTTCCGACGTGGGCCTCGGACCTTACGATTTGCCGCCGCTGGCGGAGAAGACCGCTTGGGAATTCAACACCGATGGAGACCCGGAGGGCTGGGCCGCCAACAGTCAGGTCGCCGATTTGAAGGTGCAAGGCGGGGTACTCGCAGGCCGGTCCACCGGGCACGATCCGCTGCTGCACGTCCGCGGCATCGAACTGGAATCCGATTGCTTCTCCCGGCTAGTGTTCCGAATGCGGAGCGACCGGAAAGAGCAGTTGCAGATTTTCTGGTCCACGTCCCTGCTGCCCATGAGCGAAGCCAATTCCGTGACGATTTCCACAATGGGCGACGGCCAATTCCACGACTACGAAGTCGACCTCGCCCGGAGTCCGCGTTGGCGCGGTCTGATCACTGGTTTGCGGATCGACCCGGCTGCCCAACCAGGCGTGACGTTCGCCTTCGACTTCATCCGCTTCGTGGGAGAGTAACGCTCACAGCCCCCCAATCGAAGGTCGATTTGGGGGCGGTGGATTGCCGCAGACTCTCGGCGACGGGATTAGGGCCGATACCATTCGCCCAGCAGCCAGTCGGCCAGTAGTTCGATCTGCCGAGCGGAGAGGATGTTTTTCTCGGGTTCGTCGGGAGACGCGGCGTAAGCGGGCATGCGGTCGTTCTTATCGCCGTAGAAGCGCTTGTGAGCCGGATTGCTGATAATTCCAATCAGCCACTCGCGCGAGGCGTAGCCGGTCAGATCGGGCGCGGCACCGAGATTGCCCCGGTCGTAGAAGCGATGGCAATCCACGCACGAGAAGTCCTCGATCGCTTGCTTCTCTTCGGCCGAGGGCTTCTCGCCTGGTCGGCGGCGGGCCTCTGCGGCCAAGGCCTTTAACATGGCCTGATATTCCTCTTCTCCGGCGTCTTGGCGGAGCTCCTTGAGATTGTCTTTCACGAAGTTTGCCATGTCGCCGTTTTTGAAGGCCGTGGCGCCGAAGTAACGCGGCCGATCGGTCTTGGTCAACTGCTGTGGCACATAGGAAATCTGTTTGGGATCCATGAGGCCGGCCAACCATTCCACGCTTGGAAATCCGTAGAGGTTGGGCGCGGAGGGGTTATCGGAGAGCATGCCTTCGCCCTGGGCATTGGAGAAATCGTGGCAACTCAGGCAATGGGCCTGAAAGAGCTTCGGGCCTTGAGTCTTAGGGTCGTCCCACAACAGAGTGAGGGCCCCGGTAACCGGCACGCCTTTCCCGCGGATCAATTCCTTGACTCGCGCGGCTGCTTCTTCTTCGTCCGCGCGCGAGGCCTGGAAAATTGGATCGCCTGCGTCCACCCGCTTCGATTCGAAGGTGAGCGCCGCCACGGCCGCCAACAGAATCACGGTGATCGCCACGTTGACCGTGTGGCCCACCTTGCTCCCGGCCCAGAACGGCATCAACAGGAACAGCAAGACCAGCGCGCCGGGCACAATGAAAATGGGCACGATTTTCAAATGGCCGGGGAAGTAATGGGCGAACTGGTAGAGACCGACGAAGTACCAATCGGGCCGGGCCGCAGCATAGGCGTCGATCGGGTCGCGGGGACTGCCCAACTCGCTTCCCAGGTAGTCGCCTGCCGGGTGTCCGGCCCACTGCGGATCCAGGCCATATCGGAACACCAACAGCAGAATCACCGCCATCACCAGGCAGCAGGCGGTCATGTTGCGGAGGGCCTGGTCTGGCCAGTAGGGTCGCGTGGGGGCGCCCTCGGCGCTCTCGAGTTCCAACGCTTTTCGCTGGAACCACCCGTGGAGCCACAGCAACACGGCGAACGCCGCCGTGAGGATGCCCGCGTGAAGGGCCAGGAACCGCGTCAGCGTCAAGTGGCCCATCTCCGGCCCGCCCACCGCCAGCTTATACAAGGCGTCGCCGACTTGCGGCAGCAGAAGCAAGAATTTCGTCCGCACGTTGGTGCTCCAGTAGCCGACCTGGGTCCAAGGCAACAGGTCGCCGGTCAGCAGCAGGGCGATCGTCATCACAGCCATGCCGATGACCGTCCAAAACACCAGCTCGCGTGGGGCCCGATAGCCACGCGAGAAAATCAGATGCAGGGCGTAAAGCCCTGTCAGGGCCAACAGCACTTGACCGCCGTGGTAGTGGATGCCGCGGACCAGCCAACCGCCAAGGACCTCGTACTGGATGTAATACACGCTTTCCCATGCCGTCTGCGCGCTGGGGCTGTAATACATCCACAAAAATACGCCGGTGATCACTTCCACCAGGAATGTGAACAAAATCGCGCTGGGCCAAAGGCTCAAGCAACACGACTGCGCGGCAACGCGCGATTCGGCGCATCGACGGAAAGCCAAACAAACTCCGCAGCGTTCTTCAATCCAAGAGAACAAACTCATGATGAAATCTCTTCGAGGTTTTATCAGGCAGTCGGAGAAAACCTTTCAGCGGCCCACGACGTATCGCTCGTCCGCCCCAGAGCGGCTCACGCCGCGAGCCGGCCGGCGGTGGACCGGCCAAAACGTCTCGGCCATCGTGAGGGCCTTCGTCACGTCTCGGCGATCTTCTGGGAAATGCCGGTGCGGAAGTTCTGGTAGCGGACCCAAACTTCCCCGTTTTCCACCTTGCATTCCAAAGTGTCCAGGTCTCGGGGGCTGCTGCTCACGGCATCGAGGCGGCGACCTTCTATATCGAAATTGGCGTTGTGGCAGGGGCAGAAGAACCCTTTCTTCTCCGCGTCGAACGTAATGAAACAGCCCGCGTGCGGACACACCACATGGATGGCGCGGACCTCCTTTTTTTCCGCATCCACCAAGCGGAGGAACACGGCGCCGACCGGCTGGTTGGGCTGCCGGTTCCAGGCGTCGACGCGATCCATCGTCACTGTGGTTTTGAGGGGGGTGCCATCGGTGGGCAAGGCGTCTAACGTTGCCAGACGCATGAATTGGCCTGCCTGACGTTTCTGCCGCAAGGGGTTCAAGAACGAAACTACGCCAACCACTACCGGCGTTAGATAAGCGACCGCACCAAGCGCCAGGGCAAGAATCTTCGCAAGAAATCCGCGCCGCGTATTGGTGTCGCCCTCCCCGCCCCAGCAGCAACAGAATCCGCGCATAGAAGGAATCCTTCGCTATTTCGCCTAAACATTATAAGTCCGCGCATTATTGCATGGCGCTGCGTACGGCGTCAAGGACCTTGGTTCGGGCGATAGGCAACGGAGCGGAGACGAGCGCTCCGGCTGCCGCCCGATGGCCACCACCGCCGAATTGTTCGGCCAGGCGGGCACAATCCAGTCCGCAACGGCTTCGAAAGCTGATTTTGAATCCTCCGCTGGCTTGCTCGACAAGAATGATCGCCACTTCGGCGCTGCCCACCGCGAACAAGAGGTTGATCACGTCTTCGCTGTCCGAAGCCAAGGCCCCGCATGCCGCGAAGTCGTCTTGAGTGATCCACGTGTAAATAAGCCGCCCTTGAAGATCCGTCTGGACACGGGCCATGGCTTGGCCGATCAATCGCAGGCGTCCCACCGAATCGTTCTCGTAGAGCGCGCGATAGAGGGCATCGGGTTCAACTCCGGCCTCGGTCAACAGCCCCGCCAAACGGTAGGTGGCCGCCGTGGTCGAGGCGAAGCGAAACCAGCCCGTGTCCGTCGCCAAGGCCGCGAACAACAAAGTGGCAATCTGCGGGGTCAGCGTGGCGCCGAGATGCAGCGCCGCCTCATACACGAGCCGGCCCGTGGCTTCGGCCCGGGTGTCGCGGAAGACCTCGGCCCCCAAATCATCGGCACTGACGTGGTGATCGAGGACGATTTTCTGAGCAGACGTAGCGCGGATGACCTCGCCCATCGCGCCCAGTTGGGCCCATGCCGACGTGTCGAGCACCATGAGCACATCGAACATCGGCAGACGATCCTTGGCGACATCGCGGCCCAATCGTTGAATTTTCTTGTTCGGGTCCAGGAACTGGAATCGAGGCGGCACGTCGAAGTCCGCCACGATCCAGGCTTCCTTGCCCAATTGCTCCACGATCGCGGTCATGGCCAGCGTGCTTCCCAGCGCGTCGCAGTCGGGCCGCACATGGGTCGTCAAGAGGAATCGTCGGCCGGAGCGGACCAGATTCGCAAAGCGCGACCAGTCAACGGAGTTCGCGGGGGCCTCTGGTTGGAAAGGTTGGCAAACTTCTCTCAAGGAAACCTCATTGAATGGGCTCAAGAATTTCGTCAGGGGCGGACCGAAAGCGATGATGCCATTATACTGCCGCGTTGTTATTTGGGGAAACGCCGTTCGAGCCAGTAGGAGGCCACCAAGCCGCTGCTTCTTAGCTCGCTCGGAGACGTTGTTCCACCTGCCGGAGGGCTTCGTCGATGGCGCAGACCCCCTCGGCGAGTTGCAGAGGCACGTTTTGGGCAAGCCAGGCATCGACGCGTTTCTGAGCGGAGATCACCGTGCTGTGGCTCCGCCGACCGAAGTATTGGCCAATCTCGCTGAGGGCCGCGCGGGTATGCTTTCGGGCGAGCCACATGGCCAGCATCCGGGGATACGCAACGCTCTTCGCTTTGCGAGCGGATTGCAGCGACCGCGGATCGAGGCCGAAGGTCTCGCTCACGGCCTTAGCGATGTCAGGAAGTCGAACGAGGCGGGCCCCGGGCTTGATCAAGTCGGCCAGGGTTTCTTCCGCCATGGCCAAATCGACCGGCCGGCCCGTGGCCTGACTCACTGCCCGAAGACGGCACACCGCGCCGGACAACTCGCGGGCGTGCGTTGTCAATCGCGCGGCGAGCAGGGCCTGGACATCTTCCGGCAGGTGGACCTGGAAGCGGATGGCCATCTGTCGCACGATGCCCAAGCGGGTTTCGTATTCGGGCGGGTCGATGCGGCAAACCATGCCACCCTCCAGCCGCGTACACATTTCCCGCCCTAACGCCGCGAGTTCCGCCGGAGGACGATCCGCGGTAAACACGATTTGCCTCCGTTCGCGGAGGAAGGAATCGATCGTATAGAGCAGTTCCAGTTGGGTGCAGCGGGCATTTTTGCCGCAAAAGAATTGCAGGTCATCGATCACCAGAACCGCGACGCCGCGATACTTTTGCCGGAAACTCGGCACCCCTTTTCCCCGCAAAGCTTGGAGGAATCCGGTGGTGAACTGCTCAGCGGTCAGATAGACCGCCGAGGCGCTGGGCCTGGTCTGACGCATCGCCCGGCAGATCGCCTCGAGCAGGTGCGTCTTGCCCACGCTCGTCGGACCATAGAGGAAAAGCGGCGACATCTCGCCGGGGCGTTCGACCGCCATCTCGGCTGCCGCCCGAGCAAGTCGATTCGACGGCCCTACGACGAAGGTATCGAATCGGAATGGCGGCTCGACGGCCGGGCGTTGTTCCTGAACGCTGGAGTGGTGATTCGTCCCCGCTGAACCATTGCCTTGCGTCCGCACCGACGGGGCCGAGGACGGAGCGACGAAGAGCGAACGTTGCGTGGGCCGCGCAGGGGACGGCTGCTCACTGGCGGCGGTTGATTCGTCGACGCGAAAATCCAATCGGGGACATCGCCCCAGCACCGCCTGGCACGAGGCCTCCAGGTCGCGGCGGAAATTCGAGGCCAGCCAATCGCGCAGGAACCAGTTGGGCGCGACCACCGCCAGCACGCCATCCCTCATCTCTAGCCGCGTGCTAGCGCCGAACCACAAATCAAAGCGTTGGTGGCCGACCTTGTCGACCAATGCACTGCGCACGGCCGACACGATCTCCATATCGTCCTTGGTCACTTCCTCGCTACCCCGGCGCGCACCTTCCTCGCCGGCTTGTCGCAAAGTCGAAGAGGAAGAGGCACGATCTTCGACAGCCCCGGCGGGACCGTCTAGGTTCGCTTTACCTGTGTGTCACCCGATGAGCTGATTTTAGCCCTGCTAGCACTGCTGTCAAACCAGTGTCGGGCGTGTTAGAAAAAGATTTTTAATTGGGCCACGACGATATGCGGAATCCACGGAAAAACCCGACGGGCCTACCGCAGTTTTTCCCGCTGCGGCAACCGAACGCTTATCGGGGTAAGCGTGGAAAACCTGTTTGCTTCGTGCTTCGCGCCCGAACGAAACCGAAACTGAACAAGTTGCTAAGTCGTGATCCTCTCGGGAAAAACGCGCATCCCGCCATGCAGTTCGGTCGATTACTCCCGAACCTCCCGGGGAAGCGCAAACCGCATTTCCTCCTCACAAACCTTGACCTCCTCTACTCGGGCCTGGTAGCGGTGTTCCAGCAGCTTCGCACACTGTTGCACCAACAATTCCGGGGCGCTGGCGCCGGCCGTGATCAGTACCGTTTCCTGGCCCTGAAACCAAGTTGGATCGATATCTTCCGGTCCGTCGATCAAATAGGCTGGCCGCCCCGTGGCCCTGGCCAATTCCGCTAGACGTTGGCTGTTGGAGCTATTTTGGCTGCCGACGACAAGCACCACGTCGGCGTGGGCAGCCCATTGCCGCACTGCGTCCTGCCGGTTCTGCGTGGCGTAACAGATGTCGGCCCTCGTTGGTCCAACGAGTTTAGGAAAGCGGCGCTGAAGGCGCTCGACAATGAGGTTTGCGTCGGCTACGGAAAGAGTGGTTTGGGTCAAATAGGCGACCCGTTCCGGATCGGCCACCTCCACCACATCGGCCTCATCGACGCTTCCTACCAACTTGATCGCTTCGGGGGCCTCGCCCAGCGTTCCCACTACTTCGTCGTGGCCCGCGTGCCCAATCAGAATGATTGTGTAGCCTTGCTCAGCGAACCGTATGGCCTCGCGGTGGACTTTAGTGACCAGTGGGCAGGTAGCGTCGATGGTCTTGAGACGTCGCTGGGCTGCCAAGCGGCGAATCGTCGGCGAGACGCCGTGGGCGGAGAAGACCAATCGGGCCCCGAGCGGCACGTCCTCTATCGAATTGACAAACACCACCCCGAGCGAGCGGAATCGGTCTACTACCCATTTGTTGTGGACGATCTCGTGGTAAACATAAATCGGGGTGCCAAATCGTTGGATCGCCCGATCCAGGGTGTCGATCGCCATGTTGACGCCCGCGCAAAAGCCACGCGGGCTGACCAGGATCACACGCATGGTTTCCTCAAGTGGAGAGAATTATGATGGTGTTGCAGGAACAGGGGATTCGGTGTACCGAGTCGGTGAAAGGCCACCATGTCGAGGTGTCCCGGCGTGTCTGGGAATCCTGAGAGATAAGAATTCATCCCCCAGAGGCGACGAAGTGTTGCGGTTTGCGGTTCATCAATTTGTGCTTACGTCAGCGGCAACGACGGTAATTGCTGTTGCGTGCGACGGGGCATAAAACGCATAGGATCCTAGCCCACCCTAGTGCGAGGGGGCGTCCCCACTGAGGAGGCCGGATGTCTGACCGACTGTTCCAAGCGGATATGCAATTGTACGGTCCGCAGGCCCCCCCGTCCAAGCGGCCGTCGCTTCGCACGGCCCGGCGATACTGCCGCCGCCTCGCTGCCCGGCACTACGAGAACTTCCCCGTGGTCAGTCGTCTTTTCCCAAGTCCCCTGCGGCAGCACTTGTGCAACATTTATGCCTATTGTCGCTGGGCCGACGACCTCGCCGACGAAGGAGGCGACTCGCAGCGGGGTTTGGCCCTTTTGGATTGGTGGGAAAAACAACTTCGCGACTGTTATTCTGGCCGGACCATCCACCCGGTCTTTATCGCCCTGGAAGAAACGATTCGCCAGTTTGCGATCCCGATCGATCCGTTTGTCGATCTGCTTGTCGCCTTTCGTCAGGACCAGCGTCAGACCCGCTACGAGACGTTTGACCAATTGCTGGATTACTGTCGCTACTCGGCCAATCCCGTGGGCCGTCTGGTGCTCCATCTAGCCGGGTGTCGGGACGCCAAAGCGGCAAGGCTTTCCGACTCGATCTGCACCGGGCTTCAATTGGTCAATTTCCTTCAGGACGTGGCGTTGGATTGGGACCGGGGACGGATTTACCTCCCGCGAACGCACCTGCAAGGCTTCGGCTACGACGAGACGATGTTCGCCCATCGACTCTGCAACGACGCCTTCCGGCGACTCATGGATGCGGAGGCGGACGAAGCCGAGGGATTCCTTCGCCGTGGGCTGCCGCTGGTGGCGCTCGTGCCCAATTCGGTAAAGTTCCACGTAGTCCTGTTTGTTCACGGGGGACTGGCGATCTTAGAAAAAATCCGTCGTATAAACTACGACGTTTGGTCACAGCGTCCAGTGCTCTCGAAACTCGAGAAGCTGCGGCTTATTGTTCGCTGTTGGTGGCAATCGCGCCGACCGGCGCTTCGTGAGGAACAGCATGAGCCGACCGTCTGAGGCGATCCGCTCGAGCTACGCCGCGTGTCGGCGCGTGACACGGCGATCCAGATCGAGCTTCTATCCGAGTTTCCTTCTTCTCGATCCCCTTCGCCGAAGGGCGATGGAGGCGGTATACGCCTTTCTCCGCTATACCGATGACTTGGCGGATGGCCCAGGACCGATTTCCCATCGCCGCGAGGCCCTCGCCCAATGGCGGGTCGCTGTCGCTGAAAACCTGCCAGGCGGACCTGACTTCGTCGCAGCGGCCGCGGCGTCGCGGTCTGGCTGGGCTGAGGCAATCTCATGTCCCCAGGGGCTGCCCGATGGTCGCCTGCTGCTGCCTGCCCTAGCCGACGTCTGCCGCCGTTTCCGCGTGCCCGTGGAGCACCTTTTCGCGGTCCTCGATGGGGTGGAAATGGATCTCCAACAGCGCCGCTATCACACGTTCGACGAATTGATGGAGTACTGCGACCGAGTGGCCTCGGCGGTGGGCCTCGTGTGCATCCATCTTTGGGGATTTCGTGGGGAAGCCGCCTTCGGGCCAGCACGGTGTTGCGGCCGGGCCTTCCAACTAACCAACATTTTGCGTGACGTGAAAGAGGACGTAGCTCAAGGCCGGCTGTATTTCCCTTTGGAAGACCTGGAGCAGTATGGCTTCACGCCCGATGAATTCCTTCGCGGCGTCGCCGATGAGCGGTTCGATCGGCTCATGGCCCTGGAAATCGACCGCGCTCGAGAACTGTTTCGCGAGGGGATGCGGCTGTTCGATTGGCTGGAACCGCCGGGGCGAAAAATTTTCGGAATGATGGCTTCCACTTATGGCCGCCTGTTGGAAACCATCGCCCGAGAGCCCCGCAGCGTGCTCCAACGGCGCGTGAGCCTCCCGTTGCGAACCCGTCTCGCCCTTGCTGCCCGGTGGATGCTCCTGCCCCCTCGGAGGCCCCGCTTGCCATGACCCGGGTCGCCGTGATCGGAGGTGGTTTGTCAGGGCTTGCAGCCGCGGCGGCCGCGGTCGATGCCGGGCTGGAGGTGGAATTGTTCGAGGCCCGCTGTCGCCTGGGCGGGCGTGCCGGTTCTTTTTTCGACCCGCTATCTGGCGAACTCGTGGACTACGGCCAGCATGTGGCCATGGGCTGCTGCACCCAATGGGCCGAGTTCTGCCGCCGCACTGGGATCGACCAATGTTTTCAGCGCCATCGTCGCCTTTGGCTCATTGGGCCCGATGGAATCACCTACACGCTTGGCGCAGCGCCCCTACCTGCCCCGTTCCACCTCCTCCCCTCGGTTTTGAGCCTGGGCTACCTGAGCTGGGGCGAACGTTGCCGCGCCGTGCGGGCCATGGCGGCGCTGGCGACAAGTGGTCCCACAGGGCCCCCAACTGTCGCTGCTGGCTGCACAATCGGGCGGCGGCTGGGTGACGCCGAGTCCCATGGCGAGACGATCGCGGCCTGGCTGCGGCGTCACGGACAAACGGATCGGGCTTTGACTTGGCTTTGGTCGCCCCTCTTGGTCAGCGCCTTGAGCGAATCGCTGGAACGGATCTCGGTCCACGCTGCACGCCATGTTCTGCGTGAAGGGTTCATGACAAACCGTCGGGGCTACGAACTGATCGTGCCCCGAGTCAGTTTGTGCGAAATCTTCGATCAACGTGTGGGGGCCTGGCTGGAGACGCATGGGGTGAAAATCCATCGGGGCCGTCGCGTAAGGCACCTGGAAGTGGAGTCAGGCAGGGTCGTGGCCTTGCACTGCGCGGATGGGACCCAGGGATCGTTCGACTTTTACCTCGTGGCCGTACCGTGGCGAAACGTCCGCCGCCTCTTTTCCCCTCCGGTTTGGCAGGCATTGCCCGAGCTGGCCGCCATCGAGCAGATTGCCGCGGCGCCGATCGCGGCCCTTCATCTCTGGTGGGATCGGCCCTTCCTGTCCCTGCCGCACGCCGCTCTGGTGGGCCGCCTCGGGCAGTGGATCTTCGCGCGGCCACCGCTTTCCGCGTCCTCCCGCGGCAAGGAGGATTTTTCACCTTCAGTCGCCCCCCATGCGGACGACGCAAGGCATCCCCCACGCCCGAACGAGTACTACACTCAGGTGGTCATCAGCGCGGCGCACGGCATCCACCCCAGCGCCCGCGTGCACGTTTTTAGTCGGGTTCGGCAGGAATTGGAACAGATTTGGCCGGGCGTGCGTCAAGCCAGGCTGTTGCGTGCCCGGCTGGTCGTCGAGCCTGCGGCGGTGTTTTCGGTGGAACCGGGCCTGGAGCTGCGGCGTCCCGTGCAACGGACTTCGGTGCCCAATCTGGTGCTCGCAGGCGACTGGACCCGCACCGGCTGGCCCGCCACGATGGAAAGCGCCGTCCGCAGCGGTTACTTAGCGGTTCAAGCGATCCGGGAGACTATGGGCAGATTCGCCTGACAGGGTGCGATTCCCGTCCTACTCGGCAAACGAGGCCGCTTTCCAACTCTCCCGATTCCGTTCAGCCGTAGCCGCCCATTCCGAAAAACAACTGCTTTTTCAGGAATCGGTAGACCCAATAATCCTCAGGAATCTCTTCGCCCGGCAGGTGGTGGCTCGTGCGAGGGCAAGAAGATGCCAACTCGGCCAGCGCGTCTCGACCGCTAAAGTCGATGGCCTTCTCATCGCGGAGGAACTGAACGAGTTCCGCGGGCCGTTCGAGAATCACGCATCCCCGCGTTCGCTCGGCAACGAACCGCTGAAAAGAACGTAGAAACTCACTTTGATTGATGGTTTGGAACAGATCGCCGCCGTGGTCGTCAATCGTTTCGCGAGCGAAGGACAGCGGCGGACATGGCTCGATGCTGCCTTGGGGACCGATATGAAACCCTAGCCCCAAGGCCGCCGGACAAACGGCCCGACCGTCGGCGTCCCAGTACGTATCGATGATCAAGATGGGGTGTTTTCGCCGCAATCGGAGGAGTCGTTGGCGAAGCTCGACCATGCGTTGGCGGTCGACGCAGAAATGTGGCGAGGGGTCCGGGCCGACGGGCCGAAAAATGTAATACCAAAGATACATCGCCCCGCGATCGATCAAGCTTTGCACGTACTCGTCGCTAAGGGCCTCGTCGAGGTTTTCGCCGGTGAGCGTCGTGGCCACGCCGAAAAGGACTTTGTGTTGCCGAAGTTTATCGATACCCTCCATCGCGGCGCGAAACACGCCTTCGCCACGTCGGGCGTCGTTGGCTGCCTCCAGCCCGTCGAGACTCACCAGGGGGGTAACGTTTCCCGACTGAACGATGCGGTCGATGTTCTCCTCAGTCAAGAACATGCCGTTGGTGATGATTTGGAAGTAACAATCCGCATGGCGTTGGGGAATCTCCCACCAGCGGGGATAAAGCATAGGTTCCCCACCAAGAAGCGTGAAAAACCGGCTCCCCTCCCGTTTGGCGGCGGCGATAAGCCGATCGACTTGATCTTTCGACAATGTTCTCGCTTTGCCTTGAGAGGCGATCCAACACCCGTGACATCGCAGATTGCAGGCATCGGTAAGGGCGAGAAACAAGAAAGGGGGAAATACCTGCCCACGTTTCCGGCGCCGGTGATAGGCCCGGACTGCCTTCATCCCGTGATAAGCCCAAAGATAACCGGCTTTCCAAAGTAGTCGAGGCGAGACATGGGTTGCCAATCGGCGGGCAAACAGCAGGAGCATAGGACCGATTATGGTACAGTAGAGGGAATACGGCAAGCCAATTCTACGGAGGACGGTGAATGGATGACGATCACGAGCGTCAGAAAAACCTGGAAAAGATCCTTTATTCTCCCAGCTACCGGTTGGCCTATAAGGACGTGGAATTCCTGTCACACCCGAAGATGCGGGCAACGCGGATCGAATTGGAGCTTCAGAAGCCCGAGTTGATCTTCGAGCGAGAGGGGATCGATTCCACCATTGTGGTGTTCGGCAGCACTCGGATCCCTGATCCTGCCGTGGCCAAAAAGCGGCTTGAGGAGGCTCGCTCGCGCCTGGCCGAGACGCCGAACGATCCCCGCCGCTGCCGCGCCCTGGCCATCGCTGAACGCATCGAGGCAAAAAGCCGCTACTACGAAATCGCCCGAAGATTCGCCGCCCTGGTCTCCTCGGAGGGACAACGATCGGGGCGCCGTCACTACGTGATCGTCACGGGCGGAGGACCAGGCATCATGGAGGCAGCCAACCGCGGGGCCTATGACGTGGGTGCCAAGTCGGTTGGGCTCAACATCCATCTGCCCCAAGAGCAACAACCCAATCCATACATTACTCCAGAACTGTGCTTCCAGTTCCATTATTTTGCAATGCGCAAGTTCCATTTCCTCCTTCGGGCAAAAGCCTTGGTGGTCTTTCCGGGTGGATATGGCACACTCGACGAATTGTTCGAATGCCTGACTTTGCGGCAGTCGAGACGAATGCAAAATATCCCGATTATCATTTTTGGCAGGGAATATTGGGAAAAGGCTATTAACTTTCCATTCTTGGCCGATGAGGGGGTAATCGACGAGGCGGACCTCGATCTGTTCCGATACGCGGACACACCAGAAGAGGCTTGGGATATGATTGTCAGGTTTCACGCCAAATAGGAGGTCTGCGTAAACTTTGCGGGATCTTCTCAATAAATCACTTTGGCGAGCCGATCTTAACCCGCGCAATCTCTCAAGGAGGTTGGCCGTGATCCGTTCCCCAATCAGAATGGTTTTGACTTGTACGATAGGGTTAATTCTTTTATTTGGCAAAACAACCTCCGTAATAGGGGACGATTTTTGTAACTCGACAACGGAGGGGTGGTTCGTCTCGAAAATCCGCGCGGCGTGCCAGCGGGCCACGGGGCGACAACCGTACCGACCTTTCGACGACCACTTCCCGAAGTTCCATCCTGTTCCAGTAAGTCCTGTCTTCCCCTCGCTTTATGATCCAGGCCCAGCTTCCAGGACATCAGCGGCGGCAGAGTTACGGGAGCCTCGCGAACCATTGCATGGCCGGCTTCCAAAGCTGATTCCGGAAAAGCCCATCGAGATGTCGCCTTTGCCGGCGCCAAAGCAAGAGGAAAACCCCGGCACGATGCCGGCGCCGATGCCTCGACAGGCTTCGCGCTCCCCTAGCAGCACTCCATGGATATTCTTGCCAGCCGCTCAACAAACCCCTCTAGACAGTGGTTCTTCCCAGCCCGTCAGCAAGGTGGCCAGTCACGCGGAACGGATCGCGCGGTGATGGAATCGTTGCGGTAATCTGGGGAGGTTATTCCGACGGGGCTACCCTACGTCAAGGGGCCTAAATCGCGGAACCGATCTTTCACGGTGTCACACCGCTTATGCGGTAGCGATGGTTCCGTGTCGCCAGCAAAGGGCCTGGTCGAGCCCAAAACGGTTCTTGTGTTCCGCTTGAACGTACCGTTTTGGCTATGTACCCGATTCGGGGGACTAGGCGACTTGGACCGACGCGGCCGTCAGGCAGCCCTGCAACCCGCTTCCGAAGACATCCCATGGCCGACCGACCCGCCCGCACCGTGTCGATTCCGCGTTGGGCCTTTGCAAGTTTAATACTTGTTGGAAGTTTTGCCGGTTGGTGCCGTCCATCGTATGGGTCCGAGGCCCGTAACTCGCCCATCGTTCAGGCCGTGCAAAGCGTTCGCGCCTCGGTGGTCAACATTCGCGGCGAGAAGACGCTGGGGGGGGGAAACGCGGCAGGACAAGTGGACGCGGGTCGTCGCGTGAACGGGATGGGGACGGGCGTCATTATCGATCCCCGGGGCTATATCGTCACCAACCACCACGTGGTCGACGGGGTGCGGGAAATCCAGGTGACCCTGGCCGACGGCAGTCGTTACGCCGGCAGACTCATCAAACGCCATGCCGAGACCGATCTGGCGATTATCAAGATCGATCCGGCCGAAAGCCTGCCGGTCATCAAAGTCGGCACCTCGTCCGACCTGATGCCGGGCGAATCGGTAATTGCGGTGGGAAACGCCTTCGGCTACGAGCACACGGTCACGCGAGGGATCATCAGTGCCCTGCACCGCTCGGTGCAAGTGAGCGACGCTCAACACTACGACGATCTGATCCAGACCGACGCCAGCATCAATCCCGGCAATTCCGGTGGACCGTTGCTGAACATCGATGGCGAGATGATCGGCATCAACGTGGCGGTCCGCGCAGGAGCACAAGGCATCGGATTTGCCATTCCCGTCGATAAAGTGATCGCCGTTGTCACGGAACTGATGGCCCTTCAAGCAGGCGAACGGACCTGGACCGGCCTGCGTTTGAAGCCGCCCAGCGGAGCCACCGAGCAAGGCGCTGTGGTGGCCGAGGTGGAAGAAAAAAGCCCCGCCGAGGCCGCCGGTCTACAACCTGGAGACGTGGTGATCCAGATCGGCAACCAGCGCGCCGAGCGACCGTTGGACGTGCATCGCGCCTTGGTGGAAATGAGCGCGGGTGACCGCGTGGACGTGGAGGTGCGACGCGGCGAGCAGCAACTGAAACTCACAATGACGTTGGCGAGTCCGGCGGTGGCTCGACGCTCCAACAACCTGATTTGGGAGACCTTGGGGCTGGATCTGCGGCAGATACCTCCTGACGAGTTCCAGCAGCTCTATCGATCCCAATACCGCGGCGGACTGCTGATTACCGCCGTGCGTCCGCAGAGTGTGGCCGCCGAGCAAGGTCTCCGCCGCGGCGACGTGCTGGTGGGCCTCCATGTGTGGGAAACGGTGGCGCCGGAACACGTGGCCTACGTGCTGGGGCGGCCGGATTTTTCCTCGTTCAATCCAGTCAAGTTCATCATCATTCGCGGCAAGGATGCCTTTTTCGGCTATTTGCCGATCAGCATGAACCCGACAGCGAAACGTGAATGACGATAGCGCCGCGGTCCCCCGCTTGCCCACCCTCCCGGCCGCTTTCTTTTGCGTCGCGAATCAGTATCATGGTCCAAACATGGCGACGGCGTTTCGCCTGACTCGAGGACCTGCGACGACCACAAATCATGGAATCCGACTGGATCGCGGAGTTGCGTGGGCGCATCGGCCCCCATTCGGCCGTACCGCTGGGCATTGGCGACGACGCGGCCATTGTCGAGCTGGGGGCCCAATCGGCGTGCGTGGTGACGGTGGACATGCTGACCGACGGCGTGGATTTCCGACTCGACGAGGCCGATCCACGTCGCATCGGACGCAAGGCCCTGGCGGTCAACTTGAGTGATTTGGCGGCCATGGCGGCCCAACCGGTGGCGGGGGTGGTGGCCTTGGCCCTGCCGCGCAACGGGGGCATGACGCTTGCCCACGCCCTCTACGACGGACTGCTTCCCCTGGCCGAACGTTACGACCTGGCAATTGCAGGCGGCGACACCAACAGTTGGGACGGTCCTTTAGTAATCAGCATCACGCTGTTGGGCAAAGTCGGATCCCACGGTCCCCTGCGCCGCCAAGGGGCAAGGCCCGGCGATCGCGTGATCGTAACCGGGGCGTTCGGCGGGAGCATCTTGGGGCGTCATTTCGACTTCGAGCCTCGGGTCCGCGAGGCCCTCTTCTTGGCTGAACGCTACGACTTGCACGCAGGGATCGACGTGAGCGATGGGCTGTCGCTCGACTTAGCGCGACTGGCTACAGAAAGCGGCTGTGGCGCGGAGCTTTGGCCGCAGGCGATCCCGATTGCCGACGATGCCCGACGCTTGGCCGAGCGTCTGGCCGATGGATCCACGGCCATGGACCACGCTTTGGCCGACGGCGAAGACTTTGAACTGATCCTCGCCGTGCCGCCGGAAGAGGCCGATCGCATGATTGCCGAACAACCGCTTCCTGTGCCCCTGACCGCTATAGGCCAATTCGTGCAAGAGCCGGGCCTTTGGCAAGTCGATGCAGCCGGTCGGAAGTCACCTCTTCTTCCCCGGGGTTTTGAACACCAAATGACGTGAACGCTTCCCCCAGAGGCAGAAAGCGGGACCACGCATCGCTATGAAGTCCCTGATTTACCAAAGCAGCGATGAATCACAGACCGATGCCTTAGGCGCCGCCCTGGCCGAGGTCTTGCCAAACGGCGCGGTCGTGGCCCTGTGCGGGACCTTAGGCGCTGGGAAAACGCGCCTCGTGCAAGCCATTGCCCAGGCCTGCGGCGTGGATCGGCGGAGTGTGACGAGCCCTACCTTCGTGCTCGCCCAACAGTATGTCGGACGCCGCACCCTCTACCACCTGGACGCATACCGGCTCCAGACGGCCGAAGAATTTCTCGACCTCGGGGTGGAAGAGTATTTTCACACGGATGGCATTATTCTGGTCGAATGGGCCGATCGTGTCGAGGAATGCTTGCCGCCCGACCGCGTCCAGGTCCGAATCGACGTCGAAAGCGACTCAAGCCGACGTTTCACGATTACTGCTCTCGGCCCCCGTTGCTCCGCCGCGATCGAATCGTTAGCGGCAATGTTCAGCGAACAAACGCCGTGACGGAGCGACGGAGACTTGGCGGAGGCCGTTCAACTCTTGGCCAGCAGGGCCAGGACAATCGGCGCCGCAGAAGGCCGGCACTCGTGGCCTTTCCGTCGGACTGAGCTTGGCGAAAAATGGGGTTAGCGAAAAATGGCTGAAAGGCCGACATCAGCCGCAGGCCGCCCCCGAACTGGTTCAAGCCGCGTGGGACGAAGCGGTCAGTCCAGCGGAGGCAAGCCCGGCAAAGATGCTTCATGGCTCTTGCCCTTGGCCTGATTCCACCACACTGAAAGCCATTGCCGACTCGGCAGGGCATTGGCGACCAACGGTCCAGGTCCCACAGCGAAGTCCAGATCGCCGTCACCATCGAAATCGCCGACCTCCAAAGTGGCGTAAAACGGCGCCCCGGACTCCAAGATGTGGCAAACGAACGTCTTCGGTTGTGTCTGCTCCAAGGCAAGGATCGACACCGGCGGGGCGTCGAGGAGGCTGGCGGGTTTGGCCATCGGCGGCAGCCAGACCACGGCAATGATGTCCTGATCGCCGTCGCCGTCGAAGTCGCCTGCCAACGCCCGGTACGCGCCCGACAAATCAGTCAGCCGATGGTAAGCGAACTTCAGGTCGCCAAGGTTTTCCAGCCACTGAATTCCGTGCGACGGATTGACGTACCAATTGTCCCAGGCATCGCCATTGGTGTACAAGACATCCACGTCGCCATCGCCGTCCAGATCGACCAACTCGATGCCGCTGGAGCCGAAACTCAAATCGGGCCCCGCCCAAAGGTTTCGCAGATGAAATCGCCCTCTCCCCAGATTGAGGAACGCCTCGACGTGCTCCCATTCCTGGCTCACGAGGGCGACGAAATCGGGAAGCCCATCACCGTTCAGATCGTGGACCGGCACATGGATGGTTCCCGGTCGGTCGTCGATCGTCTCAAGCTGGAAGCGCGGCAGCTCGCCGGCCGAGGCCACGTTTCGCAAAAGAAAAATCTTGCCCGTCTGGTAGTGCCCAAACTCAGCCACGACGAGATCCAGTTTGCCGTCGCCGTCGAAATCGGCGGGCCGAGCATCGGCGACCCGCCCCAAGCCACTGGCTAACGTAATTTCCTCCAACGGTGCTTTTGGGGATTTCGCCCGCAGCCATACGACGCGGCCTCGATCGTGGTCGGCGGGGCGAAAGCTGCCCAGGTCGGAGACCACCAGATCGATCCGCCCGTCGCCATCGAGATCGCAAGGCTCGACGTGGCAAGGGTGGTCCAGTCGGGCCAGGATCCGCGGGACTGGTTTTGCCGCCCTGAGGTCGGCCGCTGCCACGTAGCCAAACCGCATATCGCAAAAGAGCAACAGCGGCCGGGCTTTGGCATCGAGCTGGGCCCAACGCAAATGGGCGATCTCGGGCATTGCGGCCGCCTGCTCCTCCATGAACAACTTCTGGACTTCGAACTTGACTGGCCAGCGCGTGGGGGCTTCGATGGGCCGGGGCAACACGATGCGCTGCGGCGCGCGGGAACGGTAATAAGCCAGCGTTTCCCGGAATGGCGGCGGATCGAGGTCATCGCGGCCCGATCGGGCGTAGAACTCATAGCCCCGCTGCACCTCGCGGTGCCAGCGGTCGCGAGGAAAATTGCCAGGCTGCGGCATCGCATGGCAATCGCTACAGAAGCGAACAACCCGCGCTTCGGCTTGGGCGTCCAATGTTTCGGGAGCCACGGCCGTGTCCGTCGTGCCCGCTTGCTCGCCAGGTTCCGATGCACTTCCGGCGCCTTGCCCAGCCGTCTGGCGAAAAACCCAGGCCCCTCCAAGCAAACCAGCCAGGCAAACAAGAGTAACAATCAGGATTCTCATGCCGGGATAGCGCGATCGTTGGCCGCCCGCGACGGATTTTGTCGCCGCCAGGTTTCGGCCCCCTACCATGCCGACCTGCTCGGGAGGGCTGCCAGCGCGCTGAGTAGACGAATCGTTCAAGGGGAATCCAAACGCCTTACCGCCAAGTTTCGCCGAAACTGGCCCGACTCTTTGGCGAGTCCCGCGAAGCAAGCCGCCTTTCACCGCACGCCGCGCGGAACGAAAGTCTGGTCGCGAATGCTTTTTAGGGTATCTTCTGCCTGGGGTCTGCACAAGCAACTCTTGAGCCCTGAACTTGAATCGCTTGGCCAGGCCATGCTGCTTCCCTGGCCTGGAAGCTATAATCACGCATGGCGTGGGAGACGCGTTGTGCACGAGGCTTCACCTGGAAACTTTGGCTGCTCGGGCGCCGCTTGGTCGATCTGGCGCAGCGTTCGACGATTGGTGGTCGTCGCGCTCGGCGTTGCGCTCGTCGTGGCGGCGGTTTTTTCAGGGCGGCGTCTTTTGGCTTGGTCCACCCGACAATGGGCCGCGAATCGGTTTGACCTGGGCGCTTTCAGTACGGCGCAGCGGTGGCTCGCCTGGTCGGAGTGGTTCGATCCGCGGGATGGGCGAACCGATCTGATCCGCGCCAAGTGTCTTCGCCGGCGGTACCAGCAAGCGGCTTGGACTGCGGCATTGGAAGCGGCGAAGCGCAAGGGCGCGCCCTCCGATCTCGTGGAACAAGAGGAACGTCTGAGCCGGATTCAGGCGGGCACAATCAATCGGGAGGAAGATGAACTCAATTCCTTGTTGGCGGCGGGCGTATCGCCGCACGATGCCTGTACGGCGCTCGTCCACGGCTCCCTCACCCGGCAGGACGCGAAGCGCGCGCAAATGGTGCTTGAGGCCTGGGCCGCAGACGAACCCACCAGCCCGCACGTCGCCTACATGCGGGCCGTTTACTGGCTCTGGGAAGGCGATCGCGCCGGGGACCCCATGCGTCGCACGGATTGCCGCAGACGGGCGGAAGAAGAGTTCCGCGAGGCCCTGGCCAGGGAGCCTCGTCACGAAATGGCACGTCAAACCCTTGCCGATCTCTTGGAAGAAGATGATCGGCTGACGGAGGCGTTGCCCGAGTACGTGGCCTTGGCCACCTTTGCGCCAGCGAACGACGCGGGCAAGCTTGGCGTGGCGAGGATGCTGCGAAGCCTGGGCCGGCTGGAAGAGGCGCGACTGGCGTTGGAGCGGCTGCGACCGGGCACGGAGTCGCCCGACGGCGTCGCGGCTGAAATGGGCCAGATCGCTTTGGAATCGGGAGATGACGAAGAGGCCCGTCGTTGGCTCAGCCAAATCGATATGGCGCGGACCAGCGACACGGCCGCGCTGAAGGCGGCGGCCCTGGCTTTTGCCTGGGCGGGAAAGACCACGGTCGCCGAGCGTCTGTTCGCCCGACTCGACCGCGAGCATTCCACCTGGGCGCGGACTCAGGAACTCCAACTCCGTTTGGCTACCGGGCTTCCCGACCCCAAGGCAGCAGAAGAATTACGGCGTTTGACCTCAGCCGAGGCGAACCAGCCCGCTTTCGAGCGATTAGATGAAGAGCGACCGGCTGTTTCTGCCGCTGAGCTCTTCGCCCAACACTGCGCTGCCTGCCACGGCGTCCGAGGCGATGGCAAAGGACGGGCCGCTCGCCATCTTTTTCCCAAGCCCCGCGATTTCCGCAGCGAGAGCTTTCGGCTGGTCGGCACCCTCAATCGGGTCGGTAGCCTGGACGACATTGCCTTGGTCATTCAACGGGGCGTTTCCGGCAGCTCGATGCGGGCCTACGATTTCCTTGGCGAGCAGGAGCTGGCGGCCTTGGCCGCCGAGGTGCTGCGCCTCCACCGCGACGGGCTTCGAGAACAGCTTGAAGAGCAATTCAAGAAGGAAGACGAGGAATACGACGTCGCGGAAATCGAGCGGATCGTGGCGGCGCGCACAACTCCAGGCAAACCCTTGGCCGTGCCGGCTTTCGGCCCGCCTCAAGCTCCAAAGATCGCGCGCGGAAAGGAACTGTATCGCACGCTGGGCTGCGTCAACTGCCACGGCGAGGACGGTCGGGGGACAGGCGACACGCCATGCTATGATGAGCGCGGACGCGTCTGTTTGCCCCGCGATCTGGTTTACGATCCGATGAAGGGGGGCCCCGAGCCTGAATCGCTCTACCGGCGAATCGTTCTCGGTATGCCGGGCACTCCGCACCCTTCTTGTTCCAACATTGCTGAGGATCAAGTCGTGGACTTGGTCCAGTTTTGCCGCTCGCTGGCGCGCGAGCCGAAGCGGGTGCGAACCGAGCATCAGCGGGCGGTGGAGGCCAGCCGTCGGAGTTACGCAATTCCGCCGCGTCCCATCGAATCTGCCCTCCACGCAGTTTATCCCGGTTCGGCATCGCCCCCCACGGTTGGTTCAAGGAATCCGATTTCCGAGTAGCATGATTCGATTGGTCGTGAACGCAGGGTCGGAGCCGTGAGCACCGTAACCGTGCCTTCGCCGCGAAAGTGCTTGGCAACCGTAACGAAGCATTACTCGTCGATCCTCCCAATAAAAGCCCCTGATCAATCTCGGCGAGTTCGATCCCCGATTGCCGCACGGTGAGAGAGGTCGTCTTGACCCGGCTATTCAACGGATTTCGTACACGATCCGTCCATGCTGCTGGGAGCGGGAGATGCGGTCGTTGGCGTACAGTCCCGCCAGAATGAACTCCACGCAGGAAGCCCGCATCGCAGGGTCGCTGGAGGCATTGACCTCGAAGGCCTTCTCCCAGGCAGGGGGAACACGTTTGAGTCGTTCCGCGTATTGGGCCGAGGGCAAGAGGTCGCCCACCTCGATTTTGACGCCCCGCGAGAAAATCTCGGCGATCTCCTCCAAGCCGTGGCGTTCCACATACTCGTCGAACACATCGCGAATGGCTTCCGCGATGATCGCGTCCAAGACCTGACGCTCGGACATCTGGTGGCTGGACATCAAGTCCAACTCCAATTTGCCCAAGGAGGTCGAGTAAAGGTGGCCAAGGTCGCTGATTCTCGCCACCGACGGCCGTTCGCCAAGCACCGCCGCCCGCTGCCGCGCGCTGGCCACCATCGCCCGATAGTTGGCAATGCTCAACCGTGCGCTGACGCCGGATTGTTGGTCGATATATTTCGACCTCCGCGCGCAAATGCTGATCTGCTCGATGATTTCCCGCATGAAATACGGCACGACGACCGGGAACGGCCCATTCAAGTCGATTCCCGCCTCTTGCTCCGTGATTTCGATGCCCAACGCCCGCTCCCGCGGATAATGCGTGTGGATCACCGAACCGATGCGGTCCTTCAATTGGGGAATGACCTTGCCGCTGCGATTGTACGTCGCGGGATTCGCTGAAAAGAGGATCAACACGTCGATGTCGAAGCGGATCGGGTAGCCGCGGATCTGCACATCGCGTTCCTCAAGGATATTGAACAGCCCCACCTGTACGAGTTCGTCGAGTTCGGGCAATTCATTGACGGCGAAAATGCCGCGGTGCATGCGGGGGATCAAGCCGAAGTGCAAGGCCTCCTCGGTCGACATGCTGGCCCCAGCGGCCAGTTTAGCCGGATCGATCTCGCCGATGATGTCCGCGAATTTCGTGCCCGGCGCCAAACGCTCCGCGTACCGTTCCGAGCGCGGCCACCAGGCAATCGGGATTTCATCCTCCGGCGTGTTGGCGATCAACTTTTTTCCGGCTTGCGTGATCGGGCGATAAGGATCCTCATGGACCGGGCAACCCGGTATGTCGAGATAGGGCGTCTCTTCGTCCAAAAACCGCGTCAATAGCCGCATCAAGCGGCTCTTGGCCTGCCCCTTCTCGCCTAGGAACAGCAAGTCGTGCTTGGCGAGCAAGGCGATGTTGATCTCCGGAATCACGGTGTTTTCATAGCCGATAATGCCTGGAAACAGCTCCTCCCCGCCGTGGAGCATACGCAGGAAGTTGTCATAGATTTCTTGTTTGACTGACTTGGAAACCCAGCCGCTCTCGCGCAACTCCCGCAACGTCGTCGCTCGTGTCATTGGCCTGGTAATGGTCGCCATCCGTTCCTGTCGCCTCAAAGGAAATCGAAAACTCTCGGCCGCCATACCCCCATCCCGGAAGGAAACGTCACGCAGCCTGTGTTCAAACCATTGTAGCGCGCTGCTCCGGTCGGCCAAGGATAGGCTTTTGCGGCCCGCGCGGAGGAGGCTCTCTCATTTTCAGGTGGGATTGACGATCAGAGAGCTCCATCGCTGCCTAAGTTCGGTGACCGCAAAAATGATCGACAGCGAGCACAACCATCACCAACGCGGCAGTTTCCACCCTTAGGATTCGCGGCCCCAAGTCCACGACGGCCCAGCCTGCGGCAACGGCCAAAGCGATTTCATCCGGCGTGAAACCACCCTCAGGACCGATAGCGACGACAACAGCATCTGTTGGTGACAACGGCACCCCCTCTGCCAGCGAGCGGAAATCCTTTGGCTGCGCGCCAGCGTTGTCGCGTCCCGCCGGGTGTGCTACAAATCGCCGAGAAATGCCCTGGGTTTGCCGCACAAACTCCGGCCAGGAGACCGGCGGAGCGATCTGCATCAGTCGATTGCGACCGCACTGCTTGGAGGCCTCGATCACGTACCGCGCTAGTTTGGCGGGGGCTGAATCTCCAGGTTGGGCCACCGATCGAGCCGTGCGGAGCGGGACAAGCTGAGCCACCCCCAACTCGACAGCTTTCTCCACCAACCACCGCTGACGATCCCCCTTGGGAAGAGGGGTTGCAATAGTAATTGTAAAGGGGTTTTCCCGATCAATGGCGTCATAGCTTAAAAGGGCCAATTCAGCCTGGGTCCGCGCGATGCGCCGAATCTCGGCGAGCCATTCGCCCCCCCTTCCGTCGAACAAGATCACCTTCTCGCCCGGCTTTGCCCGCATCACGTGGATCAAGTGGTGGGCTTCGACCCCGCTCAGACGGACAGTCTCCCCTGATATGGGTTGTTCGGAGAAGTAACGATCGAGGGGTTGCATGGCAAACTGCGCAAAAGGCATCAATCTAAACTCAGGTTGTGATTGTACCGAAATCATAAAGTGTGCGGTATTTGACGTCCCACGGCGGCGCCGGGTGCCAGGCCCCGTTGCGACGGACTGCGTCGTCGTCGGAGCCGAACGGAACTGCGGTGGCCCAAGGAGGCCTGAGCATTGGCGACTTACCGAAATCACTGGGGAATTGAAACCTCGCCGTTTCGTGGCGGAATGGGCGCCGAGGCGTTTTACGAGAGCCCAATACACGAAGAGGCCCTCGCACGGCTGGATTTCCTTGTCGAAGAGCAACGGCGTGTGGGACTTTTGCTGGGGCCGGCAGGCAGTGGCAAATCGCTTGTCTTGCGTGTGTTCGCTTCGCGTTTGCGGAGTTTGGGCCGTACCGCGGTGCACCTGAACTTGACGGGCGTTTCGCCCGAGGAGTTTCCCGAGCTATTGGTTGGTGGTCTCGGTCTGCATCTTCCCTGCCGATATTCGATTGCCGCCGTTTGGCGGCGCATTGAGGATCGCCTAGCAGAGTTCCGGTATCAGCAAATGGCCGTCGTGGTGCTGCTGGATGACGCCGACGCCGCACGGGCCGAGGTCCTCGACCAGGTAACGCGTTTGGCCAAAATCGATCCCCGGCCAGAATCCCGATTCACGCTGGTCCTGGCCGCTCAACCAACAGAACTGGCTCGCCTGCCGGAAAGCCTGCTGGAAATGGCGGATCTCCGCATCGATCTCGATGCGTGGGAAGCTGCGGACACGGCCCGTTTCATCGAAACCTCGCTTGCCAAGGCGGGCCGCACCGCTCCGACCTTCGGTGAATCGGCCATCGCACGCCTGCACGAGCTTTCCGGGGGAATCCCGCGAAGAGTCAGCCAATTGGCCGATCTCGCCCTCTTGGCCGGGGCCGGCCGCGGCCTGGACGCGATCGACGCCGAAACGGTGGAAACCGTTTGTCAGGAACTCGGCGCCGTCGAGGTTGTCGCTCGGACAACAACCTTCAGTCGCCGGTGATCCCTGGGGGAGCAGAAAGCCTCGTTCTTTCCCGCGTGGACGGGCAATTTTGTGTCCGACTCGCGAGAATCCACATCGCGGCAACTTGACACCCATTGCCTGTCGGGTGATAACATGCTCCGACTCCCCTCGTGGCCGAAAACGGCCGAAAACCACGCCTCCCTTCTATGCTCCCGGAGACCACCACCATGGGCCAGAGCTTCTTCAACCGTCGAGAGATCCTCAAACGCTTGGCCGCTTCGCTGCCGGCCGCTTCCGTGGCGGGCCAAACCTTCGGCGCGATGGCTGCCTCAGTCCCGGAGGAAAAGTTGCCACCCGTTCGCGCCATCACACGAGGGCCGAAGTTTCACTGGCGCGGCTACTACGATAAGTTGCTCTTCGACCCGACCAACCGCTATGTGTTGGCCAACGAGGTGGACTTCGAGGGCCGCTCGCCTAAGCCTGATGACGTGGTCCGCGTCGGCATGGTCGACACGCAAGACAACGACCGATGGATCGAATTAGGTCAGTCTCGGGCCTGGAACTGGCAGCAAGGCTGTATGCTTCAATGGGTGCCGGGCACGGAAAGCCAAGTGGCCTGGAACGACCGGGATGGCGACCGGTTCGTCTGCCACGTGCTCGACGTGAAGACGGGCAAGCGACGCACCTTGCCGCACCCCTTCTACTGCCTCAGCCCCGACGGCCGCTGGGCCGTTACCACTGATTTCCGCCGTCTCAACGACACGCGGCCGGGCTACGGTTACGCGGGCCTGCCAGACCCGAATCGCGACGTGCTCGCGCCCGCCGACGTGGGAATCTGGCGGCTTGACATGCAAACGGGCGAGCAAAAGCTGATCTTCTCGCTTGCCGACGCGGTGAAAATCCCCCAGCAAGGCGGCTTTCCCGAGGCAAGCAAGCACTGGTTCAACCACTTGCTTGTAAATACCGACGGGCGGCGGTTCGTTTTTCTGCACCGCTGGAAAGGGCGAGAGCAAAAGGGGTTCCTGACGCGGATGTTTTCCATGAATCCCGATGGGAGCAACCCGTTCTTGCTGATCCCCAACGGCAAGGTCTCGCATTTCATCTGGCGCGACGCCAACCACGTGGCTGCCTACGCCGGGCATCCCCAGACCGGCAAGTGGTGCTTCTGCGTCTTCGAAGATCAAAGCGACAAGTTCGAGGTCATCGGTCCGGGCGTCTTGGACCGTCATGGCGACGGGCACCTGACGTACGTGCCCGGCACGGGTAACCAGTGGATCCTCAACGACTCGTATCCCGATCGGCAACGCCTCCAGCATCTTCACTTGTTCCACATTCCGACCAACCGCCGAGTCGCTTTGGGCCATTTCCCCTCACCGCCAGAATATCAAGGAGAATGGCGATGCGATCTCCATCCTTGCGCTAGCCGGGACGGCAAGAGCGTGATCTTCGACTCGCCCCACGAAGGTGGACGACAGGTGTACCTGGTCGACATCCGGGAAATCGTGGGGTAGGCGCCCGACCGCTGGATTGCTTCCGGTGCGCGGCTGCGCTAATATCTGGAAAATCGTCGAGCGCCACTCGGGAAAAAATAGGAGGAAGGCAATGGCCCAGCTCAACAGCATCTTTTTGACGCTCTTGGCCCTGGCAATGTCCGCGAACGTCCTGGCCGGTCCAGCCGTGGTTCAGGAATCCGCGCGGCAGATTCCCGTGGCCTATGAAGTGGATGTGGTCGTTGTGGGTGGGAGCACGGGCGCGGTGGCGGCGGCCGTCGAGGCGGCCAAGGCTGGGGCCAAGGTCTTCCTGGCGGCCCCCAGACCTTACCTCGGCGACGACATGACGGCGACGCTGCGCCTTTGGCTTGAGGAGGGAGAGAATCCGGATTCGCCCTTGGCCAAGGCGATCTTCCACGATCCATCGCCCCTGTCGCCACCCGCGGCGGTCAACGCCATCCCTTGCAACTATGAGGCCGATCAGCCCAGCGCCCCGCGTCACAAAGACACCAATCCACCGTCGCTCTTGACCGACGGCCAGTGGGGCCATGCGCCGACGCAAAGTGTGGAATACGCCGGAGACGTCAATCTGATCCTCGATCTCGCGAAACCGCAAGAGGCGGCCGGCGTCCGCGTGTTGGCCTACCAGCGGGAATCGTCGAGCGATGGATTCAAGGTCGCCGGCTTCGTTGCGTCTGCCAGCGACGACAAGCAGCAGTGGAAGGAATTGGGCAGCGTGAAGAACGATCAGTACGACCAAGGCGGTGATCCGTGCATCGCCCTTTCCCTCTCAGTGAAGTTCAAAGCACGCTACCTTCGCTTGGCCATCCAAAAAGACCCCTCGGCGAATCGGATCTTGCTGGGCGAGGTCCAAGTGGTCGCGCCCGGCTCCGACGAGGCGAAAGAGCCGTCGCGACCTCCCTTGCCGCGGCCGATGCATGTCAAGAAGACGCTCGACAACGCCCTGATTTCTGCCGGCGTGACGTTCCTGTATAGCTGTTACCCGACTGATGTGCTTCGCGACGGCTCGGGCCAGCCTTGTGGCATTGTGATGGCCAACCGCGCTGGCCGTCAAGCGGTCGTGGCGAAGGTGATTATCGACGCCACGGATCGTGCCCTCGTGGCACGCATGGCGGGGGCGAAGTTCCGCCCCTACCCGGCCGGAGAACACACGTTCCACCGTGTTGTGATTGGTGGCGAAGCCCGCTCTGGTCCGGGCGTCACCGTTCGAGAGATCAAGCCCCCCTTCTACGGTCCGTTTCCCAACCAAGCCAAGACCTCCAGTGGCATGTTTCGCGTATGGGACTACGCCTTGCGGCTTCCGATGCAAGACGCCGGCCCCGCGTCGTGGGCGGCGGCCGACCAGAGGGCCCGGTCGCTGACCTATCACCCCGAACAGCAGTTTACTTCGGATGTCTTATTCCAAGTCCCGCCAGATCCCATGGTCTCGGAACAGCCCGCCCCCGCCGATGCTTCCCCCCAGACCCTTCCGCTAAACTGCTTCCGGCCCAAAGGCATTGAACGGTTGCTGGTTCTCGGTGGTTGCGCGGACGTGAGCCGCAACCAAGCGGCGGCCCTTTTGCGGCCCCTCGCTCTGATCGGGGTGGGAACAAGACTTGGCACGGCCGCGGCCGAAGAAGCGAAAAAGCTCTCCGCCCCGAGGGATGTACGACTTCCCTCTACTCCGGGCCTTGGGGCTGCGCAAGCCTCCTCATCGGAACGGCTGGCGGCGCAGGGAGAGGTCCGCGAATCGCTGGTGGGAGTCCGTCCCACGCAGCGGCTTCCCCGTTTGCCGCAAGAGGCCCGTTTGCTGCCCGTCCTGGGGCAATACGACGTGGTGGTGATCGGGGGTGGCACGGCGGGCGCCCCGGCCGGCATCGGTGCGGCCCGACAAGGAGCTAAGACCTTGGTCGTCGAATACCTCTCCAGCCTTGGCGGAGTGGGTACCGCGGGCGCAATCTCCGGATATTATTGGGGAAACCGCGTGGGTTTCACTAAGGAAGTCGCGGGTGGCGCGATTACGTGGGTCATCGAGCAGAAAAGTGAGTGGTATCGCGAGCAGCTCCTGAAAGCAGGAGCTGACGTCTGGTTCGGCGGCATCGGCTGCGGGGCCTTGGTCGACGGCAGCCACGTCAACGGCGCCGTGGTGGCCACGCCGCAAGGCCGCGGCGTGGTGCTGGCCAAAGTGGTCATTGATGCAACGGGCAACGCCGACATCGCCGCCCCGGCCGGTGCGCCCTGCATCTACACCGACCATAACGAGATCGCCATGCAAGGGACCGGATTGCCGCCGCGGCAGCTCGGCGCCACCTACGCCAACACCGATTTCACCATCACCGATGAAACCGACATGATCGACCTCTGGCAACTGTTCATTCTTGCGAAGGACAAATATCCCAAGGCCTTCGATCAAGGCCAATTGGTCGACACGCGGGAACGTCGTCGCATCGAAGGCGATTTCACCCTCACCATCCTGGACCAAATCAACGGCCGAACCTTTCCCGATTCGATCGTTCAAGCCTATAGCGACTTCGACACGCACGGCTATACGGTCGACCCGTATCTGTTGCTGGAACACCCCGAGCACAAGCAAGGCTTTTACGTGTATGTGCCTTACCGCTGCCTTTTGCCGCGGGGGTTGGAGGGGCTGCTCGTGGCCGGCATCGGCATGAGCGTCCATCGCGACGCCCTGCCGCTGACGAGGATGCAGGCCGACATCCAGAATCAAGGCTACGCGGCAGGGGTGGCTGCGGCCATGGCCGTGAAGTCGGGGCTGCCTCCGCGCCGAATCGACGTCAAGGCCCTCCAGCGGCACCTCGTCGAGATCGGCAATCTGCCGGAGAGCGTGCTTACGGACCAGGACTCTTACCCCATGCCGCCGGAGACAATCGCCGCCGCCGTGAAGAGCTTTGCGGCCGAAAACGGCAAGGGAGCGGCGGTGATCCTCGCGCACAAGCAGGAATCGCTCCCTCTGATCCGCGAGGCCTTCCAGTCCAGTCAAGGCGAAGCCAAGTTCGCTTACGCCCGGCTGCTCGGTATTCTAGGCGACGCCACCGGCCTGGAAATCCTGCTCGCCGAGTTGGATCGTCACGCGGAGTGGGACGCCGGTTGGAACTACCGAGGCATGGGCCAATATGGTCAGGCAATGAGCCCATTGGACGGCCTGATCGTCGCCATCGGACGCACCCGCTCGCCGAAAGCCCTCCCTTCTCTTCTGGCAAAACTAAAAATCCTTACAGCCGAACATGATTTTTCCCATCATCGCGCGATGGCGTTGGCGCTGGAGTCGATTGCCGACCCTCGGGCCGCGAAACCCTTGGCCGACCACTTGGCCAAGCCGGGAATGACCGGCTACGCCCAAACCACGTTCGCCCGGGCCCGCGAACTCGAGCAAGCGTCCCTGAGCACGACCTCTGTCGAAAGCCGCCGAACCGCCCTCCGCGAGCTGATGTGTGCCCGGGCCCTGTACCGCTGCGGGGATTACGAAGGTCTGGGGGAAAAAATCCTCCGGCAATACGCCGAGGACTTACGCGGCCACCTCGCCCGGCACGCCCAGGCTGTCCTCAACGAAGGCCGACGGTAATCACATACTCCGACGGTTGACTGGGGTCGCGTGGATCAGAACTCGTATCACTAACTAACCTCTCCCGCGCGAACCTACCCTCGCATACCCGTCTTCTACATCAGCTTTTTTTATGGAGCTTTTCGTGAAGGCGTAGGTGCGACCCCAAGCCATCTCGAGTTTGAGTGGCACCCGCGCTAGGGAAACGGGAAGGCATCGGAGTTAGGAAGGGATTGTGGCACCTCAGAGCGTTTTGCTCTAAAATCCCATGCCGTGCAACCTGCGTTGAAATTGGGAGGGGAATCATGCAACACAAGAGGAGACCGAACCGTTTTTCGCGACGCGGCGTGCTCCAAGGAACGCTGGCAGCCGGGGCGGCAGTGGCGGTGCCGTGGTGGGCGCCGGCGGCGGCCTTGGGGGCCGACGGCAAGTCAGCCCCCTCCGAGCGAATCACTTTGGGCGTCATCGGCATTGGTCCTAGGGCCACGTACGTGCTCGGCGGGATGTTGAAGCAGCCCGATTGTCAGTGCGTGGCCGTGTGCGACGTGCAGGCCACGCGGCGCGCGGCCGCCAAACAGCTCGTCGACAAGCACAACGGCAACACCAGTTGCGCAGTTTATCGCGACTTCCGCGAGCTGCTCGCCCGAAACGACATCGACGCAGTGCTGATCGCCACGGGCGACCGCTGGCACGCCCCGGCCTCGATTCTGGCTGCCAGGGCGGGCAAGGACGTGTATAGCGAGAAACCCTGCGGACTGACGATCGAGCTTTGCCAAGCCCTCGACGACACGATCCGCAAGACGGGCCGCGTGTTCCAGGCGGGCACGCAACGGCGGAGCGTGGCCAATTTTCAGGCCGCCGTGCGATTGGCCCAAAGCGGCAAACTTGGGAAGATTCACACCCTGTATGCCTCGGTCTACACGCCTGCGATCGAGACGACGTGGCTACCGGGCGAGCCAACCCCGCCACGCGATGTGTGTGACTGGGACCTCTGGCTCGGCCCAGCCCCTTGGCGTCCCTACAACCATCGCTACGTCGAGGGTGGGTGGAGAGGCTATTGGGACTTCGACTCGGGCGCGCGGCTGCTCGATTGGGGGGCGCATACCGTCGATTTGTGCCAATGGGCCAACCAGGCCGACGACACCATGCCTGTGGAGTACGAAGCCGCCGGCAAAACCATCATTGCCCGATACGCCAACGGCGTGAAACTCGTGCTCGACTGCTTGGAGACGCCCTTTGGCCAGCGGCCAGGCTGGGTCCAGGCCTTGGGGACGTGTCCTGTTCGCTTCGTCGGCGATGAAGGCTCGGTGGAGACCGGTGACAATGGGGGCATCGAGGTCCAGCCCGCCTCGCTCAAAAGCGAGCTGA
Source organism: uncultured Thermoguttaceae bacterium (assembly GCA_937951625.1). Lineage (GTDB taxonomy): Bacteria > Planctomycetota > Planctomycetia > Pirellulales > Thermoguttaceae > CALFBP01. The sequence continues at coordinate 159,865 of CALFBP010000018.1, forward strand.
AAGACGTCATCGCCAAGCGAGAAGTCGGCTTGGACGTTTCGGCCCACGCCAGGAACTTCTTCGATTGCATCAAGTCGCGAGGCAAACCAGCAGCCAATTCGCAGGTCATGCGGCGGTCCCACATCGCGTGCCATGCCGCGGCGTTGTCTTGGATCCTCAAGCGGAAGCTACGGTTCGATCCGGTTAAGGAGGCATTCCTTGACGATGACGAGGCCAACGGTCTCCGTTCGCGTCCGGCGCGGGCACCATGGAACGTTTAAGGGCACATGCAAAAGGTCGGGCGGGTAAGACAGGCCCCGTTGCGGTCCCACCCGACCCGCCTTCGGTAAAACATGGTCTTTCTCGCTCTAGGCACCTCCACGAAATCGGCTTCCCACGAAGCTCCGTCGCCGACGGACCTTTTGGCAACGGTCCGCGATGCCGCTACCACTCTCGTTGCCCGACTTCAAGAGGCGGAACGACATACCGACGGCTGGCGGGACCAGCGCTTGGCCGACGTGCTCGTCGATGCGGCGCTTTCCGAATGCCTGGTCCGACTCGCCGCGACCGCTTGTTGGGGAGAAGCGAACCGCCTGCCATCTTCGGAGTTGTGGCGGATCGCGGGACCGGTGCTGGAGGTCGGCTCGCTTCAACACCACGCCCGATTCAAGCCGCACGGTTACGCTGGCGACCACGTGATGTTGGAGCGGATTTGCCAACAGTCGTGCTGCGAACACCCGTTGGGAGCGGTTTTCGACCGCTATTTTCTTCGGCAAGCCGCTCCGGCAGCGGTGCGAGCCCGAACGAGGCACATCGCGGTGTCGCTGGTCGCGCACTTTTTGCGTCAGTCCCGCCGCGTGTACCGGATTGCCAGCGTGGGCTCCGGACCGGCGCTGGATGTTCGCCAAGCTCTGGAGGCCCTTCCCAAGACATTCTGGGGCTCACTTCACGTGCGACTGCTGGACCTGGACCCCAACGCCCTCGAAGCGGCTAGATTGCGTTTGGGCCCGCTGTTGGGCCAGGAATCCTTGGACTGTATCCGCACCAATTTATATCGCTTGGGCAAGGGCCCCGGCGGGCCGCAGGAGCTTCAATCGCCTGATTTTTTGGTCTGTGCAGGGTTTTTCGACTACCTCGACGACGAGGCGGCTGTTGAACTGCTCCGCTTCTTCTGGAGGCAGCTTGCCGAGGGCGGGATGATGCTGGTGGGCAACTTCGCCCCGCACAATCCGAGCCGCGCTTACATGGAGTGGATCGGAAACTGGTACCTGAAGTATCGCACCGCCGTAGCCCTGGAGAATCTCGGTCGGGCGGCGGAAATTCCACCAGAGCGATTCCGCATCGGGTGCGAGGCGACGGGAGTCGATCTTTTCCTCGTGGCCGAAAAATAACGCTTCGTTGTAATCACGTTGCATTGCCGCCTTGCCTGCCCGAATCGGTCCACCCTGGAAGGCCGCACTCCGTCGTGCCCGAGAATCAAGATGGCCCAGACCGCAAAGCGACGTTTGGGCCGGGTAGAGCACGTTGCTCCTCAGGCTGCAACGCTTCAGACCACTAAATCGCCAGAGCCGCCATGTCCCACTTCCGCGAGGTGACCGGTCTGGTTCAGGGCCAGCAGTTCCACCCGGCCGTCGCCATCGTGGCTAAGGGTGGTGATCGAGCAATTCTCTAAAGCCAGCGGCGGGTCCTGAAGCGGGATGTTCAGCAACGACTTGATCGTGCTGACAAGCACGCCGCCGTGAGCCACGACCACGACCTGCTCGAATCCGGAGCGGAAGATCGCCTCGAAGGCCGCGCGTCCGCGTTGGGCAAGCTGCATCCGCGATTCCCCGCCGGGGATTGCGAAGTCGGGCCGGCCCGAAATCCACTCCCGGAGGATCTCCGGGTGACTGCGTTCCAGATCGGTCCGCAATTGGTCCTGGAAGATGCCGACGTGAATCTCCTTGAGCCGGGGATCGAGGTGGACCTTCAGGCCGAGACGCGCGGCGATGATCTCGGCGGTTTCCTGGGCACGGCGCAGGGGGCTGGCGAAGAGGGCTTCGATCGGCTTGCCGAGCAAGGCCCTCGCCGTGGCTTCGGCCTGGAGCCGCCCCAAAGGCGTCAGCACGGAGTGATCCGACTGGCCTTGGAGCCGCCCCTGCGCGTTGTAGTTCGTTTCGCCGTGTCGGACGCAGTAAACGATCATCTAGCCCAGCACATCCCAACGGATGCCAATCTTCCGCAACGCGTAGCCCACCTCGTTGATGTAATCGCCGTAAATGGTCATCCAGTGGAAGCCGGGCATATTCTCGGCGAGCACCTGGTCCGGGCAAGCGATCTTGACGTCGATTTGCGAGCGACAGATGGGGAGGAACGGCGCCGCAACGATCTCGCCCCGCAGACCCACGTACCGCTCCTGCTTGAAGTCGGGAATGATGTTCGTCACCTTGGTGCCCGCCGTCATTTCCACTTTCGGGGCCGCCCCGTAATCCGACTCGAAGTGCGTCAGGATTCGCACCGCCTCGAGCTTCTTGCCGTCGAGTTTTCGGGGAGCGGTGCAGTGCGCCAAGGTGATGATGCCATCGTGCGGATAGGTGGGATCGTTGAGGAACATGGGCCGGTTGGCGATGTTCGCGGCCAGCACGCCGCTGGGAATCACCACGAAGTCCGATTCGCAGAACGCCAAATAGCCGTCGTCGTTCAAAGTGCTCAGACACATGCAGGCCGAGGTCTCCGCCAGCGGCATGATCGTGCCCATGCAGCCGTTGATCGTCACGGCCCGGCATCCGTGGGCGGCCATCAGCTTGCGGAACACCTGCTCGAGCAGGAAAGCGTTGTCCAGCGGCTCCTGGGGAATTTCCATTTTGGTGCCTGGCAGCTTGACGTACTCGGCGGCGCGTTTTCGCGCCAAGGCCACTTCCGCCTTGTCGTTCTTGGCCGCCTGGATCAGCTTGCCCAACTCGGGATAGGGAATGGTCACGATGTCGAACTTGAACTTCTGCCGCACAAGGTCAGGAACGACCTGGCCTGGCTGGGCCCATGCCCCTGGCCCACCAATCGCCAGAATCTTCGTGCCCAGTGTGTTCACCAGGCCACACAACGAACGCAAACGCCAAGTCAATTCGCCGAAGTTGTCCACCACCACGTCCTGCGGCTCGATGCCTTGGATCTTCTGGTGGTCCGTCCGTTGGCGGAGATAGTGTGGGCTGACGATTTCATACCAGAGGGACAACGGGCCCGAGTAGTGGCGCAAGAAAAACACAACCGGCTTCCCGAGTTTCTCCAGTCCCTCGATCCACCCGCTGGCGGCGTAGACCACCAGCACGTCGGCTGACGCCACCTCGGCAATTTTGGAGAGTTCGCTGGCATTGGGGGCCGAGGCGACTGGCAGGACCTGCATCGGGAAGTCCGCCGTGCTGCGAATTTTCTCCAATTCCTGCTGGATTCGCGCGACCTCTTGGTCCGCGTCTTGCTGGGTCTGAATACCGCCCCAGGGTCGCCAACTCGTCTGAGGGGCACGCTTATGGAGCTGGTAAATAAAAACCGGCTTCACAATGAGTGGGCGACGGGGCGGCGCCGGCCCGAACTCTGGACTGGTCGCGGCAAGAGCCGACCAGGAAATCCCGCTGATCGCCGCCCCCCCAAAAGCAGCGGCAGCGCTAACCCCGCCGAGAAAAACTCGACGAGTGATCTCCCCGGACGTATTATGGGAGCATGGGCAGCAGTGGGGAATCCATGGACTTGAAACATCACTATGCCGATCCCTAAATTGATGTTTACCCATCGTCGGAACTCCTTCATTCATGGAGGGTTGAAGCCGATTCCACCACGCTTTGCTCACCATAACCGAGGGCGATGCCCAAGGCAACTGGTTGGCAAGGCTAAGTACTACCAACGACGGTATTTGAAATTGGGGCAGGCCATACCGGAACGTCCGAGGTTGGATTACAGTATGTAATATTTAGTTGGCTGCAAGTCGAAGGCTATCGCCGTTTGGTTTCCGGCGCCTGCCCCGCCAAAACTTGCCACCCTGAGAATCAACCCCAAGGAGTCACCCGTGACCGCCCCGTGGATTACCTACCGACCCGAACTCAAAGTCCTTGACTGTACAGTGCGCGACGGCGGACTGATCAACGACCATCATTTCGATGATGATTTCGTCAAGGCGATCTATCAGACGTGCGTGGAGGCCGGGATCGATTACATGGAGATCGGCTACAAGGCCTCCAAGAGGATCGCCGCGCCTGACAAGTTCGGCGCCTGGAAATTCTGCGACGAAGACGATATTCGCCGGATTACGGACGACAACCCGACGCCGCTCAAGCTGGCAGTCATGGTGGACGCGGGCAAATCGGACTGGCGGACCGACATCTTGCCGAAAAAACAAAGCGTGCTGGACATGGTCCGTGTGGCCTTCTACGTCAACCAGGTGCCCGAGGCGATCGACATGATCAAGGACGCCGCGGACAAGGGCTATGAGGTTTCGGCCAACTTGATGGCGGTGTCGCGGGCGTCGGAGTTGGAGGTCGAACAGGCCCTGGAACTTTTGGTCCAAACCCCGGCGAGTGTCATCGTCGTGGTCGACAGCTTTGGTTCGCTCTACGCCGAGCAGGTCGAATTGCTGGTCAAAAAGTATCTCCAATACGCGAAGCCAGCGGGAAAGGAAGTGGGAATCCACGCCCACAACAATCAGCAACTCGGCTTTGCCAACACGATCGAGGCGATCATCCATGGTGCGAACCGCGTGGATGCGACGATGATGGGCCTCGGTCGCGGCGCTGGCAATTGCCCCATGGAGCTATTGATCGGCTTTCTGCGGAATCCTAAGTTCAAGATTCGACCGATTTACAAGGTGCTTCAGGACAAGCTGTTGCCGCTGAGCCGGCAAGTGGAGTGGGGCCCCTATGTGCAATACAACATCACGGGCCAGCTCAACCAACACCCGCGAAGTGCCATCGCCGCCCGAGCCAGCGATCAGCGCGACAACTACGTCGATTTCTACGACAAACTTGTGCTCGAGGAATGAAGGCCGCGTCAGGTTGCGCCGCCGCCGTATTCGGCCTTGGCGAGGCTGCTTTCATCCTGCGTGTTTGTGCAGAGTGGCGTCGTCAGAGACACTGGCGCCGAACTATCGAGTATTGGGGCGTTCGCTTCGAAGCGAGTTTGATCATTGGGAGCTTCGAGTCCGCTTGACCGAGTTTCCGAGCCCAAAGCGATCCAGGCCTCGCGCAGGCTCCGCGGCCCGTGGCCAAGCGCAACCGCCAGCGCGTACCCTAAGCCCACATTGCACAGGCCGACCCCCATCAACAGTAGAAAAACACCCATCGAACAAGTTTACCTCATGCGTTGCCTCAGCGTGACGTAATCGCCTTGGCGACAGCGGGAATTATCCGTAACATCTTCAAGTTAATTAACTTACGTCTAGTTACTAGGGGTACACTCAACAAAGAGGAGTCCCCCTTTGGATGCATCCAATGCGTTGAGCTGACGCGCCTCCCGTCTTCCACCCGATGCGGTCCGACCACGCGGGTTCGGCTGCGGGGCTAGGACAAGGCCAAGGGGTCGAGTAAAAAACTTGCGGTGGGATTCTTAAATAGTTTCTGACATTTTCCTGACCTTTTTCTTACAATCAGCGTTTACAGTTGAAGCTTGTTGCCCGGCTCCGAGCTGGGCGCACGGCCTGTGTCGCTGGTAGCTGGATAAGAACGGCAAAACGGCACTTTTTCCACGCCTATCGGTCCGAAAAGGTGCCTTTCGCCGCCAACACGGAGGGTCACTATCTCGATTGTCTGGACACGGAATCGACTCGCGGGGCGCGGTTTTGTGAACGACTGGCATAATGGTCCACCATCAGGAGAGGAATCGACCAGCTTGGATTAGTTTTGAACCATGGCAGGGACGTCTCCGTGGGAGGACAGGCCACGAGCGGTGGCATTTTGTTGGGGAAATCGTTCTAAAGGCGTTCGCTGGGGAGGGTGGCGTTGGGTCGCTCGCCAGAGGATGTGGCGAGAGAGAAAAAATATAGAAGGCGTGGCGGCCGTCGCCTTCGGCGCGAGAGCATCTCCCGCCCGCTGCTCCGCGTGGTTTCACCATGGTGTTGGCGGCAATTCATGAGGGAAATCTCGAAAAGTCAGTGTCGAAACGCGGTGATTGGTGTGAGGCCAGAGGAAAAGCGCAGTTCTGACGCGGAGAGCCGTTCCGCCGCAGAACGTACGTTTGCGAATTCGCGAAATGGTGGTCCACACATTCCCTTTCAACACGTTTTTTAGATTTCAGGAGATGGATTTGGAAGCCTTGAACGAAACAGTCGCTCAACGAGTTTCATCGTCCGCGCTGCCGTCCACGCGGCCGGAAAAAGAAACGTTGCATGATGTTCCGAGGGTGCGTATGGCCAGGCGTTCCATCCTGGTGGTCGAGGATGAAGAAGACATCCGTGAATTGGTGAGCTACACGTTGTTGAAAGAAGGCTATCAGGTGGCTAGCGTGGCGACTGGTGAGGAGGCCTTGGCGCTTGCCCAAGCCCAGCCGCCTGATCTGATTCTCCTTGACCTGATGCTTCCCGGCATCGGGGGACTGGCGGTCTGCCAACAGCTCCGCAGCCAGCCCGACACGGCACACATTGCGATCGTCATGTTGACGGCCAAGGGGGAGGAAGGGGACATCGTCGCCGGGTTGAACGCCGGGGCCACGGACTACGTCACCAAGCCGTTTAGCCGGAACGTCCTCCTGGCGAGGATTCGAGCGGCGCTGCGGCACGCTCCACCCCGCTCGGATGATGGAGCGTTGGACGACGAGTCTATCCAAATCCACAACCTCCTGATCGACCGTCGCCGTCACGCGGTCTTTGTTGACGGCAATCCCGTGGAGCTCAGCGCGACCGAATTCCGCCTGTTGTTGGTCTTGGCCCGCAAGCCGGGTTGGGTCTTCAGCAGGGAAGACATTCTCGATGCGATCCACGGGGACAGTTACGCGGTCACGCCCCGCGCCGTAGATGTGCAGATCGTGGGGCTTCGCCGGAAGTTGGGAAAGGCGGGAGAATACGTGGAGACAGTCCGAGGAGTCGGCTATCGCTTGAAGGAATGACGTCGGCTCCCGTCCGCCCAGGCGGACGGAGAGAAGCCAAGAGACGATGATGCCCCGAAAGCGGCTCTTTTGGCAAGTTTTTTGGGCCTACCTGGTGATCATGGTCGCCGTGATCACAGGCGGCGGATGGTACGCTTCTCGCGAGGCGCGACAATTTTATCTCGATCGCGAATCTCACGAGCTGGAAACCGTGGGCTGGCTATGCGCGGATCGGCTTGCCGAACTTGTAGACGCGGCCCGCTGGTCCGACGTTCAGGCCGTCTGCGAGACGTTGGGCCGGAAGCTCGGGGCGCGGATCACCGTGATTCTTCCCTCCGGCGTGGTTGTTGGCGAGAGTCTTCAGCCGCCGGAACAGCTCGACAATCACGGCGATCGCCCCGAGGTTCTCGAAGCCCTGCGCGGCGGTGTGGGACGCTCGCAGCGCTTCAGCGATACCCTCGGCGAGGAACGGATGTATGTGGCCGTTCCCGCGAGGCACGACGACCGCATCATCGCCGTTGTTCGGGCCTCCCTTTCGATGCAATCGCTGTACGAGACCTTGCAATCGGTTTATCTGCGGGTCGCGATGGCGGGGTTGGTGGCGATCGCGTTGGTCACGGCCTCCAGCGTCCTGGTCGCCAGGAAGATCGTCCGCCCGTTGGAAATCATTCGCGACGGCGCCGAGCGATTCGCGAGGGGCGACTTGAATCATCGCCTACCCATTCAGGGCGCCGAGGAGGTGAAAAAACTGGCCGAATCGATGAACCACATGGCTTTGGAATTGCACTCGCGTATGGAAACAATCGTCAACCGCGAGCACGAACATGAAGCCGTGCTCTCCAGTATGGACGAAGGCGTGCTGGCCGTGGACTATGCCGGGAGAATCCTCAGCCTGAACGCCGCTGGGGCTGAACTTCTCGGCGTCGAGTCCGACAAGGTGCGGGGACGAGTCGTTCATGAAGTTATTCGTTTTTACAATCTTCTCCAGTTCGTGGACCGCACGCTCGTCAGTCCAGCTTGCGTGGAGGAGGACCTGGAATTGCGCCAGCCGGAGAACCGCTGGATTCACGCTCACGGAACGTTGCTTCACGACGCGGCGGGTAACAAGATCGGGGCGTTGATCGTTTTGCACGACGTGACGCGCCTCCGCCATTTGGAAAATGTGCGCCGCGACTTCGTAGCCAACGTTTCGCATGAACTTCGCACGCCCATCACTTCCATCAAGGGTTTCGTGGAAACGCTTCTGGCCGAGGAGCTCGCCAACAAGGAGACATCGCTGCGATTCCTCCGCATCGTGCTCAAACAGGCGGATCGTCTGGACGCGATCATCAACGATCTGCTGCTGCTGTCGCGCGTCGAGCGGGGAACGGAGGAGCACTCGATCGAACTGGATGTGGAGCCGATCCTCCCGGTCCTTGTTTCCGCGGTGGAAATGTGCGAGTGCAAGGCCCGCGACAAGCAAATCTGCATCGAGGTGGAGTGTGCAGAAAATCTCTTGGCCTCGATCAACGCGCCCTTGTTGGAACAAGCCGTCGTCAACCTCCTAGACAACGCGATCAAGTACAGCAGCACCGGCAGTCGCGTGCGCCTTGCGGCCTCGGCCGAGGACTCCGAAGTGGTGATCCAAGTCCAGGACGAGGGGTGCGGCATCGAGGCGAAGCACTTGCCCCGGCTTTTCGAGCGATTCTACCGTGTGGATAAGGCCCGCAGCCGCGAACTCGGCGGGACCGGGCTGGGTCTGGCTATCGTCAAGCACATCGTCGCTGCCCACCGGGGGCATGTCGGGGTCCAAAGTGCCATTGGCCGAGGCAGCGTGTTTTTCATCCGCCTGCCCAAACCATCCCTTGCCTCTGCACCCATCACCGAGTTTTCCGCCGAAGTGCCCCCAGCCCGTTAGCGTCGGCAAGGATGGTCCGCAGGCAGGATGCGACGAACAGCCTTGGGCGATCCAGCGGTCGCAGTAGGCTCAAGTTCCCTTAGCTTCATCGGTCCCCTCCGCAATGCGAAGACCAGCCCTTCGAAGCCACCGGCATCGTGCTCGAGGGAACCTCCGACATCACGATCACCGGGAATGTGTTCTCGGGCCTCGCCGGCGAGGCGATTCGCGCCGACGCCGCCTGCCGCCGCCTCGTCGTGGCCAACAACATCCTGACCGACCTGAACCGCAAGACCCCGGGACAAGGCAAGGCGATCGATCTGGGCGGCGCCCAAGAGGTTTTCGAGAGCCAGAATCTCGGGACAACGCCGTCCAAATAACACGAGTTGATGCTTCAAGCCGAGACTTTCGCCGTGAGCGGGACGAAGATTCGCACCGAGGACCGGTCCAAGGGCAGGGGCATTCTCGTAGACCGCGTGGAAAGCGTGCGCGGGCTTCACAAGACGATCGATTTGCTCTTCCGCGCCTTCTGCGCCCGACGTTTAAGCAGCGATTGGCAGCGCGAAGTCGAGAGAATGCGACCTTGGCTCCGAAGCCCATCGCCTCAAGGCCGCGGCGAGACTTAAGCCGGTGCTTCTCCTTCGAGTTTGCGAATGGTCCGACGAGGGTATGGTTTGGGGAAGCGAGCCCAAGCCAGGGGTGCGAGAGTTTTTGGGCGACTCGTTGGCCCAAACAATTTCCAACCGGGCCACCCCCAGACGGCTAAGGCAGCGACCGCACCCTGTGGCGCAACCTCGGTGACCGGCGGCATCACACTTACCCCGATAAGCTTGCAAAAGCAGAAAAACCTATCTCAAACCCCATCGCAGCGTTACTTTCTCGCCCACGCAACAGACGAGGCAAGCGCGCCATGGGTTTTGGGATAGGCTTGATAAACCGTTGGTCCGGGCAGCCCGGACCAACGGGTTGTCGGGGAGAAACGCTTTTATTTGGACGGGCCGATCGGCCCGGGTTGTTGTTGCCCGTCGCCGCCCTCGAACGCCGGGCGTCAGGCAAGTGGCATCAATACATGTCGTGGTTGCCGCCGTGACCGGCCGCGGGCTTTTCTTCCTTCGGCTTTTCGGCCACCACGGCGTCGCTCGTCAAGAGCAAGGTGGCCACGCTTGCGGCATTCTGCAAGGCGGTTCGGGTGACCTTGGTGGGGTCGATGACGCCCGCCTTGACCATGTCTTCGTAGACCAACGTGGCCGCGTTGAAGCCCATGTTGTCCTTCATTTCGGCCACCTTCTCGCAGACGATGCCGCCGTCCTGGCCCGCGTTCGCCGCAATCTGCGTGAGCGGGGCCCGGCACGCCCGCAGGACGATGTTGTAACCGACCTTCTCGTCCTCAGTAAGATCGCCCGGCTTGACCGCGGCGGCCGCCCGCAACAGGGCCACGCCACCGCCGGGGAGGATGCCTTCCTCAACGGCAGCCCGCGTGGCGTGCAAGGCGTCCTCGACGCGTGCCTTGCGTTCCTTCATTTCGCTTTCGGTGGCCGCCCCGACATTGATCTTGGCCACGCCGCCAGCCAGTTTGGCCAAGCGCTCTTCGAGTTTTTCGCGGTCGTAATCGCTGGTGGCGACTTCGATCTCGCGGCGCAACTGCTCGATGCGGCCCTTGATTTCCGCGCTCTTACCGGCGCCTTCGATGATCGTGGTGTTGTCCTTATCGACCACGATCTTCTTGGCCCGGCCGAGCTCGGCCAGCGTTACGTTCTCGAGCTTGCGTCCCAGGCTCTCGAACAAGGCCGTGCCGCCGGTCAGGATCGCGATGTCCTCGAGCATGGCTTTCCGGCGGTCGCCATAGCCGGGGGCCTTCACCGCACAGGCCTTCAGCGTACCGCGGAGCTTATTGATCACGAGCGTCGCCAGGGCCTCGCCCTCGACTTCTTCGGCCACGATCAGCAAAGGTTTCCCAGCGTTGACCACGGCTTCGAGCAAGGGCACCAGTTCCTTGACGTTGGAGATTTTCTTCTCGTGGATAAGGATGTAGGCGTCCTCGAGCACGCACTCCATTTTCTGGGGATCCGTGACGAAATAGGGCGAGAGGTATCCCCGGTCGAACTGCATGCCCTCGACCCATTCCACCTCGGTGGCCAAGCTCTTGCCCTCGTCTACGGTGATCACGCCGTCCTTGCCGACCTTTTCCATGGCGTCGGCCAGCATTTCACCGATTTCGGGGTCGTTGTTCGCCGCCACGCTGGCGACCTGGGCCATTTCTTTCTTGGTCTTGATGGTGATCGACATCTTCTTGAGCTTGTCGGAGATGTCGGCCACGGCCTTTTCGATGCCCTGCTTGAGTTGGATGGGGTTAACGCCCGCCACAACGGCCTTGATGCCTTCGTTGAAGATGGCTTCGGCCAGGAGGGTGGCCGTGGTGGTGCCATCGCCGGCCACGTCACTCGTTTTCGACGCCACTTCGCGGACCATGCGGGCGCCCAAATTTTCGTAGACGTCCTCCAGGTCGATTTCCTTAGCGACCGTGACGCCGTCCTTGGTGACGGTGGGCGACCCGAAACTCTTTTGCAAGATCACGTTCCGGCCGCGGGGCCCCAGCGTGACCTTCACCGCTTGGGACAACTTCATGACGCCGCGACGCAAGGCATCGCGCGCCTCTTGATCAAACGCAATCATTTTGGCCATTGGGTATTCTCCTTCATGTCGTGAGCTTAACGGTCAGGACTCGATAATCGCCAGGATGTCTTCCTCGCGGAGCAGGAGCAGCTTGCGCTCGCCCAACTTGAACTCGTCGCCCGCGTATGAGCTGAACACCACGCGATCACCGGGCTTGACTTGGAACGGGGCCCGTTTGCCATCGTCCAACAACCGCCCGTCGCCAACGCTCAACACGGTGCCTCGCGCCGGCTTATCCTTGGCAGTGTCGGGCAAAAGAATGCCGCCGGCGGTCCGCTCCTCTGATTCCTCCCGTTCTACCACCACGCGATCGCCCAGCGGTTGAAGGTCGATCGAGCCCCCCTCGTTCTTCTCGCTCTTTTTCTTGGCCATACGTCCACGCCTCCGAGATATCGACAACGAAAACCACGAATCCCCCGGCTTCCCGCCCCATGGGATCGCGGAACTCCCGCCCCCGGCTGGCTGCCAAATGGCGCTTCCCGAGCGCGGCGATATAACCCTAAGCAATCCGTGCGCCGAAATCGCAAAATTTCTTAAGTTATGAGCATTTAAAAGGTTAAGTCACTCCCCCGTGATGAAGCTTGAGCCGCTGCCCGCCATTCAGTTCATTTAGTCCCCAAAACCGCGCTTCCGTGCTGCCATTCTGACAGGCAGCCGAGCGATTCGGGCTTTCCCATACCATTCGGTTGCCCGTTGCCCTCGACCATTCGACTTTCCAAAGGCGGGCGTCGCGCCCGCGCTTAAAACGCCTTCGAGGAATTCCCCTGTCTAGGCTAGCCGTTTGAGGAGATCCTTTCTCTCGCCCGGCTGGAAAGACGAACCTTTACCGAGAAGCAATCGACAAAGGCATTGCCGGTGCTTGTTCAGGGCCGAAGCGGTCGCCCGGCCGAACGCGATGGCCGTTGAGAAACTCGCGCGTCGAAAGCAGGCGTTTGCCCGCCGGCTGCACGCCCTGGATGAGGACAGCCCCCTCGCCCGCCGCAACCACGAGACGATCGCGTGCGGCCTCGACGACCGTGCCTGGCCCGACTCCCTTAGGAGTTCGCGGTAGGGCGCTCACCGGCCCGAGAATCAATCGCACGGGTGGGCCGGATTCGCGATGCCAGAAAGTGAATGTCTTCGGCCACGGCTCCATGGCCCGAACGTGGTTTCTGATCGCCGCGGCCGGGCGATTCCAGTCGATCAAACCATCGCTCTTTTTCAGACGCGGGGCCTTCGAGGCCTGAGCAGGGTCTTGAGGAATCGCTTCCACGTGGCCCTCTTGCAACGTGTCGATCGCTCGAACCATAAGCCATGCGCCGATCTCCGCGAGCCGGGCCTCGAGCTCGACGGCCGTTTCGTCGGGCCGGATGGGCGTGGAGGCTTGAGCAATGATCGGACCGGCATCCACGGCCGGCGTCATGTGGATCACGCTGACCCCCGTCTCGGTCTCGCCGTGGTAAATCGCCCAGTTGATGGGGGCTGCGCCCCGATATTTGGGCAACAGCGAAGCGTGCAGATTGATCCCGCCCAAACGGGCCGTGCCCAGAACTGCGGCCGAAAGGATTTGACCATAATCGCAGACCACCAACAAATCGGCCTCCATCGCGGCCAAACTCACTTGCGACTCGGGCGAATTGATGTCCTCCGGATCGAAGATGGGGGTGAGGTGCTCGTGGGCCAGATCACGCATCGGCCCTACGGCGACGCCCGGCCTGTGATCCTTCAACGGTCCGGTGACCAACGCCACCACAGTGTGGTCGGTCTCGTACAGCTTCCGGAATGTCGGCACGGCGAAAGGACCCGTGCCCATCATCACCAATCGCATGATCCGCCGCCTTGTTTGCACCGGAACCGGGTTCGCCCCCTTGGCCAATGTACGAGATTGGCTAAAAGTTGCAACCGGATTTCACCACGCTTGGCAAAGGTTGCCGTTAAACATCGCCTGCTCTTGCACATTTGCTGCCCGTTCAGTACGCTCGGGAATGGGGAACATCGTACCTCTTGAACCCAGAACAGGTCTCTGCCATGCCGTCTTGGGTGGCCTTCGAAGACATGCGTTTCTTGAGATGGCGTTTTCAACGGCCCGAAGCGATTGACCGGCGGGCGTTTCTGAGCGTTTCGATCGCAGGGCTCGGCGCCGCGTTGGGAATGACCGCCAAGCCGTTGCTTGGGGCAGATCAGGAAGGCGACGAGGAACGCGACGACACGGAAAAACCACAGGTCTCGCTGCCCAAGGAGTTGCGTGGGGCCCGGTGTCCGGTCACGGGCGAGAAGGTCTCGGCCAACGTCTCGCTCGATTATCTGGGCGGAAAAGTCTATTTTGCCTCCCGCGATTGCATCCCTAAATTCAAGAGCGAGAGGGCAAAGTACGAGGCCAAGGCCCGGGCCCAGCTCGTGGTTACCGGCCAGTTCAAGCAGGTCGCCTGCCCCGTGGACGGCAAGGAGGCAGTGCCCGGCATTAAGGCCAAAATCCTTGGAGTGGAGGTCCATTTCTGTTCGGCCCAGTGCGCCAAGAAAGTTCGACAGGCGTCGCCCAACGACCGCAGTGAGTTGGTCTTCGTCAACGGCTTCAGCCAAGGATTCGCGGCGAAACAAGAGGCGACGGTTGCCCGTCACGCCGCTGATTCGGACGAAGAACGCTGGGAGTGCAGCATTTGCGGCTACGTCCATCTAGGCAGTTCGCCGCCAACTTCCTGTCCCCAATGCGGCGCCGCATCCGATTCCTTCGTCCGCAAGACATGATTTTTTGGCGCAGCCCGGCCTTGAGTGAAGCACCAAGCAATGTCTCCACTTGCCGGGAGCCGTCCGGAAGCCTCCCCCCGGACGTCCGGATGGCCGTGGCCTGCGACGGTCTCCTTGGGGCTGTCCTTGTGCTGAAACGGGTGCCGTTCGCTAGGGTGTGTGCTCTTGCCGCGAATCTCGTATCCCTTCGTGGTGACATGCTCCATCCCTCACGAAACTGATCCTGGGAGAAACCATCGGTGAGCGAGCAAACGTCGGCCGCCTTGGCGTTGGTTGTCGTGGGGATGTGCGGTTCGGGCAAGTCCTCGGTCGCGTCGTATTTGAGGCGCAAGGGCTGGCCGGTGGTCCGCTTCGGTGAGATCACGATGCGGGAATTGGAACGCCGCGGGCTGCCCGTCTGCGAGGCCAACGAACGCTTGGTTCGGCAAGAGCTTCGCGCCGAGCATGGCATGGACGCCTACGCCAAAATGCTGCTGCCGACGATCCGGGATCATCTTTCCCGCGGCCCCGTCGTGCTGGATGGATTGTACAGTTGGTCCGAATACAAGTATCTGCTGGCAAACCTCCCCGAGCATTTACTGGTCGTGGCGGTGGTAGCTCCGCGGAAATTGCGTTATGCCCGCCTGGCCGCGCGGCCCGAACGCCCGCTTACTCACGAAGAGGCCTTTTCGCGCGATCTGGCTGAGATCGAGACGTTGGAAAAAGGGGGGCCCATCGCCATGGCCGACGAGACGATCCTCAACACAGGAACCCTCGAACAGCTTGAAAACGCCGTCGAACAGATACTTCAAAAACACAGCGGCCGGAAATCTTGATCCCTAAGCACCATTGCCATTCTGAGGGAGGCGCGTTGCAAATGATCTGGAGGATCGACTGACGATGCGTGCCACCCTCCCGACCGACCCCTCTCCTGTGGACCGGGCGAGGTGGTGGTTTCCGTCTGAAAAAGGGTTGGCGCGCTTGCCTTGCTCCCAAGGCTCAGCTATCCTCAAGGTTCGTGCCGCGGCTCGGCTATCCCGGACGACGGTTGCCGAAATGGCGGCGCAGAGTGGCATGTTTCCTGATGGACGGAGAACACAACGATGAACACTTGTTCGCGAAGGGCGTTCTTGGTGGGGACCGCAGCGGGCCTTTCGGCTGCCGCGGGGGGGGGACTTTTGGCCCTGGGCGCCGCCACTCAGGACAAGCTGGCCGACATGGCGATCGCCCGATGGAAAGGTGAAGGAACTCCTGCCGGTAAGGAATTGGCCAAGGTGGCCACCGAGCTGACGGAAAAGGCGATTGCCGGCCTGGGCGGCCTGGGGCGGTTCGTCAGCAAGGGTTCGGTGGTCTGGGTGAAACCGAATATCGGCTGGGACCGCACTCCGGAAACCGCCGCCAACTGCAACCCCGACGTGGTTGCCACCGTCGTCCGCCTGTGCTTCGACGCGGGCGCCAAGAAGGTCAAGGTCGGCGACAATCCCTGCGACATCCCTACGCAAAGCTATGCGGCCAGCGGCATCGCCGCGGCGGTTCGGCCCCTGGGGGCGGAAGTGGTGATGCTCGATCGCAGCCGTTTTCGCGAGACGGCCATTCGCGGCGAAAGGGTCAAGACCATCCCCATGTATCCCGAAATCCTCGATTGCGACGTGGTGATCAATATCGCCGTGGCGAAACATCATCGCCTGGCCAACGCCACGTTGTGCATGAAGAACTTCATGGGCGTGATGGAGAATCGCCGCACGTTCCATCAGGACATTGGAACGTGCGTCGCCGATTTGACCCGCTTCATGAAACCGCGGATCGCCATTCTCGATGCAGTCCGCGTGCTCATGGCCAACGGTCCCAAGGGCGGAAATCTGGCCGATGTCGCTTTGAAAACCACGGTGGCGGCCGGCGTCGATCTCGTCGCGCTCGACGCGCTGGGGGCCGAAATCCTCGGCCGCAAGCCCACCGACGTTCCCACGATCGTCAAAGGTCAGGAGATGGGGTTGGGCACGATGGACTACCGTAAGCTGGCTCTCAAGGAGATCGCCGTCGCCTAGGAGATCTTCGGAAAGCGTTCCGATCTCGGCCGTCCCCGCCGCATCGGCAAGGGGACGGCTCTCTGGTTGCGGCCAGGACTTTCCCTCGATTTGGCTTGGAGGGCGGGCGCGCCTTGCTCTGGGGTTGGAAATCTACTCGTCGAAAACCGTTCTGGACGGCGGCACGTGTCCGACGTCTGGTTCAAATCGCGTTCTTGCTGCTTTTCGCCGGCCTCGTGCTGGCGGCACGACGTCCCGTCGAAGGCGACGTGTCGCCGCTGGTCGGGGTGTTTTTTCTCTTCGACCCGCTTATCCTCATCGCTACCTGGCTTGCTTCCCACGCTTTGTACGCCGGGGCTTTGTGGGCCTTGATCACCATCCTTTTGACGGTGATTGCCGGCCGGGTGTTTTGCGGATGGATCTGCCCCTTGGGAACCCTGCACGCAGCGGCCGGCCGAGTGCTGCGGTGGTTCTGGCCGGAACGCGTTACGTCGCAAGCGTGGTCGCGGTGGCAACTGGCCAAGTACCTGTTGTTGATCGGATTTCTGGTCATGGCGGTTTTCGGCACGCACTGGGTCTGCGTGTTCGATCCGCTCGTGCTGCTCTATCGCACCACGGCCACGGCCCTACTCCCTGCCGGCCAATGGGCCGTGGAGACCGGGACGACCGCGGTCTTCCGGTCGGACCCGGGCCTTGGACCCATCCGCCTGACTGCGGCCACCGAGCCTGCCTATGCCTTCCTCCGCGATCGAGTGTTCGTCGCTCCGAAACAGGCGTTTCTGGGTGGCGGACTGATCTTTGCACTGTTCGCGATCACGCTGGTGGCGAACCGATTCCGACCGCGGTTCTGGTGCCGCTACCTCTGTCCCTTGGGCGCGCTTTTGGGATTGTTCGCTTGGCGGCCATGGTTGCGACGGTCGATTCGACAAGAAGATTGCAACGCTTGCGGATTGTGCCTGGTTCCGTGCCACGGGGCGGCGGCCACCGTTGGCCCCACAAGCGATGCGTCGCGCCGCGGCAAGCCCCAGGGCTGGCTGGCCTCGGAATGCTTCGGTTGCATGAGCTGTTCGGAGGCGTGTCGGCGGGACGCGGTCGGCTTCGGATGGACATTCGCCGGCCGGGGCGCTCCAGCGGTGGAGAGCATCGACCTGTCGAAACGCGCGGTCCTCGGGTCGGCGGTGGGCGGATTGGCCGCGCTTGGACTGTTTCACATCAGCCCCCAGTCACGGGGCCGGACCTATCATCCCCAACTCATCCGGCCACCGGGCGCGCGGCCTGAACCCGAGTTCCTCGCCCGATGCACCGCGTGCGGCCTGTGCATGAAGGTCTGTCCCACCGGCGGTCTGCACCCCACGCTCTTCGAGGCCGGCTTGGAGGGGTTGTGGACGCCGCATCTGGTGCCCCGCATCGGCTACTGCGATTACAACTGCACCGCCTGCGGGCAGGTCTGTCCGACCGAGGCCATTGTGCGGCTGGATCTGGAACAAAAGCACAAGGTTCGCATCGGCCTGGCGGCCTTCGACACCACCCGTTGCATCCCCTATGCCTACGGCCGCGACTGCATGGTCTGCGAGGAGCACTGTCCCATTCCGGACAAGGCAATCTACGCCGTGGAGGTGGAGGTACCGGACCGATCGGGCGGAAAAAAGACCATCAAACAGCCCCACGTCGACCCGGACAAGTGCGTGGGCTGCGGCGTGTGCGAGCACGTCTGCCCTTATAAGGACCGACCCGCCATTCGTGTCGCCAGCGCCAACGAATCGCGCCACGCAGAAAACCAGCCCATCCTGCCGGATGATAGCCCATATTAGAACTTGCGGCACGTGTGCGGAATGGTTCAGGTCTCTGGCATCTTGCGGCAGATGCTTCGCGCGTTCAGGGGTTGTGTTGCGGGCCGCGGAAAGGGGGCGATAGAATGATCGTGTCGCGCCGCACCCGACACGATCCGGCGTGAGGATCGGCACGCGACTTCACCTCGGTCGATCTTCGGGCCAAGGACCTTCACCATCCTCGGGCGGTCACGGTTGGCCGCCGCTTCCCATGCGCAAAGTCTCCGACCTCAACATCGCGTCCAACATCCCCCTGCCCGCGCCGGCGCTCTTGTTGCATGAGATCCCGCGGTCCGAGGCGCAAGAGGAATTCGTGGCCGAGTCGCGGCGGCAGATCCGTGACATCCTCAGCCGCCGCGATCGCCGCTTCCTGTTGATCGTGGGGCCGTGTTCCATCCACGATCCCCAGGCCGGGCTGGAATACGCGCGGCGGCTGCGGGGCTTGATCGACGAGGCGCGGCAAAAGTTGCTTCTGGTAATGCGTTGCTATTTCGAGAAGCCACGGACCTCGATCGGTTGGAAGGGCCTGATCATGGACCCTCGGCTGGATGGTTCGGACGATATTCCCGAGGGCTTGCGTTTGGCCCGGCGGTTCCTTCGCGACGTGATCGACCTGGGTGTGCCCACGGCCACGGAACTCTTGGACCCGATCACGCCGCAATACATCGCCGACTTGATCTGTTGGTCGGCCATCGGTGCCCGCACGACCGAGTCGCAAACGCATCGGCAGATGGCCTCCGGTCTTTCCATGCCGGTGGGATTCAAGAACGCTACGAACGGCGCGATTGCTCCGGCTGTCCATGCAATCCAGGCGGCACGCCACCCCCAGACATTTCTGGGGATCAGCGGCGACGGGGTGGCGTCGGCCGTATCGACGACCGGCAACCTCCAGTGCCATCTCGTGCTCCGCGGCGGGGACAGCGGCCCCAACTACTCCCCCCAACACATCGCCGAGGCCGAACGTCAGTTGGCCGCCGCAGGCCTGGAAAAGGCCCTCGTCATCGATTGCAGCCACGGCAACAGCGGCAAGGACCCCAGCCGCCAAGGCGACGTCCTCCGCAACGTGTGGGCCCAACGACAGGCCGGCGCGGATGTGATCGTGGGGGCCATGCTGGAAAGCAACCTCGTCGCTGGAAGCCAACCGTTTCCACGACCAGCCAGTCAATTGGTTTACGGACAGTCGATCACCGATGCTTGCATCGACTGGGAAACGACCGAACAACTCATCCTCGAACTGCTGCGATCGCGTTGACCGCTTGCCCCGCTGCGCTCAATTGGTCTCCACGGCGGTTACCAGTTGCCGCCAACGGAGAATGACCGCCGACACGCCCAGCAGGAACACGGTATAGCCAAGCAGCGTCGCGATGTTCTCAGCCGGACGAGTGTCGCCGAACAGCGGCCCCATGTGGCGGTTGACTTCCTCCCAGTGCATCCAGGCCACGAGCAGGCTCTGGAGATGGTACTGGACGGTGAGCTGCCGGATGATCGCCGGGATGAGCCGCACGAGGAATTCCACCAGCGTGTAGCCCACGGCGAAGATCATCCCGCGACGGAGGAACACGATACCGAAAAGCGAAAACAACGCTCCGTACGCCATCGAAGAGAGTACGGTCAACCAGGCCATGACCTTGGCCACGTGCCACCCGTCGTCCAACGGCCAGATGACCCACATGGCCAACGCCAATGCCAGCCAGGCGGTGGCCGCCGTCCAGACGATGCCGGCCGCGTACTTGCCCAGCAAGATGGGCAGCTTTCCCGCCGGCCGGACCGCCAGGTGCGGCCACGTCTTGCCCTCGACCTCGGTTTGAATTGCCGGGGTG
>CALFBP010000019.1 GCA_937951625.1 uncultured Thermoguttaceae bacterium
CGCAGGAACGTATATTCCGCCAGACGGCTGGCGAAGGACGGGGCGAGGCGATAGCACTCCCAGTCGTGCCGTTTGCCCACTTCGCAGCTCACATCGAGCACCTCGATTTTTCGCGTCTCGGGGCTGTCAGGGTCGAGGCAGGTTGGGCCGACGAAGCCCATGGCCTGCGGGCCGCCTCGTCCGTAGAGAAACGGATAGAGCCGCAAGTTTGGGTCGCAGCGGTTGCGGATCACTAAAAGGCGGCTCAAATGGCTGAGGAGTGACTGTTCCAGATCGCCACCAGCCAGCGCGTGGCTTTCCACCGCCCCGGCCACGAGGATGGCAGCCATCGGGGCCTGCCTTGCTGTTCCGTGCCGTTCCAGGCGAGCGCCGTCGAAATCGTCGCCTGCCAAAAGTCGTAAGGCCCCGAGGATGGTCTGTGCTCCGTAACTGTAGCCTATCAAACTCACGGGGAGGTCGGGCGGGACGCGGTCGAGCAATCGGGCCAGATACGCGGCCTCTTCACGGCTGCGGATATCCTTGACGATCAAATCGGGCCGGTTGCGGCGACCCATACGATCGGCCGGCCAGGACCAGATCGCGAAGCGAAAGGAGGCCGCCGGCGCGAGGTCTTGGAGTTGCCGCGAAAACGCAAGGCCCTCGGCCGCCGCCCGGTCGGCGTCCCAACGATTGCCGTGGATGAATATCACCAGAGGGACCGGCTTCGGCGAGGCCACGAGGAGGGCCGCTGTTTCGCTGGGCGTCCACGAGCCGTCCGCCTCCAAGTGCCAGCATCCCGGTTCCACATCGGCGTCGCTTGCGCCGGAGGGAATGTGTCGCGTACTGAGGAGCCAGACATCGGCGGGCGACCACGCGGCGGAAGCGATGGGCTGCGGAGATTCCGCCCCCCTTGCGACGCCGATGACAAAGGGACTCAAGGCAATAAGAGCGCAACAGATCGTGTTCATGGCAAGGCGAGGAACACGCAAACTCATTCCATCCGTTTAGCACAACGCGCGGATTCTATTCAGAATGTAGCTTCTTTGGAGCCCTCACGAACGCAAAATTCCAACACGTTGCGGGAAAAAAACGTGGCTGTTGCGTTTGCACATCAAAGGACGTGGGGTAGAGTTGCTAAGCCTAAACCTCGCGAAGCGAAGCGTGGAACGGAGGGCGGCTTTTCCTGCCTGAGAACGAGAACCGGGAAAGACCGGCCTCATTGGACGGGAGATGTTGACCATGAAGAAAATGATGTTGATGACGGCCGTAGGGGTCATGCTAGTGGCCGCTTCGGGCTGCCGGTTGTGCGATTGGTGGCGGCGCGGCGCGCCAGCCCGAGCCGTGACCATGCCCGCCCCGGTCTTCTACGACCCCTGCCCCCCAGCCGTGATTCCTAGCGATCCTTGCGGGCCGAGCCCGGCCACGTGCGGCCCGGTATCGCCCATGGTGGTTACCCCAGGGCCCGAAACCTTCGTGGCGCCGCCGCGCTGATCTTTCGCAACCCCAAGCGAAAGCGCGCCGCGGTCCGACGTCGGCGGGTGGAAGCAGCGGCGCGTTGGCGAGCGACCTGCCGTTCCGCGCCGGTCGTGCGATCCTGAAAGCGACCGGCCGGGGCGGGAGGGCTTGCAAGTGAAGCTAGGGCCCCTCTCCGCATCAGCCGTCGCTGCGATGCCGTGAGACGAAAATACGACCGCCTCCTCTGGGACGTGCGACCCAAGCAGGTTCTTGGCCGAATCGTCTACGCGCCTGGGTCTCCCTCGTGGACCAGGACGGGAATCGATTCCTCGTAAGCATTTCGCAGTCCCTGGACCGCGCCGGCGAGGAAAAACAGCAGCATGTTGACCATGGGAATGATGGCCACGTCGTGGAACATGCCATTGACCAGATAGTTGGTCTCAGCCGCCAGCAATAATGGTCCGAGCTGGCGGTGTGCGGAACTCGCCCAGGGGTTTCGCCAAAGCCGCCATGCGTCCCGGGCCCAAACGGCCAACAGCGCGCAAAACAATCCTGCGCCGACCAGGCCCGTCTCGGTCAGCAAGGCCAGGAGCACGTTGTGCTGCACGTAAGGCCTCGCCCGCTCTAACGGCAAATCCATGCTCCGGTCGGAAAAGTATTCTTTGGCGACTTCGCCGTAGCGGCCGAAGCCACAGCCCCAAAGCGGCCGGTCGAGGAACATCTTCCAAGCCACCGCAGCCAGAATCGGCCGAAGTCTGGCCGACTCGGCCATTTCCTCGGCGCTGACGGCCTTGTCCCGCTTGAAGCTTTGAAGGTTCTCCCACTGTGTGATGACCACCAATACCGCCGCAAGCAGCGAGGCGGCCACCACGGTTTTGCGCCAAGCGGGCGGCAGTTGCATGGCTCCGACCAGAACCAACCCCAACCCCACGCCCATCCACACGCTTCTCGTCAGCGTAAGAAACACCCCGACGAGCATGAACGCCAGGATCAACCCCAGCGCGAGTCGTGTCCATCGGCCCGAGCGGGCAAAGAGCAGAAGCGCGGCGACCGAGCATGTGCCGAAAAGAATCCCGTTGCCGATCGGCGAAAGCAGTGGCCCCCGAGCCCGACCAAGAAACTCGGCGTGCTCGGCCGAGAGGATATACGGCGGCGCCACCAGCCAAGCGAGGTCGTAGCGTTCGCCGATCGCGGTTACTGCCAAGTACACGCCGAACACGGTCAGCGACGCCAAGAGCCACGTCGTCGCGGTATCAGAAAAATCAGCTTGGCGCGCAGCCCAATAGATCCCAACCGGCATGACAAAAAAGAAGACGAGCTTGGCGATCGCTTTTGTGTCGCCAGGCTCCGCTCCGAGTCCAAGCGCGCTTGCGGCCAGCACAATCAGCAAGATTGCGAGCGTCGCATCGGCGGCGCCGGCCGGTTTTCCCACGGCCCAGCCGAACCTCCGCCACAAGACGCACTGCGCTAACAGGACGACCCAGAGGACCCGGTCCAACGTGATGGGGATGGGCTGGACAGGTATATGGAACAACGGATAGCCCAGGCAACATCCGCTCAGCAACACCGCCAGACAGCCGGCGAGAATCCCACCTCGCCACAACAATACACCCCCCCACAGGATGGATGTTATCCCAGCGATGGCAACAACGCCTTCCACTTCCGTCATGCCCTCGATGAAACCTTGGCACACGGAAAGGATAGGTCATTTGGGGACACTGGTTGATGGGGCGAAGTGGCAGCCGAACGGCTTGAAGCTGACAGAATCAAATCGCCACGTGGGTCCCGCAACGAGGTTTGGTCGCTCAGAACAGAATGGTGGGTATCAGTTAAGTGGCAAAGACTTTTATTAGTACCCGCGGGAATAACCAAATTGTATGTAGTCGCCGTAGTACCCAGAGTGGCCAATGAACTGGGCTCGATCGTGCCGGGCACCAAAGTAGCCCCAGTTGTAATGCGTCGCGCCCAGGGCTTGGCCCCAGTAGGGGCGAGGTCCGGGCAGAGGCCAAGCGTCGATCCTTGCCCCCGGGTACCCTGCGGCGGCGTTCAAATTCGCCGGGTCAATCGCTCTGCGACGCCCCCGAAGCTCGCCAGCCACACCCGCGCTTGCGCAAAAGCAGAAGGCTAAAACAGTTAACGCCAAGCCTAGCATTGCCCCGCATTGCCACTTGGTAGGCGTATTATACCATCTGAAAGAACTATCCCGGCTTACGTTCGGCGATCCCGTTGGTACCGTATTGCGTGACACGACCTTCCCCCCTTTTCTAGGGATCACGAAAGGCTTTGAGCCGCGGCGCGATCCCTTGGAACTATCGGAATCCGGAAAAATTGCGGATGAGCCAGAACAAGGCGATTTTCACGATAATTCCGTACAATCGAACGAATCATTCGAACTGGATCAGGCTGCACGGAGAGTATCGGGCTAGTTTTGACGCCCCTAGGAGGCTTTTCAACTCCACAAGAAAGAGGCATCCGACGACCACCCCGCCCGCCTTTTCCACGAGCTGGCAACAGGCATCCACCGTGCCGCCGGTGGCGAGCAGATCGTCGACCACCAGCACGTGGGCTCCCGAACGAATGGCGTCGCAATGGATTTCCAGCGTGTCCGTGCCGTATTCCAGATCGTAGGTGTGCGAAAGGGTCTGGTACGGCAGCTTGCCCCGTTTGCGAATGGGAACCAGGCCAGCGCCCAGCTTCAGTGCGAGCGGGGCCGCGAACAAAAAACCCCGCGCCTCGGCCGCGGCGACCACCTCCACACGGCGTTCTCGCACAAGTCCGGCCATGTCCTCGATGGCCTGCTGAAACGCTTGGTGGTTCGCCAGCAAGGGGGTAATGTCGCGAAACAGGATGCCCTTCTTCGGAAAATCCGGGATGGACCGGATGTAATCGGCCAACGTTACGCGATGGGGTTGGGAAGCCACAGAATCGCTCCTTGAAATCGTTGTTGGATTCCTTCTGTTGATGAGAGTACGGGGGCTGGTGGAATATAGCTTCGCCGCACGGCAATGAGAAGCCCTTGCCTAGCCGCGAAGGGATCGCCGCCAGCAACGCCGCACCATGGTTTGGTCGAGCACAATCGGACTCCGCGTCCCAAGCCTGATCACCGGACGCCATTTACGACCCGTTTTCCAAGTGCGGGCGAAGAAGCGCGGTCCAAAGCTCATAGCCTTTGGCGTTCAGGTGCAAACCATCGGGCAGGAATAGCTCGGCCCGCGGTCTGCCATCCGGACCGAGCATCGGTTTTTCCACGTCCACGAACACCAGCCTTGGGTCGCGGGCAGCATCATCACGAATCAGGGCATTCGTGGCCCGGACCTTGTCGATCAATTTCCAACGCTTCAGACTCGGTTTGATGCCGAGATAGATAATCCGTGCGTCAGGAAGCTTTGTGTGGACTTTGGCCACGAATTGACGGTAGTCTTCCAGGATTTGTTGGGGACTCTTTCCCGCGGCCAGGTCGTTATCGCCGGCATAAAGCACCACGGTCCTCGGTTGATAGGGCGTCACAATCCGATCCGCGTATTGAACGGCGTCGGCCAATTGCGAACCACCAAAACCGCGATTGAGCACGCCAAGACCGGGAAAGGACTTTTCCACGTCCCACAATCGGATACTGGAACTTCCCACGAACACAATCCCGCCCTTGGGCGGAAACGCTTTCTGGTCCTCGGCCTCGAACGCGCGGATGGCCGTCTCCCAACGATCCGCGGTTGGCGCCGCCGCTTTCGTTCCGGGCGATTTGGCGGGCGGTTCCGCGGCGAGCGCCGGAAGCCCCATCCCGAAGAAGACCAGTAGCAACCAGAGGGCGAAGTTTCGTGCCGTTAACATGGGTCGTGATCCTCGTGCCTCGAAGACATCGTGCCCCTACGATAAACGAATAGCGCCCCGGTTCCTAGTCTCATCCGAGCGGATCGCAGGCTCTTGATTTCCTCAGCTCCTCAGCGGCGGTATTGCAGGCGACGGCCGAGGTGCGATATGGTGAGGCGGTGCGCCGATCTGCGTCAGGGAGAAGCCCGCTCGGCCTCCACGCTGCGATTTCCACTCGAACGACGACCGTTGAGACTATGTCATGAGTGTTTCCCGATCACGACGCGGCTTTTGCCGCATTGCCTTGGCGACCGCGGGGACGACCGTCTTTCCCGCGAATCTCTTCGCGCTCGAGGAGTGGCCTCGCCAGGTCAACGGCATTTCCCTCACCGATTATCATGTTCACCGCGACGGAACGACCGTCGAAAAGCTCTTGGAGATATCGCGGCAGCGGGGCGTAAAGTTCGGAATCGTCGAGCACGCGGGCAAGCGCGAGAACGACTATCCGGTGATTTTGACCAACGACGAGGAGCTGACCCGCTACGTGGCCGGACTCGAGGGCAAGCCGGTTTACAAAGGCGTCCAGGCCGAGTATTTGGATTGGATGAGCTGCTTTTCCAAGGAGGCGGTAGCTAAGCTGGACTATGTGCTCACCGACGCCTTGACGATTCGCGGCAAGGACGGCCGCCGCGTCAAGATGTGGAGCCCGGGCTTCGAGGTTGGCGATCCCGAGCGATTCATGGACGAATACGTCGACTTTCACTTGGAGGTCATGGCGGCGGGGCCGATCGACATTTTGGCCAACTGCACGTGGCTGCCCAAGGCGATCGAGAAGCAGTACGAGCAGCTCTGGACGGCCAAACGATTCCGCAAGATCGTCGACGCGGCATTGAAATACAAAGTGGCCTTGGAGATCAACTCGCTTTATCTCATTCCTCGTCTGCCGCTGCTGCGTATCGCCAAGGAGGCTGGGGTCAAGTTTTCCTTCGGCTCGAACATCCGGGGGCCTCAGGTCGGGCAGTTGGACTATTGTGTGGCCATGATTCGCAGCCTCGGGCTAACGCGCGACGATTGTTTCACGCCTGCCCCGGCCGGGCGAAAGCCAGTCGAAGTGCGTTAGTGGGCTTGGTCGAGAGAACCGGCAGCGATCCCTGCCGCCTTTCCGTCACACTTCTTGAGTCAGAGTGGCGATATATTCGTCCAAGTCGATGGGCGGAGCCTGACGGGTGCTTGTCGCAGGCCGCAAAAAGCGATAGTGTATGGAGCGGTTGGCATGTCCGGGCGTCGCACAAGCTCGGTCAGGGAGGGGTCTTGCTCTCTTGGCAACGCAATCACGCGGCTCTCGTTAGCCCAGGGGAGGAACTCCGGTTGCGACGTCGCGCGAGCTTGAGGGGAGTCGAAGTAGATGGCGAAATCACGAGCGAGACAGTATGCCGTTGGGGTGGATTACGGGACGAACAGCGTTCGGGCATTGGTGGTCGATACGGCCGATGGGTCCGAGGTCGGCACGGCGGTGTACGAGTACCCCTCGGGGGAACACGGGATTCTATTGGACCCGAAAGACCCCAATCTCGCTCGGCAGAATCCCGCGGACTACATCGAGGGTTTTTATCGTTCCGTTCGCGGCGCGGTCCAGGCGGCCCGCAAGGCGGTGGGGCTGACGGCTGATCAAGTGGTGGGAATCGGGGTGGATACGACCGGTTCCACGCCCATCCCCGTGGATGAATCTGGCACGCCGTTGGCGTTGGACCGCAAGTTCGCCAAGAATCTCGCGGCCCAGGCCTGGTTATGGAAAGATCACACCGCGCACGCCGAGGCCGCGGAGATCACCGAGAAGGCCCGCCAGATGGGTGTCCCCTATCTGGCGAAGTGCGGCGGGACGTACAGTTCGGAGTGGTACTGGTCGAAGATTCTTCACTGCAAACGGACGAGTCCCCAGGTGTTCGCCGCGGCCTATGCCTGGGTTGAACTGGCCGATTTCGTGCCGGGATTCATCACGGGCAATGTGGATCCATGCGTGATGCCGCGGGGAGTGTGCGCGGCGGGACACAAGGCCATGTACAACGCCCAGTGGGGCGGCCTGCCCTCCGAGGAATTCCTCGCCGCGATCGATCCTGATCTGGTCCCCGTCCGCCGCCGTTATGCCCCGCAAGCAGTGGCGTCGGACCAGATGGCGGGCCGGTTGCGGGCGGATGTGGCGGCCAAGGTTGGTCTTGCCCCCGCCATCCCGGTCGCCGTGGGGGCCTTCGATGCCCACATGGGCGCCGTCGGGGCGGGGATCAAGCCGGGAACGCTGGTCAAAATTATCGGCACGAGCACTTGCGACATGATGGTCGTGCCCTTGGACCAGCCGCTGGCCGACATCCCCGGCCTGTGCGGCATCGTGCCCGGCTCCATCATCCCTGGCATGTATGGCCTCGAAGCCGGCCAATCGGCCGTGGGCGACATCTTCAACTGGTTCGCTGCCCATCTCGCGCCCAAAACCTACGCGGCCGCCAAGGATGTCCATGCGGCCCTGACCAAGGAGGCGGAAAAACTCAAGCCGGGCGAGAGCGGGCTGTTGGCCCTGGACTGGAACAATGGAAACCGCACGATCCTCGTCGATCCGCTCTTGACCGGTCTGCTTGTCGGCCAGACGCTGCACACCACGGCGCCGGAAATTTACCGGGCGTTGATCGAAGCCACGGCGTTCGGGGCGCTGACGATCATTCAGCGATTCGAGGAATACGGGGTTTCGGTCCGCGAGGTGGTCAATTGCGGCGGCATCGCCGAGAAGAATCCCTTTGTGATGCAAATCTATGCCGACGTCTGCAACCGGCCCATGAAGGTCAGCCGGTCCGCGCAGACGTGTGCGCTTGGGGCCGCGATCTTCGGGGCGGTGGTCGGGGGCGTGTATCGCACCACCGAAGACGCTCAGCGGCGCATGACCGGCGTCAAGGCCAAGGTCTTCCGGCCCAACAAGGCCGCGGCGGCCGTCTATGCCGAACTCTACACGCTGTATCGAAAGCTGCACGACAGCTTCGGCACGCCCAACGGACCCGGAGACTTGTACCCCATCATGAAACAACTCATCGCTATTCGCGATCGGGCCCGCGGGAAATGAACCGCCCCGAGAACCCTGGGCGGAAGGCAAACAGGCGTCCGCCGCGACGGAAAACTCGTGACTGCCGATTTCCGCCAACATGTGCGTGACCGATACCCGAACAACGACGAGGGGACGTTTCGCTGATCTTGGAGAAGATAGACCGTTATGGACCTGAGCGAACTACGTCGCGAAGTGCTTTGGGCAAACAAGATGCTCCCGGCCTCGGGCCTGGTGACGATGCACTCGGGCAACGCCAGTGGATTGGACCGGGCGAGCGGGCGGTTGTTGATCAAACCCTCGGGCGTGGACTACGACACGCTCAAGCCCGAAGACCTGGTGGAAGTGGACCTCAAGACGGGCGAGGTGGTAAACTCCCGATTGCGGCCAAGCGTCGATTTACCGCATCACCTCTTCCTGTATCGAAACATGCCCGGCGTGTGCGGGATCATTCATACGCACAGCAATTACGCCACGGCTTGGGCCGCGGTCGGCCGCCCTATTCCCGTCTGTCTGACCGCCATTGCCGACCAATTCGGGGCTGAGATTCCTTGCACCCCCTACATCGACAACGAAGGCGACCACATCGGCCAGGCGATCCTGAAATATCGGAACCGGGCCCCAGCCATCTTGCTTGGCCATCACGGCGTATTCGCCTGGGGACCGACGGTCCGCGACGCGCTCAAGGTGGCCGTGATGACCGAGGACGTGGCCAAGACTGCCCACCTCGCCGCGATGCTCGGCCAACCAAAGGAGCTGCCGCCCGAGGAAGTGAAAAAATGGTACGACCGCTACCGTCATGGCTACGGCCAAGTGACCGGCCCACGCGACGGAACCTGAACTCTCGGTGAACACTTTGAGTCGTTGGCGATGCTCCCCTGACGCTACTCACGCCTTTGCCGATTCGCGAGCCTGGCGGAAAAGCGAGTCGTAGGCCGTTCGCGTAATCGCTCTCAGGGCGGGATGGGTGAGTCGCCGTGCCACCGAGATGGCGTAAAATCGCTCGCGAACCGCTTCCAAGCGACCGACTAGCTGCACCCTGTACTGCTCACAGGTGTCCTTCTCGACGGCGGACGCGACGGGAAATAGCCCCGCACCCGCTTGGCCGAATACTTTCATCAAGGCAGCATCATCGAATTCTGCTCGGATCTCGGGCCGGATGTTCTGCGATTCCATCCAGTGATCCAGCGACCGCCGCAGCATGGATTTGGGGGTCGGCATCAAAAGCGGGGCTTGTTCGAGCGACGCCGGGAATCCCCGGCGAAACCGCTGGGCCAGGTCCGCCGCGCCAAGGATCGACACCCCGCACTCGCCCAGCAAATGGTTATAGGCCCGAACGTTCACCGTCGGCGGCAGCGGCGAATCGGACAGCACCACGTCCAGACGATGTTGGGCCAAATCGCCCAAAAGCTCCACGAGACCCCGCTCGTCGCAGATCAAGTGGACCGATTCCGACAAATGGAGGACAGGTTCAAGCAGTCGGTAGGCGATGAGCTTCGGCAACACGTCGGCGATTCCCACTATGAGGCGGCTTTCGCGTCGGGCGGGTTTGCCTCGGAGGACCTCGGTCAACTCCTCCCCAATCGAGAAGATCTCGTCGGCATAGCGAAATACAATTTCGCCAGTCTCGGTCAACGCTAAATTGCGCCCCACCCTCTTGAACAGCTTCTCGCCAATCGCCTGCTCGAGTTGACGCAACTGCTTGCTGATGGCGGGTTGGGTCAGGTGGAGACGCTCGCACGCCCGAGCGATCGTCCCCTCGCGGGCAACGACCCAAAAGTAATGCAAGTGGTGGTAGTTCAGCCAATTCATGTCCTAGCCAGGATGATTCAGGAAGTGGGGAATCCTCGAGCCTTCGGAAGCGGCAAAGTATATGGAACACGAACAATCAAGTCGCTTCACGCCGATCCGAAGGCGATTTTCCAGTCGGATTGGCGGTTGTGATTCGATTCTTTGCGGCTGGACCGCTCTGGTGGTTTAGCCCTCCGTGGAGCTAGTTTCCAGCGACGGCGGACTCTTGACACTGCGGGAACTGGAGGAACGGCAGGGATTAAAGTTGCAGATCGCCGTCGTCCTGACGGGTCTGCGTCACGAAGGCTACGTCGGCTACGTCGACCATACGTTCTTGGAGATGACGTGTGCGAGGGTCTATGGGATACTTCCGCCTGCGCCAACCACGCCGTGTTACGGAACGAATGCTTAGGGCGCGAACCGGCAGGTATTGGTCACCAACCGGCCGGTAGCGACCTTTCTCTTTGACGCCACACGCGATGCCCAGGCCGACCGCGGCGAAAGCGAGAATCGCAACAAAGAACTCAAGGACGGGTTGTGAGCGGACTGCGTCAGCGACCACGGCGACCTCGCCGATTGGCGCACACCCGATTCATCCCGGTCGCCGCCCACGCGCCTCAAACGCCACGTCGCGTACTGGGGAAACTCTCTTGGAGTTGTCTTTGTCAGGCCCCCTATGGGCAAGCCGTCCAACGCCTTCTCGCCACACTGATTGCATCTGGGGTTAGGGGCTGAGTCCCCCCAGAATCCGAAGCCTCTCGCCTTCGCGGCCCGCAACCCGTTCGGGGAGGGCGCCTTCTGGCCATCAGCCAGCACTATCCTCTGACTTTCCGCTTCGGGGCGTCCCACGAACGCTTCAGCACCCAGCGGGCAAGCATTCATGATTCATCCGGCGAACGAGCAAGGGACCGCTACTCGCCCACGTAGGGAATCAAAGCCATGAATCGGGCCCGCTTGATGGCCGCCGTCACCGCGTGCTGACTCACGGCTGAACAGCCGCTCTTACGCCGACCGATGATCTTACCTTGGCGGTTCGTCAGTTTTTTCAGCAATTCGACGTCCTTGTAGTCCACATACATCGGACGGGGACGCTTGCCATCGACAAACAGGGGGTCTTTCTTCTTGCCGCGGGCCTTTGCCTTGGCGCGGCGCTTGCTAGTGCGACTGACTCTCGACGTTTGGCTGGGTCTCTGCATGAGCCGTGTTACCTTCAGTTCGCGTTAAGAACCTGAAACACTTTAGTTTATCGGGGATCGCTGGGAATGCAACCCGACTTGCCTGGTCGAGAAGCCCTCGAAGCCCTCCCGAAGCCCTCGAAGCCCTCCCAAACCCAGCCGAAACCATCGACAAGACCCATTTCTCGGGTCCGATGGTGGAGGCCATGCCTCCTTTACTCTAGGAGGCAGGCCGCCGCTGGACTTGGATTGGAAAAATCGGCAGTGGAACGAGCGAACTGCGATGCGGCAGCCTCACCATCGTGAAGCGTTGTCTGCCAGTCGACGCCCAATGCCACCACATTGACACCAGACCCCACCCCCCATAGAGCGATGTGTTCGCCCGGGCGAGCGAAGCCGCTCTCGACGCCCAACGCGGCGGTGATAGGCAAGGCCACTGAGCCAGTATTGCCGAGAAAATGGACGGTCGGGTAGTCGATCGAGGGGTCCAGTTCGAGCGTCTCGAATAGCAGTCGTCGATGGGCGCGTCCGACTTGGTGGCAAAAGGTGCGGTGAATGTCGGCTGGGGTCCAATTCAAGGCACGTAGAAAGGCAGGAAAGACCTCTTTACCTGCCAGCACGCCTTGGCGCATCAAGGCGTCGGAATCGGTCCACATCAAGGTCCTTCCGTCTCCGCCGATCGAGCCATCCTGACCGCTATGGCAAAGCTCACAGGCCTCGCTCCGGGTCCAAGCGACTCCGCCCAAGAGGCGGTTTCCCGTCCGACTGAGTTTCCGATCCACCAAAACAATGGCGGCGCTGCCGGAACCGAGGGTTAAACTCGCCAGGGCCTGCTTGGCCTGGGCTCGCGTAAGCGAGGTGTTTTCGTTGAGATAACGAATCGTGTTTTCGACGACTGGCCGGGCACTTTCGGTGCCGACCACAATACCGGCCTGGATTTGCCGCAATTCGATCATGTTGGCGATCTGCACGACGCCATTCATCAGACCGAGACAGGCGTTGGAGACATCGTAAACCATACAGGACTGCGGCAGGCCCAAACGGCGGTGGACCCCGCTGGCCGTGGCAGGCTCAAGGTAATCGCGACACACCGAAGCGTGGATAAGGGCCCCGACGAGTCTTCGATCCAACCCCGTGATCCGCAACGCCTTTTCGGCGGTGAGCACGCTTTTTTCGCTGGGAAGGGTTCCCGGTGGCCAGAATCGTCGCTCGGCGATTCCCGTGATCAGCTCCAGGCGACCGGCCATTAGACCCAGGCGCTGATACGCGGGCGCAAGCATTTCCTCGATCTGCGCCGACGTAACGATCTCGTCAGGCAGACTATAGACGAATGCTTCAAGACAGACGTTTCGATAATGCATCGATCAACCGATAGCTTGCCAATGACCACGCATCACGCAGCACAAGGTTCGTATGCACCATTCGCGGGGCGGCAACTCGTTGTTCGCACCTGACAACGGGCCAAAAACGAGCGTCTCCAACCGAGGCTGGAGAGCGGGCCTTCCTTCGAATCGTGGCCACGTTAGCAATCCAGGATAGCCATACCGATCAACTGGGTAAAGGGAAAGCGGTAAGAACCGAGCACTTGCTCGGGGCGTGGCCATGGGAGAGTCGTCGACTCGGGTGGCGCGACGGCGCAGGGCCAGTTGTGGAAACCCACAATGCTAGCATTGCTAGCAACACAACATGTTGCGGTGCTTAGCTTTACGATCTTCAAAATGGCGAGTTTTCTTGCCATCGCCAATCGCCGTCTCTAAACTCCCAGCGTTATGCACCTCGGCATCCGATAGACCCATCCGGACTCGTAAGGGGGTTGCAGTTTTCGTTCGATAGGGACATCGCATCGGCGGGACGCCTCCGTCAGGCGTCAATTGCCGGAGGGATTCTGTAACGCAGCGCGTCAGGGACCGACGTGCCCACCGGATTCCACGAAATAGCGCTTCGTGCTTCCAGCCGGGGATTGCTGGCCCTCGCTCTCGTTCGTTTCCTTGGCCGGTGGTTCGCCGGCGCTATGTCGGGTTCCTTCCCATTCCCCAAAAACAGGACACAGGACGTGTCCAAGGAGGTTACTCGATGAACGGAAAGCCATTGATCGGTCTGAACGCGGACTATCGCGCCGCCAAAAAGGACTCTCCAGCGTTCACCTATCTGTGCGCTGGTTATTACGACTGCTTGATCAAAGTCGGAGCCATTCCTGTCATCCTCCCGCCTCTCCCCGACGTCAAGGACCTTCGCTTGGCGTTGGATCACCTCGACGGCTTTATCTTGATCGGCGGGGCCGACCTCGATTCGCGCCGCGACGGTTTTATGCTCCATCCGTCGATGCGTTTGATGGACCCACGCCGTGAGGATTTCGACCGCATGTTGGTCAGTGAGATCGCTCGGCGGCAGATGCCTGTGCTGGGAATCGGCGCAGGGATGCAGTTGCTCAACGTTTCTCAGGGGGGCAATCTGTCCCTCCACATCCCCGAGGACTTCCCTCGCGCCGTGCCGCACGCCGACCCTCTTGATCCCAACCATCGCCATGCCCTGGAAGTCGTGCCTGGTTCGCTCATGGAGCGGGTTTATGGCGAGGGGGAAATCCGCGTCAACAGCATGCATCACATGGCGGTGGATGATGTGGCGCCGGGGTTCCGCGTCACGGCACGCTGTCCGGACGGTGTCATCGAGGCCATCGAGAGCGTCATGGACGATTGGTTCGCCATCGGTACGCAGTTTCACCCCGAGGCAGATTCCGCCTCCGCCTTGGATTTGCGGATCTTCGAGGAATTCTTGCTTGGCGCCACCGGCACTGTGGCCGAGATGCGGATGGTCGCCTGACATGCCACTCTCCCTCCGCGCGACATCCACGCCATCCGGCGGCTCGCCGCGGTGGACGATGGGCATCATGGTTTCCTCGGACTGCACCAGGGTCTCCGCCGCGTTGGTTAGCGCACGGGGTCACGGATTGGACCTTCAGGCCGAGGTTTACGATGGGCTGATTGTCCAAGTGCCGCGGGAAACGACGTCGCTTTGGCGACACTGCACCGACATCAAAGCGGTCTCGGCACGGACCGTGTCAAGACTTCCCCATCCCGTGGGAAGCCACGACGAGTCGCTCGCCCAAGAGTCGGCCTCCACGGGCGATGCGGGCGAAATCCTGGCGACCATTGGCGGCTTGAGAGCACAACTGGCCGAAGTGGAAGCCGCGGCGGCGCTTGCCCTTTTGAACGAGGCCAGCGTGCCGCCGGACCAAATCCTGGCCATGGGGGTGTGCGATCCCGGCCTTTGGGAGTTCGGCGCCGCGCCGCGCGGCGGCTATTTGGGGCTATGCGATGCAGCCCGGTTGGCCGAATCGACCGGGATGAACGTAATCGACGCATTCCCGGCCCGGGACCTGGCAGCCGGCGGCCAAGGAGGGCCGACCGGCGCGCTGGCCGACTGGGTGCTGTTCGGCCACCCGGAACGCAACCGTGTGCTCCTGGACTTGGGACGCACTGCCCGTATAACGTTTCTCGGCGCGGGAGCGGCGGAGCGCGGGCCGTCGCGATTGCTGTCGTTTGAGGCCGGCCCCGGCACCGCTTTGATCGACTTGCTTGCCCAGCGATTGACGAATGGCGAACAGGGGTTTGACCCTGGCGGACGACTGGCAGTTCAGGGTCAGCGGTTGGCTCCGCTGATGGAGCACTGGCTGGCCGACCCGTACTTCCGCCGCTCGATTCCCCGCTGGCACCCGCGGGGCGTGCCGCCCGACCGCTTCCTGTTCGACGCCTTGCAAATGGCCGTACGTTCGGGTTGGTCGATCCGAGACCTGTTGTGCACGGCGACGCACTTTGTCGCGGAATCGATCGCTCGGGCCACGGCTCGCGATCTCCCCTCCGATGCCCCGATCCACGAACTAGTGATCTGCGGGGGCGGCCAACAGAACGGAATGTTGCTCAGGGAACTAGGCCTGCTGTTTCCCAACGTCCCCCTCCTTCGCACTGCGGAACTTGGCGTGGATCAAGAGGCGATTGGGCCGGCCCGGGCGGCGATCTTGGCCTTCTTCCATATTGATCAAGTCCCGGCTGGATTGCCGGAAGTCACCGGCTGCGACGTGGCCCGAGTCCTCGGCCGCTTGACTCCAGGTTCACCTCAAAGTTGGCAGAGACTGCTTTCAGCCCTCCACGGTGCCCGACCCGTCTTACGCCCGTTGCGAAGCGCGGTCTGATCCCCTCGGTCGCGAAACCGGCGCTTCGGCTCCCCGGGACGGTGCTCAACTTGCCATGACGGTCCTATTAATTATTTGACGGGTAGCCGACAATATCACACATTGTAGGGGGCTTGATACCTCCGCTTGGACAGTAGCTTGAAATGACTTGTGACTCCGGTCCAAAGACGATACGATGTAAGGTTTCGGCAGACTAACAACTGGGCGGCTACATCAGGTCAAGCCGTCGGCGAGCGAGGAAACCCGGGATTTTGTGTGAGGTCAAGACAAAATGAAAGATGGCATCCATCCTAAGTACGTTGAGACTAAAGTGACTTGTGGCTGTGGCAATACGTTCGTCACGCGGAGCACGCGGCCGGAACTAAAGGTGGACATCTGCAACGCTTGCCACCCGTTTTACACGGGCAAGCTGAAATACGTGGATACGGCGGGCCGCATCGAGCGATTCCAGTCGAAATTCGCTTCCGTGGGCTACACGAGCGTGCAGCGCGGTAAGAAGAAGTCGGCCGAAGCTCCGTCCGAGACCGCGTGAGTCCCTAAGCACGGCATGGCCTGGGCCTGGCCACGTCGAGGGGCCTGGCCAGCTTCATCCTGAACTTTCGACGCGGGGCACGCGGAGGGGCACTGGCCGTTGGACGGGGCGTTGGCCGCGCGTTGTGGGCGCTGAGCAGCGTCGGAATCCTGATCCATGCGTAAAGTTCTTGAGGAGAAACTGCGGCGCTTCGAGGAGTTAGAAAAACTCCTCACCGATCCGGCGGTGCTGGCCGACTCGGCCCGGTTAGCGGTAGTCGCTCGGGAACACGGGGCCTTGAACAAGGTCGCTTCCAAGTACCGTCGATTCAAGCAACTCAACGATCAGATTCGCGAGGCCCGCGAAATGGCCGAGGGCGATGATCCGGAGCTGCGGCAGTTGGCCGAGTCGGAGTTGCCCGGCCTGAAGGCAGAGCGGGAACGAGTCTGGGACGACCTCCTAGAGTTGACGATCGGCGGCGAGGACGCCGCGCGGCGGCGCTGCGTGATGGAAATTCGTGCAGGCACGGGCGGCGAGGAAGCGGCCCTCTTCGCGCGCGATCTGTACGAAATGTATCGCCACTTTTGCGAGCGTCGGGGCTGGAAGGTCGAAATCCTCAGCATGAATCCGACCGAGCTGGGAGGATTCAAGGAAATCATCCTCGGTTTGGAGGGGGATGGCGTCTTCGCCACGTTGCAATACGAGAGCGGCGGCCACCGCGTTCAGCGCGTTCCCGAAACCGAGGCCAAGGGCCGTATCCACACCTCGGCCGCCACCGTGGCCGTGCTGGCCGAACCTGAAGACGTCGAAATCGAACTCAAGCCCGAGGATTACCGCATCGACCGCTTCACGGCGAGCGGGCCGGGCGGGCAACATGTCAACAAGACCACCTCCGCTATCCGCCTCACGCACTACGCCACCGGCCTGGTGGTCAGTTGTCAAGACGAAAAGAGCCAGCATAAAAACCTGGCCAAAGCCTTGCGCGTGCTCAAGACGCGGCTCTACGAAGCCAAACGCAAGGAGGAAGAGGAGAAGCGGGCCCACGAACGCAAGAGCAAGATCGGCTCGGGCGACCGGAGCGAGCGGATTCGGACCTACAATTTTCCCGACAACCGCGTCACCGATCACCGCATCAACCTCACGCTGTACAAGCTCGACAGCATCCTTGCCGGCGATCTCGATCCCGTCATCGATGCGCTCAAAGAGTACGAACGCCAAGAACTCCGCGACGCCTTCGGGACCATTGA
>CALFBP010000020.1 GCA_937951625.1 uncultured Thermoguttaceae bacterium
CCACGGCCATCAGCAACGTCGCCGCCAGGCACGCCAAGGCGAAGTACCAGCGATGGGTGTAGATCCAGTTGGCCCACTCGTAGCCCTCAGGAGTCGCATACTCGGTCTTGAGGATTTCCTGCTTGGGTACGGTCAGCTTCATGCCCTTCTTCAGCCCGCCCACCGGTTCCTCGATTTGCACGCGGAGCATTTCCGTGGTCTCCAACAGCACGGCCACCTGCATCCGCGTGCCATCGCTCTTTTCGATCGTCGTCTGGCTGGGATTGGCCCAATCGCTGAACACCAAAAAGGCGATCATCACGACGAAAAACAGGGCCGTTTGCCAGAGGCTTCGCTTGGCGGGCGGGGGCTCGGGGAGCTGCATGAACACCGCCTCCCGCCGCTCCTCCTCCTTGCGGAAAATCGCGGCCATGATCAGACCGATGACCACGGCGAAGCCGACCGACCCGATCACCCGCGCCACCCCCAGATCGAACCCCAACACCCGCGCCGTGAGGAAGATGGCCATCACATTGATCGCCGGGCCGGAATAGAGGAAGGCCGCCGCCGGGCCCAAGCCTGCCCCCACCCGATAAATCCCCGCGAACATCGGCAACACGCTGCACGAGCAGACGGCCAGCACCGTTCCCGAGACCGAGGCCACCGAGTAGGCCTCCCACTTGTTGGCCCTGGGGCCCAAGTGCCGCAACACCGACTCCTTGGAGAGGAACGAGGCGATCGCTCCAGCGATGAACATGGCCGGGACCACACAGGCCAAGGTGTGGTTCCGCGCGTACCACTGGAGCATGTAGAACCCCTCCATGATCGCGTTCTGGATCTTCGGGTCGGTGAAGTTCAAGAAGTAGGCGATCAAAAAAACCACACAAAGCGCGAAAAAAATGCTCCACTCTTTTTTCATGGCGTCTTTTGCTCCGGTTGACACTTCCTTTGCTCGACCATTTTCTTGATTCGCTCGCTCAACTGCCGGGCCTTTTCCACCCTGGCCCTAGCCTCGTCGTCCTTAGGCTCCGTGAACGGATTCCGCACCCTCCAAGTGATACGGCCGCTGAGCGGTGGCTCGGGGTATGCCCCGGGATCGCTCAGCAGGTAGTTGCGAAACGGTGTCGGCGACTCCTGATAGCAGGCCTGGATCGCCTCGCGCAACACCTCTGGCGAACCCTCGTCCACCAAATCAATGACCGTCACTTGGTCGCGGAAACGGTCGATGAACTCCCGAGGGACATTGTAGAGGTAGGGCGTGGGTGCACTTGTTCCGATGATTCGTTTTTGTTGGTCCACTCCGTTGGCTTTGAGGGCCAAAATGGCGTCCCCCACCAAGTGACCAGGTGTCTCCGGTCCACAGACGACGAGGTACCGGATGTTGGGGTTGGCCACAATGTTGCAAATCACTTTCTCCAGACCCACGTTCTCTGTCTGCAACGTGCCGGACAGTGCTGCCCCTGTTTCCACGCCCACTCGGACCAACTGCTCGATCGACGGCGGCGTTTTTTCTCTTTCCCAGCGGAGAATCACCACGACCGCGACCGGCGAGTAGTCATTGCCGCGGAGATAACACCCTTCCTCAGGGGGGTATCCTTCTGCTGGGGAGACTTTTAGCATGTTCAGCCCCCATGTTTCTGTTCGAAAAAAAGCTCAAATTGCCAATTGGCTAATTCAGCAAGTGTTTTTTCCAAAAAAAGCGATCCACCCGTTTCATCCACGTCCTACGAAACACCCAGCCGCTCCCGCACGGTGCCGTCAAAGGCGAGGACCGATTCGACACACTCGAAGAAATTCCGGACGCATTGCACGCGGAGCCGGTAATAGACCTGAGCTCCCCGCCTCTCGTCCTTCACAATGCCCGCGGCCTTCAAGATCGCCAGGTGCCGCGATACCGTGGACATGTCCGCGCCAATCATCCCCGTCAACTCGCAGACACACCGTTCGCCGCTCCTGGCAAGCTCGTCTACGATGAATAGTCGCGTTGGGTGCGCCATGGCCTTGCTGATCTTGGCCCGGGACTCGTACTGGGCTCGAACTTTGGCGTCCATTCTAACACTCCAATCGACCGAGAACATTTGCAAGTTTAGCCAAATAAGCAAAGCGCGTCAAGTCGCCAAATAAATCATAAACCCCCACTTTCGTACGGACCAGTACCTCCCGATGATCCTTTTCCGGCCACGCCAGTGAGAACAACACCAAGGGGCCCCCGCCCCTGACTGCACCGCGGTCGCATCGACGATTGCTTCACTCGTCATCCCTATCTCAGGCGAATCCACCGAGAGGCGGGAACGCCGATTTCCCCTCAGGCCGGCGGCCTCAAGCAGGAGAGAGGGGTTCCAAATGCACGAAGGTATCGTAGAAACTGACGCTCCCCCCGACGGGATCGAACATGCAAATGTTTTTCAGGGTGGGATCGGTCCACATGGCCGCGTTGGCATGGATGCCGGCGGCCCGCCGCTCTTCCCCGTGGATGATTTGGCCGTCGATAACGACGCTCCGGGCGCCGGTGGCCCAATGTCCGTATCCGAGGGCGAAACTGACCACTCCCGGGCGCACCGTCTGCGTCAAAACGACCTTTCCAATCATGAGCTTTTCGTTGCCCGCCCCCAAGTCCCAGCGGCCGGCAGGGTTTGTCGCGCTGACGACTTTGACCAATTGCCCGGCCCGCAATCCCAGCCGTTGGGCGTCGCGGGGGTGGACAAGGATGCCGTTGTCGGGCAAGAGGGGGGTGAGCCAAGGATTGGCCACAGTGCGGCTTTTCGTATGGGAGATCGTGCGGTGCGTGACCATGGCCAGTTCATAGCCCTCGCGGAGTTTGCCCGGCTGCTCGCCACGGTAATCGCGCACGGGCACGAAGCAAGCGTAGCCGGGATTCGGTTCGCCCGTGCCCGAATGGATGGTCGAGGCCGTTTTCTCTTGATACAGATTCAATAAGGCAGCATAGGGGTGGGCGACCCGGTTGCCGCGATAGGCCTGATCGTAATCCTCGAAGCGGCCCCCGCGATTCAACACGTAAACCACTTTAGGCCACATTTTCTCGCCTACGATGGCTTTCCATCGGGCCTCGTCGAACACGGTGACGGGCAAGTGCCGTCTGGCTTGGCGAAAAAGTTCCATTTCCCGAGCGTCGGCGTCTGCCACGGCTTGTGAGCCATCGGGCTTCTCGCCAAACGCCAAGTTGGCCACGCCACGCAGGTACAATTCATCAGGGTGTTCCAGGTTCAAGCCCGGTCCGAAGGCATCTTTGCCAAAGCCTGGCAGTTTCAACTGCTCGGCAATTCCCAACACCAGCGACTCCAAACTCAAGGGCAACTTGTGTCCGTAGACCGTGCATTCCTCGGGGATGGGCGCGATCACTGGTTGGCGCACGGGCTGCACTTGCTGAGGAATGTTGGGATGGCTGCCCTGAAATTCCCAACGCTCTAGATACGACAAGTCCGGGAAGATGTAATCGGCATACATCGACGTCGAGCCGATCACGATATCGCTGGCCACGAACAGCGGCACTTTGGCTGTATCGCAAAGGATTTCGATATTGGTGTGGCCGGCCGGCAAGGCATACGTCGGCGCACCCATGTAGAAGAACAACGCCTTCACGGGATAGGGATAGGCGTCGCCGATGGAAGGAATGATCTCCTCATAGATGTCGCTCGACAGGGGATACCAGTTCCGCTTGGCCGGGTAACCGGCGAAGAGCGTCGTCTTCTCATAATCGACGCCGTGGCGAATTGAGCTGACGCCGAAGGCCGTGATTTTTCCGGGATGCGCCTTCAGATCAAACAGTTTACCTTTGCCCGAGGTATCGAAGGTGCTGGCCTTGATCATGCCCCCTTTGGCGTCGAAGTTGCCCAGGAGCATGTTCAAGCTCATCCAGGCCAGCACGTTGTAGAAGCCGTTGGTGTGCTGGGCCGGGCCGCGATGCACGTCCACGGCGGCCATCTTGCCGTAGCTGGTCAGCTCCCGGGCAACCGCGACGACATCGCTCTCCGGCACGTCGGCAATCGCCGCCCATTCGGCCACCGTATGTTGGTGGGCCGTTTCCAACAAGATCTGCAAACCACTCTTAACGGGCGTGCCATCGGGCAGCTTCGCGTCCACGAAGAGATCGCCGTAGACGGGCGTTTTTTCGTCATTGGGGTCCACGGCCACGGGCTTCCCATCGACCATGACCACCATGAACTTTTCTTCATACGGTTTGCCGTCTTTGGTGGTCCGTTTCTCGGCTTGGGCCAAAAAAGTTCCGTCGATATTGACGTCGGCGGCTCGGACCAGCTTGCCGGGCTTGCCATCCTTGATGTGAACGAGCCAGGTGGCGTTGGTCCAACTGGTTTCGCCGGCCGCGGCGGCAGCCGCCTTGTTGGCCGCGGAGAGGAACTTGGCGTCGAAGCGTTTTTCATCCAGGACCCAGCGGATCATGCCCAAAGCCAACGCGGCATCGGTGCCAGGCTTCAGCGGCAGCCATTTCCAGGCCTTGCTGGCCAGCTTGGAAAATCGGGGATCGGCCACCGCGATCTTGGTTTGGCGTTCCACGAGGTGGTGGGTAAGGCGGACAGCGCGGTTGGGAGGACCGTAATTGGCCTCGAACAGATTCGCCCCTACAAACAGAATGAAGCGGCTATTCTCCGTGTCGGCTTGCCAGTAGAACTTCTGTCCATCCGTGAATTTACCGCCGATGTATTGGTCGCTAATCGCCTTGCAGGTGAAATACAGCGAGCCTTGGCAGACGGTGGTGTGACCGTGGGCATTGACCGTGCCCAAGGCCGCGGCGAATCGCTTATAGAGGTCGCCCCGTCCATCCTTCAGGCGGCCCCAGGCGAGCACAATCTGGTTGTTTTTGGGACCGAGGTCGGGGTGCTGGGGATCGATCAGCTTGTCGAGGTGCGCCGCGTGCTTGGCTTGGAAGGCCGCAACGAGGGCCTGTTTCTTGGCTTTATCCTTTTCGTCCCAGATGGCCTTGACATCGGCGTCCATTTCGGCGGCCAGTTTGGGATCGGTGAGCGTCACCAGGTCGCGCAACCCCTCGACCTTGCGGTTTTCTTCGCCAGGCACATGGGCAAACAGCAGTCCCCCCTCGCAGATTTCCTTGATGGCTTGTTCGAAGGGGATGGTCATCCAGCGGTTTTCCCCGCGTTTTCCAGCCCGCTTGAGCACTTTGCGAAGCCGATAAGGATCATAGG
The DNA here is from genome assembly GCA_937951625.1 of uncultured Thermoguttaceae bacterium. GTDB lineage: Bacteria > Planctomycetota > Planctomycetia > Pirellulales > Thermoguttaceae > CALFBP01. The sequence continues at coordinate 5,160 of CALFBP010000020.1, forward strand.
CCGTTTGCAACCCCGCCTGACCCTTAGGGCAGATCGCCGCATCGACCGTGACGGCGTCGTGCACCGCCGTGGCATAGGGCAGGTGCGGCAGGAGCGTCCAGGGGTTGTAGGGGTTGCCGTCGATCTTGGTCACCACGCCGTCTTGCAGTTTGCACTTGATGCCGCAGCCCGTGTTGCACTGGAGACAGGCGGAATAAAGGATGTTTTCCGATTTTGCCAAGTCGTAAGGGGCATCGGGTCGGCTGCTGATTAACACGGCCGATTCCCGAGGGGCTTGGGCAAGGGCCTCGGCCGAAGCTGCCAGTCCGGCGGTTCCCAACATCGCGCCGCCGGCGAGGAACTGCCGCCGGGTCTTCTTTGGAAAAACATTATTCGACATGGATCACCTCAAGTCGTCTGCCGGGAGGCTGCGATGACCGCCGCCCCGATCCTCTGCCCTACGTAGAACACCGCCATCCCCACCGCCAAGAGGAAAAAGCCTAACAGGTATTCCATCAAGGTGGCGTCATAAAGATATTTCAGACGCGGATGCTGGAAGGCCTCCTGAAGCCCTTCGATCTCGCCAATCGCCTGGCCTGGCACGAGCACGTTGAGCCGCGCGCTCACGAAGGCGACGGCCACAAGGATTGCCGCCCAAGTCCAAGCCGCAGGCCGGGCGGACGAGAAGAGCGCCAGGGGGATCAGCCCCCCCAGTAACAGATGCACGATCCAAAACACCCACCAATACGGCCCAAACAGAATCAGGTCCACGGCCGGTCGATGGCTGTAAGGATTCCAGAGGGCAATCGAGAATTCCGCGAACTCGAAGACAAAATACACCAGCAGGCCGACGATCACCACGCCACGTAATCGCTGCTCGGCCACAACGGTTTCGTCCCCGCAACGGTCTGCGTCGAAAATCGACCGGGTTGCCAAGAGCGTCGCGGCTCCTGCCGTCAACGCGGAAGCGAGAAACAGCATGGGCAACAAGGCGCTGTGCCAGAACGTCCTAGCGTCGACCACCCCGAAAAACGCGCCGCTTTGGCTGGGAAACATGATCGCCAATAACAGCCCCAGGCACAAAAGCGGCTTGAGATGGTTGGGGTTTTCCAGAAAACTCAGCGCCCAGCAAATCGCAGCGACGGCGAGATACCCGGCGTACATCCAGGCGTTGAAGGCCATCATGCTGGTGAAGGCGGGCGAGGTGAAGATGCGGTGGGCGCGGTCCATGTGACCCAAGTCGAACCAGACGGCCATGAACGCCGGCAAGATGGCGGCGGCGCTCAAGACGATGGTCGTTCGCAGCGTGGAGGGGGTTCGGAATCCCTTGGCCCCCAGCAAGTAACCTACCGCTCCACAGACAAACGCTCCGCCCCCGATGCCCACGCCGTGGAAGTACAGCGCCACCCAAAGTCCCCAGGGCACATAGGAACCATAACCGAAGGGCAAATGGCCTTGGGTGAAACGAATCCAAACTCCATAAATTCCTAGAAGCGATGCTACGACCCAAACCAACCAGCTCACCGGCCCCCACGGAAAACGCCAGGCGGTTTCAGGGGCTTGTCCGGCTTGCACCGACGGAGCAGAAGAAAAGACATCGGCCATAGCTTCGATTCTCCAACGGGACGAAACGACTAGAAGATATAACGCACCCGGGGATGCGTTCCCTTGTGCGGAAGAAGCACTTGCGTGTTGTTTTGCGCTACCAGCTCCGCTACTAAACTATTGGGGTCCGAGGCGTCCCCAAAATACGTCGCACGGCCGATGCACGTAGTGACGCACATCGGCAATTGCCCAACTTCGAGGCGGTGCAAACAAAAGTGGCATTTGCGCGCGTTGCCCATCGGCGATTGATGCCCTCGGCGATTCCAATGCTTGCCGTACTCATGGCTTGGGGCGTGTTCCCAAAGGGCTGAGGGCCCAAGCACGGGCAGAGCCGAATCTGCGTCCATGGCTTGGGCGTCCACATAGTACTCGCCGAAATCGCTGGTTCGCGCGCCATAAGGACAGGCCGTGAGACAGTAACGGCAACCGATGCATTTATCGTAATCAATCACCGTGATGCCGTCGGCCCGCCGCCAAGTCGCCTTGACTGGGCAGACGGGAACGCAAGGCGGCTTCTCGCACTGCATGCAAGGCCGCGGAAGAAAATCGATCGCCACGCGTGGGAATTCCCCGCGCTCTTCCGTGACTACCGGCCGGTACACAACCCCCGGCGGGAGCTTGTTCTCGGCCACACAGCCGATGGTGCAGGCGTGGCAGCCGACGCATTTTCGCGTGTCGATGATCATGCACCAACGACGTTCTTCCGCCGTCTTCTGCATGGCGCGGACCAAATCCCGCTGCATCCGCAACAGGGGGTCCTCGTCCGCACGCGCCGGAATGGGAACAGCCAAGGGCCGCACCGTGTCGGGGCCTTTAGGGTCTGGCGGTGTTCCGCCGAAGCGGTCTTTCGCCACCATCGCACCGGCTGCGGCCACCCCAACCCCTACCAACGCTGCCCCTTCGATCCACTCCCGACGACTCATGCTCATCTCTACGTCCTCCCCCTCGTCTTCCGCAGCCTGGCCTTCTTCCGTAGCTGACTACCGCTTTGCCCTTGCTTGCCAGTTTTCGCCAAATCCTGGGTGGGCACGGTCTCTTTCTCTTTTTGGCGGGATTCCCAGCAGACTCCCCTCCGCAACCCCCGGCCTGCCGAGCGCTCGAATCGGGCAACATCGCGGATTGTTACACTGCGGAGTTGGGTCCGTATCCGTTCCCGCTCAACTTTCCAGAACTCATGGAACAGACAATCTCGTTCGTCTGAGCAGCTCGTCAGTCCGAGCAAACACTTTGGCAGCCAGCTTTCGCCCTCCACGGCTTCGGCGACTTCCAAAAGGTTGATTCGCTCCGCGGGCCGAGCCAGCGCAAAACCGCCGCCATAACCTCGCTTTGTGACGATGATTCCGACCTTCCCCAAAGCATGGAGAATCTTCGACAAGTAGGGCAAGGGAATCCCCGTGCAGCCCGCAATCTCCTTCGCCCGTACCAACCGATCCTGGCAGTCCTCAAGGCAGGCCAAAGCCAGAATCGCATAGCCGGTGGTCTGCGAAAGGCTCAACATGGAGGGCTGCCGTCTTCGATCCCGATGATTGAGAAACTTGATTCTGCAATATTCGGATGAGGAAGTCAACAATTAAGGCGTTGGACAACCTCTGATCGGACTTTTGCAAAAATGTCGACTGGCATTCAAAAGATGAAGACGCTGGGGGCTAATGTCGGCGAGGCCTCCCAAGACCAAATGGTGTTGCTCCGCCAAACCGTCGATTGGGTCTGCGAGCGGAAATCCCCGGCGCTTTCAGGTTCGATCAAGTATTTCAGCCGCGGCGAGAACCTCAGAGCACATCCACGCGAAGCAACAAAAGCGGGCGCGGCCACGGGTCTTTGAGGGCGACCTGAAATGCGATCGAGAGTTGGAAAGGAAAGGCAGGGGGTGGCGGGCGGAGATGGGGCCACGTCGGATTTCACCACGTCGGCGTTCGCCGCCTCGGCCCCTTGCGCACGAGGTTCGGGCCAAAAACGGCGACCATCGAGGAAACAAGGGGGCGGGATGGCCCGGGGTGCTTACCCACCCGGGGCCATCCAGCGGCGGGCATCCAAGGTATCGCCGTGGCGACGCGCTGGACGCCGTTGGAGCATCACCCCACCGAGCCCGTAGCAGCCCTTGGATCACTCATTGGTCCTTCTTCTTTTCTTTCTTCTTTTCTCTGTTTTCGCCCTTCTTTTCTCCCTTCTTGCCCATGCCGAGCTTCTGTTGAAGCTGCTCACGTTGCTCGGGAGTCAAGACCTGCATGACCTGTTTCAGGGTCGCGCCGACCAGTTCTCGAAGTTCCTTGCCGAGAGGCTCCAACTGTTGCTTTTGTTCATCGGTGAGCTTCAGGGCCTCCTCCAATTTCTGGTAGGCCTCGCGGCTCATCGCGCCGGCTTGTTTCAGTTCCTCCAGTTTTTCCTGGCCGATGCGGCGCTGTTCCTCGGTCAAAAGATCGCCGATGCGATCTTGGATCGCCTGCCTCTTGGCTTCGAAGTCGTCGCGGATGCCAGCGAGTTTTTCCTGTTGTTCCTGATTAAGGTCCAGACTTTCGACGGCGGCTTTGATGCGGTCGATCCGCAGCATTGTCTCGGCGATGGGATTGAGCTTCGGTCCCTTGTGTTTTTCCTTCGGTCGGCCCTCGTCCGCCGCCACGGCCAACGCGGCAAACAACAGGATCCCGGAAACTGCTCCCGCAAGTGTCGCACGCTTCATTCGAACATCTCCTCAAAAAACCTGGAAAAAACGGTCCACCGCGCCGTCCGCCCCAACGGAGCGTTCGCCTCGGCGCGGCGCCGCTATCCGAGCTAATTTACGAAGTAGAGCGTAGTATCGTCCCCCAGGCGGCCCCAAGTCCAGAGGGCTCGCCTCGCCGTATCAAGCCTTTCGGAAAGCGGAAGGGCAAGACGGCCGCACAAGGGGACCAAAGTGCGACATTCGAAACAAACGGTATACGCGGTATTTCAGCCTGTCAATTCCCACCCATGGCGGAACTCGCGGACCATGGAGCGGTTGGCCGCGGGAGGTCGGCGAGTTTCATGGCGGCCGCGTACCATACTTGACGTCTGCCGCCCAGCCGCAACGAGACCGCGCTCCAATTGGCCAACGATTTATGCATCGAGACGCTATTGCCATACCTTCTAGCCGCGATCGTCTCAATCCAGGTTAGAACCCTTTTACCTGGCGGCCGTCGAGAACACGGGTAATTCAGGGTGCCGTAAGCCGGGCCAGTACTTTCACCCGGCGACGTTAAAGGACACGCAACGAGCGGGCGTAGGGGGGGATTGTCCTTCGGTCGCGCGTCTGGGGCAAGATATTCGCCGGGTTTGCGGTTCACTGGCTGCGAGGTTCTCGGAAGCGACTTGTCGAAGAATCGTAACTTTTTGCGAACACGGATGTTAGGAAATCGCAAAGGGTATCGGATTCGTATTGTGGGGATTGGCGGGGGCCGTTACAATCTGCGTTCCGCTTACCCTAGGATCAGCCGATATGTCCGCGGAAAGGAATCCGCAGAACGAACGTTCCATTCTCGCCCGATTGCTCGTCGTCGTGGCTCGTGGGGCGATCCGCTATCCGCGACTGACGCTGGCCATCGGGGTCGTCTTGGCCGTCGCCTCGATTCTTTATGCCGCGACACGGATGCGCTACCACACCAGTCGGGCGGCCTTGATCAGCAGCCGTTCCGCGTTCCACCAGCGGTGGTTGGAATACACGAAGGAATTCGGCGAGGCCGAGGACGTGGTGATCGTCGTCGAGGGCAAGGGCCGCGAGGCGATTGCGCCAGTCGTCCGGGAACTCGCGGATCGCGTGGGCCGTGAAAAGAGGTTTTTCTATTCGCTGTTCCACGATGCCTTGGATTTGACACCGCTCCGCGCTAAGGGGCTTCATTATCTGCCGTTGGCGTCGGTGGAGGCGATCGACCGCATGGTGGATGACATCTCGCCGGTGCTTCAAGGCGATTGGTCCCTTTTGAGCCCGACCGCAATGGCCGGAGCGTTGGCCTCGGGCTTGTCGCGGATGTCGGCGTCCGAGGGCGCGTTTTCCGCGGCGGCAGCCGAGGAAATGGCGGCCGGCGTGCAGCGCGGGTTGGGACCGTTGTGCGATTTGTTGAGCGCGGCCTTCGATCCGAGCGGGCAATATCGCTCCCCCTGGCCTGAGTTGCCCGGCCCGCCTCCGGCCGCAGCCGTTTCGCCTTCCCCAGGGTTGCACCCCGCCAGCGACCGGTTCGGCTTCGTGCTTCTCAAGCTCCATGAGGACAAGTCGGCAAGTTTTGCCAAGAACGCGGAGGCGATTGCGCTGTTGCGGAGGATCATCGGCGAGGCAAGGGCGCGGCACCCGGAGGTGAACATCGGCCTGACCGGTCTGCCGATCATGGAACACGATGAGATGCAATCGAGCCAAAACTCGACCATCGTCTCCGGCGTGCTGGAAGCGGCTGGTTTGGTGCTGGTGCTCGTGGCCGGTTTTGGGGGGCTGCGGCATTCGCTGTTGGCGATGACCTCGCTGGCCTTCGGGATGGTCTGGTCGTTCGGCTACGTGGCCTTGACCATCGGGCATTTGAACATTCTCAGCAGCGCGTTCGGGGCGATTCTGATCGGGCTGGGGACGAATTACGGCATCTATTCCATTGCCCGATACCTTTACCTCCGCGCCCGGCGTCTCCGCACTGACGAAGCCTTGGAGGATACGGCGGCGACGGTCGCCCCGGGGATCACGGTCGGGGCGGCGACCACGGCGATCGCGTTTTTTGTCGCAGGGTTCACGGAGTTTCCAGGCGTGGCGGAACTGGGCGTGGTCGCCGGTGGCGGCATCCTCCTGTGCTGGCTGGCGGCCATTACGATGCTGCCCGCCCTCGTGCATCTGATCGATCGCCAAGCGTCGCAGCGCCCCGTTCCGGTCCCCCTCGATTTCCATCTATGGATCCGCCCGTTGGTGGCTAGACCGCGGCGGGTGATCGCCATGGGCGTGGCGATCACGGCGTTGTTGGGTCTAGGCATCACGCGTCTTTGGTACGACCATAACCTGCTGCATCTCCAGCCTGCCGGTTTGGAATGCGTCCAATGGGAAGAACGCTTGCTTGCGGAAATGAACCAGGGGGCGTGGTACGCAGTCTCCATGGCAGACAGCCCCGACGAAGTGGCCGCGCGTAAGGCCGCCTTCCTCCGCTTGCCGACGGTGGATCGCGTGGACGAGATCGTTTCGCTGTTGCCGATGGACGGGGATCGGAAACTGCCTCTGATCCGCCGCATTGCTGAGCGGCTTCGCGACTTGCCCGACCACCCGCCCCGAATCGCCATTCCTCGTCAGGAGCAACTTTTGGGAATGCTTTATCGGCTTCGGGTAGTGTTGTCGGGATGGCCCATGGCGGTGGGCCTGTCGCGCGAGCTGGCGGCGCTTGAAGAAACCATTGGACAGATGACCCCGGCCGACTATTACGCGAGGCTTTCCGGATACCTCGACCGCGCGGCCCAAGAGCTCCTCGATCGCCTTCACGCACTTCGCGCCGCTGCCCACCCCATGCCTCCCGATTGGAACGATCTACCCGCCGGGCTGGTCGATCGGTTCGTGGGCCGTAGCGGCAAGCTCTTGCTTCGGGTTTATGGCAAGGGCAGCCTCTGGGACATGGACGCCATGGCGAGGTTCGTCGCCGACGTGCGAAGCGTGGACCCCAACGCGACCGGCAATCCCATGCAGGTCTACGAAGCCTCCCGGCAGATGAAGCGGAGCTACGAACAGGCCGCGCTCTACGCGATCTTGATCATCGTTCCGCTGGTCTTTCTCGACTTTCGCCGCCCGCGCGACGCATTCCTGGCCGTCCTCCCGTTGGGGCTGGGGATGTTCCAGTTGTTCGGATTGATGGGGCTGCTCAACGTGCCGCTGAATGCCGCGAACATCATCGCCCTGCCGTTGATGCTCGGCATGGCGATCGACAACGGCGTCCACATCATGCACGATTTTCACGGCCAACGCGGCCCCTACCGCATGAGCCATGCGACGGCGATCGCCGTGGTGCTCGATTCCGTCACCACCATGGTGGGTTTTGCCGTGCTGATGGTGGCCGACCATCGCGGGCTGCAAGGCTTGGGCCGCGTCATGACCATCGGCATGGCCTGCTGCCTGTTTTCCTCGCTCATCATTCTGCCAGCGATCCTCGTCCTGCTCACGCAAAACCGGGAAGAGCGAACCAAATCGCTTTCCGTTAGCGAACTCCGCTCGGACGAAGACGAATCCGAGGAAACGCAGACTTCGCCGCAACCCTTGGTTCCCGAAATCGCTGCTCGGGCGTCAGGCCAAAGGTCTCGGCCGTCCATCGCCGCGTCGCAAACGCCATCCGAACGTCCGGCCATCCGCCGCGCGGCGTGAGTCGCAATCGAAGCGTTTCCGAGCGGGACGAGCCTGGGGCCAAAGCACGCAGGCCGCGGTCCCCGGTTGCCATCGCTCTAAAGGCCCTCAGTGCTCTTGCCGGCATGGGCAAGGTTGCGAAGAATCTGCTGCGCGACCTTGTGGACGTCCATATCCACGGCCACTTCCATGTTGTGCCGCCAGGCAGGAACACGTCGCCGATCGAAAACCGTGGCGCCCATCGTGAGTTCGCCACGGACCTCCACGTCGCCCGCCATCTCTTGCGTCACGAACAGCTCGGGATTGGTCACTGCAACCAACGTGATGGAATCGTGGACATGGATACCCTCCAGTGCCGACTCCTGGCGGAAGGCTCGGAACGCGGGCGGGAGAATTTTCCGCACGAGTCGTCCCACGCGGGTTGTTTCCTCGGGCAACTGGCTGAGCACATCGAAGCCGAGGACCAGCCGATTGGTGACGTCCAAGGGGACAAGGGTCTTGGTGGTTCGGGAACGGAAGACGGCTCGGGCCGAAAGGGGATCACAGAAGATGTTGAACTCTGCTGCTGGCGTGACGTTGCCCGGCCCAGCCACGGTGCCTCCCATCATCACGATCCGACCCACCAGCGAGGGCAACTCTGGGTCGCGATGGAATGCCCGGGCGATGTTGGTCAGCGGCCCCAGAGCCACGATGGTCACTTCCTCGGGCGCTGCGCGGATTTCGTCGCAGATGATTTTTTCCGAAGGGTGCGGCGCCAACAGTTCTGCCACTTCCAGACCGGCGTCGCCGAGTCCATCCACTCCGAACAGGTGGCGACTGTCTACCGGCAATCCTTGATCAGGCTCTGACGCAGCGCCAAGTCGCGGCAGGCGGGGAGGGTCGAGCTGCTCCACGATGGCCCGCACATTTCGGGTCGCCAGTTGCGGTGAGACATTCCCGCCCACCGCGGTCACTGCCACCACCTCCAGCCGCGGATCGAACAGCGCCATGCACAGGGCGAGGGCATCGTCGATGCCTGGATCCACGTCGAGAATCACTTTTTTCGCCATTCCACCCTCGCCTCGATGCTAGGGGGGTAATCGATTCGCGCCGCGTCCCAGCGACGCAACCCGCCACCGACCGTGGCGTCCGCAAAGCTCGCTGCCAATCCCCTGGCCTTTGACGCGGTCCAGGATTGTTCGCAAGCCAGCGCCACGCTATCCTAGGGGAATCCATCCCACCTGACAAGCCACTGCTCGTCTCGGTCGGTGCATTCACCCGAGCATAAAACCTTACCTCCCATTGGAGCGATAACAGTTACCCCCCATGGATGCCCTCGCGCCAGAATCAGTGATTGATTGCGTGGAGTCGGGCCGGGACCTCGCGATGGAGCAAATGCGAGGCGCCGTGGATGCCGTCATGCAGGGCCGATTCAGCGATGCCCAAATCGAGCGATTTCTGCTGGCCCTGCGTCGCAAAGGGGAAACCGTGGCCGAGGTGGCAGGCGCAGCGGCCGCGATGCGGATGCACGCCACGCCGATCCGCTCCAAGCGAACCGGTATTTTGGACACCTGCGGCACAGGCGGCGACGGATCGAAAACCGTCAACATCAGCACGGCCGCCGCGTTGGTAGCCGCCGCGGCCGGCGCGACGGTCGCCAAACACGGCAATCGCGGCGTGACCAGCCGAAGTGGCTCGGCCGACGTGCTAGCTGCCTTGGGCGTCAACATCGAGGCCGGTCCGGATTGCGTCCAGCGGTGCCTCGACGAATTGGGTATCGGCTTTTGCTATGCCCCTCTGCTTCACCCGGCCATGCGCCGAGTCGCCGAAGTGCGGCGACGGTTGGGCGTGCCGACGATCTTCAATCTCCTCGGGCCCCTGGCCAACCCAGCGCAGGCCAGCTTCCAGTTGATCGGGGTGGGTCGGGCTGAACTGCGGCCGTTGTTGGCCGAGGCCTTGGCGATGCTCGGCACGCAACGTGCCGCCATTGTTCACAGCGACGACGGAATGGACGAAGTGAGCCTCGGCGCCGTCACGCGTCTGACACTCGTTGCCGAGGGGCGCCTGACCGAACGAATCCTCTCGCCCGAAGAACTGGGGTTGCCTCGGTGGCCCCGCGACGAACTGATCGTCGAAGGCCCAGAGGAAAGCGCGGCGGCAATCCGCGGAGTGCTCGATGGACAGCCTGGGGCGGCGCGAGACGTCATTGTGGCCAACGCGGCTGTTGCCCTGTGGGTGGCAGGCCGAGTGACAGCCCCGTCGACTGGGGTCTTTGTCGCCACCCAGGCCATCGACAGCGGCGCTGCGGCAGCACTGCTTGCCCGGTTAATCCAATTTACCAACCAGACGCCCGGTCAGCCTCGCTAAGGCCCCCCGCGACACGCCAGGCTGAATTCAGCGCCTTTGGTGGGCGATTAGAAGGAAGCAATCGGCGACCACGTTAACAGGAAAGTGAATCCAATCTAGGACTGGAACAATAACCCCCCCATGATGGGTATAACGCTTCGGGGGTTGACCGACGCATCAAAGGTTGTTATGTTTCCCGGTTTTACCAAGCACGCGATCGGAGTGTCTAGGAAGTGCCCTACGATAGCATTGTCTGCGTGAAGCAGGTTCCGGACACGGCCAACATCACGGCCGAGGCCATGAAGGAGGACGGCACGGTCAACCGAGCCGCCTTGCCGGCGATTTTCAACCCGGAGGATTTGCGGGCCCTGGAGACAGCTTTGCAGGTTCGAGACGAGCATGGAGGCACCGTGACCGCGATCAGCATGGGGCCTCCGAAGGCTGCGGATGTCCTTCGCGATTGCCTCTACCGGGGGGCGGATCGCGCGATTCTGTTGACCGATCGTCGGGCCGCAGCCAGCGATACCTTGGCGACCAGCTATATTCTGGCCCAGGCCATTCAGACTATCGGGCGATACGATTTCGTCTTTTGTGGCCGCCAGGCGATCGACGGCGACACGGCCCAGGTTGGACCGCAACTGGCCGAGAAGCTCGGGATTCCGCAAGTGACCTATCTTGAGCAACTGGTGTCGCTTCGCGACGGCGTGGTTCAGATTCGCCGCAATACCGGGCATGGCTGGGAAATCGTCGAATCGCGGCTGCCTGTGTTGGTCACCGTGATCGAGTCGGCCAATCGGCCGCGGCCGCCCGCCGCCAAACGCGTCATGCGCTACAAGAAGGCCCGTGTGGAAGCCGAAATCACTGCCGACGTGCAACGCGAACACCCCGACTGGACCGAGGAGGATCGGCATACCGAAGTACAACAACGCATGGCGGCCCTGAAGCAAGCCGGTCTCCTGCTGGAGCAGTGGAGCCTCGATGACATCCATGCGGATCTCAACCGCTGCGGGTTGGCAGGCTCGCCCACGAAAGTTTTTCGCGTTCAGGCCATCGTGCTAACCAAGGAGGGCTACACAGAGATCCCGCCCACTGAGGAAGGCATCCATCGCCTGATCCATGAATTGGTGGTCGACCGCACGTTGGGATAATGGGTCGTCCTCGCGGCTTGTGCACTGCGGGAGCCCCGGAACAGCACGAACAAGACAGAGCAACTCAGTTCAAGATTTTTGAAACCCCATGATCGAAGTCAATCGTCAAGGCGAAGTCTGGGTGTTCGCCGAACAGGAGGACGGCTCCCTCCACGACGTCGTGTTGGAGCTTTGCGGCAAGGCCCGGGAGTTGGCCGATCGGCTGAACGTGAAGGTGGGCGCGGTGCTGGCCGGCCATGGCGTCCGCGGTCTGTCGGAGCGGTTGATCGCCCAAGGCGCTGACCGCGTTTATGTGGTGGATGATTCCAGGTTGAACCACTACCAGACGTCGCCTTATGCCCGGGTGTTGACTGAGCTGATCGAGAGGCACAAGCCGCAGATTGTTATCTACGGGGCGACCGCGCTGGGCCGGGATTTGGCGCCCCGGGTGGCCTCGGCGATGCGGGCCGGGATGACCGCGGATTGTACGGACTTGGAGATTAGCGACGTCACCGATCCACGGACCAAGACTGTTCACCACAATCTGCTGTTGCAGATTCGCCCGGCCTTCGGCGGCAACATCATCGCCACGATCGTCAATTACGATCAGTGGCCGCAAATGGCCACGGTCCGCGAGGGCGTCATGCCGCTGAAGCCCGCCGATCCCAACCGCCGCGGCCAGGTCATCGACGAACAGGTGGAACTCGACGAAACCCTCTTCGCCGTCAAGCTGATTCAGCGTCATGTCGAGCCCCGCAAGGTGAACTTGAAGGGCGCGCGGGTGATCGTGGCTGGCGGAGGCGGGGTGGGGAGCAAGGAAAACTTCCGGCTCATCCACGAGCTGGCGGGGGCCATCGGCGGCGCCGTGGGCGCAAGCCGCGCCGCCGTCGATAGCGGCTTCATCGGAAAGGAGCATCAGATCGGGCAGACCGGCACCACGGTCCGACCCGCACTCTACATCGCCGCGGGAATCAGCGGTGCGGTCCAACACCGCGCGGGCATGGAGGAATCGGCCAAGATCATTGCCATCAACACCGATCCGGCCGCGCCGATCTTCTCCGTCGCGCATTACGGAATCGTGGGTGACCTCAAGAAGGTCATCCCCATGATGATCAAGGCGCTCAAGCAGCGGCGTTAGGCAGACCAACCAAAGCGAACACTTGGTTTAGGCATTTGAAGAAAAACCGTTAGCCGCGGCGTCCGGCGTCTCCTTCGCCAGTCAGCGACCGGCGCCGCCAAACGACGCGTCAGACGCGAGGGTCTCGTGGGCAACTACTTTCTCGACAATCAAGACATCCAGTTCCTCTTCGACCACATCGACTTGAGGGAACTCGCTAGGCTCCAGGAGGATCGCACGCTCCCAGGCGACCCGGATTACGGGCCGAGCGATCCCGACGACGCCGTGGACAATTACCGCCGCATCTTGGAGATCGTCGGTCAACTGGCGGCCGATTCGATCGCCGAAAACGCGGAGACGATCGACCGCGAGGGCAACACGCTCAACGAAGACGGCACAGTCACACTCCACCCCCTGGTCCGCGACAACCTGAAACGCCTTAGTCAGGCCGACTTGATGGGCTTCACCCTGCCCCGCAAATACGGCGGATTGAACTGCCCCAACCTGGTCTACACCATGGCCAACGAGATCATCAGCCGGGCCGATTGCTCGCTGATGAACCTGTTCGGGCTGCAAGGAATCGCGGAAACGATCTACGCCTTCGCCAGCGATGAAATCAAGGACCACATCTTGCCCAAGTTCTGTCGCGGCGAGGTGACCGGGGCCATGGTGCTGACCGAGCCGGACGCTGGCAGCGACCTTCAGGCTGTGCGGCTTCGCGCCTACCAGGACGAGCAGGGCAATTGGTATCTCAACGGCGTGAAGCGATTCATCACCAACGGCTGTGGCGAGGTCCTGCTGGTCCTCGCCCGCAGCGAGCCGGAGATCAGCGACGGACGCGGGTTGAGCCTGTTCTACGCTGAGCGGTCGGAAAAGGTCCGCGTGCGGCACTTGGAAAACAAGCTCGGCATCCACGGGTCGCCGACGTGCGAACTGGTCTTCGAGGATTTGCCGTGCAAGCTGGTGGGCGAGCGCCAGCGGGGTTTGATCACTTACGTCATGGCGTTGATGAACGGTGCCCGCGTGGGCATCGCCGCCCAATCGCTGGGCGTGGCCGAGGCCGCCTTCCGCTTGGCCCGCATCTACGCCCACACCCGCCAGCAGTTCGGCGGGCCCATCGAACGCTTGCCCGCGGTGGCCGAAATGGTCGCGGACATGCACATTCATCTCCAGGCAGCGCGGGCACTGACCTACGAGACATCCCGGGTGTGCGACCACGAAAACAACAACCTGCGCATCCTCGAGACCGGCCTCTCCCGCGACAAGGAAGAGGAGAAACAGCGCAAGCAACTCGCTCGCCAGCTCAAGCGGGTCAACGGCATGTTGACCCCGATGAGCAAGTACTACGCCTCGGAAATGGCGTGCCGCGTGGCCAACGACACGATCCAAATCCTCGGCGGTTCCGGCTACATGAAGGACTACGCGGCCGAACGCTATCTCCGCGACGCCCGCATCACCACCATCTACGAGGGCACCAGCCAGCTTCAGATCGTGGCGGCCATCCGCGGCGTGGCCTCGGGGGCGTTCGAGAACTACGTGGCCGATTTCGAGAAAATCGAGTATGCCGATCCCCTGCTCGCCGGACTCAAGCAGAAGCTCGTCGACGCCCGAGCGCACATTGGCGAGGCCATCAAGTTCGTCAAAGGGAAATCGACCGCTTACCTCGACCTTTCCGGACGGCGGATCGTCGACGCGGCCATCGCGGTGATCATTGGGCATTTGTTCCTCGGGCAGGGCGCGAAGAACGAGCGGAAGAAGCGGGTGGCGAGGCGGTTCATCGAAAGTCAGCTTCCGCTGATTAAAATGAATCTGGAGCAAGTTCTCTCGGGCGACACAGCGGCCCTCGATGAGTACGAGATTCTCGCCGGGCCCGTGCCTTCGCGCGACTAGACTTACCCGATGTCAAAAAGGGCGGCAGACCGTATGGGCCTGTTTTCCAACAAGATCGGCCTGGTGATGGGCGTGGCCAACGACCACAGCATTGCCTGGGCCATGAGCGAAGCGCTGTACGCCGAAGGGGCCGAACTGGCGTTCACCCATTTGCCCACCCCTTCCGGCGAACGCCGCGTCAAACGGCTCCTCGAACCGCACGCCCCCAAGCTGGTCTTGCCTTGCGACGTGCAAAACGACGCCGACATCGCCCGGGTGTTCGAGGCGGTTCGCGGCGTCTATGAGCGGCTGGACTTTTTGGTGCATTCGATCGCCTTCGCCCCGCCGGCCGAAATCCGCCGTCCTTATCTCGATACGAGCCGGGCGGGCTGGCATCTGGCCATGGACATTAGCGTCTACAGCCTGGTGGCCGTCTGCCGCGAGGCCGCCCCACTCATGCCCGAGGGCGGCGCCATCGTCACCATCAGCTACTTCGGCGGCGAAAAGGTCATGCCCGGCTACAACGTGATGGGCGTGTGCAAGGCCGCACTGGAACACAGCGTGCGCTATCTGGCCTGGGACCTCGGTCGCGAAAGAAAGATCCGCATCAACGCGATCAGTGCCGGCCCGATGCGAACGCTCAGCTCGGCCGGCATCTCCGATTTCGACCAGATGCGCGACCACGCGGCGAGGAAATCCTGCCTCAACCGCAACGTGGCCCCGGCCGAATTGGGCACCACGGGCCTTTATTTGCTGAGTCATCTTTCCAATGGCGTCACCGGCGAGCTGATCCACGTCGATTGCGGCTACAGCATCGTCGGGCTGTAGCCATCGTTCCGCCAAAGGCGGTGCCGGGGCCTCGTGCCCAACGCGGTCCGAGCACGCCCCTCATGCGAGTTCGTCTGCGGCGACCTTGACCCAAGCGCGGAGGTCGGCATTGACCTTCTCCCATGAGACGGCCTTGCACAGGCTCGGCAGGGGATCAGGTTCTACGTCATCGAAGTAGCAGAGGCTGTAGAGCACTCGCGAGACATCCTCCACGGCGAATTTACGGCGAAACAGGGAGGCGTCGGAGGAACCACAGGAAGCGAGCGATTCCGTAGGAACGAACATGGTCCAACGTAGTTCTAGCCTGAAGTTGGGGCCGCGGAAATCTGGGAAGGGAGGAGACCCCTCATCGATCGCAAAGGTATCGAGACATTTTTCGGTCCGAAGATGGCCTGAAAAATAAGCCAGTCCCCCGGCTTGGGAACGATGACGAAAAATCAGAGGGACGTCGCCAGACCAAAGCCGAGGGGCGTCGTCAGACCGCGCGGCCCGTTCCGTTTGCCCTGACGCGATGGACGCCAGTTGCCGTGACCGGGCGGGTCCGACTAAGATGGGACCGTCCCGCGTTCGGCCGCCGCGCTAGCGCGACCATTTCCACCTTGGATGTCCAAACCCTTGGAAGAAAGGATGTGTCATGAAATCCCGCCTTGCGATGGCTGTCTTGGTTCTTGTCGCCTCGTTGATTGTGCCGCCGGTGGTTGTTTCGGCCGAAGCGCAAGCGGCGGCTGCGGCGAAACCGGCGACTTCGGCCCCGGGAGCGGAACTGAAAAAGGTATTGGCTCCGATCGTGCCCCAGGACGGCGATTGTTTCGTTTTCTTAGGCGACAGCATCACGCACCAGTGCCTTTATACCCAGTACATCGAGGACTATTGCTTTACTCGCTATCCCAAGGCGCGGATTCGTTTCCACAATTCGGGGGTGGGCGGGGACCGCGCGGCCGACGCCTTGGCGCGTTTCGACGCCGACGTGGCGGCCTACAAACCCCGCTATGTGACGATCCTGCTGGGAATGAACGACGGTGGTGTTCGCGACTTCGACAAGGAGTTGTTCGACACCTATCAGAAGCACATGACCGAACTCTTGGATCGTTTGGACAAAATCGGGACCATCGCCGTGTTGATGACGCCCACGATGTTCGATTCCCGGGCGGCCCTGCTGCTGGGAAAACCGTTGGAGCCTCGCCTTACCTATTATAATGGGGTGCTGGCGTTGTACGGGGCGTGGCTCCGCGAGGTGGCCCAGGCCCGGGGGTTGGGCTTTGTGGACATGTATGGGCCGTTGAATCGAATCACGCTGGCCGAACGGCGCAAGGACGCCGCCTTTACGCTCATCAGGGATTCGGTCCATCCCGAGGCCCCCGGACAACTCATCATGGCCGCCGCCATGATCGAGGACCTGTTTGCCCGAAGCTCGGTCTCATCGATCGTCGTGCAATCCAAGTCGGGCAAGTTGACGGCGACGGCCAGCGGCGGCACGATCCAGGATTTCCAGGCCGAGGGCGACGTGATTCGATTCACCTTCACCGCCAACGCATTGCCCTGGGTGGTCCCACCTGAGGCCGCCCTTGGCTATCAACTTGCCGCCGCCGGGCACCGTTACAGCAACGAATCGTTTGCCGCGCGAAACCTCGCACCGGGCAAATACGAGCTGAAGATCGACGGCCAGCCAGTAGGAGTCTGGACCGATGGCCAGCTCGCGTTCCGCGTCGAGTTGCAAGCCAACGACAAGACCCCTCAGTACCAACAGGCCCTCCGCGTGGCCCTGTTGAACAAGGAGCGGAACGACAAGGCCGTGCGTCCACTCCGCGATTTGTGGCGGCAACTCAAAAACCGCCAGCGTCAACTGGCCGCAGGACCCGACAAAAAGGAAGCTTTCGAGCAATGGCTGGCCGAAGAATTCAAACCGGGCGTTGCCAAGCTCGAAGCCCTGGCCAAAGACTTTGAGGAGCAAATCTATCGCATCAATCAGCCGCTAAGCCGGAAATACGAGCTGGTCCGGGTTCCGTAGGGCCTTGTTGGAAAGCATGGAACGACCAACGACGTTTCTCGAAACGAAGGACATCCGGCGGTTGGCTCGGGAGCGTGCGGCGAAGCGGACGTTTTCCGATTGCTCTGCCGCGGAGCGTTGACGTTTTCTATTGGGAGATTTCGTCGAAAAGCGAGCGATGCCGCTTTACTTGCGCATTCTGCTGGGACTGGTGATCGGCGGCGTGCTGGGCACTCTTGCCCACGGCTACTTCGCCCGGCCGGTCGCGTCGATGCCCGACCCTTGGGATGTAGACGCCAACGGCGTCGATGACCGCCTGGATTGGGCGAGCACGAATGTAATCGAGCCGCTGGGCCGGGTTTTTTTGCGGCTGGTGCTGATGGTGGTGCTTCCCTTGGTGGTCTCCGCCCTAGCGCTGGCGGTGGTCGAGTTGGGCGACATTCGTCGCTTGGGGTCTGTAGGCGTTCACACGCTGCTTTGGACCGTGGTCCTGTCGTCGATCGCGGTCCTGATTGGCATAACCTTGGTGAACGTTGTCCAGCCTGGCGACCGGCTGGCGAAGGAGAAGAAAGAGGCCCTGGCGGCGCGCTATTCCTCGACGGCGGCCGCGTCGATGGAGCAGGCCCGGCGTGCCAAGCCGCTTCGCGACGTCTTGTTGGACATCATCCCGGAAAACCCGCTGCAAGAGATGGTCGGGGCCTTGGACGGCTCGTCGCGTGGCAACGGGATGCTCTCCGTGATGTTTTTCGCGTTGATGATTGGAGCGGCGATCCGGATCGTGGGCGATCGGGCCGAGGTTTTGGTTCGCGTGTTGGAGGGCCTGTTCTCCGTCTCCATGACGGTGATCGATCTGGCCATGCGTTTGGCCCCCTTCGGCGTGGCCTGCTTGGTGTTCGCCATGACCTCGCGCTTGGGAGGCGAAGTCCTAGCAACGCTGGCGTGGTTCGTGGGCGTGGCAATGGCCGGCTTCGCGGCGCAATTGCTGGTCGTCTACCCGATCTTTCTGCTGCTCGTGGCTCGGCGGCGCCCTTGGCCATTTTTCCAGGGCGTCTCCGAGGCGATGCTCATGGCCTTTGGAACGTCGAGTTCGAACGCCACCTTGCCCACGGCCCTGCGGGTCGCCGATGAGAAATTGAAGCTGCCGCCGGCGATCTCGCGGTTTGTCCTGACGGTCGGGGCGACGGGGAATCAAAATGGCACGGCACTGTACGAGGGCGTCGTGGTCCTCTTTCTGGCTCAGGTCTTCGGCGTGGACCTGACGGCGGGCCAGCAACTGGTGGTCATGCTCATGGCGATACTGGGCGGAGTGGGCACGGCAGGGGTGCCGGGCGGTTCCCTGCCAATGGTCATCGTCGTGCTCCACTCGGTCGGCGTGCCCGGCGAGGGCGTGGCCATCGTGCTAGGCATCGACCGGGTCCTCGACATGTGCCGCACCGTGTTGAACGTGACTGGCGACCTGGTGCTCGCCACCGCCGTGGCCCGAACTTCCTCCACGTCGAGCGATCCGGTTGACGGCCGTTTGCTCAAAATTGAGGGCCTATCCCAAAAGTCCCCTCCCCTCCTGGGAGAGGGTCAGGGTGAGGGCCCAGATTCTCTACAGACGACGGGAAAAAACGCTGCGTTGTAGCTACGTTCCCCTAAAAAACCTCCTTCGAGCGGGCTAAGGTGGGTCATGGGATAAGCTCGAAGTAGCCCAAGTAGCCATTTTACGAGGTGCGCTGTTCAGGTGCGCAAGTCAGTCGATGCGACCAGCTCCCAAATCGTTCCGACTCCACATTGGCATTTTTGGCCGCCGCAACGCGGGAAAATCGTCCCTGCTGAACGCCTTGGTGCGGCAGCAGGTCTCGATTGTTTCTGAAGTGGCGGGCACGACGACCGACCCCGTCGAAAAGCCGATGGAACTCTTGCCCATCGGGCCGGTCCTGTTCATCGATACGGCGGGGATCGACGACGTGGGGTCCTTGGGCCAGCAGCGGGTAGAAAAGACGCGGCAGGTACTCGACCGCACGGACGTGGGACTGCTGGTGGTCTCCGCGGCCGCATGGGGGGAGTTCGAAGAGGTCTTGCTGGAGCAGCTTCGCCAGCGCGGCGTGCCGTCGATCGTCGTTTGGAACAAGTCCGATCTCGGCCGCCCCGATCCAAAACTGGTTGCCCGATTGACGGAAAACAAGGTTCGCAGCGTCGAAACCGTGGCCCATCGCGGCGAGGGGATCGCTGACTTGCGGCAGGCGATCATCGAAGTTGCGCCCGACGAGTTCATCAATTCCCCACCGATGCTCGCCGATCTGGCCAAGCCTGGCGAACTCGTGGTGTTGGTCGTCCCCATCGACAAGGAAGCCCCCAAGGGCCGCTTGATCTTGCCCCAAGTTCAGGCGATTCGGGAGCTTTTAGACGCGGACGCGTTGGGTCTGGTGGTCAAGGAGCGCGAGC
The DNA here is from genome assembly GCA_937951625.1 of uncultured Thermoguttaceae bacterium. Lineage (GTDB taxonomy): Bacteria > Planctomycetota > Planctomycetia > Pirellulales > Thermoguttaceae > CALFBP01. The sequence goes on from CALFBP010000020.1 coordinate 24,731, forward strand.
TGCGCGACGCCTTGGCGCGGCTCAACCGGCCCCCGGCCTTGGTGGTCACCGACTCTCAGGCCTTTGCCAAGGTCGCCGCCGATACACCGCCAGAGGTCAAGATGACCTCGTTTTCCATCCTTTTGGCGCGGCAAAAAGGGGATTTGAGCGAGTTCGTCCGGGGCGCGCTGGCCATCGACGAGTTGAAGCCCGGCGACCGAGTGTTGATCGCCGAGGCCTGCTCCCATCACCCCATCGCCGAAGACATCGGCCGGGTGAAGATTCCCCGCTGGCTCCAACGACACGTGGGCGGGACGCTCGAGTTTCGTTTCACGCAGGGGCACGATTTCCCCCAGCAGCTTGAAGATTACCGGCTCGTGGTGCATTGCGGGGCCTGCATGTGGAACCGCCGCGAGGTCCTCACCCGCATGATGCGTTGCCGCGAGGCCGGAACCCCCATCTGCAATTACGGCGTGACCATCGCCTATACCTTGGGAATTCTGGATCGGGCCTTGGAGCCATTCCCCAACGCCTTGGATGTCTATCGCCAGTTGACCGCCGAAGGCTTGCCAGTCGCGCGGGGCGACACGCCCGCGCACCTTTCGGCCAGGAAGCCGTCGGGGTAAGTTATGCTCGTTCCTTGCCGCGACGATTTCGAGTGCCGCTCGATTCGCCATGGGGCGATGTCAGGATGATGAGGCCACGTGACCATGTGGTTCACAACGATGATTCTGGCGAATCTGCGACGCCGGCCGCTGCGGTCTGCCTTGACCATTAGCGGCGTAGCCATCGCCGTCACCGCGGTGGTGTCGCTCGTGGGAATCGCGAGGTCGTTTGAGAACACCCTGTTGGCCATTTATCAGTCGCGGGGGGTCGATCTGGTGGTGGTGCGCGCTGGGGGCGTGCAGCGCTTAGGGAGCGTGTTGGACGAGAAGCTGGCCGATCGCGTCCGACAACTGCCCGGCGTGGCTCGCGTCTCCCCCGCCCTGGCCGAAGTCGTCTCCTTCGAGAAACTGGACCTCTTCGGGGTGCTGGTCCGCGGCCTGCCGCTGGAGAGCTTCATCCTGGAGGACGTAAATGTGGTGGCGGGGCGGCGTCTTGCGCCGGGCGACAAACGGACCGTGATGCTCGGTGCAGTGATCGCCAAAACCCTGAACGCGGCGGTGGGCCAAACGATCGAAGTCCTGCCCGGCAAGCCCTGCCGCGTGGTCGGCATCTTCCAGAGCCGCAATCTCTTCGAGGATGGCTCGATCATCATGCCGCTTAAGGAACTCCAAGAGCTCATGGACCGCCAAGGCGAAGTGACCGCTTTGATGGTAATCGCAGACGATAAATCCAAACCTGGCCTGGACGCATTGGCCGCGCGAATCAGCTCGTTAGCGCCGCAGTTGGAGGTGTTGAGGACCCGCGATTACATCGAAACCGCGATTGAGGTCCGCTTGGCCCGAGCCGTGGCCTGGCTCACTTCCACGATCGCGCTTTTGGTGGGCACCGTTGGCATGATCAATACTATGCTCACGGCGGTTTTCGAGCGGACTCGGGAATTGGCCATCCTCCGCGCCATCGGCTGGCGCAAAGGCCGGATCATGAAGCTGATCCTGGGGGAATCGATCGTGCTGGGGCTTGCCGGCGCGGTGATCGGGATTCTTTTGGCAATCGTGATCACCCAGGTACTCAGCCGCCTTCCCCAAGCGGGAAGGCTGGTCAGCGGCGACATTTCCTTCGGCGTGATCCTCCAAGGTTTGTGGATTGCCCTGTTGGTCGGTTTGGTCGGCGGGCTGTTTCCCGCCGTTCGTGCGGCCCGGCTTTTGCCCACGGAGGGACTGCGCCATGAGTAGTTCCCCTGTTGGCGAGTCGTTGTTGCGGGCGGAAAACGTGAGCAAACATTATCACGATGGGCGTGTGGAGGCCCTGGTGGATGTTTCGCTCGAAGTCAGCCGAGGCCAATATGTGGCCGTGATGGGCCCAAGCGGCAGCGGCAAATCGACGCTCCTAAACATCCTTGGTGCGTTGGACCGGCCCACCCGGGGCGAAGTCTATTTTCAAGGCCAGGCCCTCAGCGCGATGAAGAGCCTCGATCGCTACCGGGCCGAGCAGATCGGGTTCGTCTTTCAATCGTTCCATCTCTTGCCCACGCTCACCGCGATGCAGAACGTGCAAGTCCCGATGTTCGAGACGCGGCTCTCCGCGGCCCAGCGGCTCCAACGCGCGGCCGAGCTGCTGGACTGGGTGGGACTGGGCCATCGCGCGGATCACGTCCCAGCCGAGCTCTCGGTAGGCGAGCGGCAACGCGTGGCCATTGCTCGGGCGTTGGCCAACGGACCCAAGCTGCTTTTGGCCGATGAGCCGACGGGCAATCTCGACACGAAGACCGCGGCGGGCATTTTCGACCTCTTCGCGCGGCTGCACGCCGAGCGGGGCATGACCATCGTCTTGGTCACGCACGATCCCCACTTGGCCGCCCGAGCCCAACGCATCGTCCAGATGCAAGACGGCCGCATCGTGGGCGAAGCCTGAGGTCGGTTGGATGAGGCCGTTGGGGGTTGCGTTGTGTTATCCTCGGGTAGTTCGCTTGCGCCGCGGTCCGCTGCCACGCAGTTGGGAAGCCGCCGAGACGCTAGCAAGCGACGCGAATGAACGGCATTTTCGCGCCCCGCCCTTGCTGCTAAAATGATTGGACGGGCCGACTTCATTGGGCTCGTAAAGTGCGACGGGCTTCGCTCAAGAACGATCGTGCAGGCCGAGCCTGAAACACTGCGCATGAATCTAACACCCGCCGTCCTCGCCGCGGACAGGCCAGGCACGGCGGCTGGGGAAAACGCCGCGGATCGGTCCGCTCGGTTTTTGCAATTTTGAAAGAGGAAGAGATCCATGCAGCAAGCGAGATGGTCAGGAGGATACGGTCGGCCGCTGAAAGCCCTGGCGGCCGTAGCGGGCTTTTTGTGCGCCGTGGAACACGTTTTCGGGGCATCGGCCGAGGACCGGCTGCCGTTGGTCGTGCGGGTCGAGAAAACGTATAACAACGCCCCGTTCGACTACCGGATCGAGTCCCGCGTGCAGCGGCCGAATTATGTCGTTTATCGCATCACGTATCCGTCGCCGGTAGTGACGCAGTTGCCGCAGAACAACAACATTCCGGCGGCATATTATCTGCCCCGGGACATGAAGCCGACGGATCCCAAAAGACCGGCCGTGATTTGCATGCACATCTTGGATGGCAACGATGAGCTGATGCGGATGACCTGTTCGACCCTGGCCTCGCACGGCATCCCGGCGATTGCGTTCAAGTTGCCGTACTACGGCGAGCGTGGACCAGCCGAAGGTCCCAAGGTGATGGCCGAGAATCCCAAGCTTTTGCTGGATGCCCTGGCTCAGGGACTGGCGGATATCCGCCGCACCGTGGACCTGTTGGCGTCGCGTCCGGAAGTCGATCCAGCGAAGGTCGGGATCATGGGGATCAGCCTGGGCGGGATCACGGCGGGAACGGCGGCGGGCATCGAGCCGCGTCTGCACCGCACGATGATGATCCTCGCCGGCGGCGACGTGCCCACGATCATCCATCACGCCCGCGAGACCCGCGACCTCAGCCGCCTGCTCCGCGAACTGCCCGAGGCGGAGCGGGCCCAGGTCGAGCAAGTCATTGCCGAGGTGGACCCCTTGCGTCACGCCCCCGCCCTGCGTGCCCGCGCCCTGGAGGGCCGTGTGCTCATGGTCAACGCCGCTGAGGACGAAGTGATTCCCCGGCCTTGCACCGAGAAATTGGCCGAGGCCCTGGGCATCCGCCAGCGCGTCACGTGGCTGGAGGGACTGGGGCACTATACGGCGATCGCGGCGTTGCCGCAAATCCTCGAGCAGATGGTGAATTTCTTCAGTGAGGATTTGGATCCTTCGCTACGGGTCAAGCCTGCCCCACCAGCGACAAAAACGCCCATCGAGGTGGTGCTTCGCTTGGTCCAACAGGCCCTAGGGTTCCTCACGGCCCCACCCGCCAAGGGTCGATGTCACTTCGCCGAATTGACCGCCACAATCGTTCCTCAGGGGCAAAAGCCCATGGAAGGCCGACTCCTCGTGGTGCGTGGTTCGGAACACAAGTTCAAAATCGAGTGCAAACTGCCGGTCGTGGGCGAAGTGTCGCTGGGTCAAGGCGACTACCCGTGGATCGCCTCAGCCAAAAAAGTTTTCAAAGGCGTAAAGAATCTCCAAGGCAAGCCGGGCGACCCCCTGACCTTCGCTCATCCCGCTTACATGACACGAATTCAGGTCGTCAACGGCGCCGTGGCCGGTGCAGCGTTGGCTCCCGAAATTCTCGACGCGATGGTCGCGGTCGCTGAAGACACCACTGCCCAGGGAGAACGGCTCATCCGGCTGACCGCGAAGGGGCGCAATCGCGGGGAGTTGACGTTGGTGATGCGGCCCGACGGGAACACACCCCAGAGCGCCAGTTTCGAGGCACCGGGAATCTCGGGAAGCGTCCAATTTCGGCAGTGGCAGATCGGGACGGTCGCCTCCGATCAGTTGTTTGAACCGCCTGCTGGTATTCCTGAACAAGCCGTGGACGTAGCCGAAGTCCACCGCGTCTTCTCGGCGATGTTCAACTTTGCGATGGAGAATCTGTAATGATCGCTCAAGGCATAAAAAACACAGTTTACGATTCCTTTCGAGCCGTGGGAAACGCGCGGAAGCATAGCCAGGCCGCACGGGACGGCTTTTTCATGTGGCGGGCGGCATCAGCGAAACCGGCTTGGCATTCGACGGCTGCTTTGGTGGTTGCGGCGATGGTGGTTTTGGCCGCTGCCGTGGCCGTCGCCGCGGCGCCAGCGACCGAAATCGTGGCCCGCGATCCTGCTGGGCATGGCCTGCTTCTTCGCTCGCAGCGAAAGCTGATCTTGATTGTTTCCGGTACTCCCGAGCAGATGGGAACGGCCCACGGAACGCTCCTTCAGGAACCCGTGCGGCAGCTTGTCGACCGCGTGCTGTACATGGTGGGCGGGGCCGAAAGCGTCCAATCGGGCGTATGGTTCCTCGACCGCATGGAGGAAATCCACCGCCGCACGCTCCCGCACATCCCCGAACGGTTCCTCCGCGAGTGCGACGCGTTGTCGAAGGCCGCCGGCGTCTCGCAGCGCGACGGACGGTACGCCAATCTGTTCCCCGAGCGATTCCATTGCAGCGGCGTGGCCGTGCGCGGCAAGGCGACCAAGGACGGTCGGGTGGTACATGCCCGGGTGCTCGACTACATGCGGGACATCAACCTGCAAAACGCCGCCTGCGTGCAAGTCTTCCTGCCCGAGGGTTACAACCGCTGGATGAGCCTGGGCTACGCGGGCTTCCTCGGCACGGTCACGGCCATGAACGAGAAGGGATTGGCGATCGGCGAGATGGGCGGACGCGGCGAGGGCGATTGGGACGGCGTGCCGATGAGCTTCCTTCTGCGCGACGTGATGGAACGGGCCGCGACGGTCGAAGAGGCCCTCGACATCCTCCGCAAGGCACCGCGGACCTGCGAGTATTACTATGTCCTCAGCGACAAATCGCGAAACATGGCCGGCGTCCATGCCGACGCCCGGCAGATCACCATCCTCCGCCCGGGCGAGCAACACCCCCTGTTGCCCCGAGTGCCCGAGGATACGGTGCTCATGTCGGCTGGGGAGCGAGCCCAGAAACTGAGTGAGCGGATCCTGGAGAATTATGGTCGCATCGATGTGGCCAAGATGATCGACATCATCAAGCGCCCCGTCGCCATGAGGTCCAATCTCCACAATGCCATCTTCTCGCCCGAAACGCTGGAGATGTGGTTCGCCGATGCGGGCAGGAGCACGCCGGCCTGCGACGAACCGTACGCCTACTGCAACTTGAGCGAACTCATCCGTTTCTACGGCGACGCGATGAGCCGCAAAACGGCGCAACATCGGTAAGCCCCGCTTCCTAGCCCAAGCGCGATGAGCACAAATAGCCAACGGATTGTCGTCACGGGGGTGAGTCGTGGTCTGGGCCGGGCGATGAGCGAGGGCTTCATCGCCGCCGGGCACGTCGTTCTCGGCTGCGCCCGATCCGCAAAAGGGATCGCCGAACTCCGCGGCCTGTACGGGCCGCCACACCGCTTCGACGTGGTCGATGTGAGCCGCGACGAGGAGGTCCGGGCGTGGGCCGCCGCGGTGCTCGCTGAGGGGCCGCCGCCGGATCGGCTCATCAACAATGCCGCGCTGATCAACCGGAACGCCAGGCTCTGGGAAGTGCCAGCCGAGGAGTTTTCCCAGGTGATCGACGTGAACATCAAGGGTGTCGCCCATGTCATCCGGCATTTCGTCCCCGCCATGGTGGCCCGCGGTCGCGGAGTGATCGTCAATTTCAGCTCCTATTGGGGACGCTCCGTGGCGGCCGAGGTAGCGCCGTATTGTGCGACGAAATGGGCCGTTGAGGGGCTGACCGCCGCCTTGGCCGCCGAGTTGCCGTCGGGCCTGGCCGCGGTGGCGCTCAACCCGGGCGTGATCGATACCGATATGCTGCGAAGCTGCCTTGGCGACGGGGCGGCCGAGTATCTCGACCCGGTTTCCTGGGCCCGCAGTGCCGTGCCGTTCATTCTTTCTTTGGGACCGGAGCACAACGGCCAGCAACTTACCGTTCCCGGCCAGTGAGATGGCGTCTTTCCGCGACGTTGCTACGCATCGACCGCCTGTCCCGCGATCACCGCACGTCATGCGCCGCCGTGGCTTGGGAGATGGTGGGCGGGTCGCTTGGCTTGCGCCAATCGGTGGCCAACCATAATAACAGCGTGCCGTCGCGACTGCCGGTCAGCGCGCCACGGCCATCGGGCGAGAAACCGACCGTGGTGATCTCCTGCTTGTGGCCCTTGAGCGTGAGGAGTTCCTTGCCCGTGTCGGCGTCCCACACTTTGGCCGTGTGGTCGAGGCTGCCGGTAATCGCGCGGCGGCCGTTGGGCGAGAAGGCCACGGAAGCGACCGCCGCGGTATGGCCCTGAAGGCTGATTCGCTCTTCACCCGTCTCCGCGTCCCAGACCTTGGCCTGATTGTCTTCACCGCCGGTAAGGATCCGTTTTCCATCACGGGAAAACACGGCGGCAAGTACCGCCTCGCGGTGACCGGCGAGTTCGCGGAGGGTCTTGCCGGTCTGGGCGTCCCAGAGGCGGGCGGTTTTGTCGTGGGAGGCGGTGAGGACATGTTTCCCATCGGGCGAGAAGACCGCGCTGCTGACGCGATCGCCGTGGCCGCGGAGCGTCAAGAGCAGTTTGCCGTTCCGGGCATCCCAAATGCACGCGGTTCGGTCATCGCCAGCGGTCACGATGCGCGTGCCATCGGGCGAGAAGGTGGCGTCGTTGACGTACTGACGGTGGCCGCCCTCGAGCCGCAATTCCGAAACACCTTTTTCCACACTCCAGATGCGGGCGGTTTTGTCCCAACTGCCGGTGACGATGCGTGTCCCGTCGGGCGAAAAGCGGGCCGAGGCCACGGAGTTGTGCGGACTGAAGCGGATGCCGGGCCGGCCGTCGGCCACGTCCCAAAGGCGGGCCTCATTGCCCCCGATCGTGAGCACCTGAGTCCCGTCCGGGGAAAAGATCGCCGCCCAGGCTTGCACCACCGTCTCCTCACGGCTGAGGAACGGTCCCCGAGGTTTCCCAGGGGCATGGATTTCCCGCAGGTTCCCAGCTTCCCAAAGGCGGACGTTTCCAGCCGCGTCGGTGGCGACGAGTCTGCGACCGTCGGGCGAAAACGCCAACGCTTGGATCACTGCCTCGCCAGATGGCAGCACGGCCAATTCCTTCGCACTGGCCACGTCCCAAATTCGCACGGCCTTATCCGAACAAGCAGTCGCCACGCGGCGGCCGTCGGGCGCGAGGGCCATCGAGAAAACCGAGCCGGGGTGCTTGAGGATCCACGGAAGCCGCTCGCGGCCGCTTTTCACGTCCCATTGCGCCACGGTGTTGTCGATGCTGGCGGTGAGCACGGCGTCGCCGGCGGGCAGAAACGCGGCCGCCGTGATGGCCCGGGAATGCGACTCACCCGTCCATCGCAACGTCCCCGACGCCGCATCCCAAAGCCGGCATCGCCCAACCGCGTCGCCCGTGAATAGCAATCGCCCATCGGGCGAAATGGCCGTGGCCGTCACATCGGAAGGGCCGGGCGGTAGCTTCAAGAGCACGCTGCCACTGGCCAGGTCCCAAAGCTTGGCCGCTTTGTCGTCGCTTCCGGTCAATAACCGGCGGCCGTCGGGCGAGATCGCCAGCGCGGCGGCTGGACCGGTCCCCTCCAAAACCAGCTCTTGCGATCCCGTGGCCACATCCCATATCCGCGCCGTATTGTCAACTGCGGCGGTAATCAAACGCTTGCCGTCGGGCAAGAAAGCGGCCCGGGAGGCCAAGAATTCATGACCTTCCTTGAATTGCCGCAATTCGCGGCCAGTGGCGGCGTCCCAAAGTTTGGCGCTGCGGTCGCGGCTGGCGCTGACCACGTGTCGTCCGTCGGGCGAGAAATCGGCCCCCAGGATCGCGTCGCGGTGGCCCTCCAACACAAGCCCCTGAAACACACGCACTTCCTCATAGCCCTCGATGTTCCAGACCTTTGCCAGCCGGTCGTGGCTGGCGGAGAGGACCCACTTGCCGTCCGGCGCAAACTCGCAGGCAGGGACGCGGCCACCGTGTCCGCGGAGCGTTTTGAGAAGTTTCCGGCTAGCCACGTCCCAGACACGGACCGTGTTATCGTTGCCGCTGCTGACCAGCAGCTTCCCCTCGGGCGAAAAGTGGATCGAACGCACGCCGGCCAGGTGGCCTTCGAGGACCTCGTATTCCGCTTCCAGGCGGCGCTGCTCTCTTCCTGAGTCCGCCAAGGCGTCGAAGTCGAAGGGCCTCACTTTCGCCGGGTCCCAAAGCAGAATCCGCCGGTCGTAGCCGGCGCTGGCCACGAATTTTCCGTCGGGCGAGAAGACAGCGTGGTAGACCGGGCCTTGATGTCCGAGGAACGGTTGGCCCGGCTTGCGCGAGGCGACATCCCAAACGATCACCGAACCATCCTGGCAGGCGGTGACGATGCGTTTCTCATCCGAAGAGAAATGCGCCGACCAGACCCACCACTCGTGTCCCTCGAAGGCCACGGACTCGCCCGAGGTCAAATCGTAAAGCCGGGCTGTGGTGTCGTAGGAACTGGTCAAGATCGCCTTTCCATCGCGGGAATAGACGACGCTGAGCACGGCGTCGCGGTGCCCGGGCAAGGCCCGGACCAAGGTTCCCGTTTCCACATCGAAGATTTTCAGATAGTTGGGCTGGTCATTGGTTCCCGCGGCCACGTGGCGTCCATCGGGCGAAAACGCCAGGCTGAAGACGTTTTGCGCGCCGCTGGGAATCGACATCAACAGTCGGCCGGTCTGCGTGTCCCAGATCTGCACCAGACCACTCCATCCGCCCGTGGCCAATCGTTTGCCGTCGGGAGCGAAGGCGGCCGCGTCGAGCGGCTGGTTCGCGGAATACGTGCGAATCTCTTGAGTGCAGAGGTGCTTCAACCGGCCCCATTCCCAGTCGCGGAGATGTTCCGGGCATTCCTCGAGCAGGGCAATTGCCCGATCAAAGGCGTTTTCCTCGATCTTCGCGGCGGCCAGACCGATTCGGGCCACATAGGCGCCGTATTCCTCTTTTTTCTGGGCTTCCTCGGCGAGGCGCTGAGCGGTCTGGGCCTTGGACCTTTGGTCGTCGGCGATGTTCTTCTGCCGAATGGCCTCGGCCCGCTCGTTCTGCGCGATGACCGTCTGTTTTCTGGCCTCTTCGCGTTGTTGTTCGGCAATGGCCTTTTGCTGGCTGGCGATCAGGGACTGCCGTTCGGCGAGGTTGCGTTGTTCCAAGGCGATGCCTTCGGCGATTCTGGCCCGCTCCGCCTCGGCGCGGATCCAGAAGAAGGCCACCGTGACGACGAGGAAGACCGTCGCCGCCAAGGCGAAGCCGACGCGCTTGGCGGTCCGCAAGCGTTGCTGTCGGGCCTCGCGTTCGCGGCGCCCCGCCTCGATCTGGCTGAGGATTTCACGGTGCTCCGCGTTGTTCGGATCCAGGAGCGAGGCCCCGAGGTCGAAGTCGCCCTTGGCCAAGGCGCTTCGGGCGTAGGCGGCGCTGGCCCGGGCGAGTCCTTCCGCGGCATCCTTGTTCCCCTCCCAAAGGGCAAGGGCCTCCTGGAAGCCGAATCGGGCCCGGGCGTAAACCTCGTAATCGTCGCTTTGCTGGGCTTGGACTAGATCGGCTTGGGCCCGCGTCGATAGGGCGATGCTTTGCGAATGCGACAGGTGCTGGCGGATGGCGTTCTGGAACTCGGCGACGGTGGCGTAGCGGTCCTTGGGATCGGTGGCCATCGCCTTGAGGGCGATGTCCATCACTTCGCCCTTTTTCTCGGTGGGGCGAATCTTGTTTTTCGAGGCCGCAAACAGGCACTCCAGCACGTTCTTGCCGGTGTGCGGAGGAAATCCGGTCTCGATTTCGAAGAGGATCGCGCCCAAGAGGTAGATGTCGCTAGCCGTGGTGCAAGCGTCGGCCGGTCCGAAGGCCATCTCCGGGGCCATGTAGGCCGGAGTCCCGCCCATGCTTGCCGTGCCCGGCGGGCCGCCCAGCGTAAGGGCCAGCCCCCAGTCCATCACCAGTACCTCGCCGAAGTCGCCGAGCATGACGTTCTCGGGCTTGAGGTCGCGATGCACCACGCCGCGCGAATGGGCAAAGGCCACCGCGTCGGCCACCTTCATCAGGATTTCGATGTTCTCCTGAAAGGTTTTTTCCTTGATGACCTTGCTCCAGGGGGTCCCTTTGACCCGCTTCATCGAATAAAACAGCGCCCCGGTGTCGTCCGAGCCCAAATCGTAGATGGGGACGATGTTCGGATGCTCCAGGTCGCCGGTCACCACGGCCTCGGAGAGGAACTTTTGGCGCGCTTGCAAATCGCGTGTCGCGGCGGGTTTGAGCATCTTCACCGCGACCAGGCGGTCGATCGAGGCTTGGCGGGCGGCGAGCACCACGCCCATGCCGCCCTCCCCCAGTTGCCCGAGCAAGTCATAATCAGGCCGAATGTTCTTGTCGCGCTTGGTGCGGCGGAAGATCCGCGTCTGGATCACCAGATTGGACTGTTGTTCGATGGTCTGCGAGGCGACCTTCAAAGAAGTATGCGGGGTGGCGTCGTCTTGAAACTTGCCCGCCCACACCCGCGACACGCGCTCGTCCAGGTCCGCCGGCCCCGCCTGATCCGGCCGCGTCTGGGGGGGCGCGGCGGTGACTCGCCCGGCCAACTCCCCCACGGTTCGCAAACGTGGACCGGGCGTCGCCCGAACCTCCGCCGCAGACGAATCGGCGACACTTGGCGGCTCCGAAAGATGAAATGAGGCCGAATCCAAAGTCCGAGCGACGCGCTCGGGCACCGTGCCGGAAGTTGGTCCGGCCGACGAAACCAATCCGGGCACCGAATCCAGGGTCCGCGCCGCCTCGTCGGCGGGCGGCGTGCTAGGCGGCTGGACGAACGCCGCCGAGTCCAGCGTTTGAGCCTCGTGGCGGTCCGCTAAAGCCGAGGCGTCCGATAAGGGTGCGTAACCGGTCGCCGAGTCGAGCGTCTGCGCCAAGGCCTCGCCCGCAGGCGACTTGTCGGCGGGCGGCCCGACCCCCGCCGACGGGAACGACCCCGAATCGAGGGTCTGATCCATGCGGGATTCCAGGACTGGAGGAGGCCCTGGGGGCACGGTTGCCGAATCCAGCGTCTGGTCCAGGCGACGGTCAGCCGGAGGCCCCTCGCCGCTGGGCGGCATGCCGAAACCCGCAACGGAGTCCAACGTTCGCGTCACCATCTCGGGTTCGGTCGAAGCCTCCGCGGCCGGTTGAGCGGGAAGCGGGTGAAACGACGTCGATTCGACCGTTTGGGTTAGCCCCTGATCGCGCCGCCCTTCCCCTTCGTCCGTGCCACGCGCCAACGAGAAATCGGACGCAGAGTCCAGCGTTCGCGCCATGGCCTGCGCGTCGGCCAAAGAGCCGGATGGTTGCGGCATCGAAGCCGAGTCGAGGGTTCGATCCGCCCGCCAATCCCGCGGCGGCGAAGGGCTTTGCAGGGAACCCTCGCTGACCGCGGAATCGAGCGTCTGGGCCGCGGCGGCCGATGGTCCGGCCGGCGGGGCGGCGGCCGCCGAGTCCAAAGTGGCCATCGACCTGCCCGACGGCGACTGCTCCGCCGGTCCCGCGTCGAGGAAAAATGATCGCTTGCAATGAACGCAGAGCCCCTCATCGAACTCCCATTGGGTCAGCTTCTTGTCGCAGTAGGGACATCTCGCCATGGTCATATCTCCCGCTGGGCCGCGAAGCTCGTCTCCGGATCTCTCCTGAAACCCAAAGCCGGGGCGCTTTGCCCGCTCTGTGGCGGCCCAGACAGAATCGCCCCGAAAGGTCTCGGGACAGGCATCCGGCCGGCGACGCCGTCAGACTTTTTGTCTGGGGCAACTCTTTGCCGCAGCCATAAAGCCACAGTCTTTCTGCGGCGACGCATGTTTTGGCCGAAAAAGATCGAGCCTGGAACGGACCCCATCTCTTGCCCTCCTGCTCACCGGCGGGTTTGCAGCCTTCGTCGCAGTCTCGCCCCACGAGTCAGGGCGTGCCGGAAACATCGCTCCAAGGCCTGTTCGACCTGGAGACTCGCTTGGCGTGGATCGGTTGCGTTCGAGGCGTCCGGACGAAGGGAAACGAAGGCCGATGTCTCCTGATGCCGAGGCCGCCGTGCCACGGCTCCCCAACCGCCAGCCGCCAAGGCCACCGCGGCGCCAAAAGGCATATCCTCCGTCGCCTTTTCGTTCGCGACGGCAATCTCCGCTTTCACGCCGCCCGGTTCGCCTCCCCAGGCCAGCACCACCGGCGGGAAAGCCGAGACCGCTGAGCCGGACAGGACCGTGGGCGACGCCACATTGCTGTACCAAAGAGCGACCGCTGGGATTCCCTCGACGGGGATAGCTCCCGACGTCGTTTTGTCCTTGGCCGGGGCTGTCGGAGTCGATGCCTCGGGTTTGGCGTCGGGCACGGGATTGGCCCCAGGGCCCCGCTCCCGAACCGGATCGCCCAGCGAATTGCCAGACTTGTAGAATTCGTAAACCAAGCGCCGCGGGAAGCCCAACTCCTCCAAGTAGATCCGATACTTGCCGTCCGGTAAACCCATCTTGCGCAACATTTGGAACAACTTGGTCGGATCCGAGGCAATGTCCTCCGACAAAGGATGGCGGACGTCCTCGACGCCGTTGGGCAAGACGCGGACCAAGTACCACACGCGGAGCTTTTCGCCTCGTTCTTCACTCGGCGGCCGCGACTCTTCGTATTGCACAATCCGGGTCTCCAACGGCACAGTTGGGACTTCCAGCGCCACCGCCGCCCGCTCCAACGGACGCAGCGGAGGCGGCGACAGATATTCGGGAATTGGCTCGCTCGGTCGCATCAGCTCGCTGGCGACCTTTACGCTTCGGAAGGCGCTGGTTTCATTCAGGTCCACCGGCCGCGAATCGTCGAGGAAAATGTTCCCATCGTTGCTCATCACGAGCCAGGTCTCGACCGTGGTCTCGATCGTCTGCAAGTAAAACAGCGAGTAATGCCGCCGCAGCGTGAAGGAAATCTCGCCGACCGGTCCCTCCTCGCTGTGCTCGATGTTCAAGTTGAGGATTTCGCCGGCCTCGCCCACTTCCAGAAAGATCGTGTCGCCGGCCTGAATGCCCACGAGGACTGTGGACAGATTGTCGCTCCAGTAAAGGGCGAGCGTGAAATTCATGCCCCGCTCCCAATTGTCGAGGCTACCGCCGTCCAGCGTTTGGCTCCCGCCCATCCGGCCTTTGATCTCGTGGACGCGGTCGCCGGGTACGAGGACCTTCTCGGGATCGTCGGGGTCGGGCCGAAACAGCGGCGGGGCGTTGGAGACCATGCCGGTGTGGCTCTGGAGGGCCGCTCCATCCGCAATCGTCAAGTTGCCCGCGGCGCGAATCGTCACCGTGTGGCCCGCCACGGTGGTCTCGACGGCGGGAGGATCGACGTCTGGCAGCGGCGGAGGATCACCGGGATAATCGCCGTCGGTAGGCGCATAGCCGATTCCCACATCGCCGGCCGACACGAAAATCACATCGCCAAAGGCCCTGATCCACAGCACGCCGTCGGATACCCAGACATTGCCCGAATTCGACACTTCCAGCCGCCCGAGCCGCGAGTCTTGGCCCCCGCCCAAGGCCACGCCCACGTCGGCGTAGAACCGCACGTCGCCTCGTCCCGCGTCAATCCGAAGGCTGTTGTGCTCGCCGTTCTCGCTGTCGATGGTGGCGTTGTCGGAGAACGTAACCCCAATGCCCGCCATGGCTCCCGAGGTGTCGATGGCCAGCTCGCTGTGCAGCCACACAGGGCCGTTCAGCCGCACGTCGCTCGTGGCCGGGTCGAGGTCGCCGGTCTGGACCACCAGGAGCAGCTCCCCCCACTCGCCGCCATTGAAGACGATTCCGTCGGCGATCACCGCCTGGCTCCCCAGGTCGATCCCCCGTTCAACCACCACTTGGCGGACCGGGCCGAGGTCGCCGAGGTCTTCTTGGGCCACGTCGGCGCCGCCGAGATAGACCCCGCCGTCGGCCCGAATCACCTCCAACCAGCGAAGCGGGTGCAGGGAGCCTACGTCCGCATTGAAAACGATGCTTCCCAACCCAACGTCCAGCACGAGATCGTTCTTCTCGGCTGGCTGGCTGTCGATGGGGCAGTCGTCGGTGAACAGCACGGCGCCGTTGCCCGACTCGATCTTCACGTGGCTGGCCAGCGTCACTGGCCCGTTGAGCCGCGCTTCGGCGCCGGCCGTTTGCACGGTCATTACTTGGGTGTCGCCACCAACCACGCCGGCGTTGAATACAATGCCGCCGGTGATCACCTGTTGGCTGCCAAGGTCGATCCCTCCCTCGGCCCGAACGAGCGACACCGGGGCGCGGTCGCCCACCAGTTCCGGCTCGTCGCTGCCGCCGAAAATGATCCCACCATCGGCCCGAAGGACCTCCAGCCGGTCCAGGCCGTGCGTCTCGCCGAGGTTGGCATGGAACTCGATGTGCCCTTCCCCGGCGATGAGCCTGAGGTCATTGCGCTCACCCGCTTGATTGTTGATCGGGGCGTGTTGCGTGAAGCGGATTTCAGCCCCAAACGACGTTTCCGCGTCGGCGGAGTCGATCAAGACGTCGCTCCAGAGGCTCACCGCACCATTGAATCGCATGGCCCCGCTGGCCGAGGCGATGGTCAACGTCAAGGGGTCGCCGGCCAGATCGTGGCCGCCGTTGAGCACAATGCCGCCGTCCCCAATGACCGAATTGCTACCGAGGTCGAGGAAAAAGACGCCGGGACTGGCAACGTCGCCACCGATCCGCACCGTGGTCAGGGGAGCGAAATCAGGCAGCAGCTCGCCGCCGAACACCACCGCCCAGGCGTCGGTAACGATCAAATGCCCGGGGGCCTCGCGCGTGCCGATGTCGGCGTTGAACAGCACCGTCCCGTCCGTGCCCGCGGTCAACATCAGGCCGTTGCTCTCGCCAAGCTGGCTGTCGATCGGGGCATGGAGCGTGAAGCGGATTTCTGCGCCGGGAGATCCGCCGTCGCTGGTGTCGATCCAGGCGTCGCTGCGTAGCTCCACGGGACCATTGAGCCGCACTTTGTCGCTGGTGGTCAGGAACAAGAGGGTGTTCCCGTCGCCAGCGTTGAACGAGACGCCCCCGCCGTTGATCGCCGCCAGGCTGCCGAGATCAATCGCGAACGCGTTGGGGTCAAGGGGATCGCCGTCGACCCGCACCGTATCGACCCAACCCAAGTCGGGATCGCCCGCCGCGGGATCGTTGCCGAAGGCCACGGCCCCTGCCTCGGCAACAATCAACTGCTTCAGGGCCTCGTTGGCCCCGAGGTTGGCGTTGAAGCTCACCCGGCCATCGCTTCCCGCGTCGAGCAGCAGCCGGTTGGTCTCGCCGGCCTGACTGTCGATGGGTGCGTTGGCAGTGAAGCGGATTTCGGCCCCCGCCGGTTCGCCATTGTCGGCGGTGTTGATCGCCACGTCGCTTTGGAGTTCGACCCTACCGTTGAGCCGCACCAAGCCACCAGCGGTGCTCATCGACAGCAGTCCGCCCGCGCCGCCGTTGAGCCGAATCTCGCCGAGCGTCGCGGTGCGTCCGAAGTCGATGCCGCCGAGGGCCTTGACCACGCTGACCGGCGTGGCGTCCGTGCCCAATTCCAGCGTCGCGGCGCTGTGAACGACGAGCTGGCCCAAGGGGTCCAAGCCACCGATATTGGCGTTCCATTGCACCGTGCCGGACGCGGCGGTCAGTTCCAAATCGAAGGCCTCGCCCGGCAGGCTATCGACCGCGCCGAAGAATATGATATTTCCCCCGGCCGTCAGGAGCTTCGCGTCGGCGATTACGCGCACGTGGGCCAGCTCCAGGTCGAGATCGAGCGTGCGAATCGTGCCGCCGAGCCGGGTACTGCTGGCGATCGAAGTCGCACCGCGGCCGAAGGTGAGCACATCCGCCACGCCGTCGCCGAGGGTGACGCCGCCGGTGTTGAGGAAATCCACGGCATCGACGATCTGCCCGCCGCCCAACAGCTCGACGTTGTACGGCCGGGCGAAGGTCTCGAGCGCCTCGGCGTACACGGCAGCATGGAAGAAAACACCGCCGGTCGAATCGGACGTATCGTCTTGAAGCGTGATCGTACCTAAAGGGACAGCAGCCCCGACGTCTGCAAGAATTACGGTGGGCGCCGTATGGGAAATGAGTGTGAGGTTCTCGTTCGGCCCGCCGCTAGCGCCATCGATCTGGCCCGCGATGAGGATTTCTCCGCCTTCGCTGGCGATGCCGGTGCCGCTAGTGTCGATCAAGGCGTCGGTCCGCAGTCGCACGGCCCCCTGGAAGCGGACCTTATCGGCGGTGGTGAAAAGCGCGATCAGGCCGCCGTCGCCGCAGAGCGAAATCCCTTGGGGTCCGATGGCCGTCTGGCTACCGAGGTCTAAAGCGAAACCGCCCGCCGCCGGGGCCTCGCCGTCGACCCAGATCACCGCCACGGGAGCCAGGTCGGCGTCGGCGAGATCCAGCGGGTTGCCCAACGCGACGCCGCTGGCCTCGGTCACGATCAAGTGTCCCAAGGCCGCGGTCGTGCCCACGTCGGCGTTGATGCTCACGGCGCCGTACTCGCCCGCGGTGAGCGTCAAGCCGTTGCTCTCGGTAGGCTGGCTGTCGATCGGGGCGTTGGCGGTGAAGCGGATTTCGGCGCCTGGGCTGTTGCCTGAGTCACTGGTGTCGATCGCCAGGTGGCTTTCGAGTTCCACGGCGCCGTTGAAGCGGACCTTGTCGGCGGTGGTGACGAGTACGAGCGTATGGTCGTTGCCTGCGTTGAAATGGATCTTTCCGCTCCCGATCGCCGCGACGCTTCCAATGTTGACCGAAAAAGCCTCGGCGTCGAGCGGATCGAGGTGGCCCGTAACGCGAATTTCGCTTAGCGGCGCGAGGTCCGGCTCGGCAACGTCAGCGTCGTTGCCGAAGGCCACCCCCTTCGCCTCGGTGACGATCAAATGGCCCAGGGCTGCGACAGTCCCAATATCGGCATTGAAGCGCACCATGCCCTCGCTGCCCGCGCTCAGAAGCAGGTCATTCCGCTCGCCGGCTCGGGTGTCGACGGTCGCGGCGTGGGTGAAGCGGATTTCCGCGCCAAGCTGGCTGCCGCCATCGCTAGTATCGATCCAAAGGTGGCTCTCCAGCGTGACGGCCCCGTGGAGCCGCACCTTGTCGCCGGTGGTGGTGAGGGCCAGCGTGCCGGACTCGCCCGCGTTGAACCGGATTCCACCCTCGCCGATCGCCCGCGCGCTGCCGATGTCGAACGAAAACGCGGTGGGATCGAGTGGCGTGGCGTCGATCCGGATCCCACCCACTGGGGCGAGGTCCGCATCGGTCAGGCTCCCGTCGTTGCCGAACTCGACGCCCTCGGCGCTCGTCACGATCAGGTGTCCCAGCCCGGTGACGGTGCCGATGTCGGCATTGAAGCTGACCACGCCGTCCAGGCCCGCGGAAAGCGTCAGGCCGTTGTTTTCGCCGCTTTCGCTGTCGATCAGGGCGTGGCGCGTGAAGCGGATGTCGCCACCCGGGGCGCTACCGCCGTTGCTGGTATCGATGGCCACGTGGCTCTGGAGTTCCACCAGCCCGTTGAACCGCACCATGCCCCCGGCCGTGACGAACGCAATCGTGTTGCCATCGCCGGCGTTGAGGAAAATGCCCTCGATGATCGGGGCGAGACTGCCGAGATTGATGCTCCCCGCGGAGCGGACGAGCGAAACCGGCCCCGCGTCGAGGCCTGTTTGGCCACCGAAGATCACCCCATCATCGGCCTGTGTGACCACCAGGCTGCCGATCGGATGCGTTGAGCCGATGTTGGCATTGAAGCTCACGCTGCCGGCGCCCGCTTTGAGAATGAGGTCGTTGGTCTCGCCGATCTGGCCGTCGATGGTGGCCACGGAGGTAAACACGATGCCGCCGTCGGCCGCTTCGACGGTCACGGCATCGGCCAGAACCACGGGACCGTTGAGTCGCACGATGCCATTGCCCGTGGCGGTCAGCTTCAAGCCATCGAGCAGGATGGTGCCAGCAGTCAGATTGATGCCCCCCGGACCGCTGGTGGTCACGTCGTCGGTGAGAGTCGCGGTGCCCGAAACGGCCGCCATCGTCAGGCTGGCCGCGGTGATCGTGCTATCGGCCTGAACGCTGGCGGCGGTGTGGATCGTGATCTCGCCGAGGGCCTCGCCGGGTCCCCCGCCCACCGCGCCGCGGAAAAGGACGTCGGCGTCCGTCGCCAAACTCAGGGCCTTGGCATCCAACCCCGGCGATGCGACGGTACTCTCGAAGTTGATCGCGCCCGCGGCGTGGATCGCGACATCGCCATGAAGCTCCACGGGAGCATTCAGTCGCACGATGCCGCCGCCTGTGGTGGTGATGTCCAGATCGCCAAGCACGATCGCCGCGGCCGTGATGTCCACGCCCTCGGCCGCCGTGGTGGTCACATTGCCAGCAAGCGTCGTCGCTCCCAGGCCGACCCACTGAACCAGGCTGGCCGCGGCGATCGAACTCGAGGCCTGGAAATTCTCCGCGTGGAGCACGGTGATCTTGCCCAGAGCGCCCGCGGTGGCCGACCCGACCGCATTGGCGAAAGAAATGTCGTTCAACGTCCAAAGGGTAAGCGACTTCTGACCTCCGCTTGTCGAATCAAGCGTGTGTTCGAAGCGGATGCCGCCCCCGGCCGCAATGGTCGTGTCGCCGGTCAGGTCCACTGCGGCGTGGAAGCGCACCAATCCGTCGCCCGCCGCGGTAATTGAAACACCTTCGAGCACGACTTGGGCGGCGGTCAGGTCCAGACCCTCCACGGCGCTGGTGGCGACATGGCCGCGGAGGGTAGTGGTGCCTGAACCGGTAAGCTGGACCAGGCTGGCCGCCGCTACGGAGCCCTGGAGGGTCACGTCGTGGGCGTCGCGGATCGTGATCGCCGCCAGGGGCGTAATCGCGCCGACCGCCCCGGTAAAAGCGATGCTTCCGCCCGCTCGGAGCGTCAGGTCCCCGGACCCCGCTCCATTGACGGTATTGTGAAACAGAATGTCGCCCGAGCCGGCGGCGGTGTCGATGTTCACATCGCTGTCGATGGTCACCGGGCTGGCGAAGGAGACGCTGTCGCCGCTAGCTGTGATGTCGCCCGCGATGCGAACCGCCCCGACTCCGAGCTGGGCGAATGTTCCCTCCAGCGTGAAGTCGGCATGGGGACCGATTTCTAATTGGCCAGCGTTCCCCAGCGACACGTTGCGGATCAGATGCCCGTGGCCAACCGCACCGCGGAACTCGATTTTCGCCAATGGGCTGGTGGTGACCACGGTCAAGTCCCAGGGCCCACTGGCATCGCCGTCCACGGTGTTGTTGAAGAAGATGCCGGTCGTGCCCGTGTCAGTGAAGGTGGCATGGCCGGTGAGCACCACGGGATCGTCATAGATTTGAGTGCCGCCCTGGGTGGTGACGTTAGCGCCGATGTAGGTCGCTCCAGGGGCATCGGTGGTCAAGCTGCCCAAAGGAGAATTCGCACCGATGGCGGCCTTGAGGTAGGTGGCGCCGCCGCTGAACAGGGCGAGGTCGCGCACGCCGTCGACGGCCCCGGCGAGCGTGATGTCGCCGCTTCCAGCCTCGATCGTCAGGTCGGCCCCGACACCCTGAATCGGGCCGAGAATGCTGATATTTCCGCCCCACCCAGCGCCCGAGGAAAGCGTCAACGGAGAACCGGCCTGGAGCACGACCGAACCGGCCAACAGCAAGTCGCCGCCCTTGGTCTTGATGTCCGCGCCGTTTTGCAGGGTGATGGTCGTGGCATGAAGTTCCAGACTGGTTCCCAAGGTGCTGTTGCCGCTGGCGTCAATGGCCGCCTGGACAACGATCTCGTCGGCCACCAGGCTTACATTGCCCAGTTCCAGTTGGGCAACAATCGAAGCAGCGTAAGTAGAGTCGATGACGATCGTGGTCGGATCCAAGAGCAAGGTCCCCGCGGTCCCGTTGGGCGCGGTCAGGTCGACTAGGCCGCGGAACTCCAGCCGGTGCTTTCCCGAGACCTCGGCGAACCCACCATCGCCTTGGGAGGTTCCCCCTCGGGCCGAGATTTCGCCCTGAAACACCGTGCCGCCGTCGGCCCAAACAACCACCACGCCGCCGTCGCCCGAACCGAGGGCGTCGGCCCGAAGCGAGGCGTGCGAGGCGATCGACACGGCTGTAGCGTTCGGCAGCGATGCGTCTTGGCCTTGGAGCCCACCGCCGATGAGAATGACTCCACCCCCGGCCTCGCCGCTGGCGTCCAAGCGTGCTCCGTCGGCCAGCTCGATGTGTGCGGCCGAGGCCCGAATCGAGCCGCCGCGGTGGCCAGCCGTAACATCCGAGACGTCGATCGTTCCGGAAATCCGCAGGGTGTCTTGGGCACGCAGTTCGACGTCCATACCTTGCCCGCGAATCACCCCCTGAATGTCGATGGCCGCGGCGGCCACGGTCAAGGAATGACTGGGGGCGTGAAACAGCACTGTGGGAGCACCGGGCGAAACGATTCGCGTCTGTGCGTCCTCGCTCTCGCCGCCGGTTAGCGAAAGCAATTTTCCCGCCCGATCGTCTTGAAATACCAGGTCTCTCCATCGCCCCGCGTTGACGATCGACTCCACGCCCTGGTAATCCAGCTTGGAGGTGGGCCGACCCCCACTATCACCGGCATCCACCAGGACCCTACCCGAACCGAGATTGTCGAAATGGTGGGTAGCGCGATCGAGTGGGGACGCAGATATACCACCCAGGAGCACCAAACCGTCCGGCGCGCTGGAATCGCCGGCGTTGAAAACCATTCCCCCCATGGGGAGCGGATCGCCAGACGAAAAATCGACGTACAGCGTGTCGCGGTCGCTAGACCCTTCGATGCGGACCCTGTCCACGTCCGC
>CALFBP010000021.1 GCA_937951625.1 uncultured Thermoguttaceae bacterium
TGACGCCTCGCCACGCACGGAAGCTTTCCAGGCTTCGTCAGAAATCCCAGCCAAGCGCGTGGCCTCGAAATGTCGCTCTGCGTCCGCATCTTCGGCGAGGATGGCTTCGACGCGGGGAAAATCGTCGATCCCAGGAAAATAGCGCGGCAGGAGGTGACGGGCGAAAAAACGCAATTCCCAATACACCGCGGCGAACTCAGCATAGACGCTGAAATCGCTCGCCGACGGCAATAGAAACGCCTCTTGCACGAGAACCGTGCGGATCTCGTCAAACTCGGCGCCCCCAAAGCTACGGATTCGATCCGCGACCGTCTCCGAGGTCAATCGCCCCTGGGCCGCACGCTGCTCCATCTCCAAGTGGATCTGCGCATGAAACAACAAGCGCCAGTAATAGAGCCGCACAGCGCTACCCGACGTATGGGCCAATCTGGCCTCGCTCGGCTGCGGCAGCAAGATGACTTGCTCGGGCACAGCGTCCGCCGAATCCATCCCCAATTCATCGGGATCGACGATGGCCAGCAAGGCCTGGCGTCCGAGGACGCAACTCTTGCGATGGGGAATCCGCAACGTGAGCCCGACAAGATCATAGTGCTCTACGAGGACACGGCGCAATATCCGTGGAGGCACCAAAAGCGCCCTCGGCTCCACGGCGCGGATGGCCTGCTCCAAATCCCCAAGCGCCTCGGGCGATGTCTCGCGTTGAACATCCGTTACTGGTTGCCCCGTCGCGTTCACCCGGCTTTCCATCTCCGCAAAGCTTTGCAAGCCGATACCATCCGTCGGTTTCTCGCGGGCAAGAGGGCCACGGCGCCGCGAGGTCGCCTGAATCGGAGCCCCCCCTCGACGAGCGGCCGTGGCCCCGGCTTCTTACCGGCCGGGACGTTGCCGCATCATGAGTCAAGTGGCCAAGAGTCGGGAAATTTCCTCGCAGGTTCGGGCCTCGATCGCGCTGCGAAACATCATCGCAAGCAGCGGCAATTCCAGGACAATCTGCACCTCACCCGGAAAAACCCTCATCGCCCCTTCGACCCTTTGGCCCATGACGGAAAACCGACATGTCATCGAATCGCCGTCCCAAGACTCGACCAGGTCCGCGACGTGGGACTGATACGCGGCTCGAATCGAGTCGGCGCGGCTACGCAACCGCGAGATGGCTTCTGCGACGCCAAGTGGGTGGGGCACCCGGAGGGTCAGCCGCGGCATCAGCCGATCCTCGCTTTCAGTTCTTCGATCAAACGCACGGCCTGACCGATCTCGGTCTTCTGACGCGCGGGTTCCTCGGGGATTTCACGTTCGATCGTCAACGGGCCGGTGTAGCCCAGTTCTTTGAGCGTCCGCAAGAAGTTCTCCGCGCCTACGTCGCCTTGGCCGAAAGGCACTTCCCGCCCCCACTCCTTGCCGGGATTGGCCGCCCATTTGGCGTCCTTGCAGTGGACGCTCCGCACGTATTTGCCCACCTTGCGCAAAGCCTCGATCGGCTCGCCCGAACCGTAGAGGATCATGTTGGCGGGATCGAAGTTGATGAACAGGTTGTCGCGGGCGACGTCGCCGATGAATCGCAGCAAGGTATCCGCCGCTTCCTGGCCCGTCTCCAAGTGCAGGCGCTGACCGTTGTGCTGACAATGGTCGCACGCTTCCCGCGTCACCGCGACCACCTCCTGGTACAGAGGGTCTGTCGGCTCGTGAGGCACAAAGCCGACGTGCAACCCAATCGCGTCCACCTCCAAAAGCCGAGCAAAGTCCGAAATTTCCTTGAGTTCCTGGGTTCGCTCCTTTCGGGTTTCCGGGGGAACCAATCCCACCGTCCGCGCGACCGTCGGGATGTCGGCGTAGCTTTCGCCCTCGAACCCGGCAAAAACCACGGTGATCTTCACGCCCATCGCCCGAAGCGTCTCGAGGAACGAGCGGGCACGCTCTGGCGTGCGGGTAGAACGGTGAGGGGCGTGCAGATGGATGGTCGGGATACCCAACTCCCGAACCACCTCCAACTTGACCCCGAGCCCAGCGTCGATGCTTGCAAACACTCCGATCGGCCACTTGTCCACGACTGGTCTCCTTGTTGGCTGATCCAACCCTCGTTCGTTCCGCGGCTGTTCGTCTAATGTGTCGTCGCTGAGGAACAACCTTTGCCGCCAAACGTATGACGGCAAACCGAGATTCGAGCAAGTCCGCGCCCGTCTTAAGAGCGGTTCTCGCCTTTGCGTCCCACTAGCCTATCCCCTATCTCACGGCAATTCAACCCGCGCCCAACTCCCCATCGTCGCTGCGAACCATGCGGTTCGAAAGCTCAGCAGGGGCGTGCTTAGGTGATGCAGCTTTGCAACGTTGTTGGCGACGACCACATTGCCAAACTATTCCAAAACCCTTCGTCCGCCGCCCGGTGAGACAGGTTCCGGGTGGAGAGCAACTCGAATCATGACCGGCTTCTTCCTCGACACGTTCACTGCGTGGGAACCGCATCCCCGGTTAGTAGGGGAACAAGGACGTTTGGCGATAGACTCCAAGCATTCTCGCGAAAATTTTTTTGTCCAAGACGATGACCCACCGCAATCCAGCACCGCGTCCGAGGAAAATGCCCAACTCGTGGTCAGTCAGCGACTTAGGAAAGGAACCCGGGAGGTCGCAGCCCACCTGGCCGCCAAGGGCAAGAGGCCGCAAGTCGTGTAGCCATAACCATTTCAAAACCGTTTTGAGACGATTGCTTGACGGATCAGGAGCAGCCGATAAACTGGTCATTCTGCCATGTATGTTGTAGTCAACGGGGCGTCGACTACAATATATAGGAGTCAGAGACAGTTGATCTCGTCCCCTCACTCCAAGGGATTTCTGCGGCTTGCCAAGCTTGCTCAGGTTTTCCTAGCAAAGAGGAGGAGGGACGTTGCGGCGCGGTGTCGATGTGCTTGTGTACATCATTTGGTAAGGATGCCCCAGACATTCCGACTGGAGGAGCCTGCAATGGAAAAGCAATTTCTTGAATCTCGAAACTCCGTGACGACAAAAGCGGCCGACGTCAAAGCCAGCAGACACGACAGCGGTCCTCGTCGCGGTTTGACCATAACTTCCCAGTTTTGTCCCGAGGACGTAGCCAGCCCGTTCGACACCGTGGCTTGGGAGCTTCGCACCGCCTCGATCAAGGGAGAGGGCGGGGAGTTAGTGTTCGAGCAGCGGGACTGCGAGATCCCTGCTTCGTGGAGTCAATTGGCCACGAATGTGGTGGCAAGCAAGTATTTTTACGGGGAATTGGGGACGCCGCAGCGGGAATCGAGTGTGCGGCAGTTGATCCATCGGGTCGTCCGCACGATTGCCGACTGGGGGATTGCCGACGGCTACTTCGCCACTCCTGAAGACGGCGAGCGCTTTTACCGCGAATTGGCTTGGCTGTGCCTGCACCAGTGCGTGTCGTTCAATTCGCCGGTGTGGTTCAATGTAGGGCTTTATCACCAATACGGCGTGAAAGGCGCGACGTGCAACTGGCACTGGGATAAAGCTAGCGCCTCGGTCCGACAGCCTGAAAACCCTTATGAGTATCCCCAGGCCTCGGCCTGCTTTATCCAGAGCGTCCAGGACAACATGGAAGACATCATGGAACTGGCCCGCAGCGAGGCCATGTTGTTCAAGTTCGGCTCTGGCACCGGCACCGATTTGTCGACGCTCCGGTCGCATCGGGAGAAGCTTTCGGGAGGGGGCAAACCTTCAGGGCCCCTGTCCTTCATGCGGGTGTACGATCAGATTGCGGCCGTGGTGAAAAGCGGCGGCAAGACCCGTCGCGCCGCCAAGATGCAGTCGCTGAAGGTCTGGCACCCCGACATTCTTGAATTCATCGAGTGTAAGTGTAAAGAGGAGGCCAAGGCCCGGGTCCTCATCTCCAAAGGATATTCTCCCGACGAGGCGTACAGCTCGGTGCTCTTCCAAAACGCCAATCTCTCGGTTCGCTTGACCGACGAGTTCATGCATGCCGTGGAGACCGACCAGGAGTGGACCACGCATTGGGTCACGGAGCCGGATCGGCCGGGCCCAACGTACAAGGCCCGGGATTTGTTCAACCGCATGGCCGAGTGTGCTTGGCAGTGCGGCGACCCGGGCGTGCAATACGATACGACCATCAACCGCTGGCATACCTGCCCGAACTCTGGGGCCATCAACGCCTCGAATCCCTGCTCCGAGTACATGTTCCTTGACGACTCGGCTTGCAATCTGGCGAGCGTGAACCTGATGCGATTCCGCCGCGAGGATGGCAGTTTCGATGCGGACGCCTTTGTGACTGCCTGCCGCCTCACTTTCATCGCTCAGGAAATCCTTATCGATCACGCCAGCTATCCCACGCCAAGGATCGCGCTCAACAGCCACCGTTTCCGGCCGCTCGGCCTGGGGTACTCGAATCTCGGCAGTCTGATCATGGCCAGCGGGTTGCCCTACGATTCCGACGAAGCCCGCGGGCTGTGCAGCGTGGTGACGGCCTTGTTGCACGGGGCGGCTTGCCGCACGAGCACGGAGTTGGCGGCGGCGATCGGGCCCTTCGAGGAGTTCGAGAAGAACCGCGAGACGATGCTCCATGTCATGGAAATGCACTGGGAAAAGGTCAACCAGATCCAGCACGCGCCCGACTATCTCAAGGCCGCCGCGCTGAAGATTTGGGACGAGGTGCTCGTGGGCGGTCGCCGCTACGGGTTCCGCAATGCCCAGGCCACGGTGCTCGCCCCCACCGGGACGATCAGCTTCATGATGGACTGCGACACCACGGGCATCGAGCCCGACATCGCCCTGGTCAAGTACAAGCAGCTTGCCGGCGGCGGGATGATGAAGATCGTCAACCAGACGGTGCCGATGGCCCTGCGGACCCTCGGCTATGGCGAGGCCGAAATCGAATCGATCCTGGCGTACATCAATCGAGAGGACACGATCGAGGGCGCCGCCGATCTCAAGCCCGAACACCTGCCGGTCTTCGATTGCGCTTTCCAGGCTGCGCACGGCACGCGCTTCATTCCCTGGCGGGCCCATGTGCTGATGATGGCCGCCGCGCAACCGTTCCTCTCGGGGGCGATTTCCAAAACGGTCAACATGCCCAAGGACAGCACGCCGGCCGACATCGCCGGCGCGTACCTCGAAGGCTGGAAGCTGGGCCTGAAGGCGTTGGCCGTGTATCGCGACGGCTCGAAGGAGTGCCAACCGTTGTCGACGAAGAGCGACGAGAAGACCGAAAAGACCAGCTCCGCCCCGCGGCGCGAGCGCTTGCCCGATACCCGACAGTCGATCACCCACAAGTTCAGCGTTGGCGGGCACGAAGGGTACATCACCGTGGGCCTGTATCCCGACGGTCGCCCCGGCGAACTCTTCATCACCATGGCCAAGGAAGGCAGCACGATTGGCGGCTTGATGGATTGCTTTGGCACGGCGGTCTCGATGAGTCTGCAATATGGGGTGCCGCTGGAGGTCTACGTCAACAAGTTCTCCCACACCCGCTTCGAACCCATGGGCTATACCAAGAACCCCGATATCCGCATCGCTAAGAGCGTGGTGGATTACATCTTCCGCTGGCTGGGAATCACGTTCCTGCCGGGGTATCGGGAGGCGAGCAAGTTGTTGGACGGGCCGGGGGAGGAGGCGGCCAAGACCGGCGCGGGTGAAGCGGAAAAAGAGTCCTGGCCCGCCGCCATGAAGGCTGGCGGGCCGATCTTCGGGCCGGGATCGCCCACGAAACAGGCCGCGGCCCCCGCCAAATCGCCGTCGGTCCGTTCCTCCCAGGGCTTGGCCAGTGGGGCGAAAGGCGGCCCCAACGGCCAGGCGAACGGTGCGGCAAAGCGGGGGGCCTCTCCTTCGGCAACAGCCGCCTCCGCCCCGCGACCGAGCCAAGCCCCATCCTTCAACCGAGCCAGCAACGCTTCGCTTGGTGTCTCGGTCGAAGCCGAGGCGGCACTCAGCGCCCTGGGTGAGCAGTTCGCCGCTTTCCAAACCGATGCTCCCGTCTGCGGAAGGTGCGGCGCGATCACCGTGCGCAACGGCAATTGTTACCTGTGCTACGTCTGCGGTACCAGCCAGGGCTGCTCGTAACGGACTGCTGGGCCAAGCGGCCCACGAGCAGCCCTCCCTTTTTTGTCGTGCCGTGCGTGGGGCAGGGCAACTGCCTTCTCCGTGACATTGCCCTGCTCCGCTGCACGCGGTTTCACCCTCTCCGACGATACAGCTCGGTCGCTGCGAATGGTCCTAAAGACCCGCCACTCGACCTCGGCCACGAACGCCTTGGTCAAGCGGGCTGTCAACGAGGCGCCCTTGTGACCCAACGAACGGGCGACATTGCAACGCGCGAGGATAGCCCGCTTGGCGAGCAGCAACATGGGCTCTCCACCACGGGACTCGTCTCACCCATCTTCGACATCAGCCGTTTGGTAGCTTCGAGGCAAGGAGTTGGAGCGTTGCAGAGGGATAATGCCATCCGATCGCGAGGTTCCGTGCGCGGTAGACGTGTTGCGCCGCTATTCGGCGCGTGGAGCTTCTGATAGGATGGATCGGGTCGGGACGATGTCGGAATTTTTCTCGGAGATACTCTCATGAGCGATGAGACGAATGGCCCTCCGCAACCGTCGGGCGATCCTGGGCTTTACAGCCAGCAAGTGCAGCACACGCCGGTCAGCGCTCGGTTGCCAGAGCGCGTGGCCCCGGGAGTTTTTTGCACGGGGGTGATCGTGGTCGAGGGGGCGGAGGAATTCGTCTTGGACTTTGTGCAGGGGCTGCATCGGCCCCCGCGCGTCGGCGCCAGGGTGGTCATGACGCCCAACGTGGCGGCCCAGTTCGTCGCCGCGCTGCGGGAAAACCTTCAACGCTACGAACAGGTCTTCGGCCCGCCCAAACCGCTGCCGCAGCCTCCTGCGGATCGGCGTCCCACCGTACAGGAAATCTATCAAGACCTTCGTTTGCCGGACGAGATTCTCAGCGGGGTGTACGCCAACACCGTGATGATTGGCCACTCGCCCTCGGAGTTTTTCTTCGACTTCATCACGCGGTTCTTTCCCACGGCCGCCGTCTCGGCCCGGGTGTACATGTCCGCCTCGCAGGTGCCGAAGATGCTTGCGGCGGTCGCCAGCTCCGTGCAGAACCGAATCAACCGGGGCTCGGAGCCGCGGCGAGGCCCCCCGACCGCTCCCTGAAGCGCCGTCGCCTCGGCCACTACTTGCCGATCCCCAGTCCTAGCCACGCTCCGATCCTACGACGCATCAACGATTATTGGGAGCCGTCAGACGGTATCCGCTCCTCGGCATCGGGTCGAGCTGCCGGGATCATCGTGTCTTGACAACTCAATGCCCGATGTATTTGGCGTAGAGGGTCCGGGCCACGGCAACGTCGTTTGTGCCCCCGACGATGGCTCGGCCGTCGGGGAAGACCGTCAGTTCGTAGGCGTCGACCTTGAGCCGCAAAAGATACGCGTTGCGCGTGACCTCCCCCACGCCCGACAACTGTTGGGCAAGCTGATCCAGCGCGATGCGCGTGCCTGGCTGGGTTAATTGCACGGCGTTCCGTCCGCAGAGCACGGCCGAGCGGCTGCCCTCCTTGCCCGACAGCCAAGAAAATTCCCGGCGTTTGCACACCGGGCAATCCACCTGATCGCGGAGCGACGCGATGTTGACCTGCCGAATACAACTATCCCAGAGTTCCACGACGGTGAGCTGACGGGAAACGGCGGCACGGTTCCCGCTGAGGATCTTGATGGCCTCCACGGCCTGGATCGAGGCGATCACACCCACGGCGGGTCCTAAGATTCCGGCTGTGTCGCACGTGGGCATCGTGCCAGGTGGGGGGCACTCGGGCAGGAGACACCGAAGGCACGGAGTTTCGTCGGGCAGGATCGTCATCGTTTGCCCTTCCGCCCCCACACATCCGCCATAGACCCAAGGGACCCCCCGCGCTACGGCGAAATCGTTCACCAAGAACCGCGTCTCGAAATTGTCGGTGCCGTCGACGATGGCATCCACGCCCTCGGCGAGTTCGCCGAGGTTGGTGAAATTCACGTCGGCGACCACGGCCTCGACGCGAACTTCGGAATTGATGCGGCGGAGTTTCTCGGCGGCGGCCACCGCCTTAGGAAGTTGGGCCGCGACATCGTCTTCGTCGAAAAGCATCTGCCGCTGAAGATTGCTCGTCTCGACGAAATCGCGATCCACGATCCGCACCCATCCCACGCCGGCCCGCACCAGCGTGTTGGCCAACACGCTCCCCAAGGCCCCGCAGCCGCAAACGAGCACCCGGCTCGCGGCGAGGCGCTCCTGGCCGGCGCGGCCCAGCGGGGCATACCGCATCTGCCGTATGTAGCGATCGAGGTTCGCAGGATCGGGCCGTTGGACTTGGGACATGTCTTCCTTGCCGCTCGAAAAGGATGAGGCCGCCATCCACCTTGGTCTCGATTATAACGCCATCGAGCCACGTGGCGAGGGCCCGCCTTACCGTGCCTCTCCTCCTCGACGCCGCCCCGACGGGAAGAGCCGCAACGCGACCGGCTCTTCGCCCAGGGCCGGGAATTCGCCGTCCCTGTTCTGCCGCGGTAGAAATCGTTGGGACCCGTCTCGCGAACGGCGGCAACCTCAGCGTTCACGGCGAACAGCGGCAGACTTGGGAACAAGAGGCGGCACTGAAAATCGCGGGCGTCGATACCGCCCGCAAGAACTCGTGGCGTGCAAGCAACGAGACACTTCGGTTGGGCGGAGCCTGCATTGCTGCCGCCACGTCCCGAGCCGTTGCCATGTTGCTCAGGGGGTTCGCCGCCTCAAGCCGAAGGTTGAGCCACGGCCCGCGGCGCGGCGACGACCTTTTCCACCGTGGAAAGAAGCTGGTCGAGCCGGAAGGGTTTGTAGAGCACGTTAGTTACGCCGGCCTGCCGGGCCTTGACGATGGTATGGCTGGGATCGTAGCCGAAACCGGTCATTAGGATCAGCGGCAGCGGCTCCACGTCGACCACGTCTTGTAGCCTCAAGAGGAATTCGTAGCCGCTCATATCGGGCAGGCGAATATCGGTGATGATCGCCGAATATCCTCCCTGCTCGCGCATCGCCCGGACCATGGAGAGGGCCTGCGCTCCGTTGGGCGCCGCCTCGACAATGCAACCGTAACGCTCCAGAAGGGCATGCGCCGCGGAACGCACAGCGGCATCCTCGTCTACGAGCAGGATTTGGGCTCCGAGGAGGGCCTCTCGTTCCGGTTGCGGCGGCGAGGGAAGGGCCGTGGCCGGCGCCATCGTTTGACCGACTTTCTGAATGGTCTGCTTGATGTCGCGGGCGTTGCGGAGTATACGCTGCAAGCGCTCCACCACCTCCGGTTCGTGGCCAATGTAGCGCTCCATGACGTTCACGGCGTCGTTGAGGATTTCATCGACGGGCAAGGCCACGGCGCTGTGGATCGCCTCGACACTGGCTGCGGCCGTAGACGCCTTTTCGGCGACCAGGAGTTCCAGCGTGTTGAGGGCCGCAGCCACGCCGCGAGCGAAAATCTCCAAAAACTGAAGATCGTTTTCATTGAACGCCCGGGGCTTGTCGCTCTCCACGTTGAAGGTCCCGATCACCTCGTCGTGCAGCAGAAGGGGCACGGTCAGGGAACTCTTGGCTCCCTTGGCACCAGGCAAGTAGAGCGGATCTTCGCTCGTGTCCTCGCAAAGATAGCTCTTACCCGTTGCCGCGACGAAGCCGGTGACCCCATTGTCCTGAGGCTTGGCGTAAAGCACCCGCTCAGCCGCGTCCGGCTCCATGCCCTCTGCCAGCAACGGTTCCAGGCGGCCGGTCTTTGGGTCCAGAAGCCGAATCTCTACGACCTCGTATTTGAGCAAGTCCTTGGTGAAGTGAAGGATGTTGGACTTCAGCAGCTCGATCCGCTCGTCCACCGACATTTCCAGGAGCTCTTCCGCGGTGAGATCCGCCAACTGCCGGCCCGCCTGGTGGATCGCGGCCAACTTCTGCTGTTGCTGGACCTCGACCGTAACGTCGCGAAGCGTGACGATCTGGTGCGCCGAGGCCTGACGCTCCACCGGGGCGACGTGAATTTGAAAATAACGATTTTCCAGGACGCGCAAAGTCGTGCATGTCGCCGCCCCTGTCGCCCACGCCGTGTGAAACGGACAGAAATCGGGACCCAAGATCTCCGGATTCCCGAGCACCGCGTAAAACTTGCGACCGACCGTCTTATCTTGGCCCGTCCACTGCTCCAAACGGCCGTTACTCCAAAGGATCACGCCCTCCTGGTCCAAAAGCACCACTCCGGAAGGCAATCCTTGCAGGATCTGTTCGTTCCGAAGCACTCGCCCGATTTCCAAAGCCTCGGTCAAATGCTCCGAGCCAAGGTAGACCCCATCGAATCGCTCTTTACCAAGAAGCTCCAGGGCCGCTGCCGGATCTGGCTCGCGAATCACCTCACACGAATCTTCGAACGATCCAAAAAGTCGCTGCACGACTTCCGGATTGCCGCCGACAACCAGAATTCGCTGTTTTTCCGACAAGGTCCATGTCCTCCGCAGGGGGGCTTACGTATCCCAGCGTCCGATGCTTCCGTCGGAATTATAGTTTCTTTCGGCATTCCCAACAACTGAGAATATGCCACAGTTTGTTTTCACTTGAAAATTCAGAGAAACTCGGTAGCGGACTCCCGCTCATTCCAAAAAACCTCAACCGCCTTTCACCCGATCGCGCCGACACCCCGGAACCATTGTGCTCAACCGAACTTATGCCACATCGTCCGAGGTCGCTGTGCCTTCCATTCCCAGAAACGGACGGCTTCGATGCGCCCCAGGACCAATCACGCCGAGTTATACACAGTTTGCAAGACTCGCATTCCACTGTGTCTGAACTGTGGCAAACACCGGGACCCGAGCGGCCCGGACAGCGAAAACGGCCACCTCCTTCGCCGAACAACCGCGAATCTCGGTTCATAAAGCCCCAACAGAGCTTATTCGATCGCTTTGATCCCACCCTTCTAACACGTCCTGCAAACGAACGAAGCGGTATCACCTGGAACGGTCTATGTCATGGTGCCGATGAACGAAAAGGACAGGTCTTGCTCAGGGATACTCGCCTTGGGAGTGGTGCGAATATAGCTCTTACAACTACCTCTGAGCGAAAGGGCTCGTTATGTGGCGGACGCTCTTCATGGCCTTTGGTTTTTTTGTGTTTCTCGTCGGTGCGCAATGCCTAGTTGTGGACAAATTTGTCCTGAAGGCGTCCCCCCCAAAAGTGCAGACAAATTGGGCAGGTCAGCCTCAAATCGTACCTGTCCCCCGGCGGGAAATTACTCCTACCGAATGGGCACCGTTCAGTCTTATGGCGGGTGGAGCAGTGATCTGGCTTTACGCCGTCTCCATTTCAAACCGCCTGAAAATGAAAAAGTGACGGGACCGGCTCCGCTCCGGAGGCCACGAAGAGGCCAGCCTTTTCAGAAAAAAGGTGGCATTGCCGAGTTGGCGGGCGGCAATGGGAATCCGAAATCCTTGCACGGCTTCGCCAAAATGGAATACCCTCTCCGCTGGCCGAGCTCAGCCGTGAAAAGTCAGTACGGTTTGTAAACGCCGGGAAGGGCAAAGGGGTAACGGCCGCCGGGCCCCGGCAGGTGGCGTGGTTTTGTGTCCCAGGCGATGCGTTCGGGGCTTTCCTGCGGGCCCTTGGAGACCGCATCATCCCAGTGGACGACCTGGCCCGAGTAGGTCGCCATACGGCCGAGAACGGCGGTCATGCTGCTGATCGCCCCGAACCACCCCTCGTTGAGCCGCGTGCCGTTAAGGATTGCCTTAATCAGGTCCACGTGCTCCTGACTTATGGGACTGCGAAAACTGCCCATGGACCCGTGCTTGCGGCCCCGAGGCCAGTATCGATGTCCTTGAATCTACGCAGCACGCGCGGCCGACGCACATGGTGCAGAAAAAGAGGGTCGGGGCCAATCCTGTTCGGCACCATGATCGCTCGGGCCGCTCCGCTGGGGGCTTGCAGTTGCGGCAGCTTGTTTCCAGTGCGGGATATGCTTCGCAGTTTGGAATGGGGATTGAGCCTGCTTTCAGCTTCTCGACAGCCTAGCCCCAAGGTATTACAATGGCCCATATTGTAACACTTGCCACGGAGACCGACGGAAGAAGGCGGTCCGACCGTACCTGCCGGCGCCCTCAACCTTGATTTCGGAAACTGCATCATGAGCAGGATCTTTCCGATCACGTCGATCGTGCTGAGTCTTTTGATCATTGTCCCGCGCCCCGCCACAGGACATTTTTTGGTACTGCGCCCAACGAGCGACGTGATTAACGGAGGCGCACGGAGCGTCGGCTTTCAGATCGCGTTTACCCACCCCATGGAAAACGGGCCGATCATGGAATTGGGCCCACCTGAGCGGTTCGGCGTCCGCGTAGCCGGAAAGGACCGCGATCTGAAGGATCGCCTTCGGCCCAAAAAGGTGCAGGGCAAGACAACCTACGAAGCACTCGTGGAACTGGAACGGCCGGGCGATCACGTCTTCTACTTCCAGCCGGCACCCTATTGGGAATCCGGTGAGCAAACGATGATCGTGCATTACACCAAGGTGGTCGTGAACTACGCGGGCGTGGAGAAGGGCTGGGACGCTTTGGTGGGTTTTCCCGTCGAGATTCAACCCTTGGTGCGGCCCTATGGGCTTTGGACTGGCAACACCTTTCGTGGCGTCGTCCTCCACCGCGGTAAGCCGCTACCTTTTGCCACGATCGAAGTGGAGTATCTCAACGAGGGCGGTCGGGTCAAAGCGCCCAACGACGCCTTCGTGACCCAAGTCATCAAGGCCGATGCCTCGGGAACTTTTTCTTACAGCATGCCGAAAGCAGGCTGGTGGGGCTTCGCCGCCTTGGTGCCCGGCGAAGAGAAAATGAAAAGCCCCTCCGGAGAAGTGGTGGACGTGGAGCTGGGCGGCGTTTTTTGGGTGCAAGTGGTCGACATGCAATAAATCCAGTGCGCCGACACGTCATGAATCGCGAGGCTTACCATGCATATCCCTGAAGGCCCCTTGTCGGTCTCCACGACGGGGATCAGCATCCTTGGCGCTGGGGCGGTCCTGGCAGCCGCTGGCGTGGCGTGGGGATTGCGCAAAATGGACTACGAGCGCGTGCCGCAAGTGGCCCTGCTCAGTTCCGCATTCTTCGCCGCCTCACTGATCCACGTGCCTTTGGGGGGCACCTCGGTTCATCTGGTGTTGTCGGGGCTGGTCGGCCTGATCCTGGGCTGGGCAGCCTTTCCCGCAATCTTTATCGCCATCGCGCTTCAGGCGGCGTTCTTCGGCTTCGGAGGCTTCACCACCTTGGGCCTCAATACCGTGCTCATGGCCTTACCCGCCGTGGCTTGCTACGGACTGTTTCATCCCCTGGTTCGCTGGGGACGCGAGGGTGTGGCTGCCATTGCCGGTTTTGCGTGCGGCGCCGTGGCGATTCTCCTCGGTGCTATCTTGTTAGCAGGCATTTTGATGGCTGCCGGCTATGAATTCCGGAGCCTTGCTGTCACTGTGTTGCTCGCCCACGTGCCCGTCGCCGTGGTCGAGGGCTTAGTGACCGCCAGCGCCGTGCTCTTTTTGCGAAAGGTTCGCCCGGAGCTCCTCGACGCCCCGTATTTGCCGCTGGAGGTACGGACCTCCGATGCTTGAGACAGGGGACGGTTGAAGTGGATCCCAAGAAACAACGCTTCGTTGGGAATGAACAACAACGTTGCTAAAACCCGAAGTTCGCTTTTGGGGTACGAATGGGGTTGGATCATCGCCACCGCGCTGGTCCTTAGCAGCCTGGCCGCCACGCCTGCCTGGGCACACAAGGCGAGCGTGTTCGCGGCGGTGCAAGGCAAAATGATCTCGGGCGAGGCGTATTTCCGCGATGGAACGCCGCTCCGCAACGCCAAGGTTACGGCCTTCGACCCCGACGGCCAACCGCTCGCCGAGGCGCAAACAGACGCCCAAGGCAAGTTCTCTCTCCCCATCGCCCGCCGATGCAATCACCGCCTGGTGGTCGACGCGGGCGACGGCCACGCCGCGGAATACACCGTTCGGGTCGAGGAGATTCCCGCCGATCTGGATGGAGAGAAACCCGGGACAGTGGCCTCCGCCGCTCCGCCTGCCGATCCCGCTGGCCAGATCGACGAGAAGCCGAGAGCAAGCCGTTCGGTTCCCTCCAGTGATACCCCCGCCGCTCGCTCAGGGCGCGATGCCTCGACCGTTTCACCAGCGAGCGACGCGGTAGCCGAACTGCGGGGGGAGATTGCGGCCCTGCAAACGCAACTGGTGCAGCTCCGCCGGGACCTCGCCGCGCGAGAGGACCGGGCGCGTTGGAGCGACGTGTTGGGAGGAATCGGCTACATTCTCGGTCTGATGGGACTGGCGTTTTACTTCCTTGGGGTGTTGTCGAGGAATCGGCGGAATGCACCACTCCTCGACCCGCCACGGGCGCGACCAGTCACCCAAGCGGATGTCCCCCCTTGATGCCGTGGCTCGGCTGCGGT
Source organism: uncultured Thermoguttaceae bacterium (assembly GCA_937951625.1). GTDB lineage: Bacteria > Planctomycetota > Planctomycetia > Pirellulales > Thermoguttaceae > CALFBP01. The sequence goes on from CALFBP010000021.1 coordinate 14,460, forward strand.
CCATTCATGGCGCCGCTGGGACCAGTGTGGGCAAGGTCCACGCCCCCACGTTGGTACAAAAGACGCCCCTGTCCGATGACGTGGATCGCAACCGAGCCCCCCCGGAGGGTTAAACTACTCTTCATGTTTCAGACTGCCAACTTTGTCCCGTCGGTGCTTGACCGATTCGATCCCCGCGCGCGGATCGTGGCAGCAGCGGCCTTCTGTTTAATCGACACGCTCGTTAGGCAATGGGAATCGCTCGTTCTGGCGTTCGCCGGGGCCGTGGTGGCGGCCACCCTGGCCGGTTTCTGGCCGCGGACAATCCTGGCCCGATTGGCGCCGCTCAACCTCTTCATGGTGTTGGTCTTGGTCATCGTGCCGTTTACCACGCCAGGCACGCCGATTGCATTTTTTGGCTCATGGGCATACTCCTGGGAAGGGCTGCTCGTGGCGGTGGAGGTGGTTCTTAAAGGCAACACCATGGTGTTGGCGGTTATGGCCTTGGTGGCCAGTATGGACCCCATCGTGCTCGGCCACGCCCTTCATCATTTGGGGGTGCCAGAAAAACTGGTCCACCTTATGCTCTTTGCGGTTCGCTACTTCGAGGTGCTCCGCCGGGAATACCTGCGACTGGCGGCGGCAATCAAGGCGCGTGGATTTCGTCCCCGGATGAACCGCCACACGTATCGTACCTATGGCTATCTGGTAGGCATGTTGTTGGTGCGGGGACTGGACCGGTCGGAGCGGATCGTGGCCGCCATGAAATGCCGCGGCTTCCGCGGCCGGTTCTTCCTACTCGACCACTTCGCGCTGACGCGCCGCGACCTGGGATTCGCGGCGGTGACGACGTTGTTCTTCGCCTTCGTGGCCTGGGTGGAATGGATGTGAACGAACCGCTCATTTCGCTTTCCAACGTCAGCTTCGCCTACGAGCCGAGTCGACCTGTTCTCACCGGCCTGGACCTGGAGCTTGCGCCGCGAGAGCGCGTGGGTCTGGTAGGTCCGAACGGGAGCGGAAAGAGCACGATCCTGGCCCTCATTGTGGGACTGCTGCGGCCCTCGGCCGGGCAAATCCGAATTTTCGGCAAGCTGCGAACCAGAGAAACCGATTTTCATGAGGTCCGCGGTCGGGTCGGCTTATTGTTTCAGGATTCCGACGACCAGTTGTTCTGCCCGACCGTCGCCGAGGACGTGGCCTTTGGGCCATTGAACCTGGGGGTACCGCGAACAGAGGTCCGCCGCATCGTGGCGGAAACACTACAAGTGCTCGGGCTGGCGGGATACGAAGACCGGATAACCTACAGGCTGTCCGGCGGTGAAAAACGTCTGGTGGCCTTGGCCACGGTGCTCGCCATGCAGCCGGAGGTCTTGCTCCTCGACGAACCGATCGCTGGACTGGACGAAGAGGCCACTGCGCGCGTCATGGAAGTGCTCGCACGGTTGCCGCTTGCCATGTTATTGATCTCCCACCAACGCGAAATCCTCGATCGCTTGACCAATCGAACCTTACGGCTGACGAACGGCCGCCTCCGGCCCGAACTCTCTTGCCGAGGGGAAAGCCCTCCTGCATAATGATTAGCAGGGGTGCCTTTTGGGGGCTGTTATGCGAATGTCCGAGTCGGCCGTTTCAAGCCGTCGTCCATGTGCCCCGCGACTGCGGACTTAGATGCCGGAAGCTTTCGATCCGTATCTTCAGTGGTTGGGGATCCGCGATCCACAACGCCCGCCGAACCATTACCGGTTGCTCGGCGTGGAGTTGTTCGAGAGCGATCCGGAGGTGATCAGCAATGCCGCCGATCGGCAAATGGCCCACGTCCGCACCTTTCAGACGGGCCGCCATTCGGCCGAGTCTCAGAAGCTGCTGAATGAACTCGCCGCGGCCAAGGTCTGCCTGCTCCATCCCGAAAAAAAGGCCGCCTACGACTCTCAGTTGCGAGCGGAACTCGCCGCTGCGGCCGCCGTATCTCCTGGGTCGATCGAAGCCAAAGGCACCGCCAGTCCGCCGCCTAAACTCTTTCGGTCAAGCCCCGCCGCGAGCCCTTTGGTTTGGCTGGTCGCTTCTGGTTTTTTGGCTGCCGCGGTGCTCTTGGCCCTCGTGCTGACGCGGGGTGGCGGTCGCGGGAGCCCCTCTGACACCGTCGGCGAAGTGGCTCAAAGCTCAGTTGGCGCGGAACCCCGGAGCGATGAAATAGTCAAACCATTAAATCCCATGCCACAGGCGGCATCGGCCGAGGCCAAGGGCGATTCTTCTCCAGCGTTCTTTTCGAGCAAGACTCCGGACGGCGATCCGTCGCTGAAATCGCAGGGACAGGCCCCTACCAGAGGGAAATCACCCAAAGAGGAAGCAGCGAAAAAGTTCAGGCCTCCTCCGCCGTCGATCGCTCCCCAGACCGGCCAGGCCCAACTGGCTCCGCCAACCCCCGAAAAGACTCCAGAGAAGCCGCATGATGATCAGATTCCACCCTTAACGCAGTCCCTCGCCGCGATGCGGCAGGCCATGCAGCAGCGAGATTTGGCGGCGGCCAGGCAGCATTTTTCCTCCGCCGAGAAGGTTGGCCTGTTGCAAAACCAGGATCAGGTTCTTCGCTGGAGCGACGTGTTCAAGCCGTGGGAAGAGTTTTGGGAAGCGGTCCACCTGGGCATCCGGGAATGCCGACAAGGCGAGGTCCTCCGCGGCTCGGGCGGGATGGTCGAGGTGGTCGCAAAAACCGATGAAACGATCACGATACGGGGAATCCAGGAAAAGGGTGTTTCGAGCACTTACTCCCTGCGGACCCTCCCTGTCTGGATGGCTGTGACGCTCGCCGAGAAGAAGTTGCCGGAACAGACCGCCGATTTGGCCAAAGCGGCGTTTTTCCTCGTCGATCCCGAGGGAGATCCGCAGCAAGCGGCGGTCCTTTGCGAGCAATCCGAGCGGCAAGGCACGCCGCCTGGGCCGGGCCTGATGGCTGCGGTGCAGGAGGCCTTGGCCGCGGCTCCGCCCGCCAAACCCCCGGCCACCGCGGCCGGGAAGCCCCGCCTGCCCGTCCCCGACAAGCAGACCCAGGAAGACGAGAGAACCAAACTCCGCGAGACGTTGCGTGCCCGACTTGCCCAGGCCAGGACCCCCGCCGATAAGGGCGTTCTAGCCGGCGAGTTGCTCGAGGAAGCCAAAGAGGTCCAGAATCAGCCGGCGGCTTGCTTTGCGCGGCTGGCCTTGGCCCGCGACCTGTCGCTGGAGGCGGGCGAGCCACGGCGCTTCCGCGAGGTGACGGAGGAAATGGCCCGGCGGTATGACTTGGACCTGGTCGCAGAACAGCGGCGGGCAGTGATCGAGGCAGCAGACGAGAGGTTCCCTGCCGCCGTCCGCTCGGCCTTGGCCCATCTGGCCATCGAGCTGGCCCTGGAAGCGGTGCAGTCCGACTCTTTCGAGGACGCCGAACGATTGGCGAAAGCCGCTCGACAATACGCCAACATGCCGTTGGGCATCAAGGGTCGGGACCCGAACGCCATCCGCCAGGCCAACGAATTACTCGAGAGAATGGCCTGGTACGCGCAACAGCGGGAAATGGCCCTGGAAGCCGAAAAAAAACTCGCGCAAGACCCTGCCGACGCCAAGGCTGCCCACACTCTCGGCATGCATCTGGCCCTGATCAAGGAGCAATGGGAACGCGGCCTCCCCTTGCTGGTGAAGAGCGACGATGCGACGATCCGAGACCTGGCCAAAGCAGAACAAGCGACCCAGCGATCGGTGACCGCTGCGGAGATGGTGAAGTTGGCCGATCAATGGTCGGCGGCCGCTGCCGCGCTCGATGCCCCTTACCAACGCGCCGCTCGCCGTCGCGCGGTGTACTGGTATGAAATGGCGTTGCCGTTCCTGAAAGATAAATTGCGGGCCCGGGTGCTGAGCGATATGGGCATGTTACGGCAGGGCGAAACCCCGCGGCGAAACTAGCCGCGCCGTGATTGCATGGACGAGGCCACCGCGTACCCGGCCCGGCACTGCGGCACTTAGGGCTAACGCAGCGGTTCACGACGCCGGCATGAGGCCCTTCTCGCGAATCAGGGCCTCCAACTCGGCCTGGAGGCGAGGCAGGATCTCCGAGTAGCGATACGCGCCCAACGTCTGGCTGCCGCGTTTGAGGTTCACGAAGTTTGGACCGCACCAGAGGCCCAAATCGGCGTCGTCGGTTTCGCCAGGCCCGTTCACCCGACAGCCCATGACGGCAATCGTGATCGGATAATCGGCCCAGGGCCTGGTCATCCGATGCACCTGTTCGGCCAGCTCGACGAAGGCCTCGTTTTCGACGCGCGAGCAACTGGGGCAGCTAATGATGTTCAGCCGGGGAAGCCGAAATTCGGCATCTCCCGAGAATCGGCCCTCGGCCACGTCCTCGAGCAATTGTCGACCGGCTTCGATTTCTTCCACTTTTCGGGCGTTGGGGACCGTGAGCGACACGCGGAGCGTGTCGCCGATGCCGCGGCGGAGCAACTCTCCCAACGCGGCACGGCTTTTCTGAACGCCCCAGGGTGGCATCCCCGCCTCGGTCACCCCGAGGTGCAACGGTACGTCGGGCCGCGCGGCAGCGAACCGCTGGTTGACCTCGATCACCTTGGCCGGGTCCGAGTCCTTCAGGGATACGCAATAGCGCGTAAATCCCAACCGATCCAGCAATTCACAATGTTCCAAGGCGCTGGCGAGCATCGGGCCGATCGTATCGTGCGCCTCGAATTTCGCTCGCACGGCAGGATCGACCGAGCCGCAATTCACTCCTACCCGCAACGCAATGTCGTGTCGTACCGCCACCTCGACCAAATAGCGGACCTTCTCTTGCCACGCCTTGCCCGGCTCGTGGTGATACAAGTGACCCGGGTTGTAGCGGATCTTGTCTACCCACGGGGCGATCTCCGCCGCCAAGCGATAGTTCTCTTGCAAATCGACGGAGAGATTGGCCCGCGTCCGCTGGCGAATGTCCGGAAGCGCGCGAGCCTCGCGAGAACTATCCACGGCAAGGCGAACCACCGCGGCGCCCGCCGCTGTCAGGTGATTCACCTGCGCGGCCGTAGCCTCCACATCGGCGGTCTTGGTCGCGCACATGCTCTGAATGGCAATCGGGTGACCAGCGCCGATGGTAATTGAACCGATGCGGACAGCGCGGGTCGGGTTCCGGGCTTTGACCTCTGCGGCGGTTTTCACTGCAATACCGAACTTCGAACTGTTTTAAACGCCTTCCCAAACACTCACTCGCCCTAATCTTTCAAACGGACGGCGGAATGGGAATCACAATCCAGGCAGACTTTTGGCCAACTAAGCCCATGTACCCTCGTTTGCCAGGCCGGTTTCGGATTCCTGGACGAATCTGTCGCTGGTCGCTCGCAGAACTCATTCCCTTGGATTAACCAAACCGCATAAGGGTGTGCTTTTCAAAGGCGATTGTTCCGTTGCGGGCTTGGGGTTTCAACCCCACTCTTGGTCCAGCTCCGAGCAAATCAAGTGGAGAAATTGCACCGACTTTGCCGATAAAGCGGGCGCGGAAACGACTAAGCCGAAGGCCCATACTTATTTTGGCAAGTTTTCCGCGAATAAGGGGGGCTTGATACTTGAAGTCTGCACCATGCGCCTCCTTGTCTTTCTATGCGTTTTGATCCTCTCCGGCTGCTCGATGCTGCCAGAGGTCGCGCATCAGCCCACGTTGCATAACCCATTTCCCCAGCTCTCTAAAGTTGCGGTGGCCCCATTTTTCAACCTCAGCACGGAACCAACGGTCGACGGCACCCGCTTCGCTCTCGCCTATTTTAACCAACTTCAGCAAGTTCCAGGCTTTGAAGTAGTTCCAGTGGGGGTCGTCGAGCAGGCGATGAAGGAGCGGAACATCCAGCTCAAGGGCCCGCAGGACGCTCGACGCCTAGCTCAAGAGTTGGGCGTGGATGCGATTGTCATTGGAGCGGTAACAGATTACTCCCCCTATTATCCACCACGATGTGCCCTTCAGGTGGAGTGGTATGCGGCCAATCCTGGTTTTCACGCCATTCCACCGGGCTATGGTCTGCCGTGGGGAACTCGAGAAGAACAACAAATCCCTGGCCCCTTGATTTTCGAGGCCGAAATGGCCTTGGCCAAAGCCCAGCTCGCCACCCAAACGCCTCGGTGTCAGCCTTTACCGCATAGCTCCGGTCCTGAGGTTTTACCGCTGCCGGAAGGAAAATCGCCGGAATCCCCTTCAGACCAAAAGTCAAGTTTCTCGGACCCTCGGTCGAGAGACGGCGTGAAACAGGCGTCGTACCAAGAGTCCTCGGGGCCGACGGTGGACAACCGTTCTATTGCCGGGGCGACGCCAGGACTTCCCCCCGATTGGCCAGACCCGAGAGGGTTCATTCCATCCCCACCGATGGCGACCCCCTCACCCTGTATCCCGAACTATGGCCCGGTGATGCGGCACACGCAGACCTACAACGGCAACGACAGCCGCTTCACCGAGGCCCTGGCTAGCTACTATTTCTTCCAGGACGACGCCCGATTTGGTGGGTGGCAGAACTACCTGATGCGGAGCGATGATTTCATCGCCTTCTGCTGCCGGATGCACATTTGGGAGATGCTTTCGGCCAGGGGCGGGGCGGGCGAAACACGAGTGGTCTGGCGCTGGAAGAAAATCCGATAACAACAAGGACAAGCATCACCACGGATTTCGAGCGTGCCGGATCGGTACGGTTGCCAACTGGGAGGCGCATGCCCGTGAGTCAAGACATCAACGTATTGGCCTTGGTCAAGGGAGCGGAACGGTACGTGTTTTTGTATGACGACGCGAGCCGGGCCGAGGCATTGCGGGTGCTGGGGCGGTTCGCCTCGAATCCCGAGCTGAGCTTCACCTGGTACGACGCCGCCGTGCTCAGCCAGAAGATCCGCCAGGAGAGCCAGAAACAGGCCCTCGCACGCCGATTCAATCTGCCCGCGGCCAAGGACGACTAGGGCCAAGCGCGATGCGCCACGCCGTGGACCGCTTTCTCACCTATCTCAAGGTCGAGCGCAATGCCTCGGATCTAACGATCAAGAGCTACCGGGAAGACCTGACGGCGTTGACGGACTATCTGACCGAGGCCCGATCGGGCCGATGTCCCCAGCCCGCCGAAGTCACCGTGATGGAGCTTCGCGGCTACGTCTCGGCGCTTCACGAGGCCGGGTACGCCCAGACGACCATCGCCCGACGTTTGGCCTCGCTACGGAGTTTTTTCCGATTCGGGCAGCGGGAGGGTTGGGTGACGAACAATCCAGCCAAACCCCTACGAAATCCCCGCAAGCCTCGGCGGTTGCCGCACTTCCTTTCGACGGAGGAAATCGGTCGGCTGTTGGTGGCCCCTTCCAATAGCGATCCCATGGGGCTTCGCGATCGGGCGATCCTGGAAACGATGTATTCGGCCGGCTTGCGGATCAGCGAGACGGTGGGTTTGGACCAGAGCGATCTGGATTTCGAGGCGGGCATCCTCCGCGTGCGCGGCAAGGGTCGAAAGGAGCGGTTGGCTCCCATCGGCTCCTACGCCATCCAAGCCCTGCGGCGTTGGCTGGCGGTGCGGCGGGTGAGCCCTCGGGAACCCCAGGGGCCGCAGTCGCCCGTGTTCGTCAACAAGTTCGGTCGCCGACTCACCACCCGAAGCGTCGCCCGAATGCTGGAAAAATACCTCCGCATCACGGGCCTGGATTCGCGAACCACGCCGCACTCGCTGCGGCACAGCTTCGCCACACACCTGCTCGATCGGGGGGCCGACATCCGCAGCGTGCAAGAGTTGCTAGGGCATAAAAGCCTGGTAACCACACAAATCTACACCCACGTAAGCACGGCGGGTCTGCGGGAGGCGTATCAGAAGGCCCACCCACGAGCCCAAGCGGCCTCCACCCCGATCGACCAAGACTCCCCGCCAACGTCGGGCTAGTTGCTGGTTTTCTGCCTGCTTCCGACGCGACCGCGTCACCCAAGGGAAAAGACCGTTCCCGCCCCCCCTTTCGCCGACGCTGGGAAAAGGGTGCGCAAGCGATCCGCTGCCGGGTTTTTTCGGCCAAAAGGTCAGAACAGCCCTTTAACGCGGCCTGTCTCCACGTCGATGTCCACCCGCCGAAAAGCCGGGTCCGAGGCCGTGCCGGGCATGAGCGAGATGTTGCCGGCCACGGGACAAATGAACTTCGCCCCGCCGTAAATGAGAAAGTCGCGGATGGGCAGCGTCCAACCCTTGGGCACGCCTTTGAGCGTGGGATCGTGGCTAAGACTCAAATGGGTCTTGACCATCATGGTGGCGAAATCGTTGTACTTCGGATCGGCCTCGATGCGTTTGGCCTTAGCCTCGGCCTCGGGCGTATAGGAGACGCCGTCGGCGCCGTAGACTTCCTTGGCGATCAGCTCGATGCGTTTGCGGAGGGGCGTGTCCATTTCGTAGAGGAACTTGAAATCGACTTTCTCATTGCAGGCGTCGAGCACGGCGTCGGCGAGTTCCAAAGCGCCTTCCCCGCCGTATTGCCAGTGTCGAGAGAGGGCGACGCGGGCCCCGGCCTGTTCGGCCAGTTTCCGCAGCAAGTCGATTTCGGCCTTGGTATCGGTGTGGAAGGCGTTGATGGCCACGACGGGCTTGATTCCCGCCTTTTTCACGGTGGCGATGTGGTGCAAGAGGTTGCACGCCCCGGCCTCCAGCCAGGCAAGGTTTTCCTCGAAGTATTCCTTGGGGATGGGTTTGCCGGGCGGACAGGGTGGGGCGCCGGCCGCCACCCCGTGGTGCTTCAGCCCACGCACGGTCGTGGTGATCACCGACACGTTCGGCACATTGCCCGACACGCGGCACTTCACGTTCCAGAACTTCTCGAAGCCGATGTCGGCGCCGAAGCCCGATTCGGTAATGTGGTAATCGGCCAATTTCAAGCAGATCTTGTCGGCCACCACCGAGGACTGCCCCACCGCGATATTGGCGAAGGGGCCGGCGTGAACGAAGCACGGCTGGCCCTCGATCGACTGGAGCAGATTGGGATTGATCGCCTCACGCAGCCAAGCGGTCATGGCGCCGGCGACTTCGAGGTCGTTCGTGGTGACGGGATCGCCTTTTTTGTCGAAGGCGACCACGATGTTGCCCATCCGCTCGCGGAGGTCCTTCAGGTCCCGGAAAACCGCCAGGATGGCCATGACCTCGGACGAGACGGCGATCCCGAATTTGCTCTGCATCAGATAGCCGTCCATTTCGCCGCCGAGGCCGATGATGATGTTCCGCAGGGCCTGGGCGCAGAAGTCGATCACCCAGCCCATCTCCACCCGGTTGGGGTTGATGTCCAGCCGCCTCAACCCGATTTTCGCGAGCCGGGCGTCGTCATAGTTCCGCTCATGCTGCATCCGCGAGGTGAGGGCGACCATGGCCAGGTTGTGGGCGTTCATCACCGCGTTGATGTCGCCGGTCAGGCCGAGCGAGAACTCGGTCAAGGGGATGCACTGCGAGAGCCCACCCCCGGCTGCCGAACCTTTGATGTTCATCGTGGGACCGCCCGACGGTTGGCGGATGCACGCCACGACCTTCTTGCCCCGTTTGCCGATACCCTGCAACAGCCCCATGGTGGTCGTGGACTTCCCCTCCCCGAGCGGCGTCGGATTGATGGCCGTGACCTCGATGAACTTGCCATCCGGCTTGTTTTCCAAGCGCTTGAGGACCTTCATGTAGTCGACCTTGGCGATGTAGTTGCCATGCGGCAGCAACTCATCCTTGGTCAGGCCCAACTCCTCGGCGAGCTGGTAGCAAGTCTTCATTCGCGATTCGGCTTCTTGAGCAATCTCCCAGTCGGCGTGTTTGGTGGGATCGAGCGGCATAGGCACTGTTCCTTGACTGCACGGTTGACAACTCGATGAGTCGATACCAGTATCAGCTTCGCAGAAGGCTGTCAATACGCTGGGACAGCCTGCCTCAGCCGCCGCGGGCCAACGGCCAGCATGAGTTGCTTTGAAAACGCTCCCCGCGGATCGTTTGCGGAGGACACCGCCAACCGGTTCTGAGGGAGACGGTGCGTAAGCCTGGCCCCGCCGCCAAACCCTTGGGCCATGTTGGTTTAGCCGGTAGAATGGGGGTTCGTGCCACAAGTCAAGGGAGATCTCGATCCATGTGCAAGTCTTCTCTGGCTGAGCTTCTTGGCCGCGGAACGGTCGTCACCGACGGGGCTTGGGGAACGCAACTCCAGGAACGCGGTTTGGAAGTCGGGGCGTGTCCCGACGGTTGGAACCTCACTCGTCCGGAAAAGGTCGAGGAAGTTGCCCGCGCCTATGTCGAGGCGGGCAGCCAAGTCATCCTGACCAACACCTTCGGGGCCAACCGTTTCACGCTCGCCCGACACGGCCTCGACGGCAAAGTGGCCGAAATCAATCGCGCGGGCGTGGAGATCTCACGGCGAGCGGCCGCGGGCCAGGCCAAGGTGTTTGCCTCGGTCGGGCCGACCGGCATCATGCTGATGATGGGCGAGGTCAGCCCCGAGGAGGTCCAAGCCGCCTTCGAGGTCCAGTGCCAGGCCCTCGCCGAGGCCGGGGCCGACGCCATCGTGCTGGAGACATTTTCCGATCCGGCGGAAATCCTTCTGGCAGTGGCCGCGGCGAAGAAGACGGGCCTGCCCGTCGTCGCCTGCATGACCTTCGATTCCGGCAAGGACCACGACCGCACGCTGATGGGCACCACGCCCGAGCAAGCCGCGCAGAAGCTGACGGCCGCGGGCGTGGATTGCGTTGGCTCCAATTGCGGCCAGGGGATCGAAGGCTTCGTCAAGATCGCTCCGCGGCTCAAAGCCGCCACCGATCGGCCGATCTGGATCAAGGCCAATGCCGGCTTGCCTCAGATCGTCGATGGCCGCACCACCTACGCTCAAACGCCCGAGGGCTTCGCCGCCCTCGTGCCGGCGCTCATCGAGTCCGGCGTTCAATTCGTTGGCGGGTGCTGCGGGACCACGCCGGAGTTCATCCGGGCCGTTAAAAAGAAGGTGGAGGAAGCGGCTCGACGCTGACGCCCAAGCGACAGCGACCGGCCTCCTCTCCTGTGCCCCAGCGAATGCCTCTTGAGAACCGGCATCCTTGTCATGAATTCACGAGAACGAGTCCTCTGCGCCTTGGACCATCGCACGCCGGACCGTGTGCCGATCGATTTGGGTGGGACACGCCAGTCGGGTATCGCCGCCTCGACGTATCACAAATTGAAGGAGCGTCTCGGGCTGAAGACGCCGACGCGGGTGTACGACGTGTACCAAATGCTGGCTGAGATCGAACGACCCGTCATGGAACGCTTTGGAGCGGACGTGATCGGCCTGCAACGGCCTGTGGTGGCCTTCGGGATCCGCAACGAGAATTGGAAGCCTTGGCAACTGTTCGATGGAACGCCGGTGGAAGTACCGGGCGGGTTCCAGCCCGTGCCCGACGAACGGGGCGATCTGCTCCTCTTCCACCCCGACGGCACCCCTATGGCCCGAATGCCCAAAGGCGGCTTCTACTTCGACCGATTGGACAAATACCCCGGCGCGGCCCACGCTGATCCTGAAACTTTGCAACTGCCGCTCCTCTCCCAAGAGGAGTGCGACCACCTCCACGCCCAGGCCGAAGCCTACTACCAGAACACCGATCTGGCGATCATTGCGGCGATGGGCCCGCCCTACGAGCTGTTTTTCGGACTGGGCACGGGCGATTTCCAGTCGTGGATGATCACCCTGGCGACCGAACCCGAATATGTCGACGCCTTGCTCACCAAGATCGTCGACGCCTGGTTGGAAAACCTCCGCCGCTTCGTCGCTGCCGTGGGCGAGCGCGTGCATATCCTCCAATTCAACGACGATCTCGGCACGCAGGATGCTCCGTTCCTCTCCGTGCGGATGTTCCGGGAACGGATTTTTCCGCACTACAAGCGTGGGCTGGATTGGATCCACCAGAATACCAGAATGAAAGTCTTCATGCACAACGACGGGGCGATCGCCGATTTCGTTCCCACGTTGATCGAAATGGGCGTCGACATCCTCAACCCGGTGCAAACGACGGCCAAGGGCATGGACCCCGCAAAACTCAAACGCGAGTTCGGCGATCGACTCGTGTTTTGGGGCGCGGCCTGCGATTGCCAGCATACGCTTCCCTTCGGCACGCCGGAGCAAGTCGCCCGCGAAGTCCGCGAGAACATCCGCATTCTCGGCGAAGGCGGGGGCTATGTGCTGGCCTCGGTTCACAACATCCAGGCCAATGTCCCGCCGGAAAACGTCATCGCCTTGTTCGACGCCGCGCTGAACGCGTGAACCCGCTCATCACCGCATCAACATCCCGCCGCTCACGTCCACGGTCGCGCCGGTCATATAGCTGGCCCGATCCGAGGCAAGGAAAACCACCACGTCGGCGATCTCGGACGTGTCGCCGATCCGCCCGAGCGGGATTCGGGCGAGGTACTTTTCGCGATTCGCCTCCAGGGTCTTGGCGGTCATGTCGGTGAGCATCATGCCGGGGGCCACGGCATTGACGGCGATCCCATAGCGGGCGACTTCCCGGGCCATCGAGACGGTCAGCGAGACGATCCCGCCTTTGCTCGCATCATAGGGGGCGTGGCCGGTGGTCGAACCGCGGAAAGCCGCCTGACTGGAAATATTGACGATCCGTCCCGGTCGTCCCGCCGCGATGAGCTGCCGCACCATCTCGCGCGAGCAGAGGAACGCGCCGGTGAGATTGACCTCGAGGGTTCGTGTCCACTCGTCCAGGCTGAGGTCCTTGACATCGCACGTGGGACAAACGGCCGCATTGTTGATCAGCACGTCCAACTGTCCGAAATAATCCAGGACCGCGCGGAACATCGCCTGGACCTCATGCTCCCGGCTGACGTCGGCCGGAATCGCGAGGGCGTCGACGCAGTACCGCCGGCGAATCTCTTCGACCAAGACCTCGGCGTCTTGGAGATGGGCGCGGGCATTGATGGCGACGCGGGCCCCCTCGGCCGCAAAGGCCAAGGCGATCGCTCGACCCAGGCCCACCGCCCCGCCCGTCACCAGCGCAACTCGATCCGCTAGATGCAAATCCATAAACGTGAAACCTGATGGGGAACAGCCGATGCACTGCCAATCAGGCAGGCCCGGTCGACCAGCCACGATGCCTTCACACCCGATGGCTAACCTAACAGTTTGCGGAACTCGGCGAACAGGTAATGGCTGTCGTGCGGTCCGGCCGAGGCCTCGGGATGGTACTGCACACTGAACGCCGGCAGCTTCCGATGCCGCATGCCCTCGACCGTGTTGTCGTTAAGATTGATATGGGTAATCTCCAAGTCGGCAGGCAGGGAGTCTGGATCGACGGCGAAACCGTGATTCTGGCACGTAATCTCCACACGGCCGGTCTGATAGTTCATCACCGGCTGATTGGCGCCGCGATGGCCGAACTTCAACTTGAACGTTTTGGCGCCGCAGGCCAAAGCCAAGAGTTGATGCCCCAGGCAAATCCCAAAAATCGGCTGCTTGCCCAACAGGCCGCGGATCGTGGCCTGGGCGTAATGGAGCGGCTCGGGATCGCCGGGGCCGTTGGAGAGAAACACTCCATCGGGCCGCAAGGCCAACACTTCCTCCGCCGTGGCCGTACCAGGCAGAATGGTGACGCGGCAGCCCAGGTCGAACAGGTGCCGGGCGATGTTCCACTTCAAACCATAGTCCAAGGCCACGACATGCGGGGCATCGCTCGGAATCTCTCGCCGGGGAATCGCTGAATCCCTCAAGCGGGTCCAGCGGCTCAAAGGTTCGTTCCACTGAAGCGGTTGGGCCGGAAGGACCTCGCGCACCAGATCGCGGCCTACCAACCCAGGGCTAGCTTGGGCCTTGGCCACCAGGCTCTCGTGATCCATGTCTAGGGTGGAGAGGACCCCCTTCATGGCGCCCTGAATGCGGATCCGACGGACCAAGGCCCGTGTGTCGATGCCCTCCATGGCCACGATCCCATGGCGGCGAAGATACTCGTCGAGCTCGCCCTCGGCCCGAAAGTTGCTCACTCGGCGGCTCCGCTCCCGCACAACAAAACCGGCCAGGTGCGGCTTCCAACTCTCCACATCCTCCGGATTGACGCCGTAGTTGCCGATCTCCGGGTAGGTCATGGCCACGATCTGACCGCGATAACTGGGATCGGTGAGGATCTCCTGGTACCCGGTCATCGAGGTGTTGAAGCAGACCTCACCCTCCACCTCGCCCTCGGCCCCGAAAGCCGTTCCCGTGTAAACTGTCCCATCTTCCAAAGCAAGCTTTGCAATTTTCATGCGGTCAAATCTCTCGTCGGCCGCTAAAGTCGCTCGGCACTCAGGCCCGATAGCTTCATTACGGCTGTGGGTCTTCGAAGGGGGTGATCTTCAAGGTCGCTCCGTTCGAACAGCCAAACGAAGGGCTTCTGTGACGGCGAGCAGAAGCCCTTCTTGCTTGCGATTCGTTTCCTTGGCGAGCCACCGCTACAGCCAGCGCTACTACGGAGCTACGCAACAATCTGGAGCGTCGTGCTTATTGCTTGGCCGCGGCGGTCATTTCTTCCCGCACGGCCTGGGCGGTGCGGCCACCTCCGAGACAGCGTCCAATCTGTCGCACTGCCTGCCGAAGCCGGTTTTCGTTCTCCACCAAGGCCAGCCGCACGTAGCCCTCGCCCGAAGGTCCGAAGGCAGCCCCAGGACTGGCGACCACATCCGCCTCTTCCAACAATTTCATGGCGAAATCGAACGATCCCATCGCCGCCCAAGGCTCGGGGATTTTGGCCCAGACGAACATCGTGGCCTTGGGGCGAGCGACAGGCCAACCGATTCGCTCCAGCCCGTCACAGAGAACGTCGCGTCGGGCCTCGTAGACCTTGGCTTGGGCCTCGACCGCCGCGTCGCCGTGGCGCAAGGCCATGATGGCGGCAATCTGGATCGCTTGGAACATGCCGTAGTCATAGTAAGTCTTGATGGTGGCCAAGGCCCTGACGATCTCGGCGTTACCCGCGCAAAAGCCTACCCGCCAACCGGCCATGTTGTAGCCCTTGCTCATGGTCGTCATTTCCACGCCCACGTCCATGGCTCCCGGCGCGGCCAGGAAGCTTGGGGTCTTGTAGCCATCGAATGTGACGTCGGCGTAGGCGAGGTCGCTGACCACCATGAAGCCGTATCGCTTGGCCAGTTTCACCACTTCTACATAAAACTCGGGCTCCACCACGGCCGTCGAGGGGTTATGGGGAAAGTTGACCACTAAGAGTTTCGGTCGTGGGTAAAGGTGCTGGCAGGTGTAAGCGATGTTGCTGAGAAAGGCCTCGGTATTGGCTACATCCAGGGCGATGTGGTTACCCCCGGCCAAGGAGACTGCGAAAAGATGGGGTGGATAGGAGGGACTGGGGATTACGGCCGTGTCGCCGGGTCCCAACAACGCCAAGCACAAATGGCTAAACCCCTCTTTGGAGCCCAGGCAAACCACGATTTCCCGTTCGGGATCCAATCGCACGCCGTAATGCTTAAAGTACCGGCTGGCCACCTCGCGCCGTAGGTTCAGTAGCCCCAAGGAATCGCTGTAGCCGTGGTTTCGCGGGTCCCGGGCAGCCTCGGCCAGCTTCTCGATGATGAAGTCCTCTGGGGGGTCGCTGGGGTTGCCCATCCCCAAGTCGATCACGTCATCTCCCCGCCGACGCTTCTCGTACTTCAATTTATTGATTCTGGCGAACAAATAAGGGGGGAGACGCTTAATGCGATCCGCCACCTCAATGGAGAATGGCCTACCCCGCTGGACTGGTTCACCTGCCCTTTGAAGATTCTCGTTCATAGACTCGCGCCTCATGGCCCCACATCGCATCTCACGCATCATGAGACAAAAGGGCCATCGTGTAAAGATATCCCCGCCCAAACGCCCAACCCCATGCACTGGGCGGCGAAAAGCCGGCCGCATGTTCACGCGCTTGAACGAGGGCGGTCCCGCGTTGCCTTCCAGGGTTGATTGTTTTCTTGTCGTCCGATGAATACGCTAAAGATGTTGCGGGCCTATTCTCTTCACCGATTCTCGGTCTTTTTGGGGGAGGCGGAGCCATGAATCTGACGGTTGCGCGAAATGCTGGGCTTTTGGCTGGTTTGACCGTGGGTCTCTTCGTCACGGGTCCCAGTGCAGGGCTGCGAGCTCAGGAAAACCAGGATTTGGCCCAGCTCGTTGCTCAGGTCGATCCGTCGGTGGTCACGATCGCGATCTCCGACAAGTCGTTGGGAAGCGGCTTCGTGGTCGACGAGCGAGGCCTGGTGCTGACCAACTACCATGTGATCGAAGGAGCTAAGGAAGCGGCGGTGATCTTTCCCGACAAAAGCCGCTTCAAGGTCGAGGGCTTCGTTAGCATCGAGCCGAAAAAAGACCTCGCGCTGTTGCGTATCCAGCCGGGAACCAAACGGCTTCAGGCGCTTCGCATCGCGGATCAGCCGCCGTCGAAGGGGGAGAAGGTGTACGCCTTCGGGGCGCCTTTGGGGTTGAGCGGCTCGATCTCCGACGGAATCGTGGCGGCGCTACGGGCTGGGGAGGATGTCCGCGACACTTTGAAGAAGTTGACGAATCGCGACCTTTACACCGAAATCTTGGACTACGACGTCGATGCTCAATGGGTGCAGACCACGGCCCCGATCTCGCCAGGCAATAGCGGCGGGCCGTTGGTCAATGCCCGCGGCGAGGTGGTGGGCATCAACACCTGGGTCAATGCGCTGGGCCAGAACCTGAATTTCGCCTTGTCCGCGACCCACATCAAGCCCATGATCGCCGCGGCCGGCGACGCGATTCAGCCCTTGACGGCCTTGCCCAAGCCGCGTCCCGACCGAGTTGATGAGCCAAGGGGCGACGGTAAGAAAACGTTGGCACTGTGGAATCGACTCAACGAACTCAAGGCCGAGTTGACCAAGAAGGTTGCGGCTCAGGACAAAAAAGTCAAGGAAAACTCGGTCCCAGTGGGCACGGGGGCTCGCGGTATCCGACCCAAGTTGAACCGAATGGCCAGCGCCAGGCGAGAACAAGCCAAGGCTTACTCCGACTACGCCAACGAGATCAAGAGCATGGAACTGGAGGGCACCGATCCCGATTTTGCCTTGATGGCAATCGCCGAGGCGGACCTCTCCCAGCGACTCGCTGCCGTTTACCAGGATTTCGCCACGGTGATCGCGGCCGACGCCGCCGAAGGTGTGGCCGTCGCAGAACACAATCTGAGGGTATTGGGTTCCAAACTCACAAGCCTCCGCTCTGCTGAAGACGTGCTTCGCATTGCCCTGAGCAAACGCTATGGCCTGAAGTTTCCTTCGTTCGAGGCGGCGCTCAAAGAGGGAGGAAAAGCTGGCAGCAACGCGGAAACAGATTCCGCGGCAACGGCAGATCGTTCCGCTCCCCGACTCTGGACCGACCGCACCGGCCAATTCCAGGTCCGCGCGAAATACGTTGGTCTCGACAATGGCAAAGTTCAACTCGAAAAGGCCGACGGGACGGTAATCTCGGTGCCGTTAGAACGGCTCAGCGAAGAGGACCAAAAGTTCGTCACTGCCGACAATCGCGTCGAATAGCAAGAGCGTTCGCGATGAGAATAGGCTCGCTTGAGGCAAGTGCCGACGGGCGGCCGTCCATCTGGAAGTACTGAGGAGCTTACCCCAGAAGCTCCCCGTCTCCCGCCAGCCGGGAGGAATTGGGGTTGAAGACAGCAACGGTGCTGCCGTTTTCTCTCGTCTACAAAGATCTTCGGCCCTCACCCTAGCCCTCTCCCAGGGGGAGAGGGAAGTGTAGGGACAGGGTCTGAATGTTGTCACCTCGGGAAAAAAACCGGGATCGCCGTTCGACGTGATTCTCAGCCGCCTCCACGTGTGCAGCCATGGACGTTGTACGTTTCCTCCCCTCTCCGAGTTGCCGCAACAAACTGCGTAAGGTACGATGTTTCCTCGCTAGGGTTGCTATCTCCGGGGGATAGGGGAGCAAGCGGCCGGTTACAATCGGTGGAAAGATCGCGGGACCAGTGGAATGATTCCCAATCCAAAGGCGTTTTCATCGTTCCTGAAAGGGAGGAAACGATGCTACTGATGAACTTTCAACAGAGGCGGCCCCTCCGAGCGTGCGCTCGTGTATTGATGGAGTCGATCGTGGCGGGGGCCGTGCTGGCGGCGGCAGAACTTCAGGCCGCCGCGGCCGCGGACGCTGAGCAAACCCCTGCCCACGTCAAACACGTGGACCTCGTCCATTTCTCTCACACCGACTATGGCTTTACGGACCATCCGGTGGTGTGCCGGGAGATGCAGCGGCGTTTCCTGGACATCGCCGTGGATGCGGCGTTGGCGACGCGAAACC
>CALFBP010000022.1 GCA_937951625.1 uncultured Thermoguttaceae bacterium
GAAGACCTCGAAACGTTCGGCAGGGCCCACGGTAATTTCCACGCCCGGCGACTCGATCATGGCCCCTGTGCCGCCATAACGCCTTTGCCCGGGATGGTTCATTGAAACCATCCCGAAATGAAGCCGGCTCGGCGCCACCACGTGAATCATCCGGTTGCCCACGCTCTCTTCCTCACGATCCTACGACGTCATGGGTTCTGGATCACCAGCAACGTTACCTCCTAAGGGTCACGGCCCAGGAAAGGGAAAAGGAATCACGCGACGGTTGGCACGGACGGCGTCCGGGACGTTTCCTCAGGCTCGGGCGGTGAGGCGAGGCCCTGCTTTTTTGCCGTCAGGACATGATCCCAAACCAAGGCAAACGCCCTTTTTTCCGCCTCACCGCCGGTTTTTTCCACCAAAACCGCAAGTTGGTCCAAGGCTTGCCGGATTTCCTCCATCGGCAGCCATTTGATCCGACTCGCCAAGATTGCCGCTTCTACGACCGCGTGCTTAGCACGGTTCAGGCCGAAAAAATCGCGGAACCTTCCCTGGGCTACGACCTCGGCCTCGACCATGGCACGCGACCCCACCCACGTGATCTCCGTCACGCGGAGGCTGAGCCACCGGCAAGCGTCGGCAAGTATCCAACCTCGAACGGCGGGAGCCGGAAGCAGTCGTGGCAAGGCCTCGAGGCGATGGAGGGCCGCCTTTGCCAACAATTCGACGTCGTCGGTGACGTGGAAGACCGCTTCGCCCGATCGCTCCAGGTTGGTCAGCGTCGCCGTGTCTCGGTATGGACGAAGAACCAGGCGTTGGATGGCGTGGGCCTGATGCTCCTCGACATCCGCGCCCATGGCCGCAAGATGGACCCCACCGTCGGCATGAACCGTCGTGACAATGCCCTCCAGAATCATCGCGTGCTCCTTTTCCGACCGTGAAAAGTACGCCTTGCGGTGGCGGCGATCTTGGGATCACCGTCCCACATTCTCACGCCTCTTGTGACCTCTTGGGGGGTGATGCGGTGATCTGGGGAATCGCGCACTCGGCGCGGGCCGCCACCTCGACGATATTCCATCCGCGTATGCCCTCGCCTCCTTCTCGGCACCTCTCCTCCTGGATGGTCGGGAGCGTTTTCGGGATAGGGAGCCTTGCCAATCGCAGAAAGGCCGCGAGGATTGCGTAGCCATGCTCGGTCAGCACCGACTCCGGGTGAAACTGCAAACCAACGACAGGAAAATGGCGATGCTGGATGGCCATGACCATTCCATCCTCGGCACGTGCCGTGACTTCAAGCACGGGGGGAAGCGATTCCTCTTCTACGACCAAAGAATGATAGCGCGCGGCGACAAAGGGGCTAGGCAGATCGGCGAAAATGCCTCGGCCATGATGCACCACTCGAGACGTCCGACCATGCACCGGCTCCGCCGCCCGAACAATTCTCGCCCCCAGGGCTTCCGCAATTGCTTGGTGGCCCAAGCAGACGCCGAGGATGGGGATGCGGCTGTGCAACTGGCGAACGACCTCCAAGGAACAACCGGCGCGGCGTGGATCGCAGGGGCCGGGGGACAAGATCACCGCCTCTGGGGCAGACCTCCTGACGCCTGCCGCGTCGATCGCGGTGTTGCGCACCACCAACGTGCGGTGGCCGAGCCGTTCGAAGTAACGGGCCAAGTTGTAGACGAAGCTGTCGTAGTTGTCGATCACCAGCACGGTCATAGCATGGCCTGGATCAAGCCGGTCGCTTTATCCCAAGTTTCCTGATATTCTTGTTCGGGAACGGACTGGGCGACAATGCCGCCGCCGACCGGGAGCTGCCACCAGCCTCGCCCGGCCGTGATCGTCCGAATCAAAATGTTCAAATCCACGGTACCATCGAATCCGACGTATCCTAGGCAGCCGCAGTAAGGGCCTCGCGCTGTCGGTTCCAGCTCCGCGATGATCTCCATGGCGCGTACCTTCGGCGCGCCGGTGACCGATCCGCCGGGAAACGCTGCCCGAACCAGGTCCACAGGACCGAGCCCCAGACGCAGGCGGCCTTGCACCACCGAGACGAGATGTTGCACGAAGCGGTAGGTCTCCAACGTGCAGAGTTCACGAACGCGGACACTGTCCGGTTCACACACTCGTGATAAATCGTTGCGGAGCAAGTCGACGATCATCACGTTTTCCGCCCGATCCTTCTCGCTGCCGCGTAGCTCCTCGCCGGCGAGGCGATCTGTCTCCGGGCTTGGTGAGCGGGGGCGGGTGCCTTTGATCGGCCGGGTCTCAACCAACCGATCGCGGACGCTGGCGAACCGCTCCGGCGACGCACTGACGATCTGGAAAGCCCCCAGATCGAAATAGCCCGCAAACGGCGCAGGATTGAGCCTGCGCAGACGACGGTACAGCGTCACCGAATCGCACCGCGCAGGATGGAGCAGCCGCTGAGCCAGGTTCACTTGAAACACGTCGCCCGCGTACACGTACTCGATTGCCCGTCGAACCGCCGCGAGATACCTCGGTCTTGAGAAATTGCTGGTCAGTGCGTCATGAAGCGGAACGGGAAACTGGGGGGCCAGTTCCTCGGGCAGCAGCGGCTTGATCCCCGCATCCGGCGGAATCGGCGAGGGCCCCGGTGCGGCCAGCCACGATCGAAGCTGGTCGAGTCGCTGCTTGGCGCGTCGGGCGCGGGCCGTGGGCCCTAGCTCGGGGAACCCCTGGGATATGATCCAGGCGCGCTGTTCCATGTGATCCCAAGCGACCAGAGCGTCGTAGAAACCGACCGCAAGCCACGGCGCCTGGAACTCGTCGTACGCTGGGGCCGGGACTCGTTCCAGGCATCGCCCCAGATCGTAGCTCAACAGACCGGCAGCCCCGCCTTGAAACGGCGGCAACCCAGCGAGGGGCAGGGCAGGGAATCTCGCCAGGCGGTTGCCAAAAAGATCGAGGGGGGCCTCGTTTCCTCCTCCGCCCCCGCAAAATTCGAAATAATCGAAGGGGTCCGCCGCTAAAAACGAATAGCGCCCTAAGGCGGGATCATGCATCGCGCTGTCGAGAAACACACAATGTCGTTGGCTGGCCAAGCGCACGAAGGCTGCCTCGGGATCGGGCGGGGGCGAAAGTTCTTCAACAAAGGGTAGGGCAGGGGACATGATCCAAAGTTGAGCAGATGCAGATCACCCTCCAGCGGTTTCCAACCCGAGTTCGCGAACCGCGACTCGTTGTCTGTTTGGTGAATTCGGTGAGTTAGGAGTCCGGGTCCAGGCAACCTTGTTCTTTGCGGCGTCGGGCGGCACGGAGGGCGCGGCGTTCCAGGCGAGTCAGCTCGCGCACGGTGAGCATTCCCCACTCCAGCGCTTCGTCTTGCCGGTAGTTCTTTCCCAAAGTCAACGCAGTCACGGCCTTGGCCATCTCGTAGCCAAGATAGAAAGCATGCTGCGGATCGATCGGCGATGCGGCATGCGCCAGCATTTGCTCGAACAGGTCGTAGGGATCGTTCGCCTGCAAATGCTGACCCGCCGTCACAGCATGCAGGGTTCCCTGTTCGGCGAAAATCCGGTACGCTGGATCGGTGATCTTCGCGGCCAACTCGTCGAGGGCCTTTGGGCCATGTTCGAGCACTTTCGGGTCGCGAAGCATCACTAGACGCGGTTCCACGTGCTTGGGCAAGACTTGATGTTTGATGGCATAATGCACCAGCCGCCGTGCCAAGTCGCATTCCTTGACAGAAGTCCTCGCCCAATTGATCTCCTGCGTGGTGAGCACGCTGCGGATGCCCAATTCTTGACAGAATCCTAGCAGCAGCACGTTCACGCCCGCCGAGTCTACGTCGGTCAATTCGGTCAGGTTGCCAATGCCCATCAGCATTTCGGCCTGCGGCCACCGCCGCCGCGCTTCCAGGTAGCGGCCCAAGCTCTCCGCGAAGCCGAAGCCGATGGGAGTGAGGATGGGATCGATACGATAGCGGACATTGGCTTTGTCCAACTGCGCCAAGGTTTTCTCGAGGCCTTGGAATGTGCCGGGAACGTCGGGCACGGCGACCACCTCGCAGCCCCAGTCCTGAGCGTACCGGCAGTTCGTCTTGTTCACCGATAGCACGAGTTCCGCGCCTGCCTTGACCGCGACAGCGATTTCCTCGGGCTGGAAGCTGTCGATGGACACGCGCAGCCCTTCGTCGCGAAGGGCACGCACCGCATCGCCCACCCCGCTCCAAACGAAGCCTGGCTCGCAGCCAAGGTCGATCACGTCGGCGCCGTCCGCTCCCAGATGCTTGGCCTGATTCACCAGCTCGGAAAGTGGGAGGCGCGGGGCTAGATTGATTTCGGCTACAATCTCGATGTCGTATTCGCCATACTCGGCCAACGCCGATTTCTGGCCAAAATAGTCGGGGAGTTGGCGAAGGTCCTTGGGACCACGCTCCACCGGCACTCGAGCAACCTCCTCCAAAACGGCGAGGTCTCCCTGACAGTAGCCGGGCACCATGACGCGGGTAACGCCCTCGGGAACGACCAGGCGTCGGGCGATCCATTTCGTGGTGAGCAAGGCCGCCACCGTGATCGGCATGACGGCCACGGCATAGTCGAAGCCGACCGCAGGCCCCAATTCGCGAAGAACCTCCCGGAGCGAGGCTTCCGCCAATCGTCCGGTCACGAAGAGGTACTGATCGCGGGCCATGATCGGGTTGGTGATTCCGCGGATCTCAAGATGCCTACCCGCGGCCATTCCCGCGGCCCCCGCCCGAAAGCTAGGCACCAGGCCGCGGCCAAGTTGCTACCGATCCGAACCGATGGACTCGCGGACTTCGTGGAAGATTTGGCGAAGTTCCTTCAACGAAACCTCTTCCAAGCGTTTGCCTGCGCGGTCCAATCGTTCGTTGACCTTGATTGCCGTCTCTTGCATCACGGCGTGCGTATCCTGACTCCCGCCGACTAAGACGAAATTTTTGCCCCGGGTCAATCGGGTATGCCCATCGTCGTTGTCGAACGCGAGGCCCAAAATGGCGGCGGATTTGGGGGGGCCGTTGGCTTTCACTCGTGAATCTCAGAAGCGCCGAAGCAAATCCTTCAATCCCTTGGAAGCCGCGTCCCGCGTGCTGGCGGAATCGGTCTTCGGGCCCTTGACTGGTTCTTCTTCGGCTTGTTTGGACGGATTTTCCGCGGGGGATACGGCTCTTGTTTCGCCCTGGGCGATTTCCTGAAGGTTCTTCGGTAGCATCGTCGTCGTGTCGCTCAGGCTCGCGCCCGTCGATTCATCAAACCAATCCCCTAGGTCCAGGTCCTTGTCGGTGGTTTGCGGACGTGCGGCCTCGACGGTGCGGGCAGCGGCCTCCTGAACACTGCGGACTTTCGGCGCCTTCTTGCCGACCACGGTTGCGGTGATCTGCACCTCGAACTCGATTTGTCCTATCTTGAGGTGATCGCCGGATTTCAATTCAGCTTCCCCGACGATTCGTTCTCCATTTACGAAAGTGCCGTTCTTGCTGTTGAAGTCGCGAACGGCCACGAAACCCTCTTCCACCATGATCACGCAGTGGTGCCGACTGACCAGGTCGCTATGAGGACGCAGATTGCAATCCTCCGCACGCCCGATGAAGAATTTCGGACCGGGGATCGGGATTTCCTGACCAGCGTGTTTCCCGTGGACAACGACAAGTTTTACATCCATCGCTCTGAACACCCCTCATGCAACGAGAAGAGCCGAAGAACTCGGCAAGCACCTCCCCTGGGCTAAACCATCGCGCCGGTTACCTCCCACTGTCCGCCCTTAGTATGAACGAAATCTTTGGCGATGCAACGGGGTTCGGTATTTTTTGTCGGTCGGCGAGAGCCCGTAACTTCTGTCCCAGCCCCAAAGAGCCGCCCAAGCATTACAGGCTTTCGACGCCCATGTTTGCTGTATGGTTTGTAGGACCACCAACCGATGCCACCCAATGAAATTCTTTCCCAAATCGCGGCAAAGGCAACCCCCGCACCGTAAGTAATCGATCGTTTTTTAAGGGCAAGAATTCAAAACAACAGCCCCAAACCCCTCCATCGAGGGCGGTTGTCTCTGCACGAGATAGGCGGGTGTGAATACGATATGGGCAGCGATCCAAATCTGCTTCTCCAAAGAGATTCCCACCCCACGGCCGCGTGAATGTTAGTTAACTATTAAAAAACATCGAAAGCTCGGGCCGGGTTCGTTTTATTACCCACGCTGGACAGTTATGTTTCGCCAACACCAATTGATCAATTGCTGCCCGCTCCGTTTCGGATAACTGTTCTTCGGCCCAGCTCAACCGCAACCGGTCGCTTAGTCGCGCCAGCCACACCTCCAGCACAAACTCGAATGGGAACTCGCGGCCAGCGATTTCCTTGAGGCCCGGCAGCTCGGGGGCGACCAAAGAACGAGCCAAAAGAAGACTTCCATGTTGGAGCAGGGCGTCGTTGTTGCGGCGTTGGGCACTGCCAGCCACCTTGATGGGACCCACGAGCACATCGCCGGGCGAGCGTCGCTGAAAACAGAGAAATGGTAGAGCGGCTGCCTTCTTCCCCTCTTGGACTTTTCCACAAATCTGGGCATGAACGCCGAAGTGGGCGAGAAGCTCGACGATCGTGCCATGAACGACTTCATAAAGCCATTGCCGGGGCATGTTCCGGCCGCATCCCGAATTTCGCGACACAATTAACCCCTCTGACGTTTGGTTAGCGCGAGGTTCGTTCGTCGGCAGCTTCAAGGGGACGGCAAGGGAGTAAGTCCATTCCACGTCGTGGACGATCGCCCCCCCGCCGCTGATCCGCCGCACGACCGGACACGAGAGGCTTGGCGGGTGTTGCTGACGATCCTCGTGATTCTGGAAGTAGCCCAACGAGAGCGTTGGTCCCTCCCAGCGGTAGAATCGCAGGCACCACCGGCCGGTCTTCCCTGCCCAATGCCAGAGCCATTCGTCGACCGCCATATTCCAAGCCCCGGCCGCGGGTGGATCGATGAGGAGTCGGCAATCGGTCATGAGAATTTCAGGATCGGGGTCCTGGCGGCCCGAACCTCGTCCGGGCGGCTGATCGCGGTCGAGTGGGGCGCCTGATGCAGCAAGTCGGCCGGTTCCCGGCAGATACGCTCCAGGGCCTCGGCCATCGCGTCCAGCGTGGCCTTGGATTCGGTCTCCGTCGGTTCGATCATCAGCGCTTCTTTGACGATCAAAGGGAAGTAGACGGTGGGGGCGTGGAAGCCGAAGTCCAACAACCGTTTGGCGATGTCCATGGCCGTGATGCCCTGACTCGCCTTGAGCGCCGAAGCCGATGCTACGAATTCGTGCATGCAGCGATCGCCGTGCGGAATATCCAAGAAAGTTTTCAGCCGGCTGAGCAAGTAATTGGCGTTGAGCACGGCGTTTTCCGCGACTCGCCTGGCCCCGTCCGGCCCCAACGTCCGCAGGTAGCAGTAGGTCCGCACAAGCACCCCGGTATTGCCGAAAAAGCTCCGCACGCGGCCGATGGACTTGGGGCGATCATAGTCGAGGCGATAACCGCCTCGATCGGTGCGAACCACGATCGGCACGGGCAAGTAAGGGGCCAAAGCGGCCGTGACCGCGATCGGCCCCGCTCCGGGTCCACCGCCGCCATGGGGGCCGCTGAACGTTTTATGAGGGTTGAAGTGCATCATGTCGGCCCCGAAATCGCCGGGTCGCGCAATGCCCAGAATCGCATTCATGTTCGCGCCGTCGAGGTACACCAAGCCGCCGTATGCATGGACCCGCCGCGCAATCTCCGCGATCTGTCCGTCGAACAGCCCGAGCGTATTGGGATTGGTCATCATGAACACGGCGGTCTCGGACGAAAGCTTGCGGCTCAAATCCTCAAGATCCACGAGTCCTTGGGCGGTGCTACGGACCTGAATCGTCGACCAGCCGGCCATCGCGGCACTAGCCGGGTTGGTGCCGTGGGCCGCGTCGGGTATCAACACCGTACGGCGGTGCTCGCCGCGGTCGCGAAAATAGGCCGCCGCCACCAGCAAGGCCGTCATCTCGCCTTGAGCGCCGGCCGCCGGCTGAAGGCTTACCGCCTCCAACCCGGCAATCTCGGCCAGCATTTCCTGGACTGAGTGCAAGATGGCCAACAAACCCTGAAGCGTAGTTTCCGGTTGGTAAGGATGCACATCTGCAAACCCACTCTGACTCGCCAGCCGCTCGTTCCGCTTGGGATTGTACTTCATCGTACACGAGCCGAGCGGGTAGAAGTGCGTGTCGACCGACATATTGAGTGTGGAAAGATTCACGAAATGCCGCACTATGTCCGGCTCGGTCAACTCGGGCAGCGGTGGTGGCGAGGCAGCAAGCGCTTCGGCGGGAATCCATTCCTCGATGGGGCGCGTCGGGACGTCGCACGGCGGCAATTGTACGGCCCGCCGACCGGGTCGTGAGAGTTCAAAAAGCAACTGAGTGGCTTGCTGGTTGCGCATAGTACAAGGACTGCCAGTTTGTCAGACAGGTAAAAAGCCGGAATTTGTACCCATAAGACGCCCCCTGGCGACCAGCCGACTTATCTGCCACGCGAAAGAAACTGCATGGCGTGCTGGCCCAAGGACCACTCGGAGTCAACGAGCGACCGGGGTTTACGCCGTTGTCAACACCTCCGCAAGTCGGTCAATTTGTTGTTTAGTCCGCTTTTCCGTCACTGCGACGAGGAAGCAGTCCGCCAGCTCGGGATACCACCGACCGAGCGGGACGCCGGCCAGGAAGCCTGCGCCAAGAGCGCTTTCCAGCCGCTTTTCAACTTCCCCGTCAACGGCCCGAACGACGAATTCCTTGAACACCGGCCGGTCGAAGCCCCGCCGCAGCACGCCGCTGGCAGTGAGCCGCTGGATGGCGTAGTTGGCTTTCTGCACGCATAGTTCGGCGACCGATCGCATCCCCTGGGGGCCCATGGCCGCCAAATACACCGCGGCCCGAAGTGCCAAGAGGCCCTGATTCGTGCAAATGTTGCTCGTGGCCTTTTCGCGGCGGATGTGTTGTTCGCGGGTCTGGAAAGTAAGCACCCAACAGCGGTTGCCGCGGCGATCGACGGTCTGGCCGACCAGGCGGCCCGGCATTCGCCGCACGAATTGTTCGCGGCAGGCCAGAATGCCCAAGTATGGTCCACCAAAATACATGGGGTTACCCAGCGACTGGCCTTCGGCCACGACAATGTCGGCGCCGTAATCCGCCGGGCGGACGAGCAGCCCGAGGCTGATGGGGTCCACAACGACGATGAACATCGCTCCAGCCTCGTGAGCGACCCGGGCACACGCCCGAACGTCCTCCAAGCAGCCAAAAAAATTGGGGTGCTGAACGACCACGCAGGCGGTGCGGTCATCCACGGCCGCGGCCAGCGCCTCCGGCTGAACTGTCCCATCCGGCGTGGGTACGACCGCCAACTCGGCATCCAAATTGGCCAAGTAGGCAGCGATGATCTGGCGGTATTCAGGATGGAGACTTTGAAGAACCACGACCCGGCCCGGACGGTCCGTTACGCTTCGAGCCATCAGCACCGCCTCGGCGGTCGCCGATCCGCCGTCATACAGACTGGCGTTCGACACATCCATTCCAGTCAGTTGGGCGATCAACGTCTGGTACTCGAAGATCGCTTGCAGTGTGCCCTGGCTGGCCTCTGGCTGGTAGGGGGTGTAAGCCGTGTAGAACTCGCTGCGCGCGGCCACGAAATCGACCACCGCAGGGATGAAATGGTCATAAGCCCCCCCGCCCAAAAAACACACCGATTGGGCCGCGGATACATTGCTTCCCGACAATTCCGCCACATGCGCCGTCAATTCCAATTCGCTTAGCGCAGGCGGAAGATTCAAGTCGCCCTGAAGCCGTAATTCCCGGGGCACCGAGGCAAACAATTCTTCGATCGAGGTGACGCCGATCGCGGCCAGCATCGCCTCTTGATCGGCAGGCGTGTTGGGGATGTAAGGCATACGGGTTTGCGAAGAAAAAGTTGGTGAGAAGCGAGTCAGGGACGAAGCTCTCTTGCAGCAAGCCAGGCTTCCCGCCCCTTCAGCCTTGGGGTCCATCCACCTTGGCCTCCTGACGTCGTAACCTAATGCGACTCTTCCGCGCACTGTTTTTGGTATTCGTCGTAAGAAAGCAACGTGCTGCGGTCAACGTCGCCGGCCACTTTGATCTTGACCAGCCAATTGGCCCCATAAGGATCCTCGGCGATGCGATCCAACCGGTCGGCGACAGCCGTGTTGACCTCGACCACTTCGCCGTTGACGGGGCTGTAAAGGTCGCTGACGGCCTTGACCGATTCGATTTCGCCGAACGCTCCTCCCGCTTCCACCCGCCGACCCACCGGGGGGAGTTCGATGAAAACCAGATCGGTCAAGGCCTCCAGGGCGAAAGCGGAGATGCCGACGGTGGCGATCGTCTCGCCGGTGGGATTCGTGGTTAGGTGGACCCATTCGTGGGTCTTCGTGAAAAGCAGATCTTCAGGTTTCACTGGGATTTTCCTTTCACATTGCGGCGGTAAAACGGTAAGGGGGCGACCATGGCCGGTTCTCGCCGGCCACGCACGTCGACGCTGACTTCGGTTCCTGGCGTAGCCCAAGTAGGCGCAAGATACGCCATGGCGATCGACTTCTGGAGCGTGGGCGAGAACGTGCCGCTCGTGACTTCGCCGATGCGCTGTTCCCCGGCGAAGACGGCGGCCCCCTGTCGGGCCACGCGACGACCAACCAGCTCCAATCCCACCCGAACCGCCTTGGGCGGCTGATCACGGAGTTTCCGCAAGGCGTCGCGGCCGGGAAAATCGACGCCCTCCAAGTAGCAGGCGAAGCCGAGTCCTGCTTGGAACGGGTCGATGTGTTCATCGAGTTCATGGCCGTAGAGAGGCATCCCCGCCTCCAAACGCAGGGTATCGCGGGCGCCGATGCCGGTCGGAACCAGTCCTAACGGCTTTCCTAGCTCCACGATCGCGTTCCATACATCTACGGCGATGCTTGCCCCGACGCTCAATTCAAAACCGTCCTCCCCAGTGTAGCCCGTGCGGCTGATGATACCCCCTTGGCGCCGCGCCGCGGGGTGCAGGATACGCACTTGGGCCCCGTTGTAATAGCGCATCCATTCCAAATCCGCGTCGACCAACGACTGTAGCAGATCGTAGGACCTTGGTCCCTGAATGGCGAACATGGCCCAAAGCCGCGTGACATCCGTCCAAATCACCTCGCGGCCAGGGGCTTCCGCCACTTCCCGAGGCAGGTGGGCATCGATCCAGCGGACAATCTTTTCCCGATTGCTGGCATTGACCACAACGACGTAAAACGGTTGCCCGTACTCGTTGTGATAATAACCCACCAGAACGTCGTCCAGGATTCCCCCTTGATCGTTCGTCACCAAAGAATAGCGGACCTGGCCCAGACGAAGGTCCCTCATGCGCCGGGTCAAAAGCCCCGCGAGAAATTCTTCCGCCCCCGGGCCCTCGAATCGGATCCTCCCCATGTGGGAAATATCAGTAATCGCGCACGCGTTTCGGGTGGCGTGGTGTTCCTCGATGATGGAAGTGTATTGAAGAGGCATGGACCAACCGGCGAAATCCACCATCCGGGCGCCGTGAGCTACATGCCAATCGTAGAGCGGCGTACAATGCATAGCTCGCTGATGATTACAATCAATTCATCCGTGGGTGGAGTCTTCCTCGAAGGCAGCGAACGTCGGCCATTGTAATCTTTTGGTGCGGCGCGGCAAGCGACTGTCGGCAGCGAGCCGAGCACCTCTCAAGCAAGGCCAATCGCCTCGCGATATACGCCAAGGGTCTCGTGGACCATCCGGCTGGCCGTGAAGTGTTGGAGCATCCGCTGTCGGGCTCGCGCGACGCGCTCCGCTCGCAAGGCTTCGTTTTCCAATGCGTCGAGGATAGCGGCGGCCAGCAAGTGCGGTTTGCCGGGCGGGACGGTCCATGCGACCGGCGTTTCCGTGTCGGCTGAATCGCCTACCAAATCCGTAACACCACCAGCCGTCGTGGTCACGATCGGACAACCGGCAAGCATTGCCTCCATGAGGGTAACCGGCAGGGCCTCGCTCAGGGAGGGCAGAATGAACAAATCGGCCGCGGCCAACAGATCGGGCACGTCAGTCCGGTGGCCGAGAAATTGGACGTGGGAACCGATTCCCAGAGTGCTGGCCTGGGCTTCAAGCGAGGTACGCAAGGGACCGTCGCCAGCAAGCACAAGGCGCGTCTCTGGCCGTCGCGCGATGATGCTTTGCATCGCCTCCAGCAGATCGCGATGCCCCTTGCAGGTAACCAACTGCGCTACGGTTAGGATCAAGTGCTCATCCTGACGGACGTTCAGTGCGTTGCGGGCCCGTTGGCGATCGCCGGGCCGCCAAGCGGCGGGATCGATGCCTCCGTGGACCACGCGAATCATTCGCGGCGGGATGCCACTTTCTTGGCAGACTTGCGCCACGGGACGCGATACGCAGATCACTCGATCGCAGAACGCCCGGTAGCGTATTGCCCAGCGGATTGGAAAATACAAATGGCGTGCGGCCACCCGGGCCTTCATTCTCAATCCAATTCCCGCCAGGCCCGCGGCCGTCACCGCGTGAGGATCATTGTAATGGAGGACATCAGGTTGCAGGCGGCGGAGGGCGGCGCGGATTTGCAAAAAGGCCAAGGGATTGCGGCCATTGCCGTGGAAAGGGAAGACCGGGAATCCTTCGTCGGCCATCCGCCGCACGAACTGACCGTCGGCCCTGGCGAGAACAGCAACTCGCTGACCGCTTTGGCGAAGGCCCCTGGCGAGCAGCGCAGCCTGTTCCTCGCCGCCGTGCCACAGCCGTTGGGTGCAGACCAGGGCAATCGTCAGGGGACGATCTGCGTTGCAGGATCGCGGATCGCGGGCCGACGGAGAACTGCCGCGCGGCGGTCGTCGAAACAAACCCATGCAGTTCGAGCAGTGAATGAACGGCCCCGCGCGACGAGAGTTTACCACGAACTGGGCAATTCCGCGCGGAACGCCTCAGCCATTGAGGCTACTATAAAGCCCCCGGCGATATCGAAACAAGACCTGTGCCATCCGGTTGTACCGACGGGCACGGTGAAAGGTTATGACGCCAGCGGCTCAGTGAATCCGCGGACCATCCTCTAGCGCACGCGACAAGTGAAGCGGAGAATTCCGCCGGTGTTCGGCTCCAGCGGCTGGGCGATCTCCCAACGGAGAACCA
The DNA here is from genome assembly GCA_937951625.1 of uncultured Thermoguttaceae bacterium. Lineage (GTDB taxonomy): Bacteria > Planctomycetota > Planctomycetia > Pirellulales > Thermoguttaceae > CALFBP01. The sequence continues at coordinate 13,142 of CALFBP010000022.1, forward strand.
AGGAACCGCCTTCGTTCGGCTGGGTGGTGAAACTGGCGGGCAGGCTCGCTTGGGCCGTTCCCGGCACGAATTCCAAGCGGGTGGTCAGGCTGTCGAGAATCACCACATTGCCGATCACCTGGTTGCCCACATTGTCGAAACGGATGGTGAAGTCCACCGTATCGCCAACTTCCGCGTAGGCCGTGGAGGCAACCTTGATGATCCGCAATTTCGGGTTGGCCGGGGGTTCATCAACGCTGTAGAGCGTGTCGATTTTTTCGTCGCGCACCACGGCGCTCGCCGTGCGACGATCGAGCATCACTTGGATCGCCTGATCGCTGGCCCAGGTGATGGCCGCTGTCGTGCCCCGCGCCAACCAGGCGCGTTCCGCCGCCTCGTAGGTTCCGGTTCGGATCACGACGAGGTTTTCGTAAGGCTTGAAGCCGTTGTCGAAAGCAGCCAGTCCGATGGCCGTGGATAGAGCGCCATCCCCTTGACGGGAGCGCATGATCGTGGGCGACTTTTGGCCGATCTGGCGCACGGTCTGAACATGCTGCTTGGTGGAACCGGTGATGGTCACCTCGGCCTGACCGGCAGGACGCACCGGCTGCATCACCCCCGTCGATGCCACCATCTGTTCATTCTCGACCGGACCGAGGACTTGCCGGACGGAACGGAATCGCGGACTGTAGAGCAGCACTTGGTTGCTCGGCTCGACGAGCGTTCGGCCGTCGAGCGTGTCGTAATGGGCAATGGTGTCTTCCATTTCCAACCCACGGACCTGCCGGTCGTCGCGCACGGCCGCCTGGATACCGCCATCGCCACCATCGGCGAGGTACTCATCCGGAGGCCACGGTTTCGCGATGCCCGGCGGGGTCCAGGGGCCGGTGGCCACGTGGGGCAAGGGAACGCCCAGCTCCCAACCGGCCGGTCCCTTTGGGGTACTTGGCACGTTGATGCCGTTGGCCTCTGGAGCCTCGGAGTAAGCAGTTTGTAGCACGGGATGGGTGGACGCGGGTCGGGGTAGGGCAGGGGAGGGGGCGGCACCGAACAGGGCAGGGGAGGGGGCAGGGAAGGGCGTGATCTGGGCCGAATCCTGGGACGCGACTGGCCCCCGGCACGAACACAAAATCAGCGTGCATACCGCCAACAGCGCTATCCGCAACCAGCCCGGCATCCGTTCATCGCTCGATCGGCCTGACTCACCGCTCCAAGCCGACACGGCCACGCCAGGTTTTTCCGTTCGGGGCCGTCGAGGGAAGGCGTCTTCGATAAGGCTCATTTCGGTGCGGCCTCCGCACGGCTCTTGGTTGCTGGGGGAGCAGCCTTGGGTTTCGTTTCCGCGGTGGACGTCGCTGGGCCTGGCAGCGAAAGAAACGGAGGACAGCCGAAGAGAAACCCCATGTCGGCCTCACCTTCGCTTGGCACCCGACCTCCCATTCGCACAATGGCAATGGGGCGTCCCAGCGTGTCGGCCACGGTCAAGGGGTCCATGCCCGGGGCCACATCGAACCAGCTTTGATCTCCGGTCCCCGAAGCGGGAAGTGCGGCCTGCGGGTCTTCCACGTACACCACCCGGGTCACGAACTTGCCCTGGGCCGCCAGTTCGAGATCCTCCTTCGTCAACTCAATGATTACGGGAAATCGCGTTTCCATGCCGCGCGGGGCGTAGAGCCGATCCACGATCTCGATCGTCGGGTAGACGGCCACTCCCGGCTGAAGGGGAAGATTGATCGCCGCCAAGCGATACACCTGACCCACCAAGAGTCCGACGCGGACCGGGCTCGCGGTGGGCTGGCGAAAGCGGCCGCCTTCCGCCAGCGAGATTAGGACCTTCGCCGGGGCCCGAATCTCGACTGGCTGGAAGAAGCCGGGTAGGGGCCCGCCGCGAGCGAGTTGCTGGCTACCAATCGCTCCCGGAGGCAAGCCCGCAGGGTGCCAAAAATGCACTGCGGGCTGTTGGCCGCAAAGAGGGCTGAAGGTCCCCAGCCACAGCATCGCAGCTATCGCCAAGTTGCCAGCAACTCGCATCCAGCAGTCCATTGTTCCCGCCTGTTGAGAGGAGATACCTGCCCGGCTATGAACCATGGCCCGATTTCGTCGAACTCCAGCGGCCCCTGGATGGATCCCCCGCTCCGACTTTTGGGGAAGGACGTTGTCTGTCGGCTTGCCGTCCGTGGACCGTGGTGCCAGAGGCGTTCTTCGGGCCCACTCAGGTTAGGCTCCTCGGCATTCTGATCACTCCGCGGTTGCTGGCATGGTTCCGTTCTGACCGTTTCCTTTTTGAGGGCAGGGGACCTCGCCATTCTCACCGGCGATGAATTGGTGCCTTGCCCAATCCGGCTGGCGATAGTTCTCGCCGCCGGGCTGGACCTTCTCGACGATCCGGGCATGGTTGGCGGGCCGAGGATAGCTCATCCCGGGCTTTTGCTTCACGTCAACGCGCACGTGGCGCTGCGGTTCGGGAAGATGGACTTTGGTGTGGTTAACGATCTTGTGCTTTTGCAACCCGGCGGGAGCTCCGAGCGGGATGTGGGGCGGGCCGGGCAATCCGATGGGCGTGCCCGACATCGGCATACCCCACTGCGGGCCCGTGACCCCGGAAATGTAGGTCGGCGGGACTGGACCACCCATCATTCCCGGCATCCCCATGGGACTGCCGCCCGGCCCCAACGCTCCTGCAAATCCAGCGGGGGTGACCCCATTGGCTTCGGCCATCGGGTTGGGAAGCTGTAAGTCTTTGTTGCCGATCCGGACCACCGCCAAGATCGCGCCTCGTCGGTCGGCCTCGACGATCGGATCAACGCCTGGATCGAGCCGCGTGCTGACAAGCGTCTCCACGCCAGCCACCGCCAATTCCTGGAATTCGGGATCCGGCAGGTAAATGACCTTGGTCACGAAGTTGCCGCTCATCACTTGGTCGAAGTCTTCAGGAGTGAATTGGATGGGGATGGCGTTGTGGGCCAAAAAAGCGGCCGTGCGGGGCATGGTGGGACCGATTTCTAACGTGGGATACAGTTCCACGCCCGGACGGCCCGGGATGTTCACCAGTTTCAAACGATAGATCGCGCCTTCCGGGAAGTTGTAACGGCCAGGAACGACCAACGGTTCCGAATCGAACAGCCCCGGCCCGCTGACATCCCAGTGGATGACCATGCCCTCAGGGCCAGCGAACACCACTTGAGCGGCTTGTGCGGGCAAGGGCATGGCGGGTTGGTACATCAACACGCCTGGCCCCGGTCCATCGACCCCAGGCCCGGGACGCATGAGCATGGCCGCTGGGGGCAAATTGTTCCCGATGCCCAGCGATCCACCGTCGGAACTACCGTCTCGGCACACGTTGTGGAGGCAGCCCGTGCATGCTACCACTAGAGCCAACAAATACTTGCCGTATCTCATCAGGTATCCCCCCTACCTATTTGCCATCAGACCCACCCTAATTTCCTAGGCTGAAGTCCGAGGGACTTTGATTTGCCGAAGCAACGCTTTCCACGTGGCGATTTTCCCGGAAGCCGGATACGATGGTACGTCGCCTGTCCAACCGGTCGCCCAAAAAGGATGCAAGCATGGAAAAACCCCACTAGCGTCTTATGTTCGGTTTACTACAACGCGATTCTTTGGCAAATCCGGCAGAACCCCCACAATGAACTTCAGGCTCACCACCATCGTGATCGCTGGGATCGTCGCTGTGGGGGGAGCCGTGGCTATCATTCCACAACCGCGAGGTTTGCGTGAACCCCTCGTCCGGAGGGTGGTATCGATTGGGCTGCACGCGTTGCCCACGTCGCTCCGGGAAAAAGATTGGCGAGGGCAGGGCAGGGGGGGCAACGAGAAAACCATGCCCCTCGACCCTCCGGACCAATCCGCTTCAAACCGGAGCGGAAACGATTCCCAGGCTGAACAGCTCCTGGCCCAAGCCATCGCGATGCTGGAGCGATGCCCGGCTTTTGCCGCCAAGACCCGACAATCGGTGTACTTGTATGGTAAGCATTTGGTTGGTTCAGGCGACTATCTAGAGTACCGTCAGGACGGCATCCATCGCTTCCGAATCGAGCTGAAGATGCAAATTGGCGAAGAACTTCGCTCGTTGCAACTTGTCTGCGACGGCCGGTATCTTTGGAGGTCGGAGTCGTACCAGGGAAGGGGGGGTGCGGAACGCGTGGATTTAGCTCGAATCGCCCGGGCTGTGGAGGGGCAGACCCAGCCCCTTTCGCCCGATCAGCTCCTTTGGCGGACACGTTTGGGTGGGCTTTCCAAGCTCCTGCGCAATCTTCGAGACCACTTCTGTTTCACCGCAGTCGTTCCCACCGCCTTGGCTGACCAAACCCCGGTATTCCGCCTCGAAGGCTCCTGGCGCCCTGATCGCCTCGCCTCGTTGATCCATAGCGAAGGCGTCCGGGTCCAAATCGGCAAGCGCACTGGCGACCTGCCCGAACACATCCCAGACCGCGTGGCCCTGTTCCTTGGCCGTGACGATCTGTTTCCGTTTCGCATCGAATACCGCCGCCGTTGTGCGTCGCTTCTGCCGGGAGAGGAAGAAGAGCGCATCACGGTCGCCATGGACCTGTTTGAGGTCTCGTTTCATCCGGCGGTGAATCCCTCCAGGTTTACGTTCACCCCAGGAAACCTGGAGCACTCCGATCAAACAGATCGCTTCCTGGAACGCTTGGGCGTAGTGAACAGCCGGTAATCGGAGGGTAGGGCAGGGCAGGGGGGAGGTGTCAACTCCAGCAAAGAACCTGGTCGAAGTCTAGCTTCGTCGTGGCGCGGTCAGCTCGCGACTATCCAGGAGGATCGTCACCGGTCCATCGTTCACCAGCTCCACTTGCATGTACTCGCGGAAGCGGCCGGTGGCCACGGAAAGTCCTTGGCCAGCCACGGCCTCGACGAAAACGCGGTACAGCGGCTCCGCCATTTCAGGGCTTGCCGCGGCGAAGAAATCAGGACGCCGTCCACGCCGGCAGTCGCCCAACAAGGTGAACTGACTCACGACCAGCATGGCCCCGCCTACCTCGGCCAGAGCGAGGTTCATTTTGCCCGAGGCATCCTCGAAAATCCTCAACCCAGCGATTTTTTCGGCGAGGCGCTGGGCGTCGGCCGCCGTGTCGTCTCGGGCAACACCGAGGAGCACGACCATTCCCAAGCCAATCTGGCCACACACCTCTCCGCCGACCACCACCTGGGCCCGGCTGACTCGTTGGATGCACGCACGCATGAAAATGGAGTATAGTAAACACGGAGCTGAAACGACAACCGGAACCTTTTTCACCTTTTTCAATTACGGCCACATACACTGATTCCCAAATGAAACCCCCACTCGCGATCACCCTCGGCGACCCGGCCGGCATCGGTCCGGAAATCGTGGCCAAGATTTGGCGCATGCCAGAGGTCCACGATTGGTGCCGTCCGATTGCGGTAGGCAGGCCGGAAATTCTCGAGCGAGCGGTGGCCCTCGTCCAAAGCGACGCGGAAGTGGTCGCCGTGCAAAGCCCAGAAGAAGCGGAACCAACGCCGCGGCGACTCCCCTGTCTTGTGGCCGGGCCTCCCGAGGCGATCAATGCGCCGACGGGCCAAGTCAGCGCCGAGGGCGGGGAGGCGGCCTTCGCGGCCGTGGTTGCCGCGGCCCGATTGGCCTTGGCCGGGCACGTGGCCGGGCTGGTGACATCGCCGTTGAACAAAGAGGCGCTGCATCGCGCGGGCCATGGTTACCCGGGCCACACCGAGTTGCTTGCCGAACTTTGTGGGGTCCGCGATTTCGCGATGATGCTTTATCTGGGGCCGGATGGGACGCTGGCTTCGCCCCATGGCTTGGCTGTCGTGCATGTCACGTTGCACACCGCCCTTCGCAATGCCCTCGCAGAGCTCCAAACCGAAGGAGTGCTCGCCAAGGCGCGACTCGCCGATCAATTCATGAGACGGCTGACCGGTCAACGACCTCGCATCGGCGTCTGCTCGCTCAACCCGCACGGCGGCGAAGGCGGTTTGTTCGGTGACGAGGAATTGCGGATCATTCGACCGGCAATCGAGCGGGGGCGAACCGAAGGCCTCGATCTGACCGGCCCCCTCCCGGCCGACACGCTCATGGTCCGCGCTCGCGAGGGTCACTTCGACGCCATCGTGGCCATGTTTCACGATCAGGGACATATCGCCTTGAAGTTGCTGGGGATGCACCGGGCGGTGAACGTCACGCTAGGGCTGCCGATCGTGCGGACCAGCGTGGCCCATGGCACCGCGTTCGACATCGCATGGCGGGGCGAAGCCCGAGCCAGTAGCCTGATGGAGGCCGTGCGCGTGGCCGCCCGGCTATGCCAAACGGCGGGCTGAAGTGCCCCTCCAGCGTGTCCAAAATAATGACGCCCGCGGCGGGATACCTCGGAAACGACTTCGCGTCCCAAAATTGCCCTCGCTCCGTTCCCGCTAACGCAACACGGGGGTGGACGGCGGCGCGTCGGGCTTGGGGGAAAGCCAGTCGCGTCCCGTCGACCATCGCGGAAGCCAAGGGCGAGTCGGATCGGCGTCCTTGCCTGCCCCGTTCTCTTCCCGCTTGGACTCCGTGGCCGCCACCTCGGGAGAACTTGGTTCCGCAGGCCCGGTTGTGGCGCCAGCGACCGCCGACCACACACGCTGGGCTGTAGCGCCCAGCACCGCCAATTTCGACTCCGTCGGGCCCGCTGTGTCCACCATGGGATCCTGGGCTTTCGACGTAGAAGCGATCGCATCCCACGCCCGATGCGCAACTTCGCCCAGCGTCGGCTGTTTCGCGTCGGGCGGAGGCTGTTGGCGGGGCTTCGCGTTCAGGGCCTTGCCTGAGTAATCCACGATATGTTGCGTCCAGCGCTCGGTGCGGGCCTCGAGTCGCTGGTGGTAGAACTCGGCCATCCAGGCCTGGTCCTTCATCGCCAAGAACGTGAACACGGCGAGTTTGCCGTAAGCCGAGACGTTGGGCCAGAGTTTGCTGTCAAAAAGTTTCAACGCGCTGCCGAACGACTTCTTGACTCGCATCCGACCGCGGACGTAGTCGATGCTAAAGACCTCGTCGAGCACCAAATGGATCAGGTAGCCAAGCACGACGGCGCCTGCCTTGTACAACCGGATGGGCAGATCGCCAGAAGCCAAAAGGTAGGCGATTTCGCCAAAAATGATCGCCGCCGGAATGCTGTGGAACATGCCGCGGTGGACCGTGTACCGCTTGAGAAGTTCGGCCGCGCCGAAGCGGATTCCCAGGTAAACGATAGTTCCGGCCAGGATCACTGCATCCATGGTCCAACCGAAGTTCTGGAAGCGGTCGGCGAGCATCGTCGAGACCACGGCCGCGGCGAAGGCGAGGCTTTCCCGCAGGGGCTTGCCTGGCCCGCTGTCCAAATCGGGAAGCATCCCCGCGACGCCACACAGCCCCCCGGCCAGCACGCACACTGGCCCGGGCACTTCGTAGAACACGAACGCCACGGCCCCGTAGCCCACGCCGGCCACCGTGCTGGTCGTGATGTGGGTGCGAAAATTGGCCATGACAAAAGGGCATCCCGAGGCCACTTAACGGCCCCACGCTTTCTGATCCCAACGCAGCGACAGGAAAGCGGGGGCGCCGAGTGAACTCCTAAGCAACAGTGACCTTGTATCCAAAACGCCCCAAAGCCCCAAGATCAATCGCCACGGATTCCTCTTCGCACGGCGGGACCAGTTCGCTATACTCCCACCTCCCGAGCAGGCACATCGTGCGCTTCGAGGCCCCCGCTCGGAAGCTGCGCAAAGGAGGCAAGAGCGTGAATTCGTTGCCCATCCAGCCTTACGACTTAGCGATGCTAGCAGTGCTGGCAGTGGCGACGTTGTTCGGGCTGTGGAAGGGCATGGCGTGGCAGGTCGCCTCGCTGGCCTCGTTGGTCGTGAGCTTCGTGGTGGCGGCGCGGATGAGTGGTCGGGTGGCCCCGATGATCGCGGCCCAAGAGCCTTGGAATCGCTTCATCGCCATGCTGCTTTTGTACCTGGCGACCTCCGCAGCCATTTGGCTGGCGTTCCGGGTCGTTGCTCGGATCATCGACCGGATTCGACTCAAGGACTTCGACCGGCAAGTGGGGGCGTTGTTCGGCTTGGCCAAGGGGGCGTTGCTCTGCCTAGTAATCACCTTTTTCGCGGTGACCTTATCCGAATCGATGCGTCAGAACGTCTTGAACACTTATTCCGGCCGTACCATCGCCAGGGTGATCAAGCAGACCTCGCCGATCCTCCCGCCCGAGGTCCGCAACGTGCTAGGGACCTATATCGAGCAGCTCGACCGCCGGCTCGACCCGACCAGTCCCCCGGAGCGTTCACCCCCGTCGCCGCGGCCTGCATTTCCTTTGACGGCCGAAATGCCTCGGGCGTCTGTCGAGGTTCCGCGGATCGAGTTTTCCCGGCCGGGCCAGGCCCAGGGCTTGCAACAGAAACCGATTTGGGAGTGGCCGGGAGCTTCCACGGATTCGCCGCCGCGGGAACCGGCGAGGCCTCAGGAACCGGCGAGGCAGGATTCCCGAGACTCGTTATTTCCCGTGAAAATCCCGCGTAACGACCGAACATAAGAAACATTATCGGACGTTGGGGAGACCCCAAAAACCAGCTCCCAAGCGGCCGCTCGGCCCGCGATGCCTCAACACTCAATCACTCCCCGGGCCTACGGATACGTGCAGCCCAGCCACGCGGTCCCTGGGCGATGGCTCTGGGAGCTTTCCCTGGCCCGGCGGCCGCCACGCTCCGCATCACCCCGGTTGAGAAACGATCCGCCGCGGACGGCCCGAAACGCGCTGCGCGATCAGTTCGTTTTGAACGCCCGTGGGCGAGAGGCTCGCGCAGGGAATGGGGCCGCCAGAGGCACCGCCATTGTGGCACGACGATTTTCAGACTTCAGATCGTCGCGGTAGCAATCGACGAGCGGTGGCGATTGGGATCGTTGCGCAAAAACTAGAATCAGCCCAGACAGGCGCACGAGCGACAAGCGTGGGACGACCTGACGACACGGCTGGGCACTTGGCCGTTTGAGGAGTCAGACTAACTTCGAGCGGGTTCCACGGCGGCGGCTTCGCTGGCAACGCCCTCCGCTGGTTTCCCGTTGCCTGAGACGCTTGGCGGACTGACGGGCGCCTCCAGCCATCTGCCCATGCGGCGGAATTTCTGGTAGCGGGCCTCGAGGAGCTGGTCGATCGGCTGGGCCAGCAACTCGCGCAGACTATTGCGCAAATAGGTCTTCAATTCTCTGGCCATCTGATGGTGGTCGCGGTGGGCCCCGCCGAGCGGTTCTGGCAGCACCGCGTCGATCAGGCCGAAAGCCTTCAGGTCCTTGGCGGTCATTTTCAGGGCCGCGGCAGCCTGCTCTTTAAAGGAGTTGCTCTTCCAAAGGATGCCCGCGCAGCCCTCGGGGCTGATCACGGAATAATAGGCGTGTTCGAGCACGGCCACGCGATCGCCAACGCCAATGGCCAGCGCCCCGCCTGAGCCTCCCTCGCCGATCACCACGCAAATCACCGGGGTGGGCAGGCGCGACATCTCGAACATCGACTCGGCGATCACTTGGTGCTGGCCGCGTTCCTCGGCACCGATGCCGGGATAGGCCCCGGGGGTGTCGATCAGGCAGATCACGGGCAAATGGAACTTGGCCGCGAGTTTCATCTTGGCGATGGCCTTGCGATAGCCTTCCGGATGCGCGCACCCGAAATAACACGCGGTCCGTTCCTTGACAGTCTTGCCCTTCTGGTGTCCGATCACCATCACCCGATACGCATCCAGCTTTGCCCAGCCTGTGCGCAATGCTCGATCGTCGCCAAAACACTTGTCGCCGTGGAGTTCGACGAATTCATCGAAGACCAGTTCCAGGTAATCGGTCGTCTGGGGGCGATCCGGGTGTCGGGCGACCTCGACCGTCTCCCACGGCTTGAGCTGGCTGTACACGCGGCGCTTCATCTCCGCGATTTCGCGGTTCAATCGCCGAATCTCAGCCCGGACTTCGGCGTTGTCCTGAGCGATTTTCTCGAGCTTGTCACGCCGCGCTTCCAACTCGTAAATCGGCCGCTCAAACGAGAGACGGTATTCGCTGGTCGCCATCAACGATCTCCATCCGCCGGTGTTTGCTTGCTTGGCGCGGAAGAAACAGGGGTGAGGGGGCACGACGTGGTTTGTGTGTCCCAAACACGATTTCCACTTCCGCCAGTCCCTTTAACCCCGCGAGGACTAGAAACGCGTGGTCCTGCCCCGCGCAGTATCCATTTTCGGCTTTCGCAGGTTTAACGACATTAAGCGAACATTCAATGTGGAGAATTTTTACACCATTCGGTGGATAGAATGCCCACAACTGTAAGTAATTTTGCGAAGATTTTGTCAGGTGGACGCTAATCTAATCAAATGTGGGATTCTGGGCAAGCCGAGTCAGATAGCAGAAGGCGGCTGTACAACGCTCGAAGACTCTGACTCATCCGCTCATGACGAAAGACTTCGGTCCAGCGTTCCCTGCCTGCTCGACCTAGTCGCTCGCGAAGCTCGGAGTCGCGGACCAGCCTGCCCAACGAGGTAGCTAGTGCCTGGATGTCACGAGGGGGGATGAGCAGGCCGGTGACCTCGGGCAAGACGACCTCGCGGGCCCCGTCGATGTCGTAGCTGACCACCGGCTTTCCGGCGATGAGTGCTTGGGGTAGCACCCGGGCAAGTCCTTCCCGCAAACTGGCGTGGACCACGATGTCCATGGCCCCGATGAATTCCGCAACGCGATCGGGCGGAACCAGGCCAGCGAAATGAAAGTGACGCTCCAGGCCCAAGGACCGAATCTGGTCGCGGAGCCGGCTGGCAAGGACTCCGTCGCCCACAAACAAGAAGCGGACTTCAGGGCCGGAGCGAACCAGTTGGCGAGCGGCCTCGATGACATCGGCATGTCCCTTGAGCTTAAACAGTCGGGCGACTTTGCCGATGACCACGTGTTCGGGGCGGAAACCCAATTCCGCACGCATGCGGTCACGATGTCGATTTGCGTTCAGAAAGGTCTCTACTTCCATCCCGCTGTAGATCGTGGTGAACTTTTCCCGAGGGGCGACGCCGGCTTCGACCATGAGTTCGGTCATCGCGTCGGCCACGCTCACGAAGGCGTGGCATCGTCGGGCGGCCCAGCGTTCGCAGGCCCAACAAAACCACCACGCCAAACGGTTCTGGTAGGGATGGAACGGCGCTCCGTGGACGCCATGGACCACGACGGGAACGCCCAAGGCATGGGCCGCGGCCCGACCGAGGATGCCCGCCTTGGCGCTGTGCGTATGCACGACCTGTGGCTGGAAGCGACGGAGGATTCGCTTGATGCGGAAGTAACTGACCAAATCGCGCCAGGGATGGATCTCGCGTCGCAATTGCGTAATGACTTCCGTCGGCACCCCCCCTGCCCTGACCCGTTCCAGAAGGCTCCCTTCCGGTCCCAATGGGGGCCCCGTGATTAGCAACACCTCGTCGCCATACATGCGCATCAGGTCCTCACAGGACAACACCGTATTTTCCTGGGCCCCACCAAGAATCAGCCGCGTGATGACGTGCGCGATACGCATGATGGATTCAACGCTTGCCCGCCTGCGAGGAGGCGGATGGGAAATCGCAGGTCCCGCGGTGAAACGCGGTCGCTACGGCGGACACTTTCTCGGTCTCACGCCGGTTTCGGGTGTTCATCATACTTTACCTCAACAAGGAACAGACCGTGGGGTGGCGCCGTGGGGCCAGCGGCACGACGGTCACGAGCAGCCAAGACCTCGGCGATCCAGCCTTCGCTTCGGGCGTGCAGCCCAACCCGGACCAGCGAGCCCACAATCGTGCGGACCATGTTGTAGAGAAACCCGTCGGCCTCGATCTCGATCGCTATGAGGTGCGGGTCGCCCTCGAAGCCGCGGCGCACGGAAATGTCGAACACCGTCCGCACAGCGGTCTTGCGCGGCGAGCCTTGGGTTTGAAAACTCGAAAAATCGTGAGTGCCCAACAACGACTGGGCGGCGCGGTGCATGGCCTCGGCGTCAAGCCCTCGGGGACAGTGCCAAGTCGTCCGGCGACGAAACACATCCCGCACCGGCGCATCATGAAGGAGATAGCGATAGCGCTTTCGCTTCGCACTGAGCGTGGCGTGGAATCCCTCGGGAACCTCGCATGCCTCCAACACGGCGATGTCCCGCGGCAAAGCGGCATTCAGGGCTCGTTGGAGCACAGCCGTCGGGAGCTGACTTTGGGTGCGGAAGGCTACCACCTGGCCCAGGGCATGGACCCCCGCATCGGTTCGACCACTGGCGGTTACGCGGCTCGTCTCGCCCGTGATTTTGGCAATCGCGGTTTCCACCACCTGTTGGATCGACTTCTCGCGCGACTGCACTTGCCAACCGGCATAGGCGGCACCGTCGTAGGCCAGGGTCAGCTTGATGGTGCGCATTGGAACAGACGCCCCCCTGCCCTTCGCCACTCTACGCCCTCCCCTGCCCTACGCCAGGCGCGAATCGCACGATGGTCAGTGTCCGAAGGCTTGGCAATCGCGCGTGAATCTGGAGAGAAAAGAACCGGACTCGAGTCGATCGACGCAGCAGGAAAGTTAAGCGAATGGCGATCCAGCGGCCGAACGAGTTTTGCTACGGTTTCCGGCCTACCTCCCCTGCCCTTTCAACAGCGCTTCAGCGATTTGCACGGCGTTTGTCGCCGCGCCCTTGCGGAGATTGTCGCTGACGCACCAAAACACCAGCCCATTCGGACAAGAGATGTCTTCTCGGATGCGGCCAATGAATACCTCGTCGCGGCCGTCGGCGTGGATCGGCATCGGATAGACCTTGTTGGCCAAGTCGTCCATCACCACCACGCCCGGCATGGCGGCAAAGAGCCGGCGGGCCTCGGCCACGGTGATCTTTTTCTCGGTTTCGACATGGATCGTTTCGCTGTGGCAATTCGTCACCGGCACGCGGACGCAGGTAGCGCAGATCTGGATCGAATCGTCCTCGAGGATCTTCCGCGTCTCGTGGACCATCTTCATTTCTTCGGAGGTGTAGCCCTCGTATTTGGGCGAGCCGATTTGCGGGATGAGATTGAAATCGATCGGGTGCGGGAAGCACTCGTTGCGGTGAGGCTTTTTCTCGAAACGCGCCCGTGTGGCATTCTCCAGATCGCGGCTCCCTGCCAAGCCAGCCCCACTCACAGCCTGATACGTGCTCACGACCACGCGGCGAATGCGGCCGTAGTCATGCAGGGGTTTCATGGCTACGACCATCTGCGTTGTGGAGCAGTTTGGGCTGGAAATGATGCCCTGGTGCCTCCAAATGGCGTGCGCGTTGACTTCGGGGATCACCAACGGAACCCTGGGGTCCATGCGGAAATAGGCACTTTCGTCCACCACGACGCAGCCTCGCTCGACAGCCGCGGGCACGAAGTCCCTCGCCACCTCATCGGGGGTGCTGGCAATCGCAAGCTCCACACCTTCAAAGGCCTCTGGCCTCAATTCCTCGACCCTATAGGTCTGGCCGCCGAAGCGAATCTCTTTGCCGGCCGAGCGGGCCGAGGCCAGAAACTTGATCCGTTTGAAGGGGAATTGGCGGGCCTCCAACAGTTGGCGGATGATGGTGCCCACGGCGCCGGTAGCGCCTACGACGGCGATCGACTCGAACACGGCAAAAGTCTCCAGTTCCAAAAAGGCGATCCCAGGTCAAACGACCTTGATGAAAGCTGAGGCGCAATTATCGCTTGTCGGCATCCTTTTCTCAACCCGAAACGCCCTAGTCGACCTCTGCGCCCCCCTGCCCTGCCCCGTGGGGCCTGAAACCCAAGATACCAAACCGTGTCGATGCCGTGGGTGTTACCGCAGCGGCGCATCTCCCTAATCAGTAAATCGTAGAGCCCGTCACACCCCCATGATGGTCGTTGAACCCCTGCAAGATCGCCATAATTAGCCTCTCGATCGCCAACTCAAAAAGCAAACGAGCCTACCGGCTTTGCCCGTAGGCTCGTTCGAGGGCACTCGTCGCAAATCGCGTCACTCGACCGAGTTACGTGTCCTCACGTCGGGGAAGGCCAACGATCAAAAGACGTTGGCCGGTTCGACCTGGGCCAACTGTCGTTCGAGGTCGAGGTTCTCGGAGAATGTCACCCGAGCTTGCTCCCCTGCTCGCAAGTAAGCGGTCTTCGTGATCCAAACCCAGCGCCGACCCTGAGAATCGGCTTGGCCATCGGAGCTTGATGCGAGGACCAGGGCACGGATCGTATACGGATAGATCTTCCCCTCCTGCAAACCAAAAGACACGTACTCGCGGTGAGTGCCGGTTGTCCGGGTTTCTCGTCCATTGATGTAGACTTTCGCCGCCGCGGGCACATGGATCGACAGCATCCCGCTCTGACCACGCGATTTCTCATCGCTGGTACTCGGGCTGGCCGTCTTTTTAGGGCTGGCCGGGGCCTTTTCGGGCAAGAGGTTGAACTCTTCTTCGATCGAGCGCGAAGGCCCTGGCGCGGGCGTGGCCGGAGCAGAAGGTCGCTGGGGGGCCAGCGTCGGTTGCTGAACCTCTGGCGTGATTACGGTCGTAGTAGGAGAGGCATAGGCCACTTCCGTACAGCAGGGGTCCCAAATCGTCCAGGTCGTGCAACAATCCCATCCCACCCAAGAGGCAGGATACCACTTGTACCGACCGAACAGGATGCGGCGGAGCGGACCCGGCCGCCACCCCAAGACCCAGCTCGGCCCCCAACAGGGATCGCAACTCGTCCAGCATCCCGAGTAGTACCACGCAACGGGTTGATACCGACCCCACCAGTGGGCATTCGCTTCCGGGCTGACTGCCAGCACGGCTACTAACAGCGCCGCGCTGAGCACCAGCAACTTGAAACGTGGTCTCATCATCCTTTTCCGCCTCCTTCTAGTCTGAAACAACTGGTCTTGCGTCCTTCAACGTCTAGAAAGCCGGCCATTTGGCTAGCATAACCCAATTGTTCGGTAAATCAAGTAGCCTAGGAAAGGTTTTCCAATTCAGTTAAGTAGGATACGTGCGACGCATACACCGTCGCTGGGCACATTTTGCATACCGGTGTTAACTGCACTGGCGCGTACTGCCTATAAGATCGTCGGTCCATTGCCCGCAGCAGGATAGCCCCATTGTCCTCATTTGCCTATTTTTCACACAAACAGTGCCGGCCTGAATTGGTTACGTGGAGACTTCCGAACCGGATCGAACGGTGCGTCCGACACCTGATCGGCAGTCGATCCTTTTGATGGCAGGCGGGAGTCGGCTGGACAGCAAGGCCGATGCACGAAAGATTCGGCATTCTGTAAAACACCAGCGAAGAGCCGAAGCGACGGCAATTCTGCTCGCTTCGGGCTATCCGCCTTCGCAGAACGTTTTCTGTCTAGCCCGCACACCTGTTTTGCCGCGCTAACTGGCCTGAAAACACGAGACGGAGAGTTTGAAGCGCGGAGTTCATGGACAGCAAGTCGAACGCCTACTTCAGTTTCCGGCCGATGCGATGTCAATGGCGTCCAGACTGAGTTCTCCGGTCGCCCCGAATAGGCCGATTCGGACGACCGCCTCGCGGGCCTTTGGTGGCACTCGAACCGTTGCGATTTGGCGTTCCCAAGGAAACGTCCCCCTCCAAGGGCCTACGATCTCCTCACCCACAAAGGCCCGATTCTCGTCGTAGAACAAGATGCCGAGGAGAGGCTGCCCCTCGGGCCCGCTGGGGCGAATGTCTTGGCCCCGACGCCAAAGCGAGACCTGAAGCGATTTGACTTTGCGGCCATCAACAGCGAAACCTTGCAGGGCCTGGCATCGGGCCCCAGCCCGATGGTTGACAAACTTGACATACCGCTCGCCGGACGGGGCCTTGCCGTCGGCGACCCACTCCAACTGCCTCTGGTAATACCACACGGCTGGTTCCGGAGGATTGCCTACCCCCTCTTCAAAATCGCCGTTCGCAATCCGGGGATTCGTTGGGTCTGGCTGAGCCTGACGAAGCTTCTCCGCCTGACCGGTCATGGGCACGAAGTTTGTCGGTCGAAGCGCCTCGACTTCGAGTTTGCCATTTTTCTTCACCAGCAAGTGAAACACCTGCTGATACCGCTCGCCAACGGGGATGATCATGCGTCCTCCCTCGCGTAACTGCTCGACCAGCGGCGGCGGCACCTTTTCCGGAGAGCAGGTGACGATGATCTTATCGAACGGGGCATGCTCGGGCCAACCGAGAAAGCCGTCTCCGATCTTGGAATAGATGTTGGTGTATTTGAGGCGTTTAAAGTCCCGGGCTGCGCGCTGTCCCAGCGGTTCCACGATTTCGATCGTGTAGACTTCCTTGACCAGGCGACTAAGCACCGCCGCCTGATACCCGCTGCCGGTCCCGATTTCCAGCACCTTGTCGGTCGGCTGCGGATCGATCTGTTCGGTCATGTAAGCCACAATGAAGGGGGGCGAAATGGTCTGACCCCAGCCGATCGGCAAGGCCATGTCCAAGTAAGCGTCTTGCCGGAGCTGCTTGGGCACGAATTCGTGCCGCGGGGTGTCGCGCATGGCCTGGATCACGCGAGGGTTGGTAATCCCCGCCGCGACGATCTCCTGATCCACCATGCGATTCCGCGCCGCGGCGGCCTCTTGCCGAGTCTGCGCGACACCCTCAGCAGCAGCACCGAGCCCGGCCAGCAAAGTGAAGCAAGCCAGGCCTGGGAACGTTTTGAACCAATGGCAAGACGTTTTGCGAGTCATCGGAGCGATCCCTCACCGCGTGGCCAGATTAAGTGTCTATCCCAAAAGTTCGCTCTCCCCATGGGAGAGGGTCGGGGTGAGGGTCCAAGATCTTTGCAGACGACGGGAAAAAACGCCTGCCTTGCAGTTGCCCTCACCCCTGACCCCTCGCCCGCAAGCGGGAGAGGGGAGGTTGTGGGATAAGCTCTAAGTCGCCGGTTGGGCAATTGTCGCTATTTCCATAATTATAGGTTGCGAGAGGTCTTATTAATGTACCCCTCGCGCGAGTGCCCCGTTTGTGGGCGCGAGGTCTCTGTGCGATAATTTGGGAAAATCATTGTCCCAGTATCCCGGAACACCGCTGCCGCAGCACGCAGTCACACCACCGACTCGCTCCCTGTCAATTCCATCCGTGCTCAACGTCGCGTTGAAAGAGGCCGTGCTTCGCCTCGTGCTGCCGCTGGTGCAGACGCCGGGGCAGTACATCGGCGGCGAGTTGAATGCGGTGTGTAAAGACCACCGCCAACTCCGCGGCAAGCTCTGCCTCGCCTTTCCCGACGTCTATGCGATTGGCATGAGCTGCCACGGATTGCAGGTACTGTACGCCATCATGAATGGGCTCGACGACTGGTGTTGTGAACGGGCGTTCGCGCCGGGCGTGGACATGGAGTCGCTTTTGCGCGAGCATTGCCTGCCGCTCTACAGTTTGGAGTCGTTCACGCCGTTGGTGGCCTTCGACGTGGTGGGATTCACGCTCCAGCACGAGTTGTGTTGCTCCAATGTGCTAACGATGCTGGACCTCGGGGGTATCCCGCTGCGGTCGGAGCAACGGACCATGGAGCACCCGCTCGTCATCGCCGGCGGCCCCTGCGCAGCGAACCCCGAACCGATGTCGCGATTCATCGACCTGTTCGTCATTGGCGACGGGGAGGAAATGCTGCCCAGGGTCTGCGAGGAATGGGTTCGCTTGAAGGCATCGGACATGGAGCGGGGCGAGGCTTTGGCGGCCATGGCCCGGTTGCCTCACGTTTACGTGCCGAGTTGCTACGAGGCAGAGTACGCCGCGGGGCGTTTTCTCGGCTTGCGACCGAAACAAGCCGGGTTGCCGGAAGTCATTGAACCTGCCGTGGTGGCCGACCTCGACGCGGTCCCCCTTCCCACTCGGCCGGTCGTGCCCTACGTGGAATGCGTTCAAGATCGGATCGCGATCGAGATCATGCGCGGTTGTCCGTGGCGATGCCGGTTCTGCCAGAGTACGACCCTCAAGCGGCCGCTGCGATTCCGCCGCATCGAGACGATTCTGGAAGCGGCGAGGGAGAGCTACCAGAACACGGGCCACAACGAGATTTCCTTACTATCCCTCTCTACGAGCGACTACCCACGCTTCGACGAGTTGCTCGCTCAGCTTCAGGCGGCCTTCCGACCAATCGGTGTTGCCATTTCCGTGCCCAGTCTGCGAATCAACGAGCAGTTGCGAACGATGGGCCTGCAATTGGGCACCGACCGCCACTCGGGCCTGACCGTGGCCCCCGAGGCCGCTCGCGATGAACTGCGGCAGCGGATCGGAAAGAACATCCGGAACGAAGACCTGTTTGAGGGGTGCCGCCAGGCGTTCGCGGCAGGGTTTCATCGGGTGAAGCTTTATTTCATGTGCGGTTTGCCGGGCGAGCAGCCCGAGGACTTGGACGCGATCATCGAGCTGGCGGAGGCGATTTCTGAGTTGGGCAGGCAAGTCAGCGGCCGACTGGCCACGGTGGTCGCCAACGTGTCGAACTTCGTGCCCAAACCGCAGACTCCGTTCCAATGGCGCGCCATGCAGACTCGGGAGTATTTCCACGAGGCCCATGCCCGGCTGCGCCGTCGGCGCCGTTTGCGGAGTGTTCAAGTAAAATGTCACGATGTCGAAGCCAGCCTCTTGGAAGGGGTTTTGGCCCGCGGCGACCGACGCCTGGGCTTGGCCATCGAGTCGGCTTGGCGGCAAGGGGCCCGCTTTGATTCTTGGACAGACCATTTCCGCCCTTCTCTTTGGTGGGACGCCCTGGCTCAGGAACAGATCGACGTCGCCCAAATCTTGCACTCCCCTGCCCTGCCCCAAGATCGACTCCCGTGGGACCACATCGGCGTGCGGCAGGGCCGGGCCTATCTCCAGCGAGAGGGAATGCGAGAATAGTCGCGCATGTCAGCGTTTCGACTCCTTGCGATCGATATCGATGGCACGCTCGTCAATAGCCGCGACGAGTTGACGGCGGCTACCCGCGATGCATTGATTCGGGTAGGCAAAGCTGGTATTCAGGTCGTTCTCGCGACTGGTCGCCGGTACAGCAAAACGTTGCATTTGATCGAGCCTTTGGGCATCGCGGTGCCGCTAATCACGGCAAGCGGGGCGTTGGTCAAGGACCCCCGCGATCACCGTACTTTATTCCGGGCAGAATTCGAGCCTGGCGTTCTCCCCATCGCTCTTCAAACCATCGACGCGGCTGGCTTCGAGCCGGTTGTGTGCGCGGATACCTACCACGAGGGGTTTGACTTCTATCGGGGCCAAGAGGAGGTGCGTGGTGTCGAGCTGGCGGAATACGTCCGGCTGAACCCAGGGTGTGGTCGGATTTGGCCTAGCCTTATCACCACCCCACCTCCGGGCGTATTTACTGCCTTCGCGATGGGGACACGACAGCATATGTTGAACCTGGAGAAACTGCTGCACCAGACCATTCCCGGCAAACTTTCTACCCATGTCTTACGTAGCCCCAAATACACCGGCTTCATGTGCGAGATTGCCCCCCATGGGGTGACTAAATGGTCGGCGATTCGCCGTCTGGCCTACCAATGGGGGTATTGCGACCGGGAAATCTGCGCGGTCGGGGATGATGTCAACGACATTCCCATGATCCGAGCGGCTGGTTTGGGGATAGCGATGGGCAACGCCGTGCCTGAAGTGAAGGCCGCCGCCGATCGGGTGGCCCCTTCGCACGACGAAGACGGGTTGGTGTGTGTGGTGAATTGGCTCCTCAACGGAGGCTGACTAAAGGAGAGGTCTATTTCGGTTGACGCCCAATTTGGCCAAACGCCGGCTTGGGGTTCAATTGGGGATGTTGGTACACACGAAAGCCTCGCGTCGATGACGATTGCCGAGTTTCAAGATTTGATCCGCCGCATGTATCTTCGCAAGGACGTGGCCCGAGGCGTCGATGGCACCTTCATGTGGCTGATGGAGGAGATCGGCGAATTGGCCTCCGCGTTGCGTCATGGCACCCAAGAGGAGAAGGCTGCCGAGTTTGCCGATGTCTTGGCTTGGCTGGCGACTATCGCCAACGTGGCGGGCGTCGACCTTGCGACGGCGCTCGAGGAAAAATACGGCCGGGGATGCCCCGGCTGTGGGGAATTGGTCTGCGTCTGCCCGGACGCGGGAAAGCCTTGAGCGATCGGCTCCGGGACGAGAAATCGAGGTTTGAAATTTGGGAATCGGCATCGAGTCGTGTCAGCGCGGGGAAATCGCGAAGACATGGGTGGTCCTCGCGCTAGGGATTGTTCTTTTAACCGTGGTCCATCGGTGCGCCTCCGCGCAGGTGCCGAGTGACTCGGCTGGGAGCCTCTGGGCGAAAAAGGCTTCGTCGAGTCCCCTCTCGCCAAGCGAAACCCGCTTCCCCCGGATCATCGGAGTCCGCGTGGGGATCGCCGGACAGTACAAGGCTGGGCTTTGGACGCCCGTTCGTGTGCTCTTGGAAGGTGGCAAGGAGCCGTGGTCTGGGATAGTCTCGCTCGTGGCGCCTGATGGTGATGGAGTGCCCTGCCGGTTTTCCACCCCGCAGGAGAGTCCTTGTGCGGTTCGCCCTGATGAACCCGTGACGGTCGAGCTTTACGCGCGTTTCGGGCGCACGGAACCTACGCTCACCGTGGAACTCTACCCGCTTCAAGGTGGTTCGCCGCAATCGCAGCGGGTCTTCAAATGCGGCGACACGGAGCCGCCGAGTGTGTTGCGTCGGGCGTTGCGATCGACCGAAGGCCTGATCGTCGTCGCGGGCGCCCACCCCGCTTGGGCCGAGAAAGTCTTGACAGGGGTACGGCAGCTTGCGGGTGGGCGGGTGCAAGTGGCCCGCGTCACCGCCTTCGACGAGCTTCCCCAACGCTGGGAGGGGTTCGAGGGAGTCGATGCGGTGGTGTTGGCGACGAGCGACCTGGCTACCTATCGGGAGGTTCAATCGCTTAGTCCCCAGTTGCACGCAATAGAGCAGTGGGTGCGTTTGGGTGGCTCCTTACTGGTGTGTGCCGGGCGGAATGCCGGGGCGATGGTCGCCGAGGGTGCCCCTCTCGCCCGATTCGCCCCGGGCCGATTCACGCGCACCTTCCCTCTGCGCCAGTCCGGTGCTATCGAGGCCTATTGTGGCAGCGCAGAGCCAATCCCTCGCCAGGGACCGGGCCAGTATCTCGATCTACGCGTGCCGCAATTCACGGGCCTTCAGGGGGTGGTCGAGGCGCGGGAGGGAAACCTCCCCCTGATCGTGCGCCGCGCCCTGGGCTTCGGCGACATTCTCTTCGCCGCCTTCGATTTGGACCAGCTTCCCTTGTTCGATCCCGATTTCCATGCCGGACGGGAGCGTCGCGATCGCGGTTGGCAAGACCTTGGCTCCTTGATCGGCAAGTTGTTAGATGCCGAGGAATCGGCGGTCGAGGTGTCCAAGCCTGCTCACGCCTTGCTGCACTATGGCTTCGACGATATGTCGGGCCAACTGCGAAGCGCCCTGGAGAAGTTTCCCGATCTCCCTGTCGTGCCGTTCTGGATCGTGGTCGCCTTGCTAATCGTGTATCTGGTGTTGATTGGACCGGGCGATTATTTCTTCCTCCGCAAGGTCGTCGGCCGCATGGCCGCCACCTGGATCACTTTTCCGCTAGTGGTCGCGGTGTTTTCCGTGGGAGCTGCTTTCCTGGCGCAGCGATTGAAGGGGGATCGCGTGCGCGTCAACCAGGTGCATCTTGTTGATTTCGATTTGCCATCGGGCGAGGTCCGGGGGACTTCATGGGCGACGGTGTTCAGCCCCAAGGCCCAACGCAGCGATGTGACCTTCGAGCCTCAGGGGTTTGTTCGAAGTCCACACGCCGGACCGACGCCGAAAGGCTCTTCAGGCCCCGCGGATGTGGTGACGGACTTAAAGACGAGCTGGCTGGGATTGCCCGGCGAGGGCTTTGGCGGCATGGACCCGAAAACCCTTGGCGCGACGTTGTGGAAAGATGCCTACGCGTGTTCACCTGGCCTCGATGCCCTCTGGGGCGTGCCTATGCCGACATGGTCGACGAGGAGTTTCACCGCCCGATGGCACTTGAAAACCGAACTACGCCCCGAAGCCCGAATTGTCGAGAAAGACCGCATTCCCGTGGGCACGATCACGAACACGCTGAACGTTCCGCTTTCGGAATGTCTGTTGTGCTACGCGCGCTGGGCCTATCGGCTGGGCGACTTGCGGCCCGGCGAATCGGTGGCCGTGGGCCCGACCAACGAGCGCCGCGACTTGACCACGTTGCTTACCGGACGACGTTTGCTGTTCGAGGGCGGCGCACAACGAGCGACTCCCTACGACCGCGGCAGCAGCGACGTGGCCTATATTCTTCGGGCGATGATGTTTTTCAAGGCGGCGGGAGGCCATCGCTACACCGGGCTGGCCAATCGCTATCAGGGCTTCATCGACCTGAGCGACTTGTTGAAGAGCGACCGGGCGATCCTTATGGCCATCGGCCCGATGACAGATTCTGACTCCCCCGTCCCCAGCGCGCGGCTTGTTTATCAAGGCGAGCGACCTGCGGGGGCGAAGGATCGCCACGTGACGATCTACCGGTTTGTGATTCCCGTCGCCAAGGAGGCGGAACCTCAATGAATCCGAGGCGAAAGCGAATCTCGCCCGGGGCCTCCGTTCGCTCGGAAAGGCCCGCCGAACGCCGCCTGTTTGACAAGGACTCTTTCTTTGCTTTTACGTGGGGGGCCTCCCCGTGATCAAGACTCAGGACCTTACAAAAGTTTATGGCGAGCTTCGGGCGATCGACAACCTGACGCTGGAGTTGGCCAGAGGTGATGTTTACGGTTTCATCGGCCCGAATGGTTCCGGCAAGACGACCACCATGCGGATCCTCGCCACGTTGTTGCAACCGACCTGGGGCGAGGCCTATGTGTGCGATTACTCCATCTACACGCATCCCAAGGAGATTCGTCGCCTGATCGGCTTCATGCCGGACTTCTTCGGCGTCTACGACGACATGAAGGTGATCGAGTACTTGGAGTTTTTCGCCGCCGCGTACCGGATTCGCGGGCCGAAGCGGCGGAAGGTGTGCGATGAGATGCTGGCCCTCGTCGGGTTGGACTACAAGCGCGACGCCCTGGTCACCAGCCTCTCGCGCGGCATGACCCAGCGATTGGGCCTCGCCCGCGTCCTCCTCCACGACCCCCAAGTCCTCTTGCTCGATGAACCGGCGAGCGGGCTCGATCCTCGGGCGAGGATCGAGATTCGCGCCTTGCTTCGCGAACTCCGCGGTTTGGGCAAGACGATCATGGTTTCCAGCCACATCCTGCCGGAACTAGCCGACGTGTGCAACAAGATCGGAATCATCGAGCGCGGCAAACTGGAGGTCTCGGCCGAGGTCAGCGACGTGATGCGCCGCGTGCGGCGGCAACCGGTCATCCACGTGGGGCTCCGTGGCCGCTTGGACGAGGCGGCCAAGACGCTCGAAGCGCACCCAGCGGTCGAAAAGGTGGACATCCGCGACAGCCACCTGGTGGCCACGTTGCGAGAGGGCACCGAGGACTACTCGGACCTCCCTGCCCTGCTCGTTCAGGCGGGGTACCGGCTCACGACCTTCAAGGAGGAAGAAATCAACTTGGAAACCGCGTTCATGGCCCTGACCAAAGGCATCACCGCTTGATCACGGCGCCGGCCAAGGCGGGCGAAGGCGCGGAATTTCCGGGCTGCTCGATCCCGCCGCGAGGCCCCCCTGCCCTACGCCTTTGCCCGCTGCGCCGCCCTTCAGCCCCCTACCCTGCACCTCAGCCCCCTGCCCTCCCCTGCCCTAAGCATACTCTTGGTACAAGGGGGTGATTACCAGTTCGGGCACGAGGACGTTGGGCGGAAGTTTGGCGATCGTGACCACGCAGGCGGCGATGTCTTCGGGATGGACCATTTGGGCCCGTTTTTCAGGGGGAACAGGAACAGGCCGCTGTTCAAGGATCGGGGTGTCGACCTCGCCGGGATAGATGTTGGTCACCCGAATGCCATGCGCCCGTTCCTCTAGCCCTACCGTGGTTCCCAGCGCCGTGGCCGCGAACTTCGAAGCGCAATAGGCCGGTCCACCCAGCGTCATGGCCCGTTTGCCCGCAATCGACGAGATATTGACGATCAACCCCCCGCGCTGCGCCCGCATCCCCGGCAGGGCCGCGTGCATGCAGTTGTACACGCCCGTGACGTTGACGGCCAACACGCGATCCCAATCGGCCGGATCCAGTTCGCACATTTTTCGCCGAGCGATATTGATGCCCGCGCTGGCGACAAGAATGTCCAACGGAAGCATCCGCTGCTCTTCAAGCCACGCGAAGAGCCTTGCCACGTCGTCGCGATGCGATACGTCGCAGGTGCGGTAAACCATGGGCGGCTGACCGACGAACCTTGCGGCCGCCTCGCGGAGCCGTGTCGCGCTACGTCCGGCGATGGCCACGCGACACCCCTCCTGCGCCAAGGCCAGCGCAATGCCTAGTCCGATCCCACTTCCACCGCCCGTGACAAGGACTCTCTTCCCGGCGAGTTCCACCAGTTTCCCCTTTCCTCCTCAGTGTTCTTAGGGAGCAAGAACCTGCTCTACCTTGTTCGTCGGAAGTAAAAAAGTCGACTTCTGAGGCTATTCGCCGGCTCGGAACTGCCCCGCGCTGCCTCATTCCTTGAGCCCGCTCAAGTCGAGTTCCAAGGCCTTGTTTTCCTTAATGAATTCCTCCATGGTCAGCAAGCAGCGGCGAGCAGCGGCCTCGCGTCCGAGGGCGGCGGTGAGGGCGTCGTCGACGGCCCCGAGCGCAGTGGAATTGTCCGCACGTCCCTCGACGATGTTCTGGTGAAACGTCGCCACGTTGCGGATCGCGCCCTGGTCGTAAAGGCTCTCCACATTGCCGCCGCCGAAATGCTTGGGTCCGCCCTTCAAATACGACCGGCCGCGGTAACTCACCACAGCCGTGGCCATGTCGCCATAGGCGGTGAGGTTCAATGCCCAATCCAACTGGTTATTAAGCGACTGGCAGCGGTGCGTCCAGAGCAGGCCGTCGTCGAATTCGTAGGTCACCAGGTAGATTTCGCGGTAATCGTCGCGGGGGTTGGGACGGACGACGCGAGCACGACCAATGGCCGACGTCGGCCGCCGCTTCGTGATCCACAGTACGGCGTTGATGATGTGAATCGAGTTCTCCACGATCACGTCGCCTGACAACGCGATCAGAGTAAGCCAAAGGCTGCGGAGTCGTTGTTCCAGATTTTGGACGGGCGGCTCGGCCCACGGTGGGGAAATGGCGATGCTGTCGATGTGGCCCAAGCGGCCCAGACCCCCTTCATGGATTCGTTTAACCACTTCGATATTGACCGGGTCGGTGGGCAACTGGTAATCGACGAGGAAGCAAAGCTTTTTTTTCGCCGCGAGTTGGGCGGCGGCCTGGACACGCATCGCGCCGGGCACGTCGATGGCGATCGGCTTGGCGGCGAAGACGTGGCAGCCGGCCTCGATGGCGGCCTGGCACATTTCGGGATGGAAGCGGGGGACGTTGATCACGGCAACGGCTTGGACGCCGCTCTCCAAGAGCCGCAAGTAGCCATGGCGTCCAGAAAAGCGGCGTGTCCTCTCGACCCCCAACTTCTCGCCCGCCGCATCCGCCCGATCCGCAAAGTAGTCCGCCACGGCCCGAATCCGATACCCGCCGTGTTGGCGGAAGAACTCGCCCAACCAGGGGCCACGGCCTCCACAGCCGATTAAACCCAAGTCGACGGCCGCCTGGGCCGCCGTGCCGCGGACCTGGGCCGGCTTCACCACCGTGACCGTGGCAGCCGCCGCCCCGGCTAGAAACTCCCGACGGACCAACTTCGTACTGTGACCAAGCTGCATGGCATTGCTCCCGACTCGATTTCGATGCAGAACCCGGGCGACCATCTCAAGGCACATGGGGTGGATGCCCACTGCTTGGCCATTATGCGATGGTTCCCGGAGCAACTTCAATCCCGCGCCGGGTGCCAAGCGGCAAGTGCCCGCGAGCTGGAAGAAGACGCGATAGGCTTCCGAGAAAGCAAGCGGATGAAAAAGGCAATCGAGCGAGTTCAACGCCCTGCCGCGCGATCACGGCTACGGAAGCCGCCGCCGCTGGGACCGCGAAAGCCTCGCTGTTGGGCCTCGTTGACCTGGATCGTTCGGCCCTCTAATTGCGTGCCGTTCATTTCGCTAATCGCACTATCGGCGGCGTTGCTATCAACGAAGGTTACGAAACCGAACCCACGAGAACGTCCCGTCTCCCGATCGGTGATGACCTTGGCCTCGGTTACTTCGCCGAACCGCTCGAACGCATGGCGGAGCCCGTCGTCCGTCGTTTTCCAATTCAAACCACCCACAAAGAGTTTCTTCGCCATCGACCGCGCACTCCTCTTCACCCCAACGCGCACCACATTGGGCGCCAACCAAAACAAATTTCCGGGCTTCGCCCTACGCTTTTCCCAGAGTAGTCCCAACGGACACCCCCAAGGCGCCTGTAGCATATCAAGTGCAACATTTTGTTCAATGGGGAATTTAAGACATGCCTCTATGGTATGCCGATACCCTCCAATAGTGTGATTAGAGTGGTCGGGTCAAACTAGATTTAGGGCGGGTACCTTGGGAGGACCACCTCAATAAGTGGGGTAGGCTTGCACGTGCTTCGCTTGCGTCTTAGCTTAGTGATGAAGATTCAAGGAGCGACGCGGTTTTTTTGCCTCGTCGTGGGGCAGAACAGGTTTGGTTTCGGGTGTGATCGCGGAGGCTCGCAGGATTGTCCTGTTTGGAGCTTCGATGATCGTTGGTCAAGCAACGAAGGGTGTTGACAATGAAGAGACTGCTTGGATTGTTGGTGATCGCCGCTGTGGCCGTGTGCCTAGGTTGCAGCAAGGAGGCCCCGAAGAAAGCGAAGACTCCTGTCAAGGAAACGCCCCCACCGGTGATGAAGGGTCCGGAAAAACCTGCGGAGCCGGCCCCCTCGGCGGAGAAGAAGGAAGCTCCGTCGGCGGAAAACAAAGAGGTTCCCCCGCCAGCCGACGAGAAACAGGCCCCGGCAGAGGAAAAGAAGGACGTCCCGCCGCCCGCTGAGGAGAAGAAGGACGCCCCGCCTGAAGAGAAAAAGGACGCCCCGCCACCCGCGCCGGAAAAGAAGTAGGACCGACGGATTGCCGTCGAGTGGGGCGGGGTAAAGACCCACGCCCGCCAACGGCGTTGGTCTGGTGGTTAGCATGAAATTGGGAAGGCTGTTTTATGGCAGCCTTCCCTTTTTCGTTTCGACCTGACGAAGCTTTCGACGCGGTTCTACTCAAGCTTGACAATGCCCTCCGACGCGCAGGGCAGACTACGCGCGGGACAACAGGAGCAATCGCCGTGTCCGCCTTCCGTGGGCTCGACGACATACAGGCGACGGACTTGGACGGTGGTTTCCGTGCCCGAGGAATCGTACTCCACCCTCTGCGATAAGGGCTCATTCTCGACTGCCACCAGCACATACCATTGCGAACCAGCCTGGTCCATGCTTTGCTGATTCAAACCCGTAACGATAGCCACCGCTTGCTCATAACTTAGTGGGGCGGGATTCGTTTGGCCCTGAGCACGCCAGACACACCGCGGCACGTCCGACGGCGACTGCGGTTCCCAACCCTCCGGCCACCAGATGGCGGCGACCCGATAACTCAACGGCGTACACAACCGGGCATTTGGCCAGGTCTGGCCGGGGCAACCAGGCTCGACCACCACGGTCCAACGCCCTGCCCCCTCGCGACGTGCCTTGGCGTTGAACTCGCACGCCGCGCGCACGGCGGCGAACAAGTCGTCGCTTTCCGTCAGGACTTGGCGGACCTCGCCAGGCCGCGGCGGGACGTCATCCAGCGACGCGCCGCTAAAACCCGCAGGACAGTCCACCATCCACACCTCATACTTGGCCATGAATTTCCCCCTCGCAACCCCCGCCTCGCGTTTCCGCTATCGTAAGGGAACAGGTGCGGTCTGGGAAGACGCGGCCACCGGATGGCCGTCGCTTCCAGAAAATTCAGCCCACGCGGGTCGCCACCCGGACGTGTGTCTGGCAAATATCTATAACGCCCTGGCTGGGTAGTTTGTATAACTTGGGTAAACCGGTTTTTCACTTTATCCACGGAGGTTGCCATCGCCGAGTCGTTGCCCAAGTTGGATCGAGCGGCGTATCTGGCCGAAATGCGGGCAGAGTTCGAACGGACCTTGCAAGAAGTCGCCGACGCCGTGGACGATGCCCCTGCGGGCCGCGTGATCCGCGACAGCGAAGAGCGGGCCAGAAATGCGTTGGATCGCTTCCGCCGGGTCGCCTACGAGAAGGCGATCCAGATGAAGATCGACGCGGCGGAAGCCGCTTTTCCCCCCTCCGCACCTCGCGGCGACGGGAAAGCGGCTTCGTCATAAGGGGCGACAACCTTACCGCGTGCTCACCGTCAACGGTCGGCTCCAGTTGCGTCGCGTCCGCTGGTATCTTCCAGAGCAGGGCAGCCAGACGCCGATGGACCGTCTGCTGGACGAAGCGGAGGCCACGATCAGCCAGGGGGTGCGGGAGATGGCCTGTCGGCTGAACCAAGGGGCTACCAGTTTCCAGCAGACGGCCGAGAACCTCCAGCGGGCTGCGCACTTGGAGGTGAGCAAGGAAACCCTTCGGGAACTGATCGAGAGCGAGGGCAAGCGTGTGCAACGTCAGTTCCAACGGGGAGAGCTGACGGCGGACTGGGCGGCTGCGGACTGTCGCACGCCGTTGGGGACGACCCGGGTGTACGTGGGCTGCGACGGCGTGAAAGTGCCGCTGATTACTGAGCAGGAAAAGCAGAAGCGGCGGGCAGCGGTTCGCCAGAAACGCCGCCTGCGTGGCCGCAGGTGTAAGCCGCTGGCGCGGGCGCGGCAGGGTGCGGACCATCGCAGGAGCATCGCGATGATCCGTTACCACGAATTCCTTGCTCGGGGCTGGCAGATCGGCAGCGGCCCGACCGAGGCCGAATGCAAGAGCAGCACGACCCGAATTAAAGACCGCAGTTGACGCTGGGATTCGGCCAATGCCGTAGCGCTGATGGCCCTCGCGTGCCCGCACGATAGCCGCCTGTGGGACCGCTATTGGGCAATTCCCGACCCGGAAAGGAATTAGCGCTGCCATACTGCCGCACTGCCGCACACGGAGGGTACTACACCCGTTGCAAATCCCTAAACGATGTGCCATACTAGGCATCGTGGATCGCCTTACGGTGTATCCTTCGGGGCGTGGCGCAGTCTGGATTAGCGCGTCTGAATGGGGTTCAGAAGGTCGCAGGTTCGAATCCTGTCGCCCCGACTTTTTGGGGGTAATATGACGTATGCCGTTCGTAACATTGGTCTAGTCAAAGGTTTACGGACTACGTTGATCTGGCAGCCTGGCTGAATTCTTTTGCGTTTCAGCATGTGCGGCGTTAAAGTACTCGCCGCCTCCTAAGCGGCTTCGAAAGGATGTTCATTTGTATCTCAGGTAGCGTCGTCTGACTACTCGGGCAGTGTTGCCAGATCAACTCGTTGCCAAGGAGTTCTAGTAGGCGGAGTCACGCGTCCGCGCGGAGAGGGAGAACCGCATCAAGATACAGCATCGGTTTCTGCTCGCCGGACGTACCAGCGCCTCGTCGATGCGAGCCACCCAGTCGTGGTTGTGGTTTCCGCCGGTGACGTATGTCTTGCTTTAGGCGTCTCCCAGCGTTACGGCGCGAGGGGCTACCTGGGACGCCGATGGCCCAAGCCCACGGCCACATGATCCGCTTGAAGCTTTTGAAGATCGGGGCGTAGATTTGGGGGCGGGAGGGCTGGGTGGCGTTGGCGGAGGGCTGTCCCTCTGCGGCCGTGTTGCGCCAGCCACGCAAAAAGTGGCGCGAACTGATCCTCGACAGCAGGAGGATTACCGGGGAGAGGCCTTTCCTCCCGAGAAGAGGTCTCGGAGAAAAACTCACCACGTCAAGGCATCGGCGTTAGCGAGGTGGAGTGGCCGAATTACCGGCCTCGCCAACTGGACTGATATACGTTGAAACTCCGCCTGGCGACAAACTAGCGCGCAACGGCGGGGCGGCACGCACCGCCCCGTTCGACCGAGTTTCACGCCGCAGGCTTTCAGCCCGCTCCATTAATTGCTCGGGCGGGACCACCAGTTGCGGCACCAGCGGATAGTCGAACGTCCGCGTGTCGTGAATCTTTCCCGGAATTAGGTTTTCCGCGATGAAGTCGAACGGCACCCACTGATACCAAGGCGCAGGTACGGGCTGCATCACGGTCAGCGTCTCGTACCCGTTTTTCACCAGGCGGATCTTTCGTGTCCCGTAGTACGTGAAGTTCGTGGCCACCGGCGTCGTGCCGATCTCGTAATCGTCGATATAAACGACCGCGCCTGGCGGATTGCTACGCACAATCATCCGCCGCTGGACACATCCGGCTGCGCAAATGGTTGCGCACACCATTAGCCAGGCCATCACACGGATTGCGAACACCGTTACACGCGAAATTCTAAGGAACTGGCAAGAGAGGGTTGTGTCAACAGTGGCGGGAGTATAACGTCCACCAGCCCTCGCATCCAGGCCGATTTGGCTTGAATGCCACTTGTCCACCCGTTCGCCGGATTCCGCCACAGGTGCGGATTGGCCGGAATGCATTTTGAGTCAGCGGGCAGCTCGAATTCTTATTCGATTGAGACTATTGAGATTTTTCGCAACCCTTAGTATCTTCGCGAGTTACCGCAACAACTCGCCCGAGAGGCAGGAGTTTTTCGACTCACATGGGAGGGAACGGAAAGGGTATTTCCTCTAGCGAATGCCCGCGTAGCGCGGCTGCGGCAGCGACGCGGCCCGATGCCTCACCCAAGGCCGCCGCGTTACCGGTCACGCTGTAGTTGGAAAGGGCTACAAAGTCGCCGCTGATGCACCGCTCGGCCAGGATCAATCCGCGAACGTCCTTGGCGATCGGCGCCCGCAACGGGATGTCGTAGGCGTTCGCTCAAAACGCGGGCGTTTCGATTCCTTTTTCGCGCGTCGGGTCGAGGGCGTGAACATCGACGCGGAGTGTCACCCGACATACGGCGTCGCGGTATCTTCGGCCTGTTTGCCGGTCCTTGGCGGTGATTTCATAGAGGCCAACGATCCGCCGCCCCCCGCGCACGCAGATCCGTTCGGCCGTCGCGACAAGCCCGAGATTCCTCCAGACGCCGCCGAGCGATCGCGAACCACCACGTCGGCCTCGGCGGCGACTGGAGAGGATCGGGCCGGTTCTTCGATAACCTTTTTGCTCGGCCCCCCGATGATGCAACCGACCAAGCAATAGCAGTCATGGGCAACGTCGCTGCTCAGCCTGCCAGCGAAACGAATCGACGTCGATTCATCTCCGGAGTCTCCCCTTGAACTTCTAAGCGGTCAACCGCCGCCAGCCACGGGAGTCACTTGTCACCTTCACGTCCGACCCGCAAAACAAACTGCAACCAAAGCGTAAACCCTAGCGATGCCTTATGCAGCAACCAGACGGCTGACAAACCCGCCCGTTCGACTGGTGCGGATGGGCACGGATTTGCGAGGGGCTGCATCTGAGTGCGCCGGGGCAATCCAGGCAATTCCAGCGTCTTTCAAAAGGGGGATGGTCTATATTTAGGGGGGTGGGTTTGCCAAAAACGGGGAAAATCGAACCCCTCCTGCGCCAACACCCGGTTGAGGTTTGGTAAACTACAGTCGATTTCAATTCATAGTGGTCTCGGACCACTAAAAAATCCCGAGGAGAATCCAATCGACTAGGTGGATTGAATGAACCTGATGGTGTGGTTCACTTAGTCGCTTGTTTTGGGTGGGCGTGGTTGCCGAGTCGATCAACGAGGCTGTGTGTCGTGGCTGGCGAGAACTTGGACATCACCGACGGACCAGATCATTCCCGCACCCCGGCGTCGGGTCCCCGCCGTTGCAAGTTCCTTGGCATTCATTTCGCCTGTTGTAACGTTTATGAAAGGGTTTACGTCAATCGCGAGGGAACAGCTTATGAGGCACGCTGCCCTCGCTGCCTGCGAAAGTTGCGGATTGCAATTGGTCCACAAGGCACTTCGGATCGTTTCTTCGTTGCGTATTGAGTGAAATCGGCATTTCGGGTACTCTCCCGGGCCAATTTGGCAAGAGGTGATGGGTTACGGTTGGTCCCGGTGACGGCCCCAGCCGAAATCAGTCGATGGACTACGAGATCCCCCGAAGCACTCACCGTTGCGCGACAACAGATCGGGCGCTTCAGCCCGGAGAGTGGTTCTATTCCGTGCTCGTTGCCGATGGTGGCAAGCTCACCCGCCGCGACTACTCGGAGGAGGCCTGGATTGGCCCGCCGGAGGGGGTTGCCGGGTGGTGGAAATCGCGAGTTCCGCAGCCGGAGGCCAAACGTGTACATTGGGCGCCCAACGACGTCATGCTCCGGTTGTTCGACCAACTGGAGAACGAGCCGGCGCGTCAAGACATGCGGTATGTGCTGGCGTTGCTGTTGATCCGTCGTCGCGTGATGCGTTTGGAAGAGGAAATCAAGGAGCATGACGGTCGAGAAACGCTTGTGCTTTATTGCCCGCGCCGGGACGCCACCTATTCCGTGCCGGTGGTCACGCCCGGGGCGGAGCGAATTCAAGAGATCCAACAAGAACTTGCTTCGCTCCTTTTTGCGGAAGGATCGTGAAGCCTGACAAGATTCATTTCCCGTTTTGTATTGAAGGAACGAGCGAGTTGTCCCCGCCGGGGCGGATTTTGAGGAAACTTGGCGGATCGTTCAGGGAAGGCTTGCCGGACAGGACGCTTGGCAGCGAGGCATGAAAACTAATCGGACAGCGATGCTGCTGACGTGTCTTGCCGGGCTGATGAGCCTGTGCGGGGCGAGTTGCGCTTCGATCCGGCGACCGGTTGACGATTTCGCCAATCTCCCGCCCGCTTTGCCGCCCACACCCACCTTGGACCAGGTGATTCATGCGGTCAACGGGAACTGTTCTCAGATCCGGAGTTTTTCGGCGTCGCAAGCGTCGATCAGCGGGCCGGGTTTTCCCACGCTTCAAGCCACCGTGGCCTTCGAGCGGCCGCTGCGGCTGCGAGTTCGAGCGGGGACGGGGATCCTTGGGGAAGAGCTGGACTTGGGGAGCAACGACGAGGTCTTTTGGTTTTGGGCCCGCCGAAGCCAGCCGCCCGCCCTCTACTTCTGCCGCCATGCGCAGTTTGCCTCCAGCCCTGCGCGGCAGACGCTCTTCGTCGATCCCTACTGGCTTATCGAAGCCTTGGGCGTCGCGGAGATCGATCCCAGCCTCTCGCATCAAGGCCCTTTCGCGAGGCAAGACGGGCGGTTGGAGATTCGCACACTTCGTCCCGCGGCGGACGGCCCCTCGACGAAGATCACGGTGCTGGATCGAATCCACGCCTTGGTGTTGGAACAACACGTTTTCGATAGCCGTAATCAACTGATGGCCAGTGCACTTGCTAGTCAGCATCGCCGCGACCCGCTCTCGGGCTTGTCGATGCCCACCGTGATCGACATCCGCCTTCCTTTGCAACGCACGGCGTTGCGAATCAGCCTGGGAAACGTGCATATCAACCGGCCCTTCAGCAATCCCGATCAGCTCTGGACGATGCCTGTCGGCGAGGGCCGGATACCGATCGATCTGGGGAATCCCAACTTTTGAGCATCCGACAAAGGCCGCACAAGGGGCCGTTCTCCAACGCAGGCCTCTTGGGGAGGTAGCATCAGCTCGAAGGGACGATTGGGATGGGACCTCCATCCCTCCCCTGCAAGCCCTCCTCACCCCACAACTTTTCGCAAGTCAGGCCGTCGGTTTGGACTCTGCCGCGCCCACTCTGGCGGACTCGGCCTTGGCGCGCCGAGGACATCAGCCGGTTAAATCAAGGAGATTTCCAGATTGGTGCGAGGCGTCTTTGCTTTGCGGCGGGCCTGGCGGGGCCTGGTCGGGGTCCGGTTCGCGCTGGCGGAACTCCCACGGCAACCGACCGTCGGCATCGCGCTCGTCGGTTTGGTGATCTTGGCCGTCAGCTTCGCCGATGCCCGCGGCGCTTTCGGCCCGTTGTTCGTTACGCACCCGGCGCTCTTGATTCGCAGCGGCCTGTTGGGCCCGATCGGACTCGGGGCCAGCCGTTTGCGCTAGGGCGGTGGCGGCCACGTTCCCGGCTAGTCCTGAGGTGGGACCTACACTCATGAGTAACGCCCTCCCTTGCTCAGTTCAGATTGGTGTCGGAGCTGTTCCATCATGCAACTGATTGCGCGGCAATACTCGCGTACGGCTTCAAGGTGGCTGCCTGCACGCGTCGCCGCGGCGGCCTTGCTCTCGTGCTCGCAGTACGCGTCCCAGTCGATCCGCCAATGGGCGTTGGACGCGGCCTCGCGAAGCTGCCGGTTCAAATCAGCCAACCGGGCCACGAAGCCGGCGTCCGGCACACAATCACACGCGGCATAGGGGGCGCGCCCGAAGGGACGTTGCGGCCAGCGGAACGATTCCGTTTTGATGAACTTCTGAAACATGGCAATGGCACCGGCCGCGATGGCCCCGATCAGGGCCGCCATCGCAGCGATCCGCAGTTGCATCGCGGCCAACACGGCCGAAACCAGGGCCAATACTCCACAAGCGCTTGCGACCGCGGGATGGACGGGCTTGCGAGGGCGCGACGGCGGCTTGGTTGCTGGGCTGGCGTTCTTGCCTTTTGCCACTTGCGGGCCGAGCACCCGGACCACGATCACCGTGATGTTGTCTGGCCCTCCCCGCAAATTGGCCAGGTCCACCAATGCTTGGACCGCCTCCCGAGGCGGCAAGGCCAACAATACCTTGCCCATCTCGTCGTCCGAAACCTGGCCTGAAAGACCGTCGCTGCACAATAAGTAGGTGTCGCCAATTTGAATTGGCAACGGGCCTTCCAGGTCGACTTGAACCTGAGGGTTCGGGCCTAGCGAACGCGTGATGATGTTCTTGGGAATGAAAAAAGGTGTGTCGTCGCCGACATTCGGCCGTGCGGCCCGAAGCTCCCAGACCAGGCTATGGTCGAAAGTCAGTTGTTCCATGCGGGTACCCCGCAGTCGATAGACCCGGCTGTCACCCACGTGGGCTACGAGGGCGCCTTCGGGTAACAGCGCCAGCGCACTGACAGTGGTTCCCATGCCGCGGAAATCGTCGTTCGCCGTTCCCCGACTATGAATTTGGGCGTTCGCCTCGCGGACTGCCGCAAGCAGGGCCTCGTGCGGCGGGAGTTCCACGTGCTTGGCGTAGATCAGGGGGACGTTATCGGTGGCCAACTTGCTTGCGAGTTCGCCCGCAGCGTGTGCCCCCATGCCATCGGCCACGACGAATAGGTGCCCACGCTCCTCCCACTTCTGCTGGCTGCTGGCGAGCATGATCGCCGCCGAATCCTGGTTGTTGGATCGCCGCAAGCCGATGTCGCTCAGCCTAGCGGACTCCAAACAGTGTTGCCAGATCGCGGCGTGAGGGTCCATGCGAATCCTGGTTTTTCCGCCAGAGGGGGTCTCATGGCCCCGGCCTCATCGCGGGACGAACGAAACTCCCAAGTATTTTATCCTCCAATTTGTCGAGACACTATACCTCAGCAGTGCGGTTCTCCGGCCGCCCCTGGACACCCTGAGCCCTTTCAGGGAATTAGCGCCCATGCGTTCAAAGTGCGAGCCTGATGTCCATTGGCGCTTTCCCCCATGACAGCTCGTTCACCATCAAGTTATCCAAAAACCGGTCGACCTCTTCCGCTCCCTTCATCTAAAGTCACGCCAGACGGTTGATTCCGGTTGATTTGTCACGAAATTTTTGTCTTTTTCCGTGGACGCTGATCAAATATCTTGCGATTTGTTGCGAAAACTACGGTAGCCGACGTCCTCAGCTATTCGTAGGGACGGACTATTTTAAACCAGACGATGGGAGGGTAGGGATGAAAACGCTAGGCAGATTTTGGCTTGGGGTGCTTGTGTGTTTGAGCTTCGCGGCTGCGGTTTCGGGTGGGGAAAGGCAACTCGACCTCCGCCGCGGCGTGCCGGCCGACGCCTACCTGGTCGCGCATCGAACCCATAATTCCGAGAGGGACTTCCAGCGAAAGTATTACAACGAGGTGTGGAAGACGGTCGAGGAGACCCGAATCCTCGAACGTGC
>CALFBP010000023.1 GCA_937951625.1 uncultured Thermoguttaceae bacterium
GCGACAGTTTTCGGGCGAACCTGGTGGCCGCGGTGATCGGGGCGATGTGGTACTTCGCCACGCTGACGGAGATTCCGATTTTGGAGACGCTGATCGGGCTGGGCATGGGTCGGGGGCCGGCGTTGTCGCTGTTGCTGGCCGCTCCGGCGTTGTCGCTGCCCAGCATCGCCGTGATCTACAGCGTGTTCGGCTTCGAGAAGACGTTTGTGTTTTGTTCCCTGACCGTGGTGATGAGCGCGGTGGCGGGGCTGTTTTTCGCATAGCCGTCCAACCTCGAATTGGCGGACCGCCTTGAGGAGACTGGAAAAGGAGGTGTAGGATGAAATTGGTGCAGATTCTCGGGACCGGTTGCCCCAAGTGCGAGAAACTGAAGAAGAACGCCGAAGAGGCGGTGCAGCAGTTGGGCATGCAGGCCCAGGTGGAGAAAGTCACGGACATCAACGTGATTGTGGGCTTTGGGGTGATGGCCACGCCGGCCTTGGCGATCGATGGGGAGGTGAAATCGGCCGGCAAGGTGCTCTCGGCGGAGGAGATCAAGAAGTTCTTGGTGTAGCGGTCCCGACCGTGAACGAAACCGGAGCGTTCCCAACTC
Organism: uncultured Thermoguttaceae bacterium; assembly: GCA_937951625.1. GTDB lineage: Bacteria > Planctomycetota > Planctomycetia > Pirellulales > Thermoguttaceae > CALFBP01. The sequence goes on from CALFBP010000023.1 coordinate 593, forward strand.
GAACGAAAGCAAGGAGACCAGGCATGGCGAGGAAATCGAATCGTCGCAAATTCCTTCGTGCGGCGGGAGCAGGCGTGGCCGCGGGCGTGGCCGTTTCGGGAAGTCTGGCGGCGGATGCCGCGGAGAGTTCTCCGACGGGCAAGCGGATCAAGATTTTGGGGATCTCGGGCAGTCCCCGCAAGGGCAAGACCACGGCCGCCGCGGTGGCCGCGGCCCTGGAGGCGGCCAAGGCGGTGGATCCGGAGCGGATCGAGACGGAACTCATCGAACTGGCCGAGTTGAAGCTGAACGGGAACTTGGCGGCGGGGATTCCCCTGGAGCCGGGCCAACAGGACGACTTTCCCGAACTGGCCGCCAAACTGGCGGCCAAGGAGGTGCGGGGAATCATCATTGGCTCGCCGGTGTACTTCGGTTCGATGACCTCGCTGTGCAAGGCCTTCCTGGACCGGTGCATTTCGCTTCGGGCAAAGCAATTCGCATTGGCGAACAAGGTGGGTGGGGCGTTGGCCGTGGGCGGGGTGCGGAACGGCGGCCAGGAATTGACGCTGTTGGGCATTCAAGCGGCCATGCTGTGTCAGGAAATGGTCGTCGTGGGCGATGGACGGCCCACCGCGCACACGGGGGCCACGGTCTGGAACAGCGGCAAGGACGACATTTCCCAAGACGAATTCGGCATGAGCACGGTCAGGAACCTCGGCCGCCGCGTGGCCGAGGTCGCTTTGATGGGATCAGGGGTGACAAAGGCTGGTTGACCGCTTGCCGAATACGGAGGATGCATTGATGAGCCTCAAAGATGCGTTAACCCATTCGCTGTTGATGTTCGTTGCGGCAACCTGCGTGGTGCTGATCGTCAAGGCGCTGCCGCAGACTTCGACCACGCAAGTCGTGGCGAGCGTCAACGGCGGACCCGCGGCGCAGGGCGCCGTCGCCGCGAGCGCGGACATTCAGGATGGCGTCATGGTGTACTACCTGCACGGCAATATCCGCTGCCCGACCTGCCGCACCATCGAGGTTTTGACCGAGGAATCGCTCCAAACCGGGTTTGCCGATGACCTGAGAAGCGGTAAGTTGCGATGGCAGGTGATCAACTATGAAACACCGGGAAACGAGCACTATGCCTTCGAGTATGAGGTTGTAGCGCCGAGCGTGGTGCTGGCGATGTTCAAGGATGGGAAGCGAGTGAAATGGAAGAGTCTGCCTGACGTATGGGACCACGTCGGCAACAAGATGGCCTTCATCGCGTTCGTGCAGACGAGTTTGCGGGAGTTTTTGGGGGAGTCGAACGTGGCGGTCGCCGCATCGCCGCAGCCTCAAGCGCCGCGGGTGGTCCCCTCGCTGATTGCGCCGGTCAGGGTGCGGCCGTCGGAAGATCCTGCCGTGGCACGGAATCCCATGCGACAAGCTGACGAATCTTCCGAAACCTCTCCCGAAGCCCCTCTTCCTATTCCGGAGTGAAGACGATGCGAAATAGGGCGATGCGGAACGTTCCTCATTTGGAGGAGATTCGAACGATGCGGAAAGGTCTGGGCGTCGTGATGGTGTCGATCGGTTTGATGGCCCTTCTCGGGTGTGAAAAGACGGCCGATCGGCCAGTGCGTGCGAGTGATGGGGGGAGTCGATCGCTGGCTACGACAAGTCGGCCCACGGCTACCGAGGCCCCGACGCCGGCGCAGCCTATCCAGACGTCATCGGCGGGGCTGCCACGTCTGGTGGACCTGGGAGCGGGCAAGTGCATCCCCTGCAAAAAGATGGCGCCGATTCTCGAAGAGTTGAAAAGGGAGTACGCCGGGGTGATGGACGTCGAGTTCATCGACGTGTGGGAGAATCCAGGCGTAGGGAGGAAATACGGCATACGTGCGATCCCCACCCAGATTTTTTATGACGCCTCGGGCAGGGAGTTGTTCCGCCACGAAGGGTTCTTCGGCAAGGAAGAGATTCTGGAAAAATGGCGGGAACTTGGCGTCGAACTTCGAACCAAGCCGAGCGAGGCGTCGCCGACAAGCTAGAGGCTGCATCACGGCCTCGCGTTGCTCTCGGCGAGTCGTGAAGGAATAACCCAAACGCCAGGAGGACCAAGCAACAGGGGATTCCAAGTTGCGGGAACCTCCGCCTTGTTCCCTTGAGAACAGGGGCGGAACTTGGTGGTTTGCTCGCCTGGCCGACGTCCAGGGTATTGACTTTTTTTGGAAGAGGGACCTTACACGGCAAGAAAGGAGTGTTGCCATGAAGTCGCGATGGATCGCCCGTCGCTCGTTGTTCATCTTGGGCCTTGGGACCTTGACAGTGTTTTTGAATGTGGCGAAACCGCCCTGCGCGGGGATCGCCCTGGAGCGGTCTGCCGGGCCATCACATCAAGTCATCGCCTGCTATTTCCATCGCACCGTCCGCTGTCCGACCTGCCTTCGGATCAGCGCCTATCTCGAGGAGGCGGTGAAAACGCATTTCCCAGCGGAACTGAGGGACGGAAGCCTCAAGTTGGTGATGATGGACCTCCAAGACGAAAGGAACCAGAAGTTTACGCAGGCTTATCGCATCTCAAATCCATCGCTAGTGATCATGGACGTACAGAATGGCAAAGTGGTTTCCTGGAAGCCGGCCCCCAAGGTATGGAGCCTGGTCCGAGACAAGGAAGAGTTCTTTCGTTACGTGGCTCAGGAAATAAATAGTTATCTGGGTGTTGCACGGACTGCGGCACGATAGATCGGGATAGACTTTCTCGGGGAGGAGGTAATTGATGACCGATTTCGTCGTCGGCGTGGGTTCGGCCCTTTGGCTGGGGCTGCTGACCTCCATCAGTCCGTGCCCGCTGGCTACCAATATCGCGGCGATCTCTTACATTGGCCGCAAGGTGGGCGATGCGCAGCACGTCTTTTTGACCGGCATCCTCTACACAATCGGCCGCACGCTGGCCTACGTGGGCCTGGCCTTCGTTCTCGTGGCGAGCGTGCTTTCCGTTCCACAGATTTCGCTGTTCCTCCAGAAGTACATGCATCTGGTCCTCGGCCCGCTTTTGATCGTGGTTGGCATGTTCCTATTGGGCCTGATCGAAGTCAGCCTCAGCGGCGGGGGCATGGGCGAAGGACTCCAGAAACGGGTGGACGCCTTGGGAATCTGGGGAGCGCTTTTTCTGGGGATCGTGTTCGGATTGACATTTTGCCCCACCTCGGCGGCTTTGTTCTTCGGGAGCCTTGTTCCCTTGTCGCTGAAGGTGAAGTCCAGCGTCACATTGCCGGCCGTCTATGGTGTGGGCACCGCCCTCCCTGTGATCGTGTTTGCAACGCTTTTGGCGAAGAGCGCTCAGTCGGTAGGCAAAGCCTACAATGTGTTGGCCAAGATCGAATGGTGGGCACGCACGCTGACCGGTACGATTTTCATCTTGGTGGGGATTTATTTTTCGCTAAAATATGTGTTTGCGGTAATTTAGGGGGACGTGTAGATCGCGCAGCATCGGGCGATTGGCGAAACCGGGGGCGGCGCTGGCGACGTGCCTCCCCCTGTTCGCCCTGTATAGACGGAGACTCCGAGCCGCGCGAGCCGAGGGAAACGACATCGCTGGGAGCAACGCGATTCCTTGCGGCGAATATCTGGTGAGGGCCGTGGGCAATGGGCTCAGGCCGCTCATCGCTGCCTGGGCGCCTTTGAAACCCACGCAGCTATGCGCGAACGACCATGGTATCCGGAGGTGACTGCCATGTCCCGAAAAGCGCCCTTTGCGATCTTGGTTGCAATCCTCCTTTCTTCCAGGTCGCCCGCCCAGGAGTGGGCCGACAAGATGTTTCCGGTAAAAAGCTACAATTTTGGAAACATCGCCCGGGGAGCCAAGGCGGAGTACGCCTTCGAGTTCACGAATCTCTACCTGGAAGACGTGCATGTCGCCGACGTCCGCGTGACCTGTGGTTGCACGACCCCAAGAATCGAGAAAGATACCCTGAAAACCTACGAGAAAGGCGCTATCGTTGCGCACATCAACAGCGACCGATTCTTGGGCCACCAGGAGTCTACGATCATCGTTACCTTCGACAAGCCTTTTTATGCCCAGGTCCGGCTGCACGTGAAGGTTTACATCTATAGCGACGTGCTTCTGGAGCCAGCCGGCATCGTCATGGGGAGCGTCCCCCAAGGCAGACCTGCCGAGGCAACGATCCGGGTTTGCTACACCGGTCCGCATGATTGGCGAATTGTGAAAGTCCAGAGCGAGAACCCTCATTTGACCGGCGCCGTAGTCGAGACCTTGCGGCAGGCTGGTCAAGTGATTTATGAACTCAAGGCCATCTTGGACAAGGATGCCCCGGCCGGGTACGTCCGTGAGCAACTCTGGCTCATGACCAATGATCCGGCGGTGGATCGCATTCCCGTGAGCGTGGAAGCTCAGGTCCAGCCGGACATTTCGGCCAGCCCTTCTTCGCTGTTTTTGGGCGTCGTGAAACCGGGCCAGAGCGTCACCAAGCAGATCGTCGTTCGCGGCCAAAAGCCGTTCCAAATCCACGTCGTTCGGGGCGACTGCGAGTGCGTTCGCGCCGCCGTCCCCAAAGTCGAGGAGCCCAAATCGCTATACGTTGTTCCCATTACGTTTACGGCTCCGAACAAGGCCGGCAGGATAACGCCGACAATCGAAATCGAGACCGACTCAGGCAAAACGGTCCTCAAGGTTCCCATTTTCGCCGTGGTCGGCGGGCAATAGGGGCGGGAAAAGAAAGTCTTTTGCCATGCCATGTCCGCTTGCGGACCTAGAGAGCGGGCTTGTAGAAGTCGAGAGTTGGACGGACCTCTCGGCAGCGAAACATCATGATTCAACCTTTTACGCACTCCAAACCACGCCCCGCGGACCTTCATGGACGCGGCCGATCGGCCAACTTTCGAGGCCGCCTTGGGCGAGCTGATGTCGAATGCTCTCGGCATAGAATGAACTGACGACGAGCACCATGCCGATGCCCATGTTGAATACCCGTTCCATCTCGTTGCGGTCGATGTCGCCTAGCCGCTGAATCCAAGAGAACACGGGGGGCACGGGCCAAGACCCGCGATCCAGGACGATTTCTCTTCCTTCAGGCAGGATGCGTTCAAGGTTTTCCAGCAGCCCGCCGCCCGTGATATGGGCGATGCCGTGGACCACGCTTTTGACGGTGTAGTGGGCCAACACGCGCCGCACGGGGCGGACGTAAATCCGCGTCGGCCGCAGCAGGGTCTCACCCACGGTGGCGCCGAGCTGGTCGACGTAGTCGCCCACCTTCAACCCGGCCATCTCAAACACGACCCTCCGCGCCAGGCTGTATCCGTTGGAATGCAATCCCGAGGAGGCCAGCCCCAGCACGGTGTCGCCCGGCACGATTGCCTTGCCATCGATCACGTCGCGCCGTTCCACCACGCCCACGCAAAATCCGGCTAAATCGTAGTCACCGGGCGCGTACAGATCGGGCAAAATGGCCGTTTCGCCGCCCAACAGGGCGCAATCGCATTCCAAGCAGCCGTCGGTGATGCCGCGCACGATTTGTTCCAAAAGCGGGGGGTCATCCTTGGGCAGCGCGACGTAATCGAGAAAGAACAGCGGTTCCGCCCCGCAGCAGAGGGCATCGTTGACGCTCATCGCCACCAGATCGATCCCCACCGTGTGATGCACCCCCATCATGGAAGCCACTTTGAGCTTCGTGCCCACGCCGTCCGTACATGCCACCAGTACCGGATCGCGATAGCGACGGGCAAACAAGGGACTGGCGAAGTCCAGGGCGAACAAGCCGGCAAATCCCTGATCCAGTCGGATCACCCGAGGCGTCTGCGTCCTCCCCAACAGCCGCGGAAGACGCTTCATCGCTTCGTTGTAGAGGTCCAGGTCCACGCCCGCGGATTTGTAAGTCGCTTTCGCCATGCGCATCGTTCCGGCCAGTTTGAAGACGTGTCTCGATTGTAACCGCCACGGGGCGATGGCGAGAAGCACCCGTGACTTGGGGGAGACAGACTCGCCATTTTGGACCCCGAACTTACCGGTTACGGCGATGGCGGCGCTTTAATCGAGGTCATCCAACTGGCGGCCGGCTACGGCGGCTATCAGAAAACGGTAGGCCAAGAGGAAGACCAACGCCCCTCCCACCGAAGCCAGAAGGCCCACCGGGCTGATCGGATTGAAATGCCTCGTGCGTAAGGCAAGGGAAATCGCAAGCGGCCCCAGCACGCTGCCGAAAATGCCGATCATGAGCGTGCCCACGGGGCCTGCTGGTTCGCGTCCCGGCACCAACAGTTTGGCCAGAATGCCGGTCACGATCCCGAACCCAACCCAGAGGAGCACCACGTTTGTCCAGTGCTGTGCGGCGGGTGAAAGTTCGAGTTCGGGCACGCGTGCGACTCCTGGATCGGGAGCCTTTCGCAGCGATACGGCGCGACCCCGCTTCGTTTTGGCTTGCCCGGCCGTGTCGCGTGTTGGCTGTTCGGGTGTGCCTCCGGGCAACGAACGCGGACTCGCCCCGGCTGCTGACGTCAGAGCGGGCGTCTGAACCTAATGGCCCCCAACCCTGACGTCAGCAACCTGGAGCGTCGTCCCCCCAAGACGATTTGTTTCTTGCTTCACCGTCTTTTCTGACGGAGATTCGTGGGTCCGCCAAAGCCGCCCTGCACGGCCAGTGGCGTTCACCTGCGCTGCGAATTCTGTTCGGCTCGGGCCTCGCGCTGCGCGGCAGCTTCCCGGGCGAGCTTAAATTCAGGGCCTGGGGCGTAATATTGCACGTCGTCGCTCATGTAATATGGGCTGGGCAGCGTTTGTCCGCCCACGTCCACTTGACAGCCTGTCACTGCCACGACCGCAAGCAGTCCCAAGCCGACCACCATCCAACGCAGCGGGCGATTTCGCTTCATTGAGCCGCTCATGCGCTTCCTCCGCCTTCCGAAACTCGAATCCGCCCGCTGTGTGCCCCGGGCATCCTGGTCTTTCGAGGATACGGGGGCACTACAACCGGCAAAATCGTCAATGTCGTTATCGTCCTCAGCCCAGGTAAGACTTGAGTCGCTCAAGGAAAATCTCGCCCTCGCCGAGCGACCTTTCAAGCATGAAACCACCCCCGGCCTGAGAACAGGCGAGTCTTTTGGCCCTCAAACGACCTTACAAGCTGGCGGTAAACGACTTATGAACGCTTGCGTGGTTTCAAGCCCACGACCTGCCCAACGTTTGCGCCTACCGCTGGCGGAGGGTTCCGTAGACTACCACAATATGCCTTGAGACGGCGTCGCCCGGGAGTATCAGCCATGAACCGGTTGCATCTACCTCTAGCCACGGTTTGCCGTCCACGGTGACCGAATGGATGGGAAGCCCGTGGGGATGACGCACGCGAAGCTTGATCGCGCGGCAAGGATTGCGCCGTGGGGGCTGGAGGTGGACCTCGATTCGCCCTGAATTGACCGCCGAACGGACCTCAAAAGAGATGGGTCCAAAATGCGTCGGGGCGTTGGCCACGCGAATTGTTTTTCCGTCGGCAAGCCACGCCTTCGGCACGGCCGGCAAGAGCAAAAGGTTGCCTGAGTACTCGCCGGCCCCGCCCCGTTCCTCGGTGACCACCATGTGACGCAACAGGTGCAAGGCAACCGCGCTGGAACAGGGGAGCGGATCGCTCATCTCCGGCACCGGATAGGTCGAACGCAGGTGGAGGTCGCTCGCGTAAAGCAAGTTCGTCTCCCGCGAGGCGAATGTCTCGTGGTCCATATTGAAGGCCAGATATGCGTAGAAGCCAAGGAGGAATTCCTCGACCTCGTCTTCGTGCAATTTGGAGAGTAAATAGCCCTTGCCGTAGAGGGCGTCCAGGCCGCCAGGCCCGACGTCGCGGCGGAACCGTGGAAGAAAGCAGAACGTGCGATGATCGGCCTCGAGAAAATCGGCGATCCAGCGGAAGTGCCGGCTGCCTTTTGCGAACGGTTCCAAATCGAGGATCAGTCCCGCGAAAAGCTGGTAGTAGTCCATCTGCTCGTCCGGCCGGTCGTCGTAAAGTTTCAGCGGCAGGAAGGGCGGGCGATGTTCTTTTCGATAGTTGCCGTCTACGGCCCGATCAATGGCCTCGCGGTATTGCCGCGCCTCCTCGGCGTAACGTTTGGCGGCCTCCGCGTCGCCCAACTCGCTGAAAAGCCAGCTCGTGTCCACCAACCCCCGCCAACAGCAGTAATTGGCATACAAAGCGTAACACTGCACCTCGGAAATGTCGCCGCCGTAGGACCACTTGGGCAACAGGCCCCAATGCAGCGGCCGATCGTTGCCGGGCGTCATCGTGCGGCGACGCTGCGCGATCGTCCATTCGGCACAGTCGCGCAGCAGCGGCAGGTGCTTGCGGATCCAGTCCTTATCGCGGGTCAGACGGAAGACGCTCACCGCGTAGTGGGGCACAGTTCCATTGCGGTATTGTTGGTGCCGGTCTAAGTACGTCTGGTACGCATCGACTTTCTTGAGGAACTCCCGGCTCAGGTACGTGCCATCGAGATAGCGCTGGGCGTCGTGCCCGAACCCCATCATGGCCAGGGCCAGCATCGGGTAACTTTCCTCGATACCGTACAATTCCTCCCGGTATACCGAGGGCTCGGAGCCGTACCGCATGATGTCGCCGTCGCCGTTGATGAAAATCTGGGTCAACACCCCCTTCAGCATCCGGTTAATCCGCGGCTCCGGGACCTCCAACCGGACCGGCGATTCCAGCGTCTTGATCCACGCGGCGCGCAACGAGGCCAGGGCCTGATCAAAGGAGGCCGCGCGGTAACGCTGCACGGCAGGCCCCAAGGCCACGGCGGCCTCGGGATAAACAAAATCGGCGTGCATCTCCTGGTTCCCTTGGAGTGTTCGCTCGACGTATAGGCCGGTGCCGTTAGGATCGGGTTGGGCGGGCAGTTGCGAGAGAAGCACCACGCGGTCGTCCCGTAGCAACGCGGAGTCTTGAAATCGAAGGGGCGATCCTGGACCAGCAGCCTCCACATGGATCGCGGCGGGAACCGCCTTGTCGCTCCCATTCTTCAACGCGATGCGAATCCAGAGGACCGATTTTGTCGAGTCTTGCTGATCTTCCGTGACGAACGCCGTCTGACGCACGGCCACGGGACCGAGCTGGCCTTCTACCACCGTTCCCGGCAACCATCCGTCGATAAGCCGCCGCTGCACCGTATCGCGGCAATCAACCAGCGACTCCTGTTCCTTGCCGAAACGGAACCGCAACGTCTCGCGACCGATGATCGTCCCATCCCAGGTCACGCCGATTTCGTGGGGCGAGTCCTTGAGGCCCAACAGGGCCCGCGCTGGGGTCATTGGCAACGCGCACAATGCAAGCTTCTCGAAAGACGCCTCTTCCCCACTGCTGAGAATCTCTTGCTTGACCCCTTCCTTGTTGACGAGGCGTTCCGGCCAGACAGTGTGCCTTGGCGGGAGGTAGCGGTAGACTTCAATTTCACTCGGCAACGGGACTTCGACGCCCGAAGTCCACCGGACACGGATCGCTTTGGTCGCCGTGGGCTCGAAAGACCACACGATCTGGCGCTGGCCAGGCCGCGGTTCGGATCGGAGTTTGGGGAGGCTTGCGACCCAGCGGACGCCGTCGTGGACTTCGACCACGAAAGCGGCCGAATCAGGCAATCCGTCGGGAAAGAGCAGGCCCAGACCATCGATCATGTGCGGGATAGGCCAGTTTACTCCGAATCCCACGGCGGCTTCCGCTGGCCGGGGGGTGGTCTCCAGATTGCCGTCGGCCAGCCAAGTTGCGGGAACCTGTCGTTCGCCCGGCAGCCAGACGACTGCCGTGGAAGCACCAGCACCTTCGAGCCGGGCGATGTTGCGAACCAGCTCCTGGCCCTCCAAACGACGCAATTCCCCGGAAGTGAGATGCCTTGCCCCTTTCAATGACCCGACGTCGGGGCGCTTGCGTACCATCACCTCCTGAGCGGCCATGAGGCCCCTTGCTCCGCCCCCGCCGGCTGCTTGGAGGATACGGATCGACCGGGTCGTAAGCGGACCGACAGGAACGATGCTTTGCCTTGCCGTCGCTATCAGCCAGCGACGAGGCCCGGAAGCGGGAAGCCACTCGCCGTCGCGGAGCCACTCCACGCGAAAGGCACGCGGCCACCATTCGTCGAGGCTCCACCAAATCTCCACCTCATTCACCGTCACCGGCCGCGGCCAATCGAGCCGTATCCAGTGCTCGACCGCGGTGTCGGCCGAGGCCCAAGTGTTGCCCCCGTTGCCCAGCCGGTCGGGGTGGCCCAGCTCGTGTTGGAACTCCTTGCCCGGCTCGATCCACTTGCCATCGCTGAGCACTTCCACGCGATAACCGGAAAACGTGGAATCGACCGTGACGCGGGCCTTTTCCTCGATGCCGCCACTCGAACTCTCTTGGCCCTCGCTGTCAGTTACGATGAGCGAGGCGACGATCCAAACCAACGCCGAGGGCAGAATCCTGGCTAACGAAGGCATCGCGAAATCCTGGGATCGAAGCTTGTTTCTCAAGACTTTGGCATCTGCCCAGTGGGCAAGGTGTCAACAACGGAACGGTTGATTTTAAGGAATCCATCGTGTTGATGCGATCCATCGCGCCGAATCCGTTTCGCGCAAATCCGGCGGGGAGGGTTTCCGCAGTCAAACGAAGAGAAAGTTTCCAAATCCCGGGCGAGCGTGCCGTGTCCGCCATTACCCGGGAGAAAACGGTGCTTCGACGGGGCCTCGAACACCTCAGAACTCCGCTCGCCTTTAAACAGCGAACTTTCGGCCCGATGCGTCTGTCGCGTTATACTTCCCCGACGAGGCGCAGGAGTTCCCGGAACGCGGAGTCCAATTCTTCGACGAGGGGGCTCCCGCCGGCTTGCTTCCCACTCTCCACGAAGAGGGCAAGCTGTGCCTGGACGAGTCTCATCTTTCATCCATCCTCTTCGGTGTGGGCCGACAGGTTCTCCACGTTGAACAATGCCTGCCGGGCCTTTCCGGAGCCGCAGGGCAACGAACTGCGCCGCGGTCCCAAGCGGAACTTCCAGGTCCTCTCGCCGCTGGAGTTTTGGGCCGAGTTCACGCAGCACATCCCGCCTACCGGATCGCACCTGATCCGCTAGTACGGCTAGTACTCCAACAAGGCCCGCGGAATGCGACGGAAGGCCACCGCCGAGGCCGCCACGGCGTTCGGCGCGGGTCTGGCAACCCCGCCGATCGCCGCTCTCCAGGGCTCCCTCGAACTGCCACCCCGCAGCCGCGCCAGCCAGACCTGGGCCATGCTCATCAAGCGGATCTACGAGGTGGCCCCGCTGGCCTGCCCTCAGAGTGGCGCCGAAATGAAGGTCGTGGCCTACATCGAGCCGCCCCAAGGCGAGGTGATCGAGAAAATCTTGCGTCACTGCGGCCTCTGGAATCCCCCGCCGGCACGCGCCCCGCCCGCCGCCGCTTCCGTCCACGACCCGAACGAACCACCGGAACTCAACTACGCGGACATCGACACCTTCGAGTCCAGCCTCTGGGCTGACTTCTGATTCTCACCGATCGAAAGTCGCCGCCGTGGATGGTACGCCTTCGCGCCAGGCTGTACCCCTGATTCGCTCGTCTGCCGGGCGCCAACCTCAGCCAAGAAGCTCCCTCTCCCCCTTGACACACCACTCCCTCATGGTAACTCAGTGCCGTAGGAGCAATCATTCCTCCTATCAATCAATCATTCTTCCTATCAATTTCAATTAGATGAAGGATCCTGAGCTCAGCCTGGTCTGCGAGGGCTGAATGCTGTGGCGTGTCACCGAGAAATTGAAGGCCGCAGGCACGCCGCCCTATAATTGCGCACCGATGATGCTTGCCTCGTCTGCCCTATACAAGCGCCTGGAGCGCAAGACCCGCTTCGTCAGGATCAACCAGGATATCGACAAACAGATATGTGACATCGCCCTTTTCCTGCTGGAATGAACGCCGGACGCGGCGCGGGGCGGACGAGAGCGTTCGCCCCACGCCCATCATCAAGAGGAAGACCATGGGACAAGAAACAATGACCGCCGAGGCCGCCTGGCAAGCGCTCCTGGAAGGAAACAGGCGCTACGTGGCTGGGACTCTTGCCCACCCGCACCAGTCTCCTCAGCGCCGCGACGAGGTGGTCGCCGGACAGCATCCCTTTGCCATCGTGCTCTCCTGCTCCGACTCGCGGGTGCCGGTCGAGGTCCTCTTTGACCAGGGCATCGGCGACATCTTTGTCGTCCGCACCGCCGGCAACATTGTCGACGACGTGGCGCTCGGCAGCATTGAGTATGCCGCCAAGCACCTGCACGTGCCGCTGCTCGTCATCCTCGGCCACCAAAAGTGCGGGGCCATCGCCGCCACGGCCGGCGGGGGCGAAGCGCCGGGTCACATCGCCAGCATCGTCCAGATCCTGCGCCCCATCGTCGAAGGGGTCCGTGGCCAGCCCGGCGACGTCGTCGAGAACGCCGTCCACGCCAACGTCCGCCACCTTGTCGCCCAGCTCCGGTCCTCCCAGCCGATATTGTCCCACCTGGTGCACGAAGGCCGCTTGAAGGTCGTCGGGGCCTATTACAGCCTGGAAACCGGCGCGGTCAGCCTGGTCGAGTAGTTGGAAATCGGAAGTTGGATGCTGGAAACGGCGCTTCCAACATCCAACTTCCCAAACAACCCGGGGCCTCGATGAGAGAGCCGATCATCTTTCGCCGCGACGACGTGCTCTCCCCCGAGCAGGCCCTGTACTGGAAGGACCTGCTCTATCGTGTCGTCAAGATCGGCACCGAGCTGGAGTTCGCCCTGCCCAGGGGGGTTCGCAAGGACGACTTTATGCCCGGGCTGATCGAGACGTTGCAGCGCTCCCGCGACCTGAACCTCGAGGGGCGCTATGCGGTGCTGGATGTCGTCAACGAGCACGCCGGCGCAGAAATCCAGGTCATTGGCCGGCAGCCCTACTATACGGCCCTGATCTAGCAGTACCGCCAGATCATGGCCCTGCTACCCCCGGGCATCCGGGCCTGTCCCACCTGAGGCCTGCACTACCACGTGATCGCCGTGGGCCTGGCCGAACCTGATGCGATCCATCGCGCCGAATCCGTTTCGCGCAAATCTGGCGGGGAGGGTTTCCGCAGTCAAGCGAAAAGTTTCCAAATCCCGGGCGAGCGTGCCGTGTCCGCCATTACCCGGGAGAAAACGGTGCTTCGACGGGGCCTCGAACACCTTAGAACTCCGCTCGCCTTTAAACAGCGAACTTTCGGGCCGATGCGTCTGTCGCGTTATACTTCCCCGACGAGGCGCAGGAGTTCCCGGAACGCGGAGTCCAATTCTTCGACGAGGGGGCTCGCGCCGGCTTGCTTCTGTACTTCGAGCACGCTGCGGAAGTACCAGAGCGTTCCCTCGCGTCCGCCGTGAAAGTGCCGCCAAATGGCCTCTCCGTTCAGGCGATAGGACTCGATCAGCGAGCGAACATTATCCAGCTTGTCGGCGGCCGAGATCAGGCGAACCGAAGGCGAAGCATCGGCGAGCCTCGCCAAATAGGCCTCTTTACGCTCGCGCCACGGTGGTTTGGGCGTCTGGTCCGTGTCGCTGCAACCTTGGACGATTTCCGCCACACGCTGACCAAAACGCCGCTCGATGAGCTCTTTGGCAGCGGGGCCGCCCTGGTCCTCGATGGCGTCGTGCAACAGGGCGGCGATTGCCTCGTCTTCATCGGCGCCGTGTTCCAGAACAATCCCCGCCACACGAAGCAGGTGTCCGACGTAGGGGGCCCCGGTGATCTTGCGCGTTTGGCTGGCGTGCAAGTTCGCAGCGAAGACTAAGGCGTCGGCGAAGCGATGGGAAAGGGCCATGGGTCGGTGGTGGATGCCGGGACGATTCCAATGGCTCCGACGTGTCAAGGCTCTTCAAAAGCCGGCGGCTTGGCCGGGCACCCCGCCCTCGAACACGCTGAATTCGGCCCAGACCGGCAGGTGTTCGCTCATCTCCGCTGCCTCGCGGGCAGTGAGATTGAATTGCCGCAGCAAGTCGACTACGCCAGAACGATGGGCATATTCGATGGTCGCGCGGCGGTCGAAGATTAGATTATCTACGGTGCGGGTCCCTCGCGGGGTCGTGGGGATCGACGAAATCGCGCAGGCTGCGTTCGGCATCAGCCCCAATGTGGTCAAACGGTCGTCCTCCGTGTGGAACGTGCCAAGCAGAATCACATCGTCCTCGTGGCGGCCGTCGTCGCGGACCGCACGGTACACTTGGGCCAACATTGCCAATTCCTCGGCGGCGCGCTCAGAAGAGATCTGGACGTTGATCAGGGCGAAGGTGAAGGCCTCGTTGGGCGAAGGACCTCGGGCCCGAAACGCGCCAACTAACGGCGGATGCGAAAACGGGACGGAGCGCGGATCGATCCAGGCCACGGTCCGCCGGTCGATTTCGATCGTGTCCGCATCGAAGACGAAGGCGTTGTAATGCTGCGTCGGCTCCCGTCCGACCTGCGGGGCCACCGCAAAATCGTACCGCCGGCCCCCCACGTTGGTCTGTTCCACCAGTTGCACCACCAGGCTACGATCGCGGGCCTGAATGTCTTGCAAGGCGATCAAATCGAATTGGCGGAGGACTTGGACCAGACGCTGGAGGATCTGAGGCCGGGCCAATTTGGTTTGATCCAGCGGCCCGAAGTTGGCCGACGCAATGCGGATCGTCTTTTTGCCCGGCTGCGGCGCCAAGGGGACGAACCCAGAGCTGGCCGCTGCGTTGGGAGCGGCGGTGCGAGGCTGAATCTTGATGTTCTCCAAGCCGCTGACGCGAAAATGGGTGAAAAAGTACCAGACCCCAAACCCCAGCCCGATCAAAACGATCGACCGAACCATTTTGAACATCCGTCAAATCCTGACTTTCCGGCAGGGCATCAACCGGCCGCGAGCCATTTCCGCCGCTGCGGGACTACGGACGGGAAGCAGAGAGAAGCTCGCGGCCAGCCCGCTTTTCGTTGTTTTCGGCTCAACTCGCCGGGATGCAACGACAATTTCCAGGACCTCCGCCGCCGGGGGAAGGGCTAATGCGTATCTTCGTAAGCAAAATTACTAGCGACCGCGACTTGCATGGCAGGTAGGCGATCGGCGACGTTTACGTAATCGCTGGGATCGAAGGCCGATGGACCCGAAACCCGTGACTTGAACCATCAGCGACGGGCCTCGCGCACCAAGTGCCCCAGCTCGGGCAGGACGAGTTTTTCCATGGCCAGGCGGACGCCTCCGGGAGAGCCGGGCATGGCCAGCACGACTGTGCGGTGTAGCAGGCCCCCCACCGCCCGACTGAGCATGGCGGCCGCCCCCACCTCCGCGTAGCTGAGCATCCGAAACAACTCCCCGAAACCGGGGAGTGGCTTGGTGATAAGCTGGCTGATGGTCTCAAAGGTCTGGTCCCGGCTCCCCAAGCCGGTCCCCCCCGTCATTAAAATGGCGTCCACGTCCGATCGTTGGCTCAAGCTGGTCAACAGCGCCCGCATCGGCTCCGGTTCGTCGCGAATGATCCGCCGTTCCACGATCTGGTGGCCTTTAGCGCTCAGCATTTCCACGATCGTCTGCCCGCCCACGTCGTTTTCCATCGTCCGCGTATCGCTGACGGTGATGACGGCACAGCGGACCACGGTCGGGGCCTGTTGGCGGTGGGTTTCCGGTACGGATGACATGGGGGGATTGAGTACCTCGTTTCTGCGCAAATCGTTTTGCCCATCGAGCGGTGGAATAACTATACTTTAGTGTGGGCCAAGGCAATAGGTTGCGCCAATGGTTTGCGCGTTTTCGGGTACCGGGAGTGTCATGAGCGGCCCACGCCTCCGGGAGTCGAGTCGGGGTGGGGGAGCGCGGTGGGCATGGCAATGATGGACCGTTGGTCTCTGGTCGTGTTGGGGTTGGCGGTTCTCCTGGTCCAATTTCCGGGAGTGGCGCGCTGCGAAGTCTTTATTTTGAGTCACGGCGGCGAACTTGTCGGCGAGCTCCTCAATCCCCAGCAGTCGCCCCGGCAGTCTTACCAAATCAAGACTGCCGAAGGGGTCGTGGTGACGCTCGCTGCGAATCAAGTGAAACAAGTCTTGCGTCCTAAGCCGGAAGAACTCGAGTATCAGTCGATCCGCTCGGAATATCCTGATACCGCCGAAGGGCAGTGGAACTTGGCCGAATGGTGCAAAGAGAAGAAATTGACTGCCTATCGGAGGGCCCATCTGGAGCGGGTGATCGAATTAGATCCAGACCATGAAGCGGCCCACAAGGCCCTCGGCCACGTCAAGATCGACGGCAAGTGGACCACGCAGCGCGAACAACTCGATAGCCAAGGACTCCGCTTCTATCGCGGCCGGGTGCGGACGCAGCAGGAAATCGACATCCTCGAGGAAAAACAAAGGACGAACGCGGCGGAGAAGGAGTGGGCACAAAAGATCGACCGGCTGGTCATCCGATTAGGCTCGGATCAGGGCGAAGAGGCCCGCAACGCCTTGCTTGCCATTCGCGATCCCCTGGCCGTCAAGGGGCTTGTTGCGGCGCTCAAGCGAAGTCCCTCTCCCGCAGTGCGGATCATCCTGGCTCAGTCACTGGCGGGAATCGGCACGCACGAGGCAGTCATGGCTTTGGCCTTCAGCGCCATCGAGGACCCGGTGGAAGAGGTCCGGCTCAGTTGCCTGGAACTACTCAAAAAAAAGAAGGACCCTGCCGTTGTCGAGTATTTCGTCGGCCGCCTCAGCGTGAAGAAGAGCAACAACGTGCAGATCAATCGTGCCGGGGTGGCTCTGAAGATGATGGAGGCCCATTCCGCGATCGGCCCCTTGATCGATTCCTTGATTACGGTCCACAAGATCCGCAATCCGAACTACAACCCCAACCAGATGAGCAACACGTTCAGTACAGGACCGGGCGGAGGTGGCGGCATCGGCATGGGGATGGGCAGTGGACCCAAGTATTTCGTCCAATCGGTGCGCAATCCCGACGTGCTCGATGCCCTGGTGGCCCTGACCGGCCAGGCAGCCCTGGGATATGACATCCCCGCCTGGCGGGCGTGGCTGGCTGCGCAAAAGTCTCCGCCCGCCACCGACCTCCGCCGCGACAAGTGATCGCGTTGGCTCTGCTGTACGATCCGGGTGTATCGCGGACGACTAGGATTGGCTCGGGCGTAGGTCGGCGATGGGAACGGCGAACCCCTGGACGCGGTTGTCCGCCAAGTGGACGTTGCGCGTCTCGGGGCCCACGCGGATACCGATGCGCTGGGCCGGTCCGCGGGTCTCGACGAGCTCGTTGCCCACGACGGCGATCTCCTCGGTCGGACCCTGGATGTCGATCGCCACGCCGTCTTCCTTGCCCGAGTCTTCGATCCGATTGGATTCGATCCGATTGCGATGGGCGGCGAAATCCCTGCCCCGTTCGGGCCGGAAGAGCACGCCCACTTGCCCGCTACGGAGAATCGTGTTGCCGCGGACCACGTTGTCCGTGTCGCGGTGGCCCAACGACACCCCGCACTGGCAGTCCTCGATCGTATTGCCCTCGGCCAGGGCGAACTTCACGCCCCAACAGAAAAAAATACCGATGGAATTTCGGGCAATCCGGTTCCCACGGATCACGGTGCGCTGCGAACCAGAGCCGGGATGGAGCCCGAGACCTGCGTGGTCCTGGCTGCGGCAGTTCTCCACCACCACGTCGTGGGCGATCTGCCAGCTTATGCCATCACCATTGTAGTTTTTGGCAGTGACGTTGCGGATCGTGATCCGGTTGCAATCTTGGAGGAAAACGCAGCCCGCATAGTTGCCGTCCAGGTTCGCGTTGTTGGCCCGATTGCCGTCCAAGGCTAGATTTTCGATCACCACGTCGGCCACATGTTCCCCACTTAAGATCGGAAATAATGTCGAGACCGTCGTATCGCCTTGGAGCCAGAAATTTTCGCGGAGGGCCCGGTCGAGTTTGAATCGGTTGCCGCTCCGGGCCACCAAAGTGCGTTTGGCCACATCCGTTCCGCCGTGATGCGGGTTGCGCGTGCGGAGGCAGACGCCGTCGCCGACTTGGAAGCCCTGCGCGTCGGCTAAGGTGATCTCTTGATCGTACCAATCGGAATCGGCGGCGAGCTTGGTGGAGATCGAAGGTTCTTTCAACAGGATCGTCTCCTCCCCGCTGCCGAGGATCCGGACCTTGGACTTCAGATAGACGGCGTTTCGCAGGCGGAACGTGCCGGGCAGGATTTTTACCGTGCCCCCGCCCAATGCCGCAACATAATCGACGGCCGCCTGAAGCACGCGGTGATCGGCGCCGACCAAGTCAGCCTTCCCTGGCCCGACGGTTAGCGTCAGATATTCTTCCCACTTGGGCTCCACCGGGTCGCCAGACGTTGCCCGAACCCGATCCACCGGCGGTTCGGCCAACGCTTGGCGACCAACCGAGGATGCGGCCAAGGCCGCCATGGCCCGAACGAACCCCCGGCGGTTCACTCGAACGCCGACTGGCACAACGCTGTTTGGAACCACGAGGCTTTTTGGAACCACGAGAAGCCTCCTCCTGTCTGCATCAATGGCGGTCCACGCATCCGCGCTTCCATCGCCGCCCCTCGGTTCGTTGTGGCGGCGACGAATATGTGATATGAAAGCGTGCTACCTGCGTCAAGCGGTGACGATCTGATTTCCAAGCGAGATCGAAGTCTAGAGATTGCGGTGTGGAGACGAGCGAGGCGCCCTGCCGTCGACCTAACCCCAGCAAATTGGCTGGGCGGCTCTCGGTTTTAGCCGCGGCCATCTTGTGGAGTTCCAGCGGGCTGTTTGCCAAGTGGCCGATTTTCGACGCCTGGCCGGCCTCGACGCGGGGGATGACGCTGGCCTTCTGGCGGGCCGTGTTCGCCGCGATGATTCTCCTGCCCGCCGTGCGGCAAGCACGATGGCGCTGGGGCCTCGTGCCGTTGGCCATGGCCTTCACGCTGATGAACGTGAGCTATCTGACCGCCATGGCCCACACCACCGCGGCCAACGCCATCTGGCTGCAAAGCACCTGCCCCTGGTGGGTGTTTCTTTTTTCCGTGTTTCTCTTCCGCGAGCCGATTGTGCGGCGCGACTTGATCCCCCTAGGCTTCGGCGTCTTGGGCGTGAGCACCATCCTGTCGTTCGAGATGCAAGGCCAGGCCGCGTTCGGGGCGGCCTGCGGGCTGGTGGCCGGCATTTCGTATGCCGGCGTGGTGGTCCTGATGCGGCAGCTACGGAACGAAAACTCCTCTTGGCTTGTCGCCTTGAACCACGCCGTGGCCGCTTTGGTGTTGCTGCCCTGGGTATTTCGGTTCGGGCCGTGGCCGACGCCGCTCCAATGGGCCGCACTCGCCGCCTTCGGCATTTTCCAAATGGCCCTACCCTATCTTTTGTTGATCCGCGCCTTGCGGGCCATCAGCAGTCAGGAGGCTGTGGCCATCGGAATGGTGGAACCCATTTTGATTCCCGTCTGGGCATTCTTGGTCCGTGGGGAAGTGCCTGCGCCGTGGACTTTTTTCGGTGCCGCGATGATCCTGGTTGGTCTTTCGCTTCGTTACCTTGTCTTCGAGAAGTGGCCGGTGGGAAAAGAGTTGTCTGGGGTGAGCCGCACGGCACAAAGGGTGGGTGCGGCGGAAGCGGACCACACCCTTCGCGTGGATTGATGTACCATCAGCCCTCCCGCTGGAAAACTTTGGCGGCTTTCCGGCACTCATAAACGGCCTTTTCGGTAATCACTACATCCATGAACACGTCGTGGTGTTGCATGGGGATTTCTGGCACGATCTGGCATTCGAACGCCGCGGCCACCACCAAGGCGTCCGGCCGCAGCCGCCGCAGCAAGCGGTCGTAATATCCCTTGCCATATCCGAGCCGCCCGCCGCGTCGATCGAAGGCCACGCCGGGAACCATCACCAAATCAATCTCCTCCGCTTCAACCCTCAAGGAGGCAACGTCCCTCAGCTCCTCCCGAGGTTCCAAGACCCCGAAACAACCGGGCGACAATTGATCGAGGTCTTGCAAGTGGAACAACATCAGCTCGTCGTTTTGGCAAAAAGGGACTGCAACGCGCTTACCGGCCGCCATCACGATAGGAAGAAAGGGCCGCGTTCGGACCTCGCTCCGCATATCGACATACAGCAGGACCGTTTGGGCGGCCGCGAATTCAGGCAGGGAGAGAAACCGTTGCCAGATCGTTTGGCTGAGCTGTTCGCGGTCGGCTTGCTGGTCGCGCCTTTGGCGCGCCTCCCGACGGAGCTGCCGTTTGAAGGCCAAAGGGTCGTGCAGGGACGCCATGGTCAATCGTTTATGTCGTCAGACCATTGGAGAAGCTTAGCCGGCTGACGATGCCAAGACAATCCTTTTTCGACGCCAATAGGGGGCCATCCTATAATCTGGAAGTAGTAATCAAGTTTCGAAATTTTTGAGTTTTCTGTCGCAGCGGGGTCGAGATTTCAACCAACCAGAGGGGCTTTTGCCTTACTTTCTTGCTTTTCGCTCTTCCGCGCGGAATAATCAAGGCGAGGGCAAGGATTTCATTTTGCATCCGGCATGGTTGCAGAAAGGGGAGGCTCGTCATGATCAAGTCGGCAAAGTACCCCAGACGGCAGGAGAGTGGTTTCACTTTGGTGGAACTGCTGGTGGTAATCGCCATCATTGGGATTTTGATCGCGCTATTGTTGCCTGCGGTTCAGGCGGCCCGCGAGGCCGCCCGGAGGTCGCAGTGCTCGAACAATATGAAACAGATCGGGCTTGCCTTTCACAATTACCATGGTTCGTACAATGCCTTTCCATTCTCGTGGATGGCGGATGTGTTTATGCCGCCTCCTCCCCCGATAAACATACAGGTTTGGGGGACACGTCTGCTGCCTTTTTTGGAACAAGGGGCCCTGTACCAGCGTTACGACGATCGCACGCCAGCGGTGAACGAAGCGGCGGGTTTTGGTCACAACGCCACGGTGGTGGCAACAAACATCGCAGTGATCTCGACGCTTCTTCCTGTGTTCGTATGTCCATCAACACCGGGTGGGGCCAACCGGATTTACGATGTGTCGCTGCCCTCAGCCGCGTCAGGTTTTCCCGTGGACTTGACTTGGCGGGAGGCAGCATCGGACTATATCGCAGCCTCGGGAGTACGGGGTGTGTTCGCGAATCTAGCTTATGCGAACTTTCCCGGTGGGGCAGGCGGCGACCGCGAAGGCGCACTCCGATCCGTTGGAAGAGGGTTGTACGGTAACAGTCAAGAAGTGAGCGGTATTGCTCAGATTCGCGATGGCACTGCCAACACGATCTTGATCGGAGAACGCGTCGGTGGTCCCGACATTTGGTGGAAGGGGAACGCGATTCCTCGGAATTACTTGAATGGGGCGCTCCACGGGGCCAACGGCGGGGGCTGGGGAAACTTCCTCAACGGTGAACACTGGCTGCAAGGGGCGTTGTATGACGGCAGCCAGGCACCGAACGGGGGACCTTGCCCGATCAACTGCTCGAGCCTTCGCGGGGATGGTTACTACTCGTTCCATCCCGGTGGCATCAACGTACTTCTCGCTGACGGTTCGACTCGATTCATCTCGGAAACAGTCGAGTCCTTCGTCTTTGCCTCGATGATTACACGGAAGAAGGGCGAGACCTTTACCATGCCTTAAAGGGCTCTGTGATCTCTATCAGCGAGGTCTCGGAGCTACGATTGACCCCAAACGCGTCGCGATTTTGAGGGGCTCGCGGCGAGCGGGTGTTCGCGGACCATCATCTTTGAGGTGCTACATGAGCCAATCCGTGCGATGGATGTTGTTTTGTTTGCTTGTGTGTCTGATGTCGGGCTCGTGCGGTGGTCCGCAAGGACCACCTCGTAAAGAGACGTTTCCCTTGAGGGGCCAAGTGTTTGTTGACGGCCAGCCGGCAGCAGGTGTTATCGTTTCCTGCGTCGACGCGAAGGGTGCCGATACTAGCTCGCCTCCCTCTTCTGCCGTGACCAAAGACGATGGCTCGTTTGAAATCTCGACGTACCAAAAATCCGATGGCCTCCCCGAAGGCGAGTATGTCCTGACGTTCAAGTGGCAGAAATTCAATGCCATCTCCATGAGCTACGTTGGACCGGACCAACTCAAGGACCGTTATTCCGATCCGAGCAAGAGTACCTTCCGGGTGAAGGTGGAGAAGGGAAAGCCCACTCCTCCCCAGAAAATCGAGTTGAGCACGAAGTAAGGCACGAGAGTGCTTTTGTTCGCGGCCACCGGTGCCTGCAATCCACGCCAAGCATGGGATCGAATCCGTTGCTTCGGTGTGAGTTCTGGCCCTTGTGGCTGTTTTTGTTGTCGTCGATGACTAAACTCTGAGTCTTCGAGGAACCACCGCGATGATCGAAAAAAAGGGTTGCTTCCTTGCGGCCATGGCGATGCTCTTGTTGGCTTGCGTCGATCAGGCGCGTGTCGTCGTGGCCGAAGGGGCCGAAACCATTCCCACGGAAATTCATCGTTATGTCCGCTTCGACGATGGGATGTTCGCGTGGAACATTTTGGAGAAAAAAGAGTTTCTGCAAGGCAGGATTTGGGATCTTGAGCTAACCTCGCAGACATGGCAGGGCATCGTTTGGAAGCACGCCTTGGCAGTGTTCGAGCCCAAAGACGTTCGCTATCCGCGGCACGTGCTGTTGTTCATCACCGGGGGCAGCGTTGGCCGACGACCAAGCAAGGAAAATCTCGCGATGGGCCTTCGGCTGGCGGAACTCGCCCATGCCCGCGTGGCCATGTTGCATCAAGTGCCCAACCAGCCGCTGTTGGACAACCGCAAGGAAGACGACCTGATCAGCGAGACTTGGCTTCGATTCCTCGACACCGGCGACGTGACCTGGGTGCTTCAGCTTCCGATGGTCAAGAGCGCGGTTCGGGCCATGGATGCGGTCCAAGCCCTGGCCAAGAGCCAATGGAACGCGCCGGTCGAGGGATTCGTCGTCACCGGGGCCTCGAAGCGCGGCTGGACTACCTGGTTGACCGCCGTGGCCGACCAGCGCCCCATCGCCATCGCCCCCATGGTTATCGACATGCTCAACCTGCGGCGGCAGATGAGCTATCAATTGGAGACCTGGGGCCAATACAGCGAACAGATCGACGATTACACCCGCAAGGGCCTGGTTCGGGAGGGAGAGCTGAACGAACGGGAAACGTTCTTGTGGAAACTGGTGGATCCCTACACCTATCGCGCCCAGTTGACCTTGCCCAAGCTACTCCTACACGGTTCGAATGATCCCTATTGGACGGTCGACGCGGCCAAACTCTACTGGAATGACTTGGTTGGCCCGAAGTACCTGCATGAGGTCCCGAACGCGGGCCACGGGCTCGAGGGAGGGCGGCCCAAGGCCCTGGCGACCCTCGCCGCCTTTTTCCGTCATGTGGCCGGAAAACGGCCTTGGCCGGAACTCGACTGGACCTATGCCGAGAACAGCAGGGAGTATTCTTTGCGGGTAGGCTCGTCGATCGAACCCAAGGCGGCCCGATTGTGGATCGCCCACTCGAAGAGCAAAGACTTCCGTAAGTCCCAATGGCGGTCGCAGCCTATGGAAGGCCGGGACGCAACATTCCATGCCGTCGTGCCCAAGCCAACCGACGGCCACGTCGCCTTCTTCGGCGAGTTGGAGTTCGAAGACGAAGGCACGCCCTATTCCTTGTCGACGCTTGTACAAAGACACTGAACAAGAGCAGAAAACTTCGTCCGAAACCCTTTATCATCCCGGAAGTCGTCGCGTACAATAGCCCTACCTTCTTGTCCAGAAAGCCGGGAATCGAGGGGTATTGCGCATGGGTTGGTCTTGGCGCATTGGTCGGATTGCTGGCATCGATGTCCACGTGCATCTTACGTTCCTGTTATTGCTGGCGTGGCTAGGCTTTGCCAATTATCTGGCTGGCGGGGCTGCCGCGGCGATCCGCGGCTTGGGACTGATCTTGACCTTGTTCGGGATCGTCGTGTTGCACGAATTGGGGCATTCGTTGGCGGCACGGCGTTTTGGCATCGAGACCCGCGACATCACGCTTCTACCTATCGGCGGGGTGGCACGACTCGAACGCATGCCGGAGGAGCCAGCTCAGGAGCTTGTGGTGGCTTTAGCCGGGCCGGCGGTGAATGTCGTGCTGGCCGCAGGAATCTACGTAGCCTCGTTCGGCCGGGGTGTCTTGCCGGTTTTCGAGACGTTCAGCGGCCTGGGCAGCTTCATCAGCCAGATTTTCTGGGTCAATGTGGGATTGGCCGTTTTCAATCTCCTGCCGGCTTTCCCGATGGACGGCGGTCGGGTGCTTCGGGCCTTGCTGGCCATGCGGATGGACTACCTGCGGGCCACGCAGATTGCGGCAGGCATCGGCCAAGGGATGGCTTGGCTCTTCGGCCTGCTAGGTCTGCTTTTCAATCCGTTTCTGGTGTTTATCGCGTTGTTTGTTTGGATTGGCGCGGCCCAAGAGGCGAGCATGGTTCAGATGCGGTCGGCCCTGGACGGCATTCCGGTCCGCAATGCGATGATCACCGAGTTCCACGTTTTGGAGCCGAACGACACGCTTGCGCGGGCGGTGGAGCACATTTTGGCGGGGTTTCAACAGGATTTCCCGGTGGTCGAGGACGGGCGACCGGTGGGGGTGCTCACGCGGAACGATCTGGCGGCGGGCTTGGCGCAGCGGGGGCCTGAGGCGCTGGTTGGCGAATTCATGCACCGCGGCTGCGCGACGACCGACCCCCGCGAAATGCTACAGGTCGCCTTCGCCCGACTCCAGGACCACGACTGCCACGTGCTGCCCGTGGTTCAGGATGGACAGCTCCTCGGGCTGCTGACCGGCGACAACGTAGCCGAAGTGCTGATGATCCAGCAGGCCCTCCGCGAGGCCCGCCGTGCATCCCAACAGGCCTCGCGTACCGGCTGAGGATTTCCCGCTCGATTCTGTTGATTTTGCTGCTCCAGCGGTGCAGGACTCATTCGCTTAAATCTCGGTCCACGCGCCAGGGACGGGGGCCGGGTAACGGCCATTGGCGTCGGCCTGGACGGGGGCGGGGCTGTCAGGGGTGAGGTTGGCGGCGTCCGCGAAGAACTGAAACTTCGAGGCCATCGCTTCCTCCCAGGTAACGACCTTTCCCGTATGAACCGCCGCTCGGCCCATGATCGCGCCGAGATTCGATAGGGCTGCCCGCCGGGCCTCGTTGTGCGGCCGGTCGTTGCGGATCGCATCCAACAGCACGTTCCACTCGGCTTGCCAGGGATTCACTTTCTCGGGAGGCGGCTTCCAGGCCACGTTGTCGCTGTCGATGCGCTGGTCCTTGTAAATCACTCCGTTGGGTGCGTGGATATTACCCGAAAACCGCGCAGCACACTTCGTGCCGTGCAAATAGGTGACGAAATCGTTATGGCAGTTTGGGATATAGCGGCCGGTCACTTGGGCCTTCGAGCCATCGGCAAAGGTGTACTCGATGGCGTAGCTGTCGAGGTTCTGGCTGCAATCCGTGCTGCCGGCGTAACGTCCGCCCACGCCATGCGCCGCCACGGGCCAGGCATCCTTGATCCAGAAGCATTCGTCGATTTGATGGATCATCAATTCGATGAAGATACCGCCGGAAGACCATAGGAACTGGTAGGGGCGACCGGGACTGAGCTGCCAGAGCAGCTCATTTTGATCTCGGGGAAAGGGGCCCATGCGGTAGCCTGGATCCATGCGATAGGCACGCATCAAGAGAACATCGCCCACCGCGCCGTCGCGGATTTTCTGGATCATTGCTTGCCGGGCGGAGGAGTGCCGCGCCATGAGGCCGGCGCCGATTTTGAGGTTCTTTTTTTCAGCGACCTCCCCCGCCCGAAGAATCTTGTGCACCCCGCCGGGATCGGCCGCGAAGTTCTTTTCCATGAAGACATGGACGCCTTTTTCCACGGCATATTCGAGATGGACTGCGCGAAAGCCGGCATGGGTAGCGAGGATGGCCACGTCGCCCGGCCGGAGGCAGTCGATCGCCTTGCGGTAGGCATCGAACCCCTGGAATCGTCGCTCCTTGGGCACATCGATGCGGTCGCCAAAGAGCTTGCTCATGGTAGCGTGCGACTGTTCCAGTCGGGCGGGGATCAGATCGGCCATGGCCACCAGCTTTACCGGCCCGGTGGATGCGGCGTTTTCTTCGCCTTCGAGCCGGAAGCGGTCATCGACCACCAGCCCGCCAGCCGACAGGGCATTGGCCACGGCCCCACAGCCTCGCCCGCCGCAACCGATGAGGGCCAAGCGGATCGTGTTGTCCTCGCCCGCGTGGACGTGGGGAATGGCCACGCCTGCCAGCGCCGAGGCCCCGACCAATCGGCCCGTCTGCTTCAGAAACTCCCGCCGCGGCGACTTCGTTTTGCTCGTCTCGCTCATGGTGTAGGCTTTCTCCTCGTGGTATTGGCCACTAATCGGCGCAGGTAAACAGACGCCCTCTTTGGGCGCTGTGCTTTCCTCGACCGTTCTCGGATTCGCTTGTTCTTCCAGAGTCCGCTATGCCGCCGGCGGGGTGGTCGCGGTCGGCCTGCTCGCCCTCCTCACAGGGAGAGCACGAATTCCGCTAGGTCGTTGATCTCCTGTTCGGTCAATTTTTCCACGGCGCCCTGCTTGCGCCCGTGTTTGCCGTCCTTGAGCAACTCCTGAATAGTCACATAGCGACCGTCGTGGAGGTAGGGCGCGGTACGCCAGCATTCGATCAGTTGCGGCGTGTCGAAGTCCGCGCGGCGATCGTATTGACCTTTCGATTCCACGTCGTGCATGAGGCGGTCGGTGTAGTGCGGCTCGGGGTGGCAGACGGCGCAGCCCACCTTTTCGCTGAAAAAGAGTTCCCGGCCGCGCTGGGCCGCGGGGCTGAGCTGGCCGTTGACCAGATAGGGGCTGGGGATCGGCTTGAGGGCCTTCAAATACTCGTCGATGGCGGCCGCGTCCTCATCCGGGCGGACGGCGAATTGGATGTGCGTGATGCCTGAGCGGACCGCCGATTCCGCGTTTGGTCGCACGCCTTCCCACATCGCCGGCGGCGTGGCGTGGGCGAGCAGCATACTCTTGTTGTTTTTCGGGTTGCCTAGGCCGTCGTTCATCAAGTCCCAGTTCAAGGCGTCGGCCCGGGCGTCGGGGTGGCAGCTCGCGCAGCTTTGCCAATGCTGAAAGCAAAGGTCCGCGTCATTGAAAAACATGTAGCCGCGGCGCGTGACCGTCAACTTCGGTTCCGGACCCAAGGGAACGATGGTGACTTGCTTTTCGGGCTTCGGGCTGAAATCGACGATGGCCAGGTTGTCGCTGAAGTACAAGGCCACATAGGCCTTCGTGCCGATCACAGCCAGGCCCCGCGGACCGTTGACCAAAGGCCCGGTCGTCTGGGGGGCGAATAGCGGCGAACTTTGCAGGCGGATCCGCCGCCGCAAGTCGACGAGAAAGGCCAGGTCGTTCGGCACGTCGGCCTGCGTGGCCGACGAAAAGCTGCCCCGGTTGTCGTATGGCTTGCCCGGCTCCGCCGGCTTGGCCTCGACAGGAATTTTCGAAAGCTTATCGAGAACACCGGGCATATTGATGACGCTGACCTCGTGGGTGCCCGCGTGCGTGACGCAAACGTGCCTGCCATCGGCCGTGACCGCCACGCCCCACGGGTTGGCCGCCCCGAGGTCCACGTCGTCCAACAGCACGGTGTTGATCAGCTTTTTGGCCGCCACGTCGAGGATCGACAAGGCGTTCGTATTCATCCAGCCGCGTTCCAACTGGGTGGTGGGCATTTGATAGCGGGCGAGGATGTGGGTGACGTAGGCGTGCTTCCCGTCTGGCGACACGCACACACCGTGCAGGTTCGTGCTCCCATTGGGCAGACGAACGGCCGTCGCCTGATTCGTCGCCGTGTCGATCACGCTGACCACCGCGGCCACGTCGTAGGAGTCCGAGCGGTCGGTCGGCAACTGGTTCGCCACGAGCACTGTCTTGCCGTCGGGCGTGATGGCCATGGCTACGGGCTCGCGGCTGACCGGTATGCGAGCGATTTCCTTTTTGGCCTCCAGATCAATCACCGACACATTGTTGTTGAAGCGGTTGGCCACGTAGAGCCGCTTTCCGTCAGGGCTGACCACCGGGGCCGTGGGCGTATGGCCGACCGGAATGGTTGCTGTAACCTGCCCCGATCCGACCTCAACCACCCTCACCGTGCCCTGCGGCAGCCCGAACGTGACGTAGAATTTGGCGCCATCCGGACTGAGGGCCAAGCCGGTGGGATCGGCGGGCAAGGAAATCGTCCGAGCCAGCTTGCCGCTTGCCGCCTCCACCACGGCAATCTGTCCTGCATCGATGCAAAGGACATAAAGCAAACCGCCATCTTTAGCGGCGACCACCTCGGCTGGCCCAAGATACTCGCCCGTCTCGGCATAAGGATACGCAAAGCCAAGGCCGGCCGCTTTTCCGAGGATCGCGAGAACGACAATCGGGGTCCAAGCACGATGCATCATGGAACGACTCCTACTAACCTCTTAAACCACAAACGCTGCTGTTCACTGCCAATATAAAACCACTGCAACCCGGTGTCGACGCGCACAACGAAATTATTTCACTTGTTTTCTAAACCCTCACGCGTTGGGGGAAACCCTTTCCCGCCGCTCCTTTGCCAGACACGACCGAACCAAGACGGACTTTAATACCTCTTCTCGTGGGTATAGGGTACTTTCATTTGGGTACGCATCGGTCTGGGCAAATTGCTATCCTCCTGCTCCCTCCCGACTCAAGTCGAGCGCGTTTGCGAGGGATGAAATCATGGGCCGATGGATTTGGGGACCGCTGCGCAAATTGGTGGAGGTGTTCACGGGCGGGGGATCGGCGGAGTCGATTGCCCTGGGGTTCGCCTTGGGAATGATGGTGGGATTGATGCCGAAAGGAAACCTGACGGCCGCCGCCGTGTCGCTATTCATTTTGGCCACGCATGCCAATCTGGCCGCCGCTGCCCTTTCGGGTTTCGCGTTTTCTTGGGCAGGCGTTTGGACCGATCCTTTAGCGCATCGCATCGGATCGGCCATCTTGACCAAGCCCGCTTGGCAACAGACGTTCGCTCGAATCTACGAACTGCCGCTGATGCCGTGGACGGCCCTGAACAACACGGTGGTGCTCGGCAGTCTGGTCCTAGCGCTGGTGCTTTTCTATCCCGTCTATCGTATCACTTGGCTGGTCTTTTACCGGCATCAGGCCCCGATTGCCGAGAAACTTCGAGAATACCGAATCGACAAACTGTTGGCGGGTGCGGAGGCGGTGGCGAAACACCGCGGGCAGACTTAAGGGCCCGCCTACAGGCAGGCTTCCCTTCCGCACTATCCGATGGGAGAACCATGCACCACCTGACGCCGCTTTACACAACGGTGCTCAAACGACGCCCCCGTCGCAGAGATGGTAACGCGCTTTGTTGCTGTCGATGCCCCATGCTTTGGACTTGAATCGATCTTCGGCTGATCAGCCTGGGATTTCTGCGTTATGATCCGCTGGTCCTATTTGATCCCCCGATTGGTCCTCCTGACGATCTGCGTCCTTGTTGTTTGGCGTTGGCTCGATCCCTTGCTCCAATGGACATTGGTGCGGCTAGGCGAGCGGATCGCGGGCGCGAAATTCGAAGTTGGGGAAGTCGTCACGCGGCTACCAGCGGCCGAATTGACGCTTCGCGATGTGCAAGTGGCCAACGCCCGAAATCCCGCCAGAAACCTCTTCGAGGCCGACGAGATCGCCGTCGGCGTCAACGTCAACGCCTTACTGAAACGGAAGCTGGTGATCCGCGAGGGCCGTATCACGGGGCTCCGCATCGGCACGGCGAGAGCGACTTCCGGAGTGCGGGAACCGAGAAAACGCTTGCTGGACTGGTTGCCGGACGAGCTGGCGATCCGCCTAGATCCGGCACCTCTGGTCGATTTCGGCAAAACTTGGCTCGATCGCTTCGCTATCTTGCTCAAACAACGGATTGAGGAAGAGGTCGAGCAGCTCGAAAGCGTCCAGTTGGCCCGCGAGCTGACTAAGCGATGGCCGGCCGAAGTCAACCGCATGGAGTCCCGTATCGAAACGCTCAAGGCCCGCGCCGACCGGCTGCAAGATCTCGTCAAGAATGCCAGCGCAAATCCGTTGGAGAATTTGGGGCGGGCCCAACAGATTATCGCCGAGGTCGACGCGCTCCACCGCGAGATCAAGGAGCTACGTGAGGAAATCGAGCGTCTCCGCGAGCAGGCCTTTCGGGACCGGGACGCGATCCTCACGGCGCAGCAAAATGATTTGCGGCGGATTCGGGAACAATTGCGGCTGGATGATTTGGAATCGGGCGGGCTGTCCGAGTATTTGTTGGGCCGGGATTTGCACCGACGCTTGCAACTTGTGGCCCAATGGATGCGCTGGCTCCGCGAATACTGGCCTGCCGACGCCACGGACATGTTCCCGACACCTAGCCCGACTCGGGCACGGGGAGTCGATGTCATGTTCGCCGGTCTGACGCCTGAACCGAACCTCTTGATCCGTTCGCTGCGGATCGACGGAGAGGGCCAAGCCCGAGGCGAGCGATTCGAATTTCTTGGCACCGTCCAAGGACTGACTTCGCAGCCGCGGTTATACGGGCAACCGACGGCGCTGCATGTCGAAGTCCGCGGCGCCGTGTCTCTGCAAATCGACGCCGTGCTGGACCGGACGCAAACGATTGCCCGCGATCACCTCACCGTGGAGTGTCCGGGTTTGCCTCAACCAGAACGCTTCTTCGGGAAACCCGAACAGATTGCGCTGGTAGTCTCGCCCGGTGACCTCCGTTTCTCGCTTCGCCTGGAGTTGGAGGGGGATCGTTTGTCTGGCCGGATGTTCGTCCACCAAGAGGGCGTGGAACTGAAGCCCACGTTGGCCCCCGCCTACGGTGGACAAGCCTTGGCCGATCGACTCCGCGAAGCCCTGCAAAGCGTGCGGACTCTGGAAGCCACCGCCCAACTCTCAGGCACGCTGCAAAAACCCGAATTTCAAGTCCAATCCACGCTCGGCCCTCAACTGGCTCAAGCGCTCCAAAATCTTTTCTTCCGGGAATTGGAATCGCGGCGCGAGGAGTTTACGCGGCTCGTTCAGGCCAAGGTGCGGGAGGAAATGGATCGGTTCGAGCAACTGTTCGTGGCCAAGCAGCAAAGGTTGCTGGCCCGGCTGCAAAAAAGCGGCGTCGACGTGACGCAATTGCGGGAGATCGCCTCGCGTCAAGTGCCTCCCCTCGATCGGCTGATCGAGAAGAATCTGCCGAAGGAACTGGAGCGGAAGCTCCCAGCGGAACTGCGCTTGCGGTTTTGACGGCTTGCCTCGAACCCCGCCGCTGGGAATCCCGTTGTTCATCGCCCTGTTGTCGGCACTACCCAGGCTTTGGAATTGATAAGGGGCGCAGCAAAGCGTGGACCGCCCAAAGGTTCGTGTTGTCGAGCCTAACGCCTGGAGATATAATCCGAGGCGCCGTGCGTTGCTAAAGGTTTACTGGATTGGGAGATAGGAATACGTTGGGCATTCGGGTGGGGATCGGTCACGATACGCATCGGGTTCGTCCAGGAGGGCCATTGCGCCTGGGTGGGTTGGATATACCCCACGACAGGGAATCGGTGGGACATAGCGATGCCGACGTGCTACTCCACGCGATCATTGACGCCCTGCTGGGGGCCGCCGCACTCGGCGACATTGGCGAGATGTTCCCCGACACCGATCCGTCGCATCGCGGCCGGGATTCGGCCGAGATGCTCCGGGCGGCCCGCGATGCCGTGACCGCGGCCGGTTGGGAAATCACCAACATCGACTGCATCGTGTTCGCCGAGCGACCGAGACTGGGGCCGTTGAAGCGGGACATGCAACGACGTGTGGCGGAAATCCTAGGAATCGACCCTTCCCAGATAGGAATCAAAGCGAAGACGGGCGAAGGCCTCGACGCGGTCGGCCGGCAGGAGGCCGTGGCGGCGCAGTGCGCGGCGTTATTGCAGAAGCGCGAAAGTTAGCGCGGAGCCTTGCATCGCTGCACGCCGTTTGCGGCTAACCCCCACGCCATGATGACGACCAACGAGCGGTTTGCATTCGGAGGCACCAAGAAAACGATGATCCGAGTCTACAACACGCTGAGTAAGACGAAGGAACTCTTTCAGACCGTCCAGCCGGGCAAGGTTGGCATCTATCTGTGCGGACCCACGGTTTACAAGCCGAGCCACATCGGGCACATGGTCGGGCCGGTGATCTTCGATGCGATCAAGCGCTATCTGACCTACTCCGGCTACCAGGTGACGTTGGTGATCAACATCACAGACGTGGACGACAAATTGATCGCCGAATCCAACGCCCGAAAGATCCCCATGGCGCAGTTGGCCGAGGAGATGATCGCCGACTACATGGCCAACCTCAAAGCGTTGGAGATCGACACAGTCGATCACTTTCCGCGGGCCACGGAGCACATCGGCCATATTATCGAGTTCACCCAAGACTTGCTGGAGAAGGGATTTGCCTACGAGTCGGAGGGCGACGTGTACTTCGACGTGAGCAAGCTGGAGGACTACGGGAAACTGAGTCACCGGACCTTGGAATCAATGCAGGTCGAGGGCGGCTCGACCGCCGAACGCAAGCGCAATGCGGCGGATTTCGCTTTGTGGAAGAGCGCCAAGCCAGGCGAACCGTCGTGGCCCAGCCCCTGGGGAAACGGGCGGCCAGGGTGGCACATCGAATGCTCGGTGATGAGCGGTCGGCTGCTGGGCGAGACGTTTGACATTCACGGCGGCGGGCTGGACCTGGTCTTCCCGCACCATGAGAACGAAATCGCCCAAAGCCAGGCCCGCTTCGGAAAGCTCATGGCCCGCTACTGGATGCACAACGGTCTGATGCAGGCCTCGGACGAAATCGGCAAGGTAGGCGGACGCCACACGCGGCCCGCCGAGGGCGATCGCGAAGCTCAAGAGAAAGGCAAGATCAGCAAGTCCCGCGGGGCCAGCCCGTTCCGCGAGCTGTTGAAAGATTTCGACCCCGAAACGATCCGTTTCTTTCTGCTCTCCACGCATTACCGCCGGCCCATCGACTTCAGCGAGGCCAGGATTCGCGAGGTGGAAACCGGCCTAGGGACGTTTTATCGCTTCTTTAAGCGATTCCAGCGTGTGACCGGCAAAAGCTTTTACGACATCGTTCCCGCCGCGCGGCGCACGGACGGCGAGTTCGATCCGCAGAATGATCCGTTGTTGAAGGACGTGGCCGAGCATCGCGAACGGTTTCTGGAGGCGATGGACGACGATTTCAACACGGGCGGCGCCGTGGGGATTTTGTTCGACATGCTTCGCCGCCTGAACAAGTTCGTCGATGACGAAAGGCTCGAAGACCCGGCCCAACGCGATCCCTCCCGGCTCGCCGCCCTGGAGCGTGGCGTCAAGACGCTGCGTGAGCTGGCAGCGACGCTGGGTCTGTTTCGCACTCCGCGAGTGGAAAAGCCCGCGGCCGACGGCGATGCCCTTACCGGTAAGCTGATCGATCTTTTGGTGGAAGTCCGCGCCGAGGCCCGCAAGGCCAAGAATTTCGCCGCCGCCGATAAGATCCGCGATCGCCTGGCTGCCTTGGGCGTAATCCTCGAAGACCGGCCGGGCGGCACGGAATGGACCGTGGCGAAGGGATGATGGCCAGCCGACACGAAAACCCTGCATTGAACGGTGCGGATGCTTGCGTTCGCATCCTCGGCGTGGATCCGGGACTGAACATTACCGGATACGGCGTGCTGGAAGCAAGCGACGGCAGATTGCGGCTCTGCGAAGCGGGGGTCATTCGTGGGCGCTGCCACGGATCGCTCGTGGAGCGGCTTGCCGAAATCCACGCTGGCATTCGCGATGTGATCGCTTCGCTACGCCCTTCGGTGATGGCCTTGGAAGAACTGTATTCACACTATGACCGACCTCGCACGGCGATTCTCATGGGCCATGCCCGCGGCGTGATTTGTCTCGCCGCCGCGGAGTCGGGCATCTCAGTCTCCCCCTATCCGGCGACGCAGATCAAAAAGGTGCTCACCGGATCGGGCAGGGCGTCGAAATCGCAAATGCAGAGGGCAATCCAATACGAATTGGGGCTCGGTCAATTACCCGAACCAGCCGACGTGGCCGATGCCTTGGCCGTGGCCTTGTGCCACTTCTATCTCAAGGGAAGACCCGCGCTGAAGCAAAAACCCGTGGGCACTGCCTTCGCAGGCGGGACTACGACGAATCACCGCCCATGAGCTTGTGCGACCTGAGTTGCTCACCGGATGGGCAGGGGGGCGAATTCGCCGATTCAAGGGGCGATCCAAGGGGCGATCCAAGCGGCTGGGCGAAGGGAAAGCCAGCGGTTCGAGCGATGCCGGCGGGGTGATCCCTGAAGGCAGCGGCAATAACTCAGTTGCGGCTGCCTCTGCCGCTGGGCGCCTCGAGTTTCGACCAGAAGGGATGCTGGCGGTCGCCGCGGGTCCGGGCGTCTTCCAGCATCACCGCCAAATCGCCGGCCAGCGAGGGGGCGCTCGTGTTCACCGGTCCCCCGTTGACCGTCACCGTGAAGCGTCGCGAGAGGTCCAACACTTCGGGCAAGAGCCAGAGCGTGATCTGGCCTGCCCCCGTCTGAATTTGGAGGCTATTGGTCTTGGTCACGGTGGCTCGGGTGCGCATGGGGAGGGTACCGCGTGGGGGCGGCCATTCCTCCGGAGCAACCATCGTCAGGGGCGGGAACTTGCGCAGCTCCACCCACCAGAAAAAATTGTCCCACGGCCGCATGGAAACCACGCTGAATTTCTGCGGGGCGAAATCGCGGCGGAAGCGGCCCATCCAATCGAAAATCCGCAGAATCTCGTCGGAGAAGTTCTCGTGTCCGCGACCTAAGTACTCGACCACCGTGGTGTTGTACCCTTTGCGCAAATAGCGATCCCAGTCCCGCGAATTGGCCACGATCCGGCTGGAGTCCAATTCGCCGGTCACGAAGTAGAACGGCAGCAGAGCGGCATTTTCCCAATACAAGGCGATGTATTTGTCGGCCTTGGCAGCGATGGGGATGACCCCGGCCCAAAGGTCGGGGTGGGCCAGGCCGATGTCCCAGGCCGCGTCCCCACCGAACGAATGACCGCTCAAAAACACCCGATCCGTGTCGATCGAAAACCGCTGGCACGCCCCGCGAAGCGAGTTGATCACCGCCGCGTGTTCCCGCGCTGAATACTGGTACTGTTTTTGATGGGGCACGGTCCAATCGGGGGCAATCACGATATAGCCATAACGCGAGGCGTGGCCGGCCCGCCAACCGTCTTTCACTCTCTCGCCCGCCCACCAGTCGATTTGCTGTTCCGGGGTGAAACCAGGGCCATGCAGGGTGAGAATGGCCGGCCAACGCCGATTGGGGTCGTATTCCGGTGGAAGCTGCACCAAGCAGCGGATCGGCGGCGACGTCGGATCAGTACCAGGGACTTGGAATTCATGCGGCATGCCCTCTTGCTCGACGGGCTCGATGGGCACGGGGGGCTTCATGTGGGCCAACAGACCCGCAACCATCGCCGGCGTCGCCGCCTCCTGGGAACGCGAATCGGCCACCAGCCCGTCGCGGCCTACTTGGTCCGGTGCGGCAAAATAGTCCACGATCAGGCGGCGGACGTCCACCAGCGAGAGCGCGGTCGAGAGCCGCGGGTTGGCCCCCTTGGGACCCAAGAGCCAACCGCTGATCGCCAAAGCCAGCCGGTCGGCCGGCTGCAAGGAGGGGTCGTCGGCCAATTCCCGAAACGCCGCCATGCGGTCGAGCGTGTTGGGATTCAACTCCGTGGCAATCTCCCGAACAATCGGTTCGAGGCGTTTGCGCGTGGAGGCGTCGGCCACTTGCTTGACGAGGGCTCCGATCTGCTCGACAACAAGTTGGCGGGCCTTTTCATTGGCCTCGTACTGGCGGAGCATCTCGCGTACGGCCTGAGTGGCCTCGCCCGGCGTGGCGTCGGTGGGGAACTGCTGGAGCATCCGGTACACAAACCGGTGCTGGCCCGACGCACGCCGCAGCGACAATTCGCCCAACAAGCGTTTGGCGCCGAGTTGCTTGATGGCGGACGCCGCGGTGCTCAATTGGGCTTTCGCCTCCGCGTCGTTCGGATGCGCGGCCAAGTAGCCCTCGATGACCCGCAACGCAGCCTCATAACGCTCGCACTGGACGTAAAAACGCGCTATCCGTTTAATGCCCTCCAGGTCTTCCTTGCAATGGGCCTTCAACAGGGTGGCTAACGTGTCGGGCGGCAAACTGCTGGTGGCCATGCGCATGTCCCAGACGTGAGTCACTCCCTCGACCTTGGTGTAGGTGGGGGTGAGTTCCGTAATGGCCTGGACGATCTTGACCTCCCCTTGGGCAGTGAGCATGGTCACGGTTCGGCGTCCGAACTCGTCGAAGGGTTGGGCGTGGAGGATCGGTCCTACGGTCTTCACCGTAGGACCGGCGCGGCGAACCCGTTGTTTGAGGATGATTTTCTCCGGCGCCTCTCCGGCTTGCTCCGGTCGCCGCCCGTCCGGCGCGATTTGGTAAATCGAAATGAACGTGCGCCGCAATTCGTCGTCGAGGACTTCGATCAGAGGGACATCCCCTGGCCCGTCAGGCGGCGTGGCCGCGGGAAAGGGATTCATTCCCGTGACGGGGGCCTTTTTTCCCTTTAAAACGCGACCGTCCTTGAGTACGACTTCAATGCCGAAAAGCGCGTTCGTGCCCGCCAGCACCAGGGCCGCGGTGATCCACGCCGCCATCGCGACGCGGATTGACCCAAGCGGAGAGAAGCAGCTTTTCCCAACTACCCCCCTGTTTTTTTCCAAAGAACCCTGTTGGCTAAGCCACCGGTTGTGGCTCACACGTCGTGCCCCGCCAGAGTCGCCGAGCGAAGCATCCAGAGGCAAGCCCGGCGGATCTCGGCGAACCTTGAGCATGATTTCCCCAGCGCTACTACTTTTCTGCCTCGGCGGGCGACTTTTCCTCGGGTTTTTCCGGTTTGGCGGGCATGTCGGACAGGCCAGGCAGGGCCGGCAGGTCAGGTACGTCGCCCGCCGGGGATTTCGCTTTGCCTGTTTCGACCTCGCTCTTTTGCAAGTCGGCAGGATTGACCAATTTCTCCAACCACCGGGCGCGGAGGCGATGTCCGAAATCGTCCAGCGCCTGCGAATTATCACGATATTGCTGGATCGCCTTGGCATATTGCTTCTCCGCCTCATACACCCGTCCCAAATTGTACTTTGCTCCGGCGGTCCACGGACCACGCGGATAGGCCTCCAACGTGCGGACAAGGAGGTAATCTCGGGCCGAGGAGTAATTGCGCTGTTCGTAGGCCAAAAGCCCCAGCCAATAGGTGGCAAACTGCTTCGCCATGCGGAGCACTTCCACTTGCTGCGCAGTTTCGGGGGTTTTCAAGTCGGCCAATTGCCGATCGGACATCCGGACTTGCTGGTAACACCAGGTCGCGCTGGGTTGACCCAGAAATCGCCCCCGCAAGTGCATGACACGGCCCATGCGGAGTGGGGCCGCGGGCATTTTCTCGGGACGATCTTCAGACATTCCTTGACGCGAGCGAGTTTGCCGAGCGGCCGCCTCGGGACTGGTCTCCCAAAACATGGGCGCTTGTTGCGTGTCGGCGGTTAGCGTGGCGGTGCCACCGCTCGTCGCGGCCCTCACCAAGAACGGCGCCATCATGGTGAGTTGCCAATTGGCGAACTCAGGCCCTAAGAGGATCCTCTGGAAAGCCGTCTCATAGCCCACCGTCCAAAGCCGGACGTCGGACACCCCTGGAGAAGCCTTCCAACGCGCAGCACTGGCCGAGGGCGAAAGACTCAGCGCCATGCGGTTGTCGCCCCCCAACCGCGATTCCACGACTCGCATCCGTTGACTCAGCCACCAGGGCGTCCCATCCAGCAGCGCGACCACGTTTTTCAAGTCGGCGGCCTTGCGCGGATAGGGTCGATCCGGCCCAAGATCCAATTGGCGAAGCAACTGGTCGTTGGCGGCCAGTTGCGTCAATGTGGCAGGCTGAATTTCTAGTTGCCCTTGTTCATCCAGTCGAACGCCTTCGAGGGTCGGCAGGGGCAGGCCGAGAATCGGATCAAACACATAGATGTTGCCTTCGGTAAGCAGCCCGACCGCCCAAGGCCGAAGCCTCGACCCGCCCGAAGAACCCGACTCTTCCAAGGCCAAGACGGCCGTTTCCAGCCCCTGCTGCCGAGCCAATAGCATGAACACCCACGCCCGCTCCGTTGCGGTCCCTCGCCCGAAAAACATCGTTTCCCAAGGCATCTGCATCACGTGGATCGCCGTCCTGCCGTTGCGCTCCGTGCGATCCGGCTCGAGCTGGATATTGCGAACGACCCAGTCGAAAAGATGCTTGGCTCGGGTCACATCGTCGGCCTCCTCGCCGCGAGCCCAGCGAGAAAGGTCGCGCGACACCACGGCTTCTTCCAACGCGGCGATGTCCAAGCGGGGGAAACGCAGTTCGGCGATATTGGCAAAATACGCCAATTGGGTGCCCAGCGTCTCCAAACGTGCCACGAGATCCAGGACGGCGATCGTCAGGTTCTCTAAATCCGCCGGGGTGGACTCTGGTGGGGCTGCCTTCCCGTTCGCGTCGCTGCCTTTCAATTGTTTCGCTAAGGCGTTAAAACCGTTGCCCAAATAGCGGCAGTACGCCCCCAGATCTTGGATTTTTTCCAATCCCGGGGTCGTGGCAGTTGCCTCGGCCGTCGCGGCAGCCTGCTCAAGCTGCTTGGCGGCCTCCTCGAACCGTTGGGCCAATGGCCTTAGGTCGTCGAAGCTGTTGGGGCGCGTAAGGCCTTCGAGTTGCCGAATCGATTCGGTCACCTGGGCGAAGTCCGATTGCTTGATGGCCGCCTCGATCGCGATGGCAAGTTGCCGGACGTTGTCGTGGCTGCTTCGTTCGGCTGCCTGTTTGAGTTGTTGCGTGCGCTGGTTCAACACCTGCTGCACGAGGCGGAGAGCCGCCAGTTCCTTCCAAGCCGCGATTTCGTGGAGTTGCTCGCCGAGGAACTCCAGTTGCACCACGAGCCGAGTCCGGCCCGCCGCCCCGAACCGGCGGTTCACGGCGTCCGAAAAGGTCTTGATGATGGCCTGGAGTTCCTTGGGATCATGGGCCCGGCAATAGGCGTCGATTTGATCGGCAAAGGGCCCCAATTCCATTGGATCGCGCAGGCGGCTCGGCCGATCCATTGCCTTAGCCAAGGCGATCAAATCCTGGAGTCGAGCCAGTTTGTTCTTATCGCGCACTTCGCCCGCGAAGATCTCGGTGAGCTTGGCCTCGACCTCGGCCATCCGGCTGGCATCGCCCCACTGTTTGGCGGCCGCTTCCATCTGCTGAAGGGCCTGTTCATGACGCGCAGCCAGCTCCTCCGACTTTTTCAAATTGAGTTGGCCCCGCATTTCCTCGAGTTTGCCCGCCATGGCAGCGAACTGCCTCGTCACACTCTTCAGCTCCAGTTGATTCCTCGGCTCCTGGAGACTGTTTTGAACGGGCTCGACCACGTCCCGCAACCCCACCAAGGCTTTGAACAGGGGTGCGGCCAGTGGATCGACCGCCCAGTCCTCCGCCGGCTTTTGGGTCTGAAGCCACTGATTGAGCCGATCCAAGATTTGGTTCAACGCTTCGTCGGTTTCGTACTGCTCGATCCGCCCCAGACCGTCGATCGCGATGTCCAGCAGATCCTCCCGCATCTGGTTTTCGCGATACGGATTCGCGCCGGCACTGTGCTCCCAAGCCCGTGACTTCTGCCGACACCCTAGCGGCATTACCAAGGCGATTGCCAAAAGCGCCATTGCCGCGGCGATTGCCACGCCCTTGTGGTATTTCGTGCGCAAGCTCACAACCATTTCTCCACGGTTTGACGAAGTTCGACGAGCCGGGTCAAGAGGGGGCCGAAGTGGTCCAGAGGGACCATGTTGGGACCATCGCTCAGGGCGGCGTCGGGCTGCGGATGGGTTTCAAAAAAAAGGCCGTCGGCGCCAACAGCGACCGCGGCGCGAGCCAAGGGTTCGACCATGCGGCGATTCCCGCCCGTCGCGCTGCCTAGTGCGCCAGGCTCCTGAACGCTGTGCGTGGCGTCGAACACGACGGGCGTCCCCAACGCCTGCATCTCGGGAATCGCCCGCATGTCGTTCACCAAACGCCCGTACCCGAAAAACGTCCCCCGCTCGCAAAGCAACACCTTTCGGCAGCCGAAGGCCTCGAGTTTGGCGACGACATGGGCCATATCGGTGGGCGCCATGAACTGTCCCTTTTTCACGTGTACTGGGCGGCCTGTCCGCGCCGCGGCGGCCAAGAGATCGGTTTGGCGGGCGAGGAAGGCTGGGATTTGCAACAAATCGCATACCTCAGCCGCCGGTTCCGCCTGGCTTGGCTCGTGAATGTCGGTCGTCACCGGCAGCCCCGTGAGTTCTTTCACCCGTCGCAACACCGCCAAGCCTGCCGTCAAGCCAGGCCCCCGGTACGACGCCACGCTCGTGCGATTCGCCTTGTCGAAGGAGGCTTTGAAGACAAGTTGCAGGCCCAACTCGTCGGCCAAACCACGCAGCCGCTGCGCAATGGCCAAGGTCGTCGCTTCGTCCTCGATCACGCACGGACCGGCGATCACGAGCAAACGTTGACCGCGTCCGCAAAAGTAAGGGCCAATGGCGGCGGGGTTTTCAGGCACGCAGTCTCACCTCCTCAGAAGCTTGGCGCCAACAACGTCAAACGCCCAGCCGCCACCTCAATCTCCAGCGGAAGCCGCCCGCCCGGGTCGCCATCCAATTGATAAGCAACCGGCTCTTTGGCCACCGCCCTCAACCGCAAGATGCGTGCGACTCGACAATCCTGCAAACGACAATGACAACCCAATTGGACTGCCGTTAAATAACGTAACCCATTCCACAAAAACCCCCTTTGGAACGCGCAAACATCTAGTATGCCGTCCTTTGCGTCAGCCTGCGGTGCTAATCGCAAACGCCACCCGTAAAGGGGGAAATTGAAAACAAATAGCCAGCGCACCACCCAAGGGTCGGAAAGTTTAGATCGCTCCTCGGGCGGCGCAGGCTCCCAGCGGACCTCCATCTCCGGATAGTTGTAACTACGAATCGTCCTTAGGATTGGGTTCACGTAGCTCCAATACGAAATATGCCCCGGACCTGCCTGAAGACGTCGGCCATGCACTTGTTCGACAACTGCGGCGTCAAAACCACACCCGACATGCAAGAGGAAAACCCTTCCGTTGGCGATGCCCGCATCCCACTTAAGTACCTGTCCGGACTGTACGACCCCCGCAATGAAGTTCGGATCGGGCCGCATCCGCAAAAATCTGGCGAGCAAGTTGCCCGTCCCCCCCGGGTAAACAAGGATCGGCACCCCCGGATCGGTGCGATTGACAAGCTCGGCGACCGTGCCGTCTCCTCCGATGCAGACCACAGCCCGAAGCTTCCCCGCCCGAAATGCCTCGCCCGCCTGCTCAGACACTTCCCCTATATCCTTCAAAACATCGACTTTCCTTCCCTGGTCCCGCAGCAGCCCATAAAGTTGATTGATTTGCGAGATCGAGGGCCCGCGGCCAGCCTTTGGATTCACCAGCACGATCACATGATTCGCGCTTGCCCCGGCCATTCCCATTGCTCCAGACAATCAG
This sequence comes from uncultured Thermoguttaceae bacterium, assembly GCA_937951625.1. Lineage (GTDB taxonomy): Bacteria > Planctomycetota > Planctomycetia > Pirellulales > Thermoguttaceae > CALFBP01. Next base: position 42,116 of record CALFBP010000023.1, read on the forward strand.
CCAGCCGTCCTCCCTAAGCGCGGCCTTCGTCCACGGCGGGGGGATTCCTGGATAGCAAATCACTCTGCGGCTTGGCGCGTCACGATCGGCACGTAGCCGACCTCCAAGCCCTCGGGCGGAGTGACGAGAAGGCCCGGGTCGAGCGAGACCAGCCTTCCGCGGGTGGGAGGCGGCATGTAATCGCGGTCGATCGGCCAGTTCGCGTGGAGCTGCTCCACAAAGGCTTGGAGCTGTGCCTTTTTCTCGTCGCTCCAGTGGTATTGTTGAAAGGATGGCTGATCGACGAAACGGTACCAAGAGTACATCACGATCGAGCCATCGCGGAGCTTGGTCTTGAACGGACCCCGCTTCGGCCCAGGCCGGGTCCAGGCGCCTGTGGTTGGCGACGTGTAGGGCTTGCCCGGCCCGGCCAGCTCGAACTCCTGGGTCAAAAGCCCTGTCTCCGCGGGGACGTCCCTCTCCGCCACCACGACCCGCTCGTTTCCGACCTGTTTGAAGTATTGCGGAAACAGCCCCTTCGAGGCGATGTCGTCGGTCAGCCACTGGAGCCCCCAGGCATTCCCCTCGAAGATTTTAGTGGTGAATACCCGGTCCACGCCGCTGATCGTCTTTCCCGCTTGACGATACCGTATGGGGCGAGTAGTCAACTTTGGACGCCAAGCCCCCTTCGCATCGAACCGTCCTGAGCAGGGCGGACCGCCGTCCCGCCAAGCCTTGAGGGCGTTGTACAGGGCCGCCTTCGAGTAGTAGGTCACGTCTTGCACCAGCACCGCGCGGCCCTCGGCATCGACGGGAAATAGCAGTTTCGGGATTTTGGAATAAACCGTCCCCCGCGAGTCCGTGGCGTCGAATCGCGGCACGGTGTTGATCTCCATTGCGCCGCCGCCCATGATGCCGGGTCGGGCGTCCAGCCCGCGACCATAAAGAAACGGATAGTTGAAAAGCTTGCCGATCTTGCTCCAGGTCTCCGGAATGTAGTAAGCGATGGGCCCCTTGAAGTTGGCCGCGCAGAGGAAGCAAGTCCAGCTTTGGTCGCCGGTGGGGGGATCGCCGGTGGTGGCGTCCGTGAACGGCAGGGCCATCCAGGTGTAGCCCAAAAACTCGCCACGGGGATTGCCTGCCAAAGGCAATCCATCCGGCGGGATCAGGAGGCGGTTGCTCAATTGGGCGATGCCCAGGCGGTCGTCGGGCAACGCTTCATCACTGTAAAAGAACGACCAGCCGGGCGAACCGATTTCGTAATCGTAACATTGCGGCGTGGCGTTCATGCTGAACTTCGGCAGACCGTAGCGGAAGTGGTTGCCCGCCCAATAGCCCAAACCGCCCTCGATAGTCTGGAACACGCTGCTCCACGTGGGACCTCGCTCCGGCCAGCCTCGGGCACGGGTACCTGGGGGGGCCAGTGGTTGGTCCTTATTGTCCGAGTTGTCGGGCACGATCCACGAGCTAGGCAGGCCGATCTGGAAATTGGCCAGCGGCGACTCCACCAACGGCCAGACCGCGGCGTAGAAGCCCATGCCAGCGCTGTAGGCGCCTTCCGGGGGAAGCCTCTCGTGACTGAAACCAATGTACCCGTGCAGCCCCTGAGAGTGCGCTGTCGCCTTACCAGGTTGCGATTTTGGCGGCGCCGCCGCGGCGGCCAGCAGGGTTGCCCAAACGGTTAAAGACCACACACTTAGACGAAAAACTGGCCCCAGAAACTGGATCGGAAACCTGTTCATGCCCGACTCCCTCTCACTTCGCGGTAGTTGCTCACGGGGACAGAACGAGTATATGCAAGGAAGCCCCGGCGTGAACATCCTCCCGCCAGGACAGGAGCGCAAACTTTCAGCAGCCAACGGCTGGGAGGGCCTCGCGTGTCAGGGGAATAGATCAGCAGAGGACTCGGAGCGTGCCTGCCCGGCTTGGATTTCGAGCGAACGCAACGAAACGGCAAACAGTCGGTCGTGGTTTGGCCCCGCAACCGAAGTGAGGAATCTGGCCGCAAGTCGAGACATTCTTCGTCCGCCCCCGCCCGCGTTCAGCGAGAGACGGGCGCTGGTGGCCTCGGTTGCAACCCGAGTCGGGTCGGCTTTTCAAGAATATGCCCGATTCGCGGCCAGTTCTCTCTTTAGCCCGCGATCTTCATTTTCGGGCCTTCAATTCTGGGCCTTGTGCCGAAATTTCAGAAAGTCGCCGACATAGATCAGATATTCAAACGGGAGATCATCCTGTTTAACTTGGTCGGTAATGGTGCCAAGCGTGCCTTGGATGACCCCCTCTTCCTTGGCGTAGCCAGCTTTCTTGACGATGGCCACGGGGGTCTCGGGCGGATAGTTCACCAGGAGTTTTTTGATGAAATCCTGAAACTCCGCACGCATGGTGAAGAGCACCATGGAGCTGCGGTGGACCGAAAGATTCTCGATCGTGTCGGTCTTGCCTGGCCAATCGGCGGAAGAAAGGATGACCGCCTTGGTCTGGGAACTGTTGGTCACACTCCGGCGGAGCGCGGCATTGCCGGCGTTGAAGCTACTCACGCCGGGAACCACCACCGGGTTGAGGTCCTCGAACTCTTCGAGACACCAGGACCAGGGGCCATAAATCAGTGGGTCGCCGTGGTCGAGGATCACCACGGTCTTCTTTTCGGCTACGGCCTTGCGGACCATGGCGATGAACTCTTTGCGTTTCGCGTCGATTTGCTCCGCTTCTCGCCGCTGTTCGCCCTCCAATGAGGCGGGATCTTTGCCGTAGTAAGGGAACAGCCGCCAGTAGCCCTCGATCACTTCCTTACCGTCCAGGTGTTCAGCAACTTTTTCACGAACGCCGACGGTACCGAAGATCACATCGGCTTTTTTCATCACGTGGATTGCCCGAAGCGTCAACAAATCCGGATCGCCTGGCCCAATGCCCACCAAGTAAAGCTGCGACGCGGCAGGCTCGGCCGAGGCGATCGTCGCCCAAACCAACGCGATACCCAGGATCGTTAGGAACGGCAACCGCGATGAGAACCTAAGGCTGTTCATGCTTGGACCTTTCACGAAGCGAGTGGAGTAATACTTTTCCCAGTAACGTAATACTCCCCAAGGTAACCAACTCAAAGCGGCATCGCAAGGCCTTCGTCCAAATTCGGGAGGTTCCTTTTTTACCGACCGTTTTCCACGCCCAACTCCAATCATTCAAGTTGGAAGCCCGGGACGCCGCGGCGGAGTCATGCGTGGGATAAGGCTGGAAATGTCCGGTTGCAGGCGTGCTGCGGCAATTTTTTCACCAACACGTCGAATATGCTTAACGTTCGATAGCCAAAGAGGTTGTGTTGCCAGAACGGGTTTGCCTGGACTGAAAAAGAGGTGTCCATCATTGACAGCGGCAGGGCTTTGCGTAATACTAACGCGCCGTTCGTAATACCAACGTCCTGCACACAGGAGGTTCCTTATGATTGGCTCACCAGCCCGTCGGGCTTTCACGCTTGTCGAATTGCTCGTGGTGATCGCGATCATCGGCGTCCTGATCGCGCTACTGTTGCCCGCAGTCCAGGCGGCCCGCGAGGCCGCCCGCCGCTCCCAATGCACGAACAACCTCAAACAAATCACCCTGGCCTTGCACAATTTCCACGACAGCCGCGGATCGTTTCCCGTGGGCTCGCCTTCCAAGACCTGTACCGGCTACGAATCGATTCCCGCTTGGCAATATCGCTGGGGGCCGATGGCAATGCTTACCCCCTACATGGAACAGTTCAATGTCTACAAGTCCTTGAATTTGGATGTGCCTTTGTACGGACACACGGGGGTATTTAATGGGCCGGGTGTGGGTGTGCATCCCTCCAATCAGGGGCCAGTGAGCCAAGACATCAGCTTCTTCTACTGTCCCAGCGATAAGAGCCAGAAGTTGGAGCCAGGGTTTGGCGCCACGAACTACATGGCCTGCTGGGGACGCAGCGCGCCGACTCCGAACGGCACCGCCATGTTCGATACCGACGGCCTGTTCAACAACATCTCGGGAGTCCGTTTCGCCGATGTGACCGACGGCACGAGCAATACCGCCGCGTTCTCAGAGACCCTGATACCCGATCCCAACATGTCGTTTTCAGGCGGCATCGTGTTGACCCAGGAGAACAAGGACTTGGTGATCGTCGGCGCGCGGAGCGCCGGGGATCCGTTATTGACCGAAGAATGGTGTACCCGATTCGGCCAGCCTGTAGCGGCGCGGCCCAGCCGCGCGGCACGCTGGGTCGATGGTTTTGTTCTGTACACGGCTTACTATCACTGGCAAGCCCCGAACTCGCCTATCCCCGATTGCTCGAAGTGGGCCCCATTGACCGCGCTTTGGCAGTCGGCCCGAAGCCGCCATCCTGGCGGCGTCAACGTGGGCTTCGCCGATGGCAGCATCCGCTTTGTCAGCAGCACGATCGACATCAACATCTGGCGGGCGGTTGGTTCCCGCAATGGCGGGGAAGTGGTTTCCAATTTCTAAATGACTCTCCGCGCTATGCGGATGAGCCGATTTCCACGTCGCTCCCCTCGGGACGAGGCGTTTGCGAGGGCAAAATTTTGAAAGGACACCGGATGAAGCTCGATCGGAAACAGCGTTGCTCACAACTCCAGAGTTGGTTATTGGCATGGCTCGCCATTTTCACCGCCTGCGGCTTTGTTGCCCCGGCCACCGCCCATGAGGTTTGGATCGAAACGGCGGCAACAGGGCAACCGGGCCAGGCGCAAGAGGTTCACGTCTGCTGGGGGCATTCTGGGCATCGTCAGGGCGGCGAGTCGCTGGCCAGTCAGCAACCGCGTCTAACGGCCTGGTATCTCGGGCCGAACGCCGCCCGGGAAACACTCCCCCTGACGCTGAAAGCCGATCATTTTGAGACTCGGTTCATTCCACCGGCCTCAGCAACGTACCAGCTCGTTGCCCAGCTCCAGGTGGGAATCATCGACCGCGAGTTCCATGGACTCCCGCCCAAAACCCGAATTGTCATGACCGGGAAGACGCTGGTTCGCGGAGGAGAGATCAACGAACCAACCGAAACCGAGTCCGCGATGGACCTGGACATCACGCCACAAAGCCCCTTGGATAGCCTGCGGCCCGGTGGCGTGTTCGCGGCGAAGATTACGTTCAAGAACAAGCCCGTGGGCGGTCCCGGCGTGGCCGCGACTCTCAGTACCCTGGGAACGCAACCTTTTCCTCAAGACCCGGAAGTCGAGGGCCTGAGTTGGAGCGTCAAGAACACGCCGCAGCCCAACACCGGCGAAGTCCGCTTCCCGCTGATCACCGCGGGCCGACACATCCTCAGTGTCCGTTACACGGACGAGACCCCCAGCACGTACGAGGGCGACCTGGATTTCGCCAGCCAGTTCAGTCATTTGCGCAAAGGCGAGACTTGCGAGCGAACGCTGCACGTGGTGACATTGACGTTCGATGTCTCGCCACGGTAGCCGTCCAAGCAGTCGCATCCTAGGGAGGAGAGCACAACACAAAGACGGCCTTCCCTACATCGGGAGGCTTTACCACGGGAACACGGCCCCTGTCTGCCCTTGGCAGGGGCCGATTGCTTTAGTCACTGCCCCGGGTTCCGAAGATGCTAGTTTCCTTGGAGCTGAAGGCCATCGCCGACAAGTATGGCGTTTTGTCGCCTGAAATGGCGCTGGGCTATCGCGCCGTGAAGCTTGCCCAGCGAGAGTACGAATCGCTCGATGACGTTCGCGCCACGATTCTGAACGCGACGGCGGCCAAACTCGCCTTGGAGGCTATGCTCAGGCCGAATGCCGTGTCGGTCAGGGACTGCGGCCGCCATGCGTACACATTTTGCCATACGTCCACCGGCAGTGTCCTGCGGCTGGAAGCCTTGCCAGACGCGCTCAGCCTGCCTGCGCGTTGGCGAGTGGTCGAAGACCGGTTGTTGCGCGGCCAACCGATCGCCGAGGCCGAGATCGCCGCCTACAGTGGCATCGTCTCGGAAATGGTGTGCATGCTCCTTTTGGACCCTCCGGAGTGTTTGTTTTCAGTCAAGCGATACCGATGCCGGCCAATCGGCCGATACCCTGACGTTCTATGTCGATTCCAGCGTTGCGATCGTTGCGGAGCGTGGGTTCGCTTGAATCGGTTGTATGACGTGGAGGGATTCCGCTTGTGCGCTCCGTGCGCCGACGTGGAGCCGTTTTGGTTTGCGTCTACCTCCGCTATCGAGTCGGCGTTACCGGAACAACTTTCTCAACCAAGGTGAAAGGATGCACGAGCCGTGAATGCTAAGCGCGCCAAACCCACGGGCCTCAGCACGTCCTTGCCCGCAAGTAAACGGCGGGCCAAACAGCAGTTGTTGACCACTCCGATCCAGCCCCTGCGGCTGTCTCCCCAATTCACGGTCGCCGACCTGGTCGACGCCATGAAAGGCATGTCCATCCAGGCCCGAAACATCGGCGCCTGCGCCACGGTGTTAGATCGCATGATGCGGGACGAGGCGAGGCCGACGGTTTTCCTGGGGCTTGCAGGCCCGCTGATCGCCGCCGGCCTGCGGCACGTGCTGCGGGAGCTGATCGCGGGAGGATACGTGGACGTCGTGGTCTCCACCGGCGCCATCCTGTACCAAGACATCTACCAGGCCCGGGGATTTCAACACTTTCGCGGAACCCCCTACTCGAACGACGCGCTGTTGCGTTCGCTCTACATCGACCGGATCTACGATACGTACGTAGACGAAGAGCGATTCTGGGAGACCGACATCTGGTGTGGCCGCGTAGCGGATGAGCTGTCGCCTGGCGTTTATTCCTCCCGGCAATTTCTCGAACGCCTCGGCTCCCGCTTGGACGACGAAGACTCGATCGTGCGAACCTGTTTTCGTTTGGGCGTTCCCATCTTTTGCCCGGCCATCAACGATAGCTCGATCGGTATTGGGCTGACCCATCACCGGCATCGCTGCAAACAAAACAACACGGCGGGAATCGTTATCGACCCGATCCAAGACAATTACGAGCTGACGCAGATCGTCGTCCAATCGAAAAAGACGGCAGCCATTTATATTGCTGGGGGGGTGCCGAAGAACTATATCAACGATTCCATCGTGATGAGTTACATTTTTGGCCAGGATCGCGGCCACGCCTATGCGATCCAGGTAACAACGGCCGTGACCGCCGACGGAGGCCTATCGTCCAGCACCCTCTCCGAGGCCCAAAGCTGGGGCAAGGTCTCGGTAACTGCCGACTTCGCCATGGCATGGATCGAACCGAGCGTGGCCTTGCCGCTGTTGACGTGCTACCTTCTCGATCGGCACCCCCCCGCCGCGCGACCTCGCCTGCACTTCCAATGGGACGGCGACATCCTGACCCGTCTTCGTTGAACCCTGGCTTGGATGGAACTTGGCCGGGCCTTTGGGCGTTGTCGACTTCATCGCGACACACACCAGAAGCAAGCCACTGCGCGCGATCGCCGTTACGTCCCTGCTACACATAAAATAGGGTCAGAACTATGCTGCCTCGCCTGCCTCGCCAGAAAAGAGTTCTGACCCCTTTCCTCGCCCGCAGTTAGCAAGCGTTTGCTCCACGAGAACACGCATGGGAAGGCAGTACACAAGGCGGCGTGGCGTGGTGTTTCTGATCGCTGGGCTTGCAAATCTTCGCCGCCACAGCCACGCCAAAACCACGGCAGCAGTTTTTCCGAGGCCTGTGGGGATTTCGACCAAGTCTGGAAGCTGCTCCGACATGGCAAGCTGGACTTGGTATGCGTAAGGGTCGTTTCCCGTGGCCTTAAGGAAAAAACTTTGATAGGAATCCTGGACACCCATAGCGTGAAGTCCTTTCAATCGTGGGAGGGCAGAGCAGTTTCCCGGGTTGCCTCGTCGTGGCGATAACGGCTTAGCAACGCGCTGACTTCTTGAGCCATTTCGTCGCGGAATGTCTCCGGTAAGAGTACTTCAGCATGTTGGCCGAAGGAAAGTATCCAGTGTTTGATCTCCTCGGTGGCGGAGAGGTCGAAATCCGCGATCAGGGAGCCGTCCGCTTGGCGGGTGAGGCGTTGGCTGGGGTGCCACCGGCCCTCTTGCACATATCGGGCCACACGCGGCGAGAAGCGGACTTGCACATGGACCTCGTCGCGGCCGTGGTAGATGCCGAAGGATTTGGCCAAATGCCGGCGGAGGTCGAAGCCCTCGGGCACTTGGAACTGGAGGCCGGAGACCTCCAGCGATTCGATCCGATCGACTTTCCAATGGCGGATTTCTTCGTGGTCCGGCGACCAGCCCACGACATACAACGCGCCGCGATGGTGAATCATTCCCAGCGGGTAGATGGCATAGGTCACCGGCTCGGTGGCCTGGAGCGACTGGTAAGTGATGTTCGTGATGCGGCGGTCCTCCAGGGCCCGCAATAATTGGTCGATCAGCTCGCCTTTGGCCGAGTAGTCGGGGGCGCCGGGCAGGGAGTGACAAAACAGAGCGGCGAAGCGATCGATATACTTCAGCGCCCCAGGCGACAGCACCGACCCGATCTTGGCAAAGGCCCGTTGCGCGGCCTCCCAGAACACCGTCCCGGCCAAAGGATCGAGGAGGCGGCGGCCCAAATAGAGCGAGACGGCTTCATCGAAGGTGAAGCCGAGGGCGAAATGCCCGACGGTCGGGTCGAGCTGCCACCGCTTGCGGCCGTGATTTCCCGTGCTCTCCCGGATGGGAAAGCCGGCGGCCTGGAGCGTTTCCAAATCGCGGCGGATGGTCTTTTCATGGACGGCCAATTGTTGAGCCAAGGCATGAACGCCTACCCCGTCGGTGCGCGTGCTGAGCGTCCGCAAAAGGATCCATTGCCGAACGAGAGCATTGCTTCTCTTCACAGTCCACCTCTCCCAAGACGATCCACGTGAGCAAGCGGCACGTTGAACCCTGCGGCGGATCGCTTCATGCGTGTCGCCGTCGTTCTCCGTTCGCCGCGAACTTCGGATTAAGACGGTTTTCCAAGCCGCCTGGAGAATTGCCCGGCCAAGAGTAGGAGCGACGGATAGCGCTTCGCTGACGGACGAGCTCCATTTTTGTCAATTTGATCGTTTCGGAAAGCTGCTTCGCCACGAAGTTTCCACGGAGATTACGATTGGGATCGAGTATCTGCAACAAGGGCGTGGACGCAACCTGTCTAACCCAATAGCGGGAGCTAGGCGCTTCACCCGGGCCACGGAGGGACCACGAGACGATTTGGCAGAGAGGTGATTCGAGCCCGCTTCGTGTTAGGGCACTCGGGTAAATGGCAACGATCCGGCAAGTTTTGCCGAATAGGAGGCAAAAATCGAGGCTTTTTGCGGCTAGGTGGAAGTTTTTGCGGCTCGATAGCGTGAGCGCAACTTATGAGATGTAAACAGGTTGTGTTTCAAGAGGGAGACGACGGTGGAGATCGCGTTGGATTTCGGCGCACGGTTTGCTCCCATGCGTGTCGATTGCCCCTCAAGTTCCCGGAGACTTCCGCCCATGCAGGTCAAAAGCATCCTGTCTCGCATTTTCGACACGGCACCGTCCAACAAAGGCCGCGAGGCCGCGGAATCGGCCGCTCGCCGAGCGGTCGAAGCTCCTAGCGGAAACATCGTCACCAGCGCGGCGGCCCAGCGCCAGTTGCGCGAGATCCTGACGAAATACGACGTTACGAGCATCTCGCCGAGGGCCTTTTCTGAATTGCTTCAGGAGCTTCAGCAAGCGTCGCTCTTGCCCGACAAGGACCTCCATGAGCTTTTCCAAATCCGGGCGGACTTGGACCGTGAGAATATCGCCCCGGACCAACGCGTGAACCTCTTGGAGATGTACAGGCAACGACTCAAAGAGGCCGAGCGTGCCGTGGCCGAGGTGCAAAACAGCGTGGAAGCGACGTCGGCCGAAAAGCTGGCGGCCTCGCTGCGCCGCCGCGTGGAATGGCTTGGGAAATTCGCTGCGATCCACGCCGAGCCTGAGGGGGCCGCGGTGAATGCCTGGGCGTAATGAGATGCAGCTTCCCGGCTGCGACGTGATCCGGTAAGACAGGCAGACGAACGAAGCCAAGCAAGAGGCCTACGGGCTAGTGAGCGCCGGAGGAAAGCGGCGCGGTGGAACGCCCGCACTTCGCGCCGTTTCGTCCATTGCCCGCCTGCGGCGTCTCATAGGCCCGCGAGGCGATGCCTTGTTGAAAATTTTCGAAGGCGACTTGGGCCAGCCGTTGGCCGCAAGGGGTGGGATACTTGCCGGTGATACACGCTTGGCAAAGCTTGTCGGCATCCAGCCCGATGGCTCGGGCCACGGATTCGATTGGTAGGTATCGCAGCGAGGTGGCGCCGAGGCTGGCCGCCATTTGGTCCTCGATCGGGGGAGTGATCGGCCTTCCGTTCAGAAATGCCGGGGCGAACAGCTCGCCCAACGTGGACATGTCGATGCCATAGAAGCAGGGCGAGACGATGGGCGGGCAAGCCACCCGGACGTGGATTTCCCGAGGCTCGCCCACCTTCCAAATCCGCTCCAAGAGGGTCTTCAGCGTGGTGGCCCGAACAATCGAATCCTCGACCAAAAATACCCGCTTGCCGCCGAGCACCTCGGCGAGCGGCGTGTACTTGGTCTGGGCTTTTCTGGCCCGAGTGTCGCTCCCCTCGATGAAGGTTCGGCCGCTATAACGGTTGCGAATCAGGCCCTCCAGGCAAGGCACGCCCAATTTGTAGGCCATGGCGGCCGCTGCGGCCTTGCTGGTATCGGGAACCGGCACCACGACTGTATCTTCGTCGATGGGCAGGGTTTCGAGTCGGGCCAGTTCCTCGCCCAGGGCTTTTCGCGCCATGTACACACTCCGCCCGTCCAACGTGCTGGCTACGTTGGAAAAATAGACCCACTCGAAAAAGCAATGGGCCCGGCGGGGGCTGGCCGCAAACTGCTGGACTTCCAGACAACCGTCAATGATCGTCACACTCTGGCCCGGCAACAACGAGCGGATGTTCTCCGACGAGAAGCCGAGGTTCAGCAAGGCCACGCTCTCGCTCGCCGCGGCGAACAGGGGGCCTTCCACCGCGTAACTCAAGGGCTTGATGCCGAGCGGATCGCGGGCGACCATCATATCGCCCAGCGCGTTGAGAAACACCAAGCTGTAGGCCCCGTCGAACCGTGAAGCGATCTCTCCACACACTTCGACCAAGGGCGGCCGCTCGTCACGCGACAGCGCGGAGCTGAGCAAGTGCATGATGATCTCGGTGTCGCACTCGCGCGCCAGATGGTTGTTCGGGTTCGCCAAGAGTTCCTCTCGAAGCTCGAGATAGTTGGCCAACTGGCCGTTGAAGGCGAAACTGAACCATTTGTGCCGCTTAATGTGGGGGCGCTCGAACGGCTGAGCATAACTCTTATCGTCGGCCCCGCACGTCGCGTAACGCACGTGTCCGATCGCGGCCACGCCCGCGTACCGCTTCATCAAATTTTCGTACTTGCCGCGGTGGTTGAGGCGAAACACCTCGGTTACGGTCCCCACGTCCTTGCAGGTGTCGAGCAACTGCTTGCGCTGGGGATCGAACGAGGTCATGCCCGCGGCCAACTGTCCGCGATTCTGGATGTCCAAAAGCAGCCGCGGCATCAGCCGCGCGATCTGCCGCGGATCTCCGCCCGGGCAAAGAGGGCTAATGCCTTGACCCGGCAAATGATAAATCGCGGCCACGCCGCATTCTTCGTGCAGGTCGCTCATCGGTCGACGCACTTTCCTAAGACCGGGAAGAATCCTATTTCCCACCCATGCGAGCGGCAACAGCTCAAGCGTACGCGGAACCCGCTCCCACAACAGAAAACGTCGGCCAGCACCAGAGGTCGCGATTCCGGCCGCTTCGAATACGGGCAACCAGATGTTTCACGTCCAGGTTAACCGTTTTACAACAAACCCATTTTAGGCCCGCTGGGGTTGTTTCTCAATCACTCCCAATAGGCTGGATGCAAGACCTCTTATCGAGTGAATAATCCAGTCTGGGAACACTCGAAGGATCGTGTTAAGCTAAGGCGAAACATAGCAATCTCAGGCGGCGCCACCCCCGTAACCTGTGACAAAGTATCAGCTTGCGCAAAAAACGTATTCGGCGCAAAAATTATCCCGCATGGATAGGTATCTCGACCCGGCTTGTGGGGGTGGCATGTTGCGATATTGTTTGTTCAGCGAGGGCCTTCTGAAAATTTCTAGCCATGACCGACCTTCTTCGCCAAGAAATAGCTGCTTTGGCCCATACGATTGTGGTCAAAGTAGGTACACGAGTTGTCACCAAGGAACGTGGAACTCTCAACGAGGAGCGGATCGCACAACTGGCGGAGGAAATCCACCA
>CALFBP010000024.1 GCA_937951625.1 uncultured Thermoguttaceae bacterium
GGGTGTGATCAACTCGTGGATCAGGGGCTCGACTTTCCCATCGGTGATGGGCTTCAACGCCGAAGGAAACCGACAATGCGTCGCCGCAGTGTTCATGTTGGGACTTGGGGATTTTGGACGCTGATTTTGCTTTCCGCCGCCATGGCGGGGGCTGACCAGCACGCGGATCTTCCGCCCTCCCATTCCGTGAAGGCGGAGCTTTACGCCACGGGATTCGAGTTCGCCGAAGGCCCCGCTTTGGACCGGGAGGGAAATCTCTTCGTGGTCAATTATCGCAACAATGGGACCATTGGCCGCATCGCAGTGGACGGCACGGCCCAGGTGTTTTGCGATCTCCGCACCCTGGCCCCGGCCGGGGAGCGAAAACCTCAGGCCAACGGACTGAAACTCGACCGGCAGGGGCGGCTCGTGGCCAGCGACGCAGGAGCGGGCCGGTTGCTACGCATCGCGGCCGACGGCAAGAAGGTCGAGGTCTTGGCCGAATCCTACGCAGGAAAGCCATTCGACGCGATCAACGACGTGGCCCTTGATCTGGCCGGCAACATCTATTTCACCGATCCTGGCAATTCCAACGCGGAGAACCCCACCGGCTCGGCCTACCGTTACGACATTCAGACCGGAAAAGTCACGCAGCTCGATACCGGACTGGCCTATCCCAACGGAATCGCGGTGACGCCGGACCAGAAACAACTCATCATCAATGAAAGTGCCCGATTCCGAGTGAACCTCTACGACCTGTCGGCCGACGGCGTGGCAAGCAACCGCCGCGTGCTGATCGATTTCCCGCGGAAAACCGAGGGTGCGATCCGCGGCGGCGATTTTATGCCTGACGGCATGGTCTTCGACGCCCGGGGCCGTCTCTACGTGGCCATGTGGGGCGGCGGCGTGATCAACGTCGTCGAGGTCCCCTCCGGAAAATTGATTCGGCAATACGACGCCGGCGGAGAACTGGCCACCAATTGTCACTTCCACGGCGGCTACCTCTACACCACGGTGGCCTCGAAGGAGGCCGTCTTCCGTTTGAAGCTTAACGTCGAGGGGTTCGACTACTGGGCTGGCAAGTAGACGATTCCTACACTCGCCAGACGCTTTCCCAAGAGCTGGTCCAGGGTTTGGGGGAATCAGAAAAAGGCGACTTGTTGGGAAGATTGTCCTGAGGGCGGCGACATGAACGATGAACCCTACTCCCAGCTTCATGCCCAATTGACGCAACTGGCGTCAGGCATTGAGTCCCTCCAGCGGCGCGTGGCGAGGCTCACGGTCTCGGTATCGGTGATGACGATGATCTTAATCCTGACCGTGGCGGCCGTCTTCGGCAATCTGGTGAATTACTTTAGCGGCGACGTTCTGATGTGGGGCGGGGCCACCACCGGGGCCGCCATCCTCGGCTTTGTCTGCGGCTGGTTCGCCCGGCGAAGGGTCTGAACCTCCTGTTGTAACGAAAAATACGCAGGTTCCTGCTCATTCGATCGTTGCGTTCAGCGTGCGCAACTTAAGCTGAAACGAATGACCGCCCTGGACCGCCCCCAATTTAGGGCTTCCGCGGTAAGATTCTTAGGCTTTAGAATTATTATGCCGAGGTGTTGGGACATTGTTTGATGTCAACCGTGCCTTGGCGTAAAGACACGGCATTTTCGGTGTGTTGGGAAGCAAGGCGTCAAGGGCTCCCCAGATGAGCTACCGACCAACCAAATCCAAGACCATCGGGCCGCAACGTTTGACCCTCACCATGGTGGGGCCCAAAGCAGACAAGGCTCGATTATCTGTCGCCAGCCTCGCACACATCCTCAAGCTAATGCAGAAGGCTTTGAAGGGGGTCGCGCGCATTCTGATTGACCAAGGCGCGCAACACGAAGGCCGAAAACACGCTGACATGGATGCGTTGTGCGAACTTTTTTTTGTGGGCTGGCGGCCGGGGAGCGCGATAGCGGAAATCGAGTTAGCGGCTCCGCCGCAGCAAAAAAGTTTATTCCCAAACATCGGCCAGGAGAGCCTCGCGAAGCTAGTGGAGGGTTTGTCGCAGATACAGCAGACCGAAGCCACCGTCAGCACCTTGCCACCTGGCTTTGATCGCGAAGTCCTGAAGACCTGCTATGCCCTGATGGATGTCTTGGAGCGCGGCATCGACTCCATCATGTTCCAGGTCGAAAACGGCGAACGCGGCCCATCGTGCCTTTTGGATCGTCGATTTCGCTATCGGATCCAGAATATGTTGGATCAACCTGCCGAGGTTGCTGACACGATCAAAATCGGTCGCCTCGAGGAACTCAATGGACACGGTAAGCTAACTGGGAAATTGTGGGAGCCCAATGGCGACTCATGGTTGTGCCATTTTGACGAAAGGCACTCGGAGCAATTGTCTAAAGCGTGGATGCGAAGGGTCCGCGTGGTCGGTAAAACAATGATCCAAAAGCACAAGACGCCGGTTTTCGAGGTCGATTCCCTCGAGATTCTGGAACACGTGCTCGACCGGCCATCGGGCCAGGCGATAACGACTTTTTGGCGATCGCAATCGCTCGAGGAACTTGCTGCACAACAGGGCGTAGCGCCCGTCTCCGATCTGAATGAAATTGCCGCTCTTTGGCCGGGGGAGGAAGATCCCGAAAAATTCCTTCGTGAGCTTTTTCATGAAAGAGAGGCCCGGCGTGCGTTCATGGAGGTAGGAAATTCCCCATGAATGTGGTGCTCCTCGATACGAGCGTTGCCAGCTTGCTGCATCCGAGTAAGAAAGACGACAATGCCTTGAGGGCCAAGTATGAACCGAATATGCGCGGGCGGATTTTAGCCTTGAGCTTCCAAACGGTGGCCGAACTGTGGAACTGGGCAGAAAATAAGCAATGGGGCGACAAACAAAGGGAAAAGCTCGACGCCTTCATTCAGCGGTTTCTGGTAATCCCCTACGACTACCAACTGGCGAAGACTTGGGCCAAGGTGATGTCCGCTTCCCGCGGTCAAGGCCGTCGTCTAGAAAGCGGCGATTGCTGGATCGTGGCTACCGCCGTGCATCGGGGCGTACCGCTGTTGACACATGATCGCCACATGATCGGACTTCAAATCGAGGGCCTAAGAGTAATCACCCACGTGGAAATCGAATCGCCTTAGCCAGATGCCTTTCCTTATGAATTATTGGCGAAACGATCGAAGGGCATTACCTTGCGTCGCGCTAATCGCTGGGAAGAAGGTGGTCCTCGATGGGAAGTGTGGCCCAGTTATCTGGACGCCAGTCACCTCCAGAGGGCCGTCATTCAAGTGGGATTTGCAATCGTGACAGGCCCTTAATCCTTGCACGATCGCGCGATCGGCTGCGAGATAGCCAGGCCCAAAGCCCTCACGCGGCGATTGAATACCAGGTGCTTTTTAGGGTGCGGGCCTAAGCAGCGCTGAACATCCGGCGGCGGGAGGCAAGCCCCTTTCAGAATTCAACCAAGCGGCGGGAGGCACGCCGCTCAGCCCGCCGCCTCAAATGCTTCCGGGACCGCGCCGTTGACAGGGCGTCAGCCGTCCAAGGTCCAGCCGGGCCGGTACTTGCGGCGGAGCAGGTCGTTGGCCTCGGGACAGTTGGTCACGCGGCCTGCGGCCCCATCGTACTCAATCTTTCTGCCCACGCGGTAGGCCACCAGACCCAGCAGCAATTGCTCGATCATGTTGCCGCTATACTCGAAGTCGCAGGCGGTCTTCAAGCTCGGATTCTTGCAGGCGTCGAGCCATTGTTTCTGGAAGTGGCCGATGTCAGGCAGGATTTTGTCCTTGGGTCGGGGCTTGTAATAGGTCAGGTCCGCGTTGTCGCCAAAAGGCAAGACGATGCGCGAGACGAAGTCGCAAATCACGAAGCCCTTCGAGCCTTTGAACATCGCCCCATGCCCGATCTTCTTCAAGTCGATGTACTCCTTCGGGGAGGACGGAAAGACCCCGCCCTGGTACCAGCTTACCCTCATCGGCCCGCGCCAATCGTTGGCTGGGTTTTCGAAATGGAACTCGCAAGTAACCGGCGTGACCTCGGGATTGAACGGCTCGCCCTTGGCCTCGGCCGAGGTAGGCAGCGTGGCATCGATCACGTTCCATACCAAATCCATCGTGTGGCTGCCCATGTCGCCGATTTGGCCCGTGCCGAAGTCCCAGTACATGTTCCAAGACAAGCAATTCATGCCCGGGCCGCCGGAAAAATAACTCGGATTGTACGGATGAAACGGCGAGGGACCGATCCAGAGATCGTAGTGGAATCCCTCGGGCGGCTGGCCTTCGGCGGGCGGATAGCCGGATCGTCGGATTTGGCGGTCGCCCCATGCGTAGGCAGCACTCAACTCGCCGATCACGCCATCATGGATCATTTCGCGGAGGCGGTTGAAATTGGGGAACTGGTGCCGCTGCATGCCAACTTGAGTCGCCAGCTTGCCTTTCTTTTTCAACCAATTGGCCCGCACCACCCGGGCCTCCTCGACGCTGATCGCCAAGGGCTTCTCCATGTAGCAATGCAGATTGCGGTTCAGCGACCAGTTGGCGATGAAGGCATGGGTATGATCGGCCGTGCAGCAGACCACAGCGTCGAGCCCTTTCTGGTCCAAGCACTTGCGCCAATCCACGTAGGTCTTGGCATTGGGAAACCGCTTCAAGGCGTCAGGGAACCGCTTCTCGTTCACGTCGCATAAAGCGACGACGTTCTCTTCGGCCAAGGAGTCGTAATGGGCAAGCCCGCGGCCCCAAACACCGATTAAGGCAACGTTCAACTTGTTACTCGGCGCGGCCTTGCCGATCCTCGTTCCGCTCGGCAGAATCACCAGTCCCGTCCCGATCGTGGCGGCGGTCTTCAAAAAATGGCGACGCTTCATCGATGTTTCTCCTCGACCAGATTCGCTAAATAACAACCAGGCATCCCCCTATACTACTCGTTCGCCCGGCACAAGCACCAGCCTTAACAACTGGCAGTATTACTCTACCAGAAGAACGAGTTGTAGAAATGACTCCTAGCTTTTTGAGCGTCGTGGCTCGCCCGCAGTCCATTTCCCGACGATCAGGGACGGGACGTTCAACAATGGAAGCAGGCTTTGAATTCACTCTTGCCGACCACTCCTGTTTCGAGGAGTAATCACTGTTCCACGAATAACCCGAGAAGGCATAATGTACCCACCAGGAATGATGGTTTCAGAGGCGGTTTTTCAAAAAAATTCCTAAAAACCCCCTAAGCAAGGTGTATGAGTCACTACCCCGTTGCTTTAATTTTCCCCTATAATTTTACAGAGGGCTTGTTGTATGATTACATAGAGGGGTACATTATGGGGAGACTTGACCGCCCCCGGTTGCAGGCTGGTTCCAGGGTGGTAACGACCTAGTACTAAGTGTTAACGCAGCTCCGGCACTCTCTTGAGTTGGCAAGGGGAGAAATTTTTGGGCGGCTGTTGACGCCAGGGTTGGGAATTGAAGCAAAAGTATTGCGGGTAGACCAGTAAGGGGCACGGATTCTCAAGGGGGGAAAACCGGGGCAGTAGGCGGTTCGCGACCAGTCATGAGTCGGGCTATCCCGAAGTCGCAGGGTCTTCATGGGAGGATCGGCCGAGGCGGGGTGGCGCTTCATGGCAGCGGAGACGGTCGGCCATGGAATACCAAGGAAACATGCTGAGCGACGAATCCGACGTGCTAGACCTGTTGGAAAGGGATCGCCAATGGCTTGCAGCCGAGCTGCACGACGGGCTGGTTCAAGACATCACCGGGGCGCAAATGCAACTGGAAGCCTTGTTGTGCAGCGGAAAAATTTCCTCCGAAGAAACACGTGCCGCCGTGCTAAAGGCTGTGGCGCTGTTGCGCAAGGCGGTCGAAGAGGCACGGCGGGTCGTATCGGGCCTTCGACCGCCCGCTTTGGATGACAAAGGGCTGATCGGTGCCATTAAGTCGCTTTTGAGCGAGGACGGCGCACCGGGCCCGAAGATCCGGTTTCGGGCCGACGTGGCCTTTCGACGGCTCGATCCGCGTCTAGAAACCGGAATTTACCGCATCGTCCAGGAGGGGGTGGCCAACATTCGCCGTCACAGCAAGGCTGAACGGGCCGAGGTGCGGCTGGCCCAGATCGGTAAGCGGATTGAAGTCGTGATCCGCGATTCCGGCATCGGCTTCAATCCAGCGGGGATTGGTGAAAAATCTTTCGGTGTGAGGGGGATCCTCGAGCGGGCCCGACTGCTGGGCGGATCGGCTCGGGTTGATAGTCTGCCGGGGAAAGGCACGCGGATCGCTGTCAGCCTCCCGCTCGCGGGGCCTCCGAAGACGACGTGAACCTCGATTGATCGGAGTGAATCCATGAGCATCAAAGTTTTGATTGCCGACGACCACGAAGTAGTCCGCAGCGGGTTGAGGACGCTGCTGGCCGACACGGACGTGGAGGTCGTGGCGGAAGTCGCGTCGGGCGATGAGGCGGTCAAGTACGCCCTGGCCAACAAGCCGGACGTGGTTCTTCTGGATATTCGGATGCACGATGGCGACGGGCTGAACGCCTTGGGCCGGATCAAACTTGATAACCCTGAGATTCCCGTTTTGATCCTCTCCACGTTCGACAATCCCACTTACATTGCCCGCTCCGTTGCCCTCGGCGCCAGCGGATATTTACTGAAAAGCTGTACCCGGGACGAGCTGCTCAAGGCGATTCGGGCGGCAGCCGCAGGTGAGACCGTTTGGACTCGAGATGAACTCCGTCGCGTGACGGGGGCCTTGGCCACCCCACGTTTGGCAGCCGATGTCGAGGTCCCTCTCACCCAACGCGAAAGCGAGGTCCTCAAACAACTCGCTCATGGGCTGACCAACAAGGAGATCGCCGCCACGCTGCAAATCAGTTACGAAACCGTCAAGGAGCACGTCCAGCACATCTTGAGGAAGATCGGTGTCTCGGACCGCACTCAGGCCGCTGTTTGGGCGGTGCGCAAGCAACTAGTTTGAGGTGGAAAGTCCGGCCTCTAGCTGGACGCTAAGAGGAAAAACGCCGTTCCCAATTTTTTACCCTTCCAATAGGGGTAAAGCCTTCGGCCTCATTGAGTTGATCAGGAAAAGTAGAGACGTTTCCGATCGGTACCTACCTTTTCTGCATCCATCGACTCGGAAGAGGGGGAGCGTCGTGGCTGGTTCTTGCTTGGTGTAGCCGCACTCGCGGAGCGGAGGGGTTGCCGCCATGGCGAAACTTACCGATGTTCGTTTGGTCCAAGCAAATTGGGAGACGGAGCGGTTCGCCTATCGCACGCCGATGAAATTCGGTGGCCGCGTTGTGACCGACGTCGTCTTGCTCCACGTGTCGGTCGATGTCGAAACCCGCGACGGCCGACGAGGACAAGGCTTGGGCTCCATGCCGGTTGGCAACGCCTGGGCGTGGCCGAGCCAGAAAATGACGGCGGACACCACGCTCGAGGCGATGATTGTTCTCGGCCAGCGACTGGTTGCGCAAGCCGCCGAGTATCGCGGCTTCGGTCACCCGCTGGAAATCACTCACGAGCTGGCCCAAGGCTACCAACCGACAGCCGACGCTGTTGCCCGCGAAATGTCCTTGCCCGAGCCGATCCCACGGCTGGCACAACTTGTCGTCGCTAGTCCCTTGGAGGCCGCCATCCACGATGCTTACGGCAAGGCCCTGGGTCAGAACTCGTATAATGTCTTGGGTAAGGAGTTCGTGAATACGGACCTATCGGCGTATTTGGGACCAGAGTTCCGCGGCGAGTATCTCGACCAGTACACGCTTCGGGAGCCCAAGCCGGCGATGCCGCTGTATCACTTGATCGGGGCCCTCGATCCGCTGACCGATGCCGACCTGCCTGTTCGCCTCAACGACGGTCTTCCGGAAACACTCCCGGAGTGGATCCTGGCCGATGGCTTGACCCACCTGAAAATCAAGTTGAATGGCGACGACCTGGCTTGGGACGTCGAAAGGGTGGTATCGATCGAGCGGGTGACGGCCGAGGCGCAGGCGCGGCGCGGGTGTACCGAGTGGTTCTACTCGGCCGACTTCAACGAAAAGTGTAAAAACGTAGAGTACGTGCTCGACTTCCTCGCTCAGGTAGGGAGCCGTTCGCCCGACGCCCTACGTCGCCTCCAATACATCGAGCAACCAACGCACCGCGACCTGAAGGCCAATCCAGAAAACCGCATGCACGCCGCAGCGCGGCAAAAGCCCGTGGTGATCGACGAATCGCTGGTCGATTTGGAGAGCCTGCTGTTGAGCCGTGAACTGGGCTACTCCGGCGTCGCGCTGAAGGCCTGCAAGGGCCACAGCGAGGCATTATTGATGGGCGCGGCCGCGCAGAAGTATCAGATGTTTTTGTGCGTCCAGGATTTGACATGTCCGGGCCGGTCGTTTTTGCATTCGGCCTCGCTTTCGGCCCGTGTGCCAACCGTGGCCGCGATCGAAGGCAACGCCCGACAGTATTGCCCTGCCGCCAACCGCGACTGGATCGCTCGATTTCCGACGATGTTCCGCATCACCAACGGCACGGTGGGCACGGCCGTGCTCAATGGTCCAGGGCTCGGATTCTAAGCGATCGCTCGGCCCCGTGAGCAGCGCCGCAGCGGATCCGAGGGTGGGTAAGTCTCCATCCGTCTAGCGGTAGTTTGTTGGCTCCAGACCGCTAATGTAGCGGCGCCAGCCGTCGAGATGTTCCTTGGGAAGGCTGTTCTCGCGGGTGAATTCGGTTTCGATCTCGCTGTCGGCGTGGGGCACGTTCACACGAACTTTCAGACGTCCGTTGGGGGAATAATGGAACTGGACCTCGACCGGCGAACCTGCCGGGAGATGGAGGGGTAGATTTTTGATTGTGCAGCGGCCGACCGTCGTGCATTCATCCGCCGAAGCGCTCTCTCCCTCCACGACCTCGACAAGGACTGACCGCTGATTCTCCTTTTGTGTCTTGAAGACCCGCTTCGCCGTGACCGGAATAGGGGTGTTCCGAGGGATGAGGATTCCGTTGCGGCGGCGTTTGGTGGTGGGATCCAGTCCTACGACGCCAAGGCTGTGGGAATTAACGTTGCGGATGTGAAAAGCGGGGGGCTTGCCCCGGGCCTTATCCAGTAGAAGACCCGCACGCAGGGCAGCGCCGTGGGCGACCGCTTCGTCGGCGGCCACGGACGTGTCCGGTTCCTTGCCCGACACTTGACGCACCATCGCACGGACCATTGGCATCCGCGTGGACCCGCCCGTGAGCAGGACCCGGTCCAGATCATTCCAATCCAAGCCAGCGGCCTTGAGGGTTTGGCACATGGTGAAGCGCGTGCGGTCCACGAGGTCGCGTGTTGCCTCTTCGAACTGCTCCCGCGTGATCTCGATGCGGCTGGAAAAACCGCGGTAATCGCAGGGGACGGAGGCCTTGGGCCGGGTGGAAAGCGTCCGTTTGGCGTCCTCGCATTCGCGCCATAGCTTGCCCGCAGCGATGGGGTCTTCGCGAGGATCGCAAAAGTGCTGCCGGATGAACGCCTCAGCGACGAGATCAACCAACCGTTGGTCCCAGTCGTATCCCCCCAACTGCACGTCGCCATCCGTGGCCAGCGTGGTGTAGCGCGAGCCGGTGATCTCCATTACCGTCACGTCAAAGGTCCCGCCGCCCAAATCATAGACCATCACCCGATGGGTCTGATCCGGCGATCCATGGTCGCGGGAAAATCCCTGATGGAAGCCGAAGGCGATCGCCGCGGCGGTGGGTTCGTTGATGATGTCCATGACCTCGAACCCGGCCATGTAACCGGCGTCTTGGGTCGCTTTGCGGCGGACCTCATCGAAATAGGCCGGTACCGTGATCACTACCTTGCTGAAGGGGCCGATCTGGCTGATTGCGTCGACGCGAAGTTTGTTGAGCACGAAGGCGGCGATGACCTCGGGCGGGTACTGCTTGCCGTTGATCACCTTGTGGTAGACGCGCTGGCCCATGTCGCGTTTCGAGCCATCGGCCACTTTTGTCGGCTCGGTGGCCATGGCCTTCAACGCCTCGCGGCCCACGACGACTTCATCGTTGTCGAACAGGACCACGCTGGGGGTGGACCGTTCGCCCTCGGCATTGACCAGCGTGGTCGGGCGGCCTTTGTCGTCGAGCCGAGCCAGTACGGAAAACGTCGTACCTAAATCGATGCCGATGGCGGGGGTGAATTCAGAGGTCATGACGATCCTACCAAAGTGAAGGCAACCGGCTGCCGGGGAACAACCATCGGATCACGAGATAGGTTAGGCCTAGCCCCAACACGGCCGACGTTCCGTAACCCAACGCAATCACCACCCAGCGGCGCGCGCGTCGGCTCGACGCGTCTGCCTCGATCCCGATTTCACGAAGGTCGATCGCGTCGGTCGGGCGTCCGCTCTGCCCCGTTGAGGACAAGGCACCCGCCACGGCCGCAACCGTCGTGGCTCCGCCCCACGCGACGCCGCTCGATTTGTGAGGAGCCAGCGAAAATCCGGTGGGAGTGGGAAGAGGAACGCTTAACGGCAGGGCTTCCACGGGAATGCCGCCGCTTGCGGGCATGGGGGGGATGGGAATCGTCTCGGCCGAACCCGAATCCCATCGCCCCGTTTTGCTAGCCGAGGGTGCCTTCTCGGCCGGGGGAAGTGGCGGTGGGAGATCAGGCCCGGGTGCGGGCGTCAACGCGGGGGCCGGCAGCAGAGAATCGAGCATTCCCTCGAAATCGGCAAAGCCTGCCATTCCGCCCAACACATGCTTCCAACGCGAAATCCCTTCCAAGGACAGCCCCACGTCGCGCTCCAGTTCCAACACCGTTTCTCGGTGCGTGCCAGGTACCCCCGCACGGACCTTCAGCCGACCGTTGACGCCGTATTCAAACGTGACCTCGACCGGCCAGTTTTTCGGGAGCCCTTCCGGCAGATCGCGGATCACCGTGCGACCAATGGCTATACACTCGCCTGGATTCCCGCTCTCCCCCTCCAACACCTGGATCACGATGGATCGCTGACCCTCGGTCTTGGTCATGAACTTCTGTGTACACTTTGCCGGAAGAGGGGTGTTTCGCGGAATCAAGATCACATTGATCTTCCGCAGGGTCTCCGGATCAATGCCCTCGACCCCCAAACTATGGGAGTTGACGTTCGTTACCTGGAACGTGCTGGCCGATTGTTCTGCCCCGGCGTTACCGAGCAAGTATTTGCAGTAGAGGGCCGCGCCGCGGGCAACGGCTTCGTCCGGGTTCACCGTGCGGTCGGGCACGATTCCGGTGAGTTCTTGGAGTTTTCGGGCGACCATGGGCATTCGGGTCGAGCCGCCCACGAGGAGAATTCGTGAAACGTCTTTCCATTCCAGCCGCGCCGCAGCGATCAGTTGGCGAATGGTGTACGCCGTCCGCTCCAAGAGGTCGGCGGTCATCTCTTCGAACTCTTCGCGAGTCACGGGGATCTCTGCCACCCGCCCCTGATGCTCTACCCGAACGATCGCGCGCATGCGGGCACTCAAGGTGTGCTTGGCCTCAACCGCCGCGGCGTAGAGTCGATTCGATGCGGCCGCATCTTCGCGGGGATCGAAACCATGAACGCGGCGAAAAGCCTCGGCGGTGTGGGCCACGAGGCGAGTATCCCAATCATGCCCCCCAAGCTGCACATCGCCGTCGGTGGCCAGGGTGCGGATGTCGCCTGGTGCGAGGCGGAGGAGGGTCGCGTCGAACGTACCGCCCCCGAGGTCATAGACCAGCACGACCATTTCTTGGAGCGGCTTTCCCGCCGGCGACAAGTAACCAAGCGCCTCCCCAAAAGCCAGTGCTGCGGCCGTGGGTTCGTTGACGATGTCGAGCAGCGTCAATCCGGCCATCTCTCCGGCGTCGGCAGTGGCCTTGCGGCGAAGCTCATCGAAGTAGGCGGGCACAGTCAACACGGCCTTAGCCGACGGGCCCACCGCCGTCACGATATCGCCCCGAAGTCGCCGGAGGATGCAGGATTGAATCACTTCCGGCGGAAGATACTGCCCGCGGATCGGCCGCGAATACACCGGCGCCCCCATCTCGCGTTTGACCCACTGGGCCACACGGTCGGGATGCGAGGCTGCCGCCCGGAGGGCCTCTTTTCCTACCACGATCTCCGCATCGTCGAACAGCACCACACTTGGGGTAAGGATCTCCCCGTCGGCATTAGGGATCATCGCTGTGTGGCCAGACGGATCCACCCAAGCCACGGCGGAGTTGGTTGTGCCGAGATCGATGCCGACGGCGTGCGTTGTTGCCATTGGAAAGGGCTCTTTCGTACCCTACCTCCTACGTTAATCTCGCGCCCCCCAAGGATCAAGGGAACCTCCACGTATATGGGGAACCATATAGGTCACAATGGTGGAAGATTTCCAACCAGAGCGCCTTGGGAGGCCTCTCGCTGAGAGTCTCAGGTTGTAGCATCTTTGCCGTCCGTGCGCATGTTTTATGAAGCAGTCCACAATCCCTGGAGTTGGACGACCGCGTCGACCAACCGGCAGCCCCGAATGCGGATGCGCTAGCGGTGGCTATGAGCGATTCTTGCAAAGAGGCGGCGGTCGTGCAGAAGTTTCAGCAAGCGGTGGAATTGTTTGCCTTGACGGGGCTGCCCGGAAAGAACGGCGGGACCGCTTCGAAAGGGCAAATGTCCCGATCGCTAAAACCGCCTACCAGGTGATCGCCGATCCGTCAGTTGACAAACCACAATTTGTCTCTTTACCATGGGAGTTCGCAGACGATCGAACACGGGAGGTTTCCCGACTGGATAGGGATGGTCTGCGTGCGATTCACTTCCACCATACAGCAGGACTTCGAGGATTTCAGCGATGAAGAATTATGGGATCGGTCTTTCCGTTCTGGCGTTCGGCTTGATTTGGCTGGCTGGGAGCTTGAAGCAGGCGGCTGCCGAGAAGGCGTTCTTTGACCAGTTCGTCGCCACTTATGTGAAGGCCGATAGCAACGAGCCGAAAGATAAAGCCTTTGCCGAGGCCGTGGAGAAGACCAAATGCAACGTTTGTCACGAGGGCAAGTCGAAAAAGAATCGCAATGAGTACGGCAAGGCCTTGGACGAACTGCTCGACCGAAAAACGGACAAGGAGAACAAAGAAAAAATCATCGCGGCGCTGAAGACGGTCGAGGCCAAGCACGTCGATCCCAAGGATGAAAACTCACCCACCTTCGGCGATCGCATCAAAGCTGGCAAACTGCCCGTCGAACCGAAGAACGACGAATAGGGCCAAGAGACGGTGCCCGCGGGAACTAGGGCCAGAGCTCAGCCTTACCCGCTGTTTACCACGGCTAGTCACGTGGTGAACCGCGAACGTTATCCCTCCGAAACGCGGAACAAGTCCATGCGGATATCTCGGCGGCAGTGGCTCGCGCTGGGCGCAGTTCTCGGCCTCGACGCGGTGGCCTCGGCTGAACCCACTCCATCCAAAAGCACGGGGAGCGTCCCACGGATGAATGTCCAGAAGCAGTCGTTCGGCACGACGGGCGACGGAGAAACGGTCGATCTTTACATTTTCAGGAATGCGGCCGGTGTTACCGCCCGAGTGATGACGCTGGGCGCCACACTGATCGGGGTTGATGTCCCCGACCGGTCGGGCCGGTTCGTCAACGTGACGCTGCATTTCGAAACGCTCGAGGACTACCTCTCGGGCCACCCCTGTTTCGGCACGATATGTGGTCGATACGCCAATCGCATCGCAAAAGGCCGATTCACGTTGGATGGAGCCACGTACACGCTGGCTTTGAATAATGGTCCCAATCATATTCACGGTGGAAAGCGGGGATTCGACAAGGTCGTCTGGTCCGGCGAACCGATCGAACAGGACGCGGCGGTGGGCGTCACGCTCACCTACGTCAGTCGCGACGGCGAAGAGGGCTACCCGGGAAACCTCTCCGTCAAGGTCACCTACTTGCTGACTGCTGACAATCAGTTGAAGATCGACTATGTAGCCACGACCGACAAACCGACCGTGCTCAATCTCACCAATCACGCGTATTGGAATTTGGCAGGCTCGGGCGACATCCTGGGACACGAATTGACGATCGACGCCGACCGGTATCTGCCCGTCGACGAAGGGCTGATTCCCTTGGGTGAGCTTCGGCCGGTAGATGGCAGCCCCATGGATTTCCGAAAACCCATGACCGTTGGCTCGCGAATCGCACAAGTGCCTGGCGGCTATGACCACTGTTACGTGCTCAACAAGGCTGCGGCGGGCGAGCTTTCCCTCGCTGCACGGCTTTTCGACCCTGGTAGCGGCCGCGTCATGGAGGTACTCACCACCGAGCCTGGCGTGCAGCTTTATACCGCCAACAGTTTGAACGTCGCGAAGCCCAGCGGCATCCGCTACGGGAAACACGCTGGACTATGCTTGGAGTGTCAGCATTTTCCCGATTCTCCTAATCAACCTCACTTCCCTTCGACCGTGCTCCGGCCGGGACAGACGTACCG
>CALFBP010000025.1 GCA_937951625.1 uncultured Thermoguttaceae bacterium
GCATTATCTTTGAATCCATCCCAATCTATTGAACGCCGCCAAAGGCATTTCGGACCGTCCCGCTACATCGAATTTGCAGGAAAGTCAGCGAAGCTTGCCTAACGCGACCAACAAGGCCCCAAAGACGCCGCGCCTCGCAGGCACGCGAGCACTGGGGAATAGAGAAACAAAAAAAGATGGGAAATTCGGGGCGCTTGCGGCGTCTTGGTGGGCTTTTTAGCCTTTCGGGTGGTGGTTTTCGCCGTGTTGACGTAAGTGGTTGCGGGATCGAAAGAAAAGACCCGCTGACTACTGGCGTCGCCTGCCTTTGGCGAGGATCGCTGCCAGATGCCACAAGCTACCCCAGCCTCATGGAATCGCGTGCCGCTCCGGCGGTTGCAACGTAACGCGAGCGCGAACCGGCAAGGTCAGCGCCGCCTTACAACCCAACCGAACTGCATACTCCCCAGGGGGGAACACGACCGACGCCGCCTGCTCACGGAGGATTTCGGGCTGCTTTAGCGGCAAGCCGTAGCGGGCGATTGGTTCGCCCGGCCAGAAGAAAACATATTGCCCGGCGTGGACTCGGCCCGAGTATTCCCACCGCTGGCCGTTGATTTCCACCCAAGGATCGACGAGGGACTGTTCGTCTAGACTGCGGAGGGCCTTCACGTCGTCGATCCCGCAGGCGACGGTCGTCTTGCCTGGCAGGCTGTTGTAATAGAACATCAGCGTGCGGACCTTGGCGTAGTCGATCGGGTCTTTTTCAGGTCGGGCAAGCTGGTGGTAGCGCCAGCCGGTGAAGTTGTTGGCGATGTAGTAGTCGGTAGCCTGGCGGCCGTCGGTCAATTGGAGTTTGAACGACCCGCCGCGTCCGTCGCCACGCAGCCAGAGGCCGATCCCCTTGTGCCACGAGAGGTCCAGCGGCGGATCGAAGGTCTTGCCGACCACCGACCAACCGCCCCCGCCTGCGTTGGTGTTCTCAGCCGTGTAGAGGGCGTATCGCTGGCCTTCGCGCGGGCCGTCGTCGCGGATCTCGAACCGCTGCGTGACGCCGGGCGAGGTGGAGCCCGACTGGCCATGCTCGATTACCCGCACGTCGCGGCGGTTCTTTGCATCGCGGGTGTATGGCGCAAGGTCGTCAAACGATTCCAAAAGCAGGGCGTCGGAGGCGCGGTACGCTGGCCCCGGCTCGAGCCAAGGTCCGCTCATGGCCTGGATTTGCACGCCGACTCGCGTCTGCGGCTCGCTCACCCGCACTTTCCAAGACATTTGCTCCGTATCAGCCGCCGTCACCTCGTGCCACGGCTCGTAAACGACCCGTTGGAACGACTCTCGCCCCTCAGGCCCCAACAGGCGGTACTCGCGTCGGCGATCGAGCAACTTGGCACGCTCTTCCGCTTCTTTCTTCCCGCCCAGCGCCGGATCGATCCGCAACCGTTGCCGCATTTCCTCCGGCACGCGGCCCGATAGGCGGAGTTTTTCGTAGCGGGCGATCAAATCGAGGATTTCCCCAGTAAACGGATGTCGGGCGGCCGCGGCACACGAGACCTGGAACGACATCGAGGCATCGTACCCGATGGTCGCCCCGAGGATGTATTCGTACTGGTCGGGCGTGCTCATCGGGTCGTAGCCGTAGTACCAACCGATGTCCAGCGGCATCCCCTCGCGAGCCAGCCAATCGAAGCCCGGCGAGCGCTCATCGAGATAGCCCTTCAGGTCGCCGTGGCCATCGGCCGAGGCGCTGCGGGCCAGGATGTGCCAAGAATAGGGGCTGAAACTGCTTGCCTGGAGCACGATGTCCTTGTTGGCCAGCTTGTCGTAAAACGCCTTGTGCAATTTGGCGTTGTAGTACCAATGGTCCCCTTGAAGGAGCTCGGAGCCGTCGAAGTAGATCATTTCCACGCCGCAGGTGTTGGCCACTTTGGCGAAATGGCTCGCCACTTCGTCCAGGAGCGTCGTGTCCATGTCGAACATGTGGTAGCCGTAGGAACGGACCAGGTGGCTGACACGCTCGCCTTTCTTGTGGGCCGCCGCTTTGGTGCCCAAGTGACCACGGCGGCACTCGGCAAAGCCGTAGGGTTTCTCCATCGACCGCTTGGCGTACCAGATCAGTTCATCGCCAACCTGGAGCACCGTGCCGCTGCCAGTATAGCCGCCGTCTTCGTCGGGGAATTTTTCGGGCGGGGCCTCGATGGGGAGGAATTGAGCCGCAGCGTCGATGTCCGCGGCTAGCGTGGCGGTTGCCCCTTTCACCAATCGCGGGTCGGGCACGGGCACGAGGTAGGGGTCAGGCGGGTAGATCGACGCCGCGAGAAAGTGAAGCCCCACATGGAACCCCTCAGCCCGAAAACGATCGAACGTGCGTTTCAGGCCCTCCAAGCCGTCGGGGAACCGGTCGCGGTTGATTTGGTAATGGCCCGTGCCAAGCGACCACGACTCCTGCCCCAAGAGGATCATGTGGAACCCGCCCCGCTTGGCAATCGCTAGGGCCTCATCGAATTGCGATTCGCGGAAATCGGTGAGGAAGAAGTACGACCGCTTGATCCACGGCGACTTTTTGTTCCACACTCCACCGGGGCGAGGGCAGGGGAGACCTGCGGCCAGCTCGAAGCGCTCGATCACCTCGAACCGCTCCGCTTCCGGACAGGCGATCACACCGAAGGCGGCCGGCTCCACCCCATGATCACTCGCCGTTTCCACCCCGAGCAGCACCACCGGCGACGACCAGAGCGGCGAATCGGCTGCCTCGAAGTCTTCTAGCAGTTCCACCGTCTGCTTGCCGTCGCGCTCGATGACCGCCTCGACCTGATCCAGGAGGCACGTGACCGTCTGGCTGGGCGGGAGGTTGTTATAGTAGAAGTTGAGGGCGGCAACCCGATCGTACTTGAGCGTGTTCAGCGCGGCGTCGGCAAGCGTCACTTGGCGCCAGCCGTGAAAGTCGATCGTCAAATAATTATCGCGGTATCCTCCGGCGCCGTCGAAGAGCTGGATTTTAAGGGCCTGTCCTTTGCCGTCGCCGTGGACCCAGGCGCGGATCGCCTTGCAGCCGGTCAGGTCGCGGGGCGTGGGAAACGACTTGCCGCTCATGCTCCAGCCGCCCGGCTTGGCGTCGCTTGTAGCGGTGAAACGTGCGGCGTGACTGCCTTTCTTCGCCTCGTCCACGCGGACGAACTCGTGGCTGCAACCTGGTCGATCGGCCTTCGAGCCGCCCCAGTGGCTCATCACAGACCGCACGTTCGGCTCGGCCACCATCACCGCGGCGAAATGTCCTTGGTGTGCCGCACCGTTCAAGGTACTAGCCACGCCCGCTCCAGCCGGGGCCGCCAGATTGAACAGTCGGAACCGCTGGATCGGTTCCTTGGCTTCCAATCTCGTTAATCGAAAGGCAGCGAATCCTCGACCTGTGGTTACCGCGAATTCGGCGACCGCGCCATTTTCGAATTGGACCCGCCATTGCCCTTCGCGGCGTTCTACGGCGCTCGGCGCGTAGGTTCGCCCGCCAGTGTCGATCCAGAACGCCGGCTGGCTCGAGGCGGGCCACTTGACACCATCGGCGAACGTCAACTCGGTGACCACTGCCCGGTGGTCCAACTCCAGTTTTGCCGAACCAAGATCCAAAGTCTCGGCAAGCGAAGGGAGGGGAAGAAGCAACCATGAGGCCAAGAGAAGCGTGAGAGGCGATTTCATCGTGGAAAACTCATCGGAGGGCGAATTGGTGGGTGCGGGACTGGGTTGGTGGCGACCTGCCCGTTGCCGATGGTCGCTAGTCTAGCGTATTTCGGGACCGGAAGGTATGGTAAGGTTCGGTCCTGCCGGCATGACGGTGACGAGGCGAGACCGCCCGGCGGATGTCCGTCTTCGCTTCAATGTACGGCGCTATGAGCACTCTCCGCCAGCGCGTGGCCGAGGTTTTGCGAACGACTCGCTTGCTCACCCCGGTCGACCGCCTCCGCTTGGTCGTCGCGCTGGTAGCCAGTCGCCGGGAGAATCGACGTTTTCTTGCCGGGCATCCCGATTTTCCCGTCCCACCGCCCGCTCTGGCCTTCGACGCCTACCATCACGTCCGCTGGCGGGAGTATCACGATTCGGGAATGGCTCATGCCAGGCTCGTGGCCGATCTGGTTCGCCAGCACGTCGCGGGGAATCCGCTGAGGATTTGCGAGTGGGGCTGCGGTCCAGGTCGCGTGATCCGGCATCTCCGCACGGCCTTGGGCGACCGAGGGGTCGAACTGTTCGCGGCCGACGCGAATGCGGCTTCCATCGCCTGGTGTCGAGAACATTTGCCGGACATCGACTTCCGGCCCAATCAACAGGACCCGCCTTTACCGTTCCAGGCCGAGGCTTTCGACGTCCTCTACGCGATCTCGGTGTTTACGCATTTGTCGGCCCGGAGCCATGAGCAGTGGATGGCCGAGATTTTCCGCGTGCTCCGGCCTGGAGGCGTGGTGCTTTTCACGACCCACGGCGATGCCTGCGCCGACCGGCTTTTGCCTGGCGAGCTGAAGCGCTATCGCGCCGGCGAACTGGTGGTGCGTGGCCAAGTCCGCGAGGGGAGCAAATGCTTTGTGGCGTACCACCCGCCCAACTACGTCCGCGAAAAGCTTCTCGCCGACGCTCAGGTCCTTGTCCACTTGCCCAGTCCGGCGGCGTATCAAATGTCGCAGGATGTCTGGGTGGCGACGAAGAAGACGTAACGAGCATCCCGTCGCGCAAAGTCGCGGCGTCGCGCCAGAGCGACCGAGGCCTGCTTCACGGCTTTAGCCACCGGTCGAGCCAGGCGAAGGCTTTCTCTTGCATCTCGGCATTGAACTCGTGGGGCCCTTCGTACACGATGCTTTGGAACCGCTCGGGTACGCCCGCCTTCTGATACACGGCGGCGATCTTGTCGAACGCGGCTTGCACGCCGTCGGGAGGAAACAGACCGTCTTGGCTTCCGTGAATGACCATCAGCGCGCCGGGAGCCAGCATCGAGACTACATCGGGCAAATCCATGTGCTGGTACAGCCCGGGCACGACCTTCATGAAACCGATGCTGGTCAACTTGTTCTGAAGCATCGAGCCGTAAGTGGACATCCAACCCACGACCACCGCCGCCTTAATACGGGGGTCTAACCCGGCAAGATGTGCCGAGCGAAACCCGCCGACCGACAGCCCACAGCAGCCGATGCGTTCCGGATCGACTTCCGGCCGGGTGATCAGGTAATCGACCGTGCGGATGTCGTCGAGGAACATCACGCCTGCCCAAGTCGTGCCTGCCTTGAACAATCCCGTCGCGATCAACGAGGTCTGGGCCGAGCACCGCCGATTCATGGCAGCCACGTCCTCGACGCTCATCGTGTCGCGGTCGCGCCACGCGGGCGGGTCCGAGGGCAGGAGCATCCTCCGCTCGCCCCAGTAGAACATGTCGATGGCAATCACCACGTAGCCCCGCTTGGCTAGTTCGTCGCCGTAGCTGCGGCCCGAATAGGAGGTGCGTTTGAACGCGGTGAGCGCGGGATGCTCGTTCTCGGTGGCGATCACCTTCTCCTTACCCCAAACGAAAAACGCCCCATGGTCGTGCAGGGCCACGATGGCTGGCCGACGTTTCGGCTCGCCTTTGGGCAAAAGCAGGTAGGCCGGAACGCGCACGTCCGGAGTCGTGTTGAAATAGAGCTTCTCGCGCACGTAGGTCCCGCAATCGACCCGCTCCACCACCTCGGCCCGCGGATCGCATCGCGGCGGGGCATAATGCAGCAAGTTCAGGACCTTGGGCCGTGCCTCCCGTTTCCATGCCTCGACATCCTGAAAACGCTCCTGGAGAAACGACAGGTCGAACGTGGACCGCGAGGCCGTGGCGCGGAGGAAAGGATATAAGCTGCCGACTTGCGCGTCGGGAATGGCGACCTGAGTCTCGGCCGGTGGATCGGTCGCGGCCGCGACGGCGTTGCTCCAGGCATAGGAAAGCACCCCGGTCGCAAGCCATACGAGGATTTTCGGCGTTTGTCCTCCTCTGCTGTGCATCGCGTTTACCTCCAAATATTGGTCAACGAATTTCGCCTTAGGCGTTCAGTCGGGTCAGGTCAGGGCTGAGCGCCAACATGGTAGGCGAGGTAAAGTCCATGCGGAACTCCTTCTCGCTGCTGATGGGGGCCAGCGTCGGCCACAAGGTCACCTGGATCGGTGCCAAAGCCTCGTCATAGGCCACAGCAACCAGCTCCGAACAAATCATCCGCTGCGTGCCGGCACTCCGCGTCTTGTATACAGCGTACGCGCCCGAGTTTTTGACCGCTTCGGGCTGACCCGGCGCGAGCACCGCAGCAGTGAACACGCTGAGCTGAGCGAATCCGTAGGGCGTGCCGGCGTAACTCATCGCCGCATCGACTACGGCGGCGCGGGTCGGCTCGTCGATAGAGCGATCGCGCAGAATGTCCACGCGGAAAGACTCTGCGTAGCGTTTCGCTAGCGGAGTCACCGCGAACCCGCTCGTGAGCATCTCCGCCACCCGGCCACCGCCCACGTAGATCGCGGCATGGGAGAACGTCTCCGCAAAAGGCACGCCAAGTTCCAGCGATTCGCCGAGTCGAATGCCTTTGGCGAAGCCATCCTTGCCTTGGGTGAGGAGGATATCGCCTTGTTGGAGCGCCGTGACGCTCAACGTGTATTGCCCGATGACCGCGTTTTGGCCTGCCTCGTCGACCTTGACGTAATAAACGCCCGCCGGCAGGGCCTTGGCGCCAGCGCGGACAATCAAGGAGAAGTTGCCGACGCCCGAGTTGTTGTCAAAGGCGATGGGAGGGGTGTTCGGGTTGGCGCCATACAGCCACAATCGGGTGTCGCCGGATCGGCCCCGTGTCTCAATCACCACATCCGCCATGGCGTCGAGTTGGAATGTAGCCCAATCCACGTCGTTTACCGCATGGATGGTGCGAGTCTGGGGGCCGCCGTTCACTACGATTGGCTGGGCCAGGGCCGGGGTGTCGTCGGATTCATAAGCATCGGGCAGCGGCGCCGCCGTGGCCTTCACGCTGATCTGATACGATGCGATCCGCGCGTCCTGTTGGTACTCTCGCACGCGAACGTAATACTCGCCCGGTTCCAATGCGTTGGGGCCGCGCAAGTCGAGCCGGGCGAAACCGCCGTTGCCATCGCTGGAGGCAATCGCCGCAGACGGATCGTCAGGCCCGAAGAGTGTGAGTTCCGTGTTCCCGGCCCGGCCTCGCGTCACAATCGAAACGTTCGATCGCTCGCTAAGGGTGAATCGTACCCAGTCCTGATCGTTGGGCTGATGTATTGTGTGGCGCTGGGCGCGACCGTTGGTGGCAATCGGATTGGCACTGGCTGCCGAATTGTCGGGCTCGTAGAGATCAGGCAATCCGAAAAACATGCCTGGCATGGGACCGCTGATTGCGACGCCATGATCGTCGCGTGGGGCAGGTATCGTCCCGAGAAGCGCCGACGCCACAGTTGCCGAACTCATCATTCTCCGGTCTTCTAGCTGTTCTATAGCAAGCCGCCTCTTGGACATGGCACGTCTCCAGAGAAAGGCTAATCCCTTTGACCGCTTGACTACCTGTTGCCAAAATAGCCCGCTTTGATCGTCGCGGCAAGCAAATCTCCCTACCAGAGGTGGGAGTCGACGGGGATGACTTTCTTAGACGCTGCCGAGGCCGGCCCCGCGATGCGAAGGTCCGCTTGCCAGCTTCTAGTGTGAAGGGGTACAGCGTTGTATATATCAGTTATTTGATAGGGAAAGTAACCGTTATATTTGGATTAATTATATAATGGATTGCTGAACATTGGCACGAGTGGATAGTAAAAGCGGTTGAAATGGCTATTCTATACCCCCTATTGTGGTGGAGTCTAGCGAGGCATTCGATACCAAAAAATTTTTTCCAGGGGTGTTGACGCGCGGGGCGATATGGCTAGAATGCAATGACCGTTGGCAAGGGGTCGCGACAAGCGGTTCCTTGCGAGGTTAGTTCTTTGACAATTTGGCAGCGAGAGCCAAAGAGCAATTCCGATTTGGAGTTGGCGCCAAGACCGAAAATTTCGGGGTGCTTGCCTGATGAAGGTAGGCACCGTTGGACAAGCTCTTTGATGGTTCACGAACCGCATCGGCGCTGCGAAGCGACCGGTAGCGGATAAGCGAACACCAATTGAAGGGTTTGATCCTGGCTCAGAATGAACGTTGGCGGCGTGGATTAGGCATGCAAGTCGTGCGGCAACAGGCCCCGCAAGGGGTGCTGGCGAGCGGCGAAAGGGATAGTAATGTGTGGATACCTGCCTCCGGGACGGGGATAGCTGCTGGAAACGGCAATTAATACCCGATAACGTCTCCGGACCAAAGGTGAGATTCCGCCTGGAGAGGGGTCCACATCCTATTAGCTAGTTGGTGAGGTAATGGCTCACCAAGGCCACGATGGGTAGCGGGTGTGAGAGCACGACCCGCATCACTGGGACTGAGACACTGCCCAGACACCTACGGGTGGCTGCAGTCGAGAATCTTCGGCAATGGGCGAAAGCCTGACCGAGCGACGCCGCGTGAGGGATGAAGGCCTTCGGGTTGTAAACCGCTTTCGGAGGGGAGGAAATCTAGGGGGGATCACCCCTCTAGTTGACCTATCCTCAAAAGAAGGACGGGCTAAGTTCGTGCCAGCAGCCGCGGTAATACGAACCGTCCAAACGTTATTCGGAATTACTGGGCTTAAAGGGTGCGTAGGCGGCCTGGTAAGTTGGGTGTGAAATCCCTCGGCTTAACCGAGGAATTGCGCCCAAAACTGCCAGGCTAGAGGAAGATAGAGGTGAGCGGAACTTAGGGTGGAGCGGTGAAATGCGTTGATATCCTAAGGAACACCGGTGGCGAAAGCGGCTCACTGGGTCTTTTCTGACGCTGAGGCACGAAAGCTAGGGGAGCGAAGAGGATTAGATACCCTCGTAGTCCTAGCCCTAAACGATGAGCACTAGATCGAGGAACTCTCCATAGTTTCTTGGTCGAAGCGAAAGTGTTAAGTGCTCCGCCTGGGGAGTATGGTCGCAAGGCTGAAACTCAAAGGAATTGACGGGGGCTCACACAAGCGGTGGAGGATGTGGCTTAATTCGAGGCTACGCGAAGAACCTTATCCTAGGCTTGACATGCAGTGTTCAGGCGATGAAAGTCGCTGGCGTAGCAATACGCGAACTGCACAGGTGCTGCATGGCTGTCGTCAGCTCGTGTCGTGAGATGTCGGGTTAAGTCCCTTAACGAGCGAAACCCTTGTCACTAGTTGCCAGCGGGTCATGCCGGGGACTCTAGTGAGACTGCCGGTGTTAAACCGGAGGAAGGTGGGGATGACGTCAAGTCCTCATGGCCCTTATGCCTAGGGCTGCACACGTCCTACAATGGCGTGCACAAAGGGAAGCAAACCCGCGAGGGCAAGCAAATCCCAAAAAACACGCCCCAGTTCGGATTGCAGGCTGCAACCCGCCTGCATGAAGCCGGAATCGCTAGTAATCGCGGGTCAGCATACCGCGGTGAATGTGTTCCTGAGCCTTGTACACACCGCCCGTCAAGCCACGAAAGTGGGGGGCGTCCGAAGTCGCCGTGGTAACCCGAAAGGGAGCTAAGCGCCGAAGACGAACTCCGCGATTGGGACTAAGTCGTAACAAGGTAGCCGTAGGGGAACCTGCGGCTGGATCACCTCCTTTCTAAGGATTACTTGATTGCTCGCCAGCCAAAGCGAGCAAAAAAAGTATGGAGCGGTCTTCACAGGCCAATCCTGCTCTTGGGCCGCAGGCCGGTTTCGGCCGCGGATTCTCTCGTTGCCAGATTCAAATCCAGGCCCGGTCGGGCAATGCCCGGCCGGGCTGGTTTTTTTACCCCCCGAGAACTCCTGAGAACCTTCTCTCCACTTCTCCCCTCGAATCAAACTACTTTAAACTCCCGCCCAAGTCCTCCCACGAAACTCCGGCGAGGTCTTCCGTGTCCCCCTTGACTGTGTACGCTCGTATATTGTACGATTGTCCATGTAAAAGGATCGCTTTCCTGCCGTGGCCGACGATTGCACCCTAGGCAGGCGAAAGCGACTCGCTATCCGCTGGAACAACGCCTCGTTGTTCGCGAAACGATTTTGTGCAAAGGGGGTTCCCATGGAACCGTGGGATAGATTGACAAGCCGTCAGCAAAAAGTTTACGAGTTCATCCGCGATAAGATTCGCAACCGGGGTTACGGGCCTACGGTCCGAGAGATCGGCGAGCACTTCCACATCCGTTCGCCCAATGGCGTGATGTGCCACCTGAAGGCTTTGGAGAAGAAGGGGCTGATCACCCGGGAACGGAACATGTCGCGGGCGATACAATTGGCGGCCGAGCCTCGGGGGCTGCGCGTGGCCGGGCGGATCGCCGCTGGGGTCCTGCACGAGGCCGTGGAACAGAACGAGCGGATCGATTTCGCCAAAATGTTCACCGCCGATAGCGACAATCTCGTGGCCTTGCAAGTCCATGGCGATTCGATGATCGATGACCACATTACCGAAGGCGATTATGTGATCGTCGACCGCCGTCGCGCTGCCCGAAAGGGCCAGATCGTCGTCGCCATCACTGAAGACGGCGAGGCCACCCTGAAACGCTGGTATCCCGAGAAGGGGCGCATCCGCCTCCAGCCCGCCAACGCCGCGATGAAGCCCATCTATGTGACCAACGCCAAGGTGTTCGGCGTCGTGGTGGGCATCGTGCGAAAAATCTAGTCAAGGAGCGGCAGAAGCGAGGACGAATCCGCTACGGCTCGTTGCGTGTTCGAAATTCGGCTGGTGCGGATTGGACCTTCCGTGTAACATCGCTTCTTCTTCACGATCCAGCCGGAGGAACGACCCTTTTATGGTGGGCAAAAGGTTGAAAACCGTCGTCTTTATTTGCACGGCTAACTATTATCGGAGCCGATTTGCTGAACACGTGTTCAATGCCTTGGCCGAGACCAGGGGACTTGCCTGGCGAGCCACCTCGCGCGGTTTGAAGACTTCGCTGGTGGAGAACCAAGGGCCGATATCCGAGCTGGCCGTTTATCGGCTGACGGCATTGGGAATCCCGGTCGACCTCAAACGGTTTCCCATTCAGCTTTGCCAAGCGGATTTGGAGGGCGCGGATCTGGTCGTAGCCTTGAAGGAATCGGAACATCGGCCGTTGATGGCCGCCCAATTCCCGGAATGGGTGGACGCCATCGAGTATTGGCACGTCGACGATCTGGATTGCGCGACCGCCGACCGAGCCTTGCCCGTGTGTCAGGCCCATGTCGAGGCTCTCGTGAATCGCCTAGCTGCGGCAGATGCCCACCAAGCTCACCAAGCTCACCAAGCCCCGGAACTTGTTCACGCCTGATCGTTCCCTCCAGCCGGCAATGGCCCCTTGGGATTGACCGGCACACGATTCGGCATTTCGGGGACGGAGGCCAGGGGATTGCCGCCGAACTTTCCTGCGGTGGGGACGTCCTGCGTTTGAATCGTGCCCACGCAATTCTTAGCCGCAGGCCTGTCGGCTGCCGACCGGTATAATGGTGATACGCAGGACCGATCCGCACTATGGAGACGAATCAGACCGTGAAATCCGGCGAGAAAACCATCGCCCCCGACGCGTTGGCTCCATTGCCGATGACTCCCGAGGAGGTCGCTGCCCGCGGTTGGGACGCGGTGGACGTGGTGTTCGTCACTGGCGACGCCTACGTGGATCACCCCAGTTTTGCCATGGCCTTGTTGGGGCGATTGATGGAAAGCGAGGGCTACCGGGTGGCGATCCTCAGCCAGCCCGACTGGCGCTCTTGCCAGCCTTGGCGCACATTCGGTCGCCCTCGACTGTGTTTCGCCATCAGCGCTGGCAACATGGACTCGATGCTCAACCACTACACGGCCAACCGCAAGGTCCGCAATGACGACGCCTACAGCCCTGGCGGCCAGATCGGGCGGCGGCCGGATCGGGCCACCGCCGTGTATTGTCAGCGGGCCAGAGAAGCCTACAAAGGCGTGCCGATCATCACTGGCGGGGTGGAGGCCAGTCTGCGTCGGTTGGCCCACTACGATTATTGGAGCGACAAGGTTCGCCGATCCATCCTCTTGGATTCCAAGGCGGACTTTTTGGTTTACGGCATGGGCGAACGACCGTTGTTGGAAATCCTGGGCATTTTGGCTGAGGCCGCAAAACTGGAGTCCTCAAGAGATCGGGATGGCGGAAAAGTTCTAAAATCTGCTTCCCTGCCGGCTTGCCCGGTGAGTTCGGCATCTTCTCTTGCGCGCAGCGAGACCAGCTCCGCCAAGCAGCCGACAGGCGGGCAACGTTCGCAGGCTGCAACCAAAGGGCTGTTGGAAACTGGCGACACGCTGTGGCGGCTCCGCGAGATTCGGGGTGTGGCCTACCGCCTTGGGGCGAGCGAGAGCCCACCGACGGAAAACACGGTCCTCTTGCCGAGTTACGAAGAGGTGGCGGCCGAGAAGCGGGCGTTCGCCGAGATGACGCGCTTGGCCCACTTGGAGACCAATCCGTACAATGCTCGCCGGCTGGTGCAATACCATGGCCGTGAGGCGGTGGTGGTCAATCCGCCGGCCTGGCCGCTCTCCGAGGCGGAGATGGACCGAGTTTACGGCCTGCCCTTCACCCGGCGGCCCCATCCCCTATACGGCAACCAGCGGATTCCGGCCTTCGAGGTGGTCAAGCACTCGATCCAGATCATGCGAGGTTGCTTCGGGGGGTGTACGTTCTGCTCGATCACGGCCCACGAGGGCCGCGTGATCCAGAGCCGCAGCGTGGACTCGATCCTCGCCGAAATTCGCCGCTTGTCCGAGGACCCGAGCTTCAGGGGCGTGGTGAGCGACATCGGTGGCCCGACGGCCAACATGTATCGCATGAATTGCCGCCGTCCCGAGGTCCGCGCCAAGTGTCGCCGGCTGAGCTGCGTTCATCCCACGATCTGCAAATTGTTGGACATTGACCACGGGCCGCTGGTGGGGCTGATGAAGCAAGCCCGGGAGTTGGAGGGGGTGAAACGGGTGCTGGTGGCCTCGGGTATTCGCATGGACTTGGCCCTCCGCAGCCCGACCTATTTGAAGCAACTTGTCGAGCACCACGTGGGCGGTCATTTGAAAGTCGCCCCCGAGCACGTCGATGCCCGCGTGCTGGCCCTGATGAAGAAGCCCTCGATCCAAGGCTTCGAGGCCTTCGCCAGGCGGTTCGAAGGGCTTTCCCGGGCGGCAGGCAAAAAGCAGTTTCTCGTGCCGTATTTCATCGCGGGTCATCCGGGCTGCGATCTGGAGGCGATGATCCGTCTGGCCCAGTTTTTGAAACGGACGGGCTACCGTCCGCGCCAAGTGCAAGACTTCATTCCCACGCCCTTCGATATCGCCACGTGCATGTATTACACCGGCCTGGATCCCATGACCGGACAAGAAGTCTACGTGGCCCGGTCCAGCAGGGAGCGGCGCTGGCAACGGGCCTTGATGCTGTTCCATCTGCCGGAGAACTATCGCGACGTGCGGCGGGCCTTAGAGGCCGCGGGTCGAAGCGACTTGATCGGCGACGGCCCGCACTGCCTGATTCCTTCTCGGCCTCCCCGAGAAAAGAGCACCCGCTCGACTCGGGAAGCAACGCGCCACGGCGACCTGCCTGCGGCGGTCGGCTACCGCCCTCACCGCACCACGGCCCGCCGCCGCCCTCGCCGCTCGCCGGGCAGCGGGCCGGAGGAACTCTTCTAGAGGATCGAAAACGGGTCAGAACTGTTTTCTGGCATGCTAGCTGAGATAAATAGTTCTGCCCCCTTTTCGTCTCATGACTCCATTTTGTCTCGAGAGCGGCTTAGAGCTTTTCCCAATTCTTCCCTCTCCCTCTGGGAGAGGGTTGGGGTGAGGGCCCAAGGTCTCTACAAACGACGGAAAAAACGGCGTGTCGTAGCTACTTTCCGCCAAAAAACCTCTTTCGAACGCGATAGGCTGGTTATGAGGGACAAGCTCTTATTCTTTGGTCAAGGTCTGACTCCACCTCATATTCTATTCACGCTCTGATCCCAGATCTCCTGCGCGGCCGCCATTTGCAACGGCTCCGGCCGGCCCGCGCGTTGGCACTGCTGGACAGGCCAGTGGTGCCACCCGAGCGCGAGGCGGGCGGGCAAGCCGTGCTTTCCGTATTTCGCTAAGGCCGTTTTCTAACCGTCTGCGCCGCGAGGTACTCGATCGGGTTCCAGTCGTCGGTGAAGACGACGCCCAGAGATGTAGTATATTCTTCAGGCCCGAGATAACCCGTCAGCAATGCGCGAAGCGGGTCACCATCCGGCAACCCCCGGGCAGCGTCCAGGCTGGGCGACAAATCATGGGCGGCGGCCACGATGAACAGGTTTTGGATGGTGCGCTTGTCGATTTCGGGCTGCGTCGCGAATACCGCCTGATGCTCGAAAACCTCCTGAAGCGTCCTGAGCACGGACTGGAAGATCACCGCGTCCGGACCCTCGATCGAGGCCCCGATGTCCACGAGGAAAACGCCTCCCTCCCGAAGCCGAGTCTTGACCAATTCGAAAAATTCGCGGGTGATCAAATGGCCTGGGATGCAGCGAATGCCGTGGAAGGCGTCGGCCACAATGATGTCGTATCGCTGCTGCGTCCGGCGCAAGTAACGCCGGGCGTCGTCGGCCACAGGGAAAATTTGGCCTCGCCTCTCGTATTCGTCGAGTCGGAAAAACCGTCGGCCCACGTCGATGACCACGGGATCGATTTCGACGACTTCAATTCGGGCGTGGGGGAAGGAATCGGCGAGGGCCTCGGGCATGGCGAATCCTCCGCCGCCGAGAAAGGCCGCCGTCTCCAACCGCGGACAGAACATCCGCGCAAGTTGCCAATACTTTTGATAAAGCGAGGGAAGCCGTCGAGAGTGAACGAACTGCGATCCTTCAATGGTACTATCGAGGAGGATGGTCCGGTGGCGGTCGCCGTCTGGGGTGGGCCGCTCCGTGACGCGGATGCGGTGATAAAACGTGGTTTGATCGAACAGCACCTCCGGTGGAAGACCTCGTTGAAACCACCCCACCGCCAGCAAACCCACAAAAACCGCGATCGCCAAAACAGCGGTTCCTTTACGCAGTGGCAACGGGCTCCAGAAGAGCCAATATCCGGCCGCAGATAACAAGCCGAGGATCAAGCCGGTGACCAGAAAAACGCTCCGCACGCCAAGATGCGGTACGAGAACGAATCCTGCCGCAAACGTCCCCAGCACGCTCCCCAGCGTGGAGACCATTCCAATCGCACCGGCCGAGATGCCGATGCTCCGGTCCCGCGCAAGCAGGCTGAGCATGCGGACCGCGAAGGGCGACACCGCGGCCAGCAGGCAGCCGGGCACGGCGAACAGGACAAGCGTAGCCAAAACGGGCCCCCAGAGCACGCCGCTTCGATCCGGCAGTCCCTCCAGAGATGATTGCACTAAGGGCACGGCCAACGTCCAAAGCGATGCCAACCCAATGAGGTGGACCATGACGCTGAATTGAGGTCGTCGATCTGCCAAGTAGCCCCCGAGGTAACAGCCCACGCTGATACTCACCAAAATCACGCCAATCAGGCCGGTCCAGGTGTAAAGGCTGTTTCCAAACCACGGCGCCAAGACGCGATTGCCAGCCAGCTCGATCACCATCACTGCCGCACCACAGAAAAAAGCAGCGAGAATCGAAAACCAGCGGCATACCTTTTGCGACGGGGTGCGCAGGTGGGCAGTGGCGAAGGCGGCGGAACGGTCTTCGGAGCTAGTCCGGGCTTTGTTTCGAGGCACCAACCTACACCTCCTGTGGAGGGGGAATAAAGGATCGCATCTCCTTGTAGTGGTCTACCTTATGATCATTTTGGTTGCAAATCCAGCCGCTGCGAATTAGTCTGGAAGAAGCATCGAGAACCGTGCGTCCGCTTGCCGGGTCGGAGGAGATTTATGAAGTCGTTGGGTAGTCGTGGGGTGTGTCTGCCGCGTCGCTGGGTTTTGGCGCCCGTTATTCTTGCCGTCCTGGCCTGTTGGGCCTCGACGGCCAACGCGCAGGACAATCAGCAAATCTACCAAAATGTTCTGAACATCGTCGGCGGCGTGTCGGTCGACGCCTCAGGCGTGGTCAGCAACGCCGACCGCGACGCAAGCGGCAATCTTCGGCAGTTCCGCCTCGACGCCGTGCAGGCGATTCCTGAGGAATTGCAGCGAACTTCCGGATTGCGCAAAGTCTCGCTGCGGCGGTTGGAAGCGGAGTTGAAACGTTGCTTCGAGGCCGGGCAACCCCTGCCGGAATCCGCCGCCTTGCTGGCCGGGCTGTTAGAAATACGCTACGTCTTGGTGTATCCCGAGCAAAACGATATTGTCCTGGTCGGTCCGGCCGAGGGCTGGACCATCGATCCTCGGGGCTACTTCGTGGGCAGGAAAAGCGGGCGGCCGGTGCTGCTTTTGGACGACTTGCTTGTAGCCCTACGAAGCGCGATCCAAAGCCCTAGCGTCCTGAGTTGTTCGATCAATCCGACGCCGGAGGGGATCCGCCGCGTGGAAGCGCTTGCACGACAGGTCCAGACCGGGGCCGACCCGCGCGAGGTCGCCGCCGCCATGGAACAGCAGTTGGGCCCGCAACGCATCACTGTGCATGGCGTGCCCGACAATACTCATTTCGCCCGCGTCATGGTCGCGGCCGACTACCGCATGAAGCGGATTTCCATGGGGCTGGAGCCATCGCCAGTACGTGGGTTGCCCAGTTATCCCGAGATGGT
This sequence comes from uncultured Thermoguttaceae bacterium, assembly GCA_937951625.1. GTDB lineage: Bacteria > Planctomycetota > Planctomycetia > Pirellulales > Thermoguttaceae > CALFBP01. The sequence continues at coordinate 16,690 of CALFBP010000025.1, forward strand.
CAAGGGCGGCGGAACAGGCCTTTCGAACATGCTGCCCCGTTGGTGGCTCCAACCGGATTACCAGCCGTTGCTTCGCGACGATGACGGTTTGGCCTGGGAGATTCGAGGTGCGTCGGTCCGCTGCATGACTGAAAACGATTTCCTGGATGCCACTGGTCAGCCCCGTCCCAGCGGTCGAAGCGATCCTACTGCGCAACGTTGGGCCGATTTGATGACCAGCCACTACCGCGACCTGGCGCAAGTCGAGCCGGTATTTGCTCAGTTACAAGGTTGTATGGACCTCGCCGTGGTCGCCGCCCTGATCGTCAAACACCGGCTGATGGCCAAGGCGGGGTACGATTTCCCCTTCCTGTCGGGTGCAACGGAAGGGCTGGAAACGCTTAAACTCGATGCCCCCAAACAAGTGGTCACGAATGCCACGCTGGCCAGAAAAGGCAAGCGGACCATGATCACCGCCGGCGGGGTGCAGATGAACCCTTGGCCCCTGGTTGAGAAACCGGAAAGAAGTCCTCAGGTCGCGGAAATCTATGCAAAAGCGACTGCTGCCTCCCACACCGCTTGGTGGTGGGACTAGACTTCGGGGGACTTGCTTGGCAGCGACGCCCGAGGGGAGAACGGGCTGGCGATTTCCCGGCGACTAGCTTTTCTCGACCCATCACTGCTGCGACTTTGCGTCTGTCGATCGCGTTACAGGATGCCGATCCGTGATTTTCGACGATCGTTTCGGCAGGGGTTTCTCCCGAAGTCGCTTTGCGTTATACTTTTGGACTGTCAACGCCTATGGAGCCTAGCTCCAGAGGGGTGGGAAAGCCAACAACCTGGATACATTTTCTCTCCCTACCTTTTTAGTGGCGCAGACGACGGTCAGGTAGCTCAGTTGGTAGAGCAACGGACTGAAAATCCGTGTGTCGCCGGTTCGATCCCGGCCCTGACCACCTTTTTATGGGGATGGAGGGGCATAGGCAACCACTGTGATGGGCTACGCGCAATTGCCAAACCTGAAAAAGCGGCAAACTTGAGCCTTGCGATTGGCGCGGATGGTGTGGGTGGTAGCCGGTTGCGGTTGGTTTAGGAGCGGGATTGCCCGTTGCGTCGGCAAGAGCTGAGGCTGCAAAACGGTGGGAAAAGCTAGTTCGCATCGAGTCCGGCGAAGGGCAGCAACCGGCCTTCTGACAAGGGGTTATGTCTTTTCGAGGCCATCGCTGGTAGCGGGCCAAGCGTGTATCTTGGCGAGGGGGACTTGAACCTCCACCCAGTCGCCGCGGGCGGCCGCGGGGCCCAGCGATTCATGCCACGACGCTTCAATCACAAGCGAAGGCGGCTGGTCGGTCCTCAGCCGTAGTCGCACTTCGTGTCCGCGGCGTTCGCTGTCGACGACCCGAAGCCGCAAACGATTACTTTGTTGTTCCCCAAAGTTTCCAGCAGCCGCTGGCGATACGTCCCAACTGAAGAAGCCGACATGAGACGGAGCAGTGAACCTGTTCGGCGTAAGGGGAACCAGAAGCTCGAAGTTGCCGAGGTCGCATCGCCAATGACCGTCGCCCGGCTGGCACGAGCGCAAAGGCAGGATGTTCTGCATCCCTAGCAACTCCGCCACTTCGACGGTAGCGGGTTGGCGGAGGAGTTCGCCAGGCTCGCCGATCTGTTGCAGTGACCCTTGATGGAGCACCGCGAGCCGATCCGCCATCAAGAACGCGTCTTCGGCGTCGTGAGACACCATCACCGTGGTGGTGCCAGTCATCTGCCGCAAATCTCGAAACTGTCGAGCGAGTCGGCGGCGCCGCGGGGCGTCCAAGGCCCCGAAGCATTCATCGAGAAACAGCACTCGCGGAGGCACGATCAGGGCCCGGGCAATCGCCACGCGCTGCGCCTCGCCCCCGGAGAGCGAGCGCACGTCCGGGCGGTCCAACAGGGGAACAATCTCCAGCATTTCACACAGTCGCCGCAAGCGATGCCCGTCTGGGGCGAGGCGGCGCATACGGGCCGGGAAAAGGATGTTCTCGCGCACGGAGAGGTGGGGAAACAGCGCGACATCTTGCGGCAGATAGGAGACCTCGCGTTGTTCGGGAGGGACGTTGGTGGCCTCCCGACCACCGATCCATACGCGTCCTGAATCGACCCGGCGTAAGCCTGCCAAGATCTCCAGGCAAGTCGTCTTGCCCGAACCCGAATGGCCCAGCAAGGCGAGGCACTGCCCCTGATCGCAATCGAGGCTCACGTCGCGCAGGAGGAAGTTTCCCTGACGCAGACGCAACGACTCGGCACGGAGCATGGTCATTGGCGTGCTCCCAACCATCGCAGCACCAGCAACGCGGAGATGGCAATCAGGGTGAGCAGCAGCGTAAGGACCACCGAGTGCTCGATCCGCAGCGAGGCGAGTCCCAAGTAGATGGCGATCGGCACGGTCTCGGTCTTTCCAGGCACCGCTCCGGCAATCATCACGGTGGCGCCGAAGTCGCCGATGGCTCGGGCCCAGCCGAGCACCAGGGCCGCAAGCAATCCCGGCCTCGCCAGGGGCAGCGTTACATGGAGAAACGCGCGGCCCGGGGAGCAACCCATGCAGCGGGCGACTTGCTCCAACCGAGGGTTGATTTCCTCGAACGTGGCCTTGAGGACCCGAATCTCCAAGGCCGCAGCCAGGATAAATTGCGCCAAGACGATCCCCGGCACTTCAAAAACAAATCGCACCACGTGCCGCTCGACGAGCGCGCCCGGCGAGGTTCGAAAGACCAGCAGAAGCGCCAGCCCCAGCGCCACCGGCGACATGATGACAGGCACATCCAGCAGGGCATCGACGAGGGACCTGCCAGGAAAGCGGGCTCGGGCCAACAGATACGCCGAGGGAACCGCGAAAACCAAAGCCAGCACCGCGGCCGTCGATGAAGTCAGAAGGCTCAGACGAATCGCGCTGCGAACACTGGGCGAGGAAATGGCCGCGAAAATGCTCTCCCTATCGATGTACGCGATTTGGCTTCCCAAGAGCGCGAGCACCACCGTGGTCGCGATGCCCAGGCTGACGAACAATCCCGCGCGGAAGCAGCCGGGTGCCATCACCATCCCTCCGGCAGGGTCCACTCGCCGCCCACGGGAGTTTCCGGCAATGCAAACGCGTGGGCCTCGTCCAAATCCGTCAAATAGTGCCAGCGACGGAAAACCTCTTTGCCCTGCTCGCTAAGCAAAAAGTCGATAAACGCCTGGGCCAACTCGTCGTCCTTGACAAAGGGCGTCTTGGCGATGGGAAGGTATCCGATCCGCGGGACCTGCTCCTGCGGCAACAACACGGTCTCGATCTTGTCGGGCGCCCAATATTGGAACACCCGCCAGCCGAGCACGGCATCGACGGTGCCCAATGCCACCAATTGGGCCGTTTTCTCGCAGGATTCGGCTTGGGTCACGATGCGCGGCCGAATCTGCTGGTCGAGACCGGCCTTCCTCATCAACTCGACGGCATACAGCCCCACACAGACGGTATCGGGCCGAGCGATGCCCACCTGCACGTCCGGGCGAGCAAGATCCCCTAGGGTGCGGATGTTCTTTGGGTTTCCCTTCGGCACGTTAATCGCGGGAATGAGGTAAGCCAGTCGCTGCTCCGAATCGGCTTGTGCCAACCCCTCGCGCTTGGCCAGTTCCATGTAATCGGAGGAACCGGGAAAGTAGATATCGCCGCGCCGCAACAGCTTGATTTGCGCCAGCATTTGGCCGGAACCCCCGAAGTGCAGCACGACCTTGGCGCCGGTTCGTTCCTCGAAAAGCTTGGCGGCTTCCTCGGTCGCGGGCTTGGAGGCGGAACCGGCAAAAACCTCGATCGAGCGACCGGCGAACACGGCCCCCTGGGACGCCTTGTCCAACAGGGGACTCGCCACGCGCTGACAACCGATCGCCAGGACAAACAGCAGCATCAACGCCATCAGATGCACCCCGCCGCGCTGTCCAACACCTTGACTCGGTTGCCGTCGAGGTACAACGACGATCCCGCGGTAGTCGATCGAGTCAGACATGAAGTTCTCCCGAATTGAAGGAGTCTTGACCGGGCAGCTTATGCTGTCGAAGTGCATGGCGTGCCTAGCCGATTCGCAAGCCGATCGGATCGGGGATTGCCACCGAATAGAGCCTCCAGACTGGTTTCCTGGAGTCGGACCGGAGGCCTAACCACTGCCACAGAAAGCGTGCTACAACACCCCTCGAAGGGATCGGCCGTAGGGCGTGAAATGCCTGGACTTACTGCTACATCAGTTTGCGTGAATCCGGAAGCGAAGCGAAATCCGCGGATGCGATTCAAAATGGTGGGCGCCATGTTCGCGCTATTATAAGACGACCCCCGCGACAATTCCATCGAAGGACTCGGTAGATTTGGAAGCATGAGCGCAATGGCTCGGCTGAAGACTCCACGCCGCCAGCATTGCTCGAAGCGGCACAAGCCGAGCCCTTTAGCAGAGCGGCCGCGGTGAAACGCCGCTCGGTGGTCAGCCGCTGAGCCACTCGTCGCGGTGTTGGGCGACGAACTCGTCGTCGGCCAGATGCGGATACATTCGGTAGACGCGGTCGATTTCTGCGTCTTGGCCAGGGCTGAGCGTCTCGTTCGGATCGAGGCACCAGATGCCCTCCAAGAGTCCTTGGCGGCGGAGCACCTCGTGCAAACCGGCGATGCAGCCGGCAAAGCCATGGGCGGCGTCGAAAAAGGCCGCGTTGGCATCGGTCACCTCGACGGCCCGCTGCAAGAGATTCGAGGGCACACCGGGGGCCTTCGCCGCGGCATGGCATTCTTCCAAGAGTTCGACGGCGCGGCGGGTCCACACCGCCCAATGGCCCAACAGCCCGCCCACGAACCGCCGCACCACCAACCGCCCCTGAACTCGAAAAGTATACGGAGTCAGCAAATCGAGCACGATGTTGTCATCGTTGCCAGTGTAGAGGGCCACGTCGTCTCGGCCTGACTCGGCCACGGCCCGAATCACGTCCAGCGTCTGATACCGATTGAAAGGGGCGATCTTGATGGCCACGATATTCTCGATTTCCAAAAACGCGCGCCAAAACGAATAGCTCAACACGCGTCCGCCGACCGCCGGCTGGAGATAAAATCCGATCACCGGGAGGATTTCAGCCACGGCGCGGCAATGCCTGAGGAGGGTATCGTTATCGGCCTCGCGCAGGGCACTCAGGCTGAGCAACCCCGCATGAAAACCGAGGTCCCGGGCTGTGCTGGCCTCGGCCGTAGCCTGCACGGTCGGTCCACAAATTCCTGCAATGCGTATGAGTGGCTCGCGACGGCGGGCGTCCAGTCGGCTGAATTCCTCGGCCGCTAGTCCCAGCAAGGGCCGGAACAGCCCGATCTTCGGGTCGCGAATGGCGAACTGGGTCGTGTGAACGCCGACCGCGATCCCGCCCGACCCCGCCGAAGAATAATATCGCCACAAGGCCCGTTGACGACGTTCGTCGAGACGCCGATTTGGGTTCAATGCCAGAGGGCTGGCGGGAATCACTACGCCGCGAAGGAGGATTCGTTGGATCTCGGCAGCGATGGACGAAGGCATGGTCGCAGTTCCTTGACCGGTCGAAGGCGTTTTGCTTTCTCGTCGGGGCGCGGTAATTTGAACTTCGCGCTGCTCTGGCCACCTGTTTTCATATGACGGCTTCGCCTGACGGACCCTGCCGCACCAGGAGCCATAAGAAAAACGGCCCGCCGAGCAGCGAAGTGAGGATACCGACAGGCATTTCCGCGGGGGCCATGATGGTCCTGGCCAGCGCGTCGCACAGGCTAAGCAAAATCGCGCCGCAAAGCAAGGTGGCTGGCGTCAAAAAGCGATGGTCCGGCCCAACCATCAGGCGGCAAATGTGCGGCACGACCAGCCCTACGAAGCCGATCGGCCCGCACACCGCGACGATCCCGCCCACCATCAGCGAGACCGCCACGAACACAATCGCCTTGGTGCGGTTGAGTGCCACGCCACGGCTGATGGCCAGTTCTTCGCCAAGGATCAACAAATTGAGTTCATGCGTCAGATAGAGCACGAGGATCGTTCCGATAGCCACCAGAGGGAGCACCGTCAGTACCTCGCCAAAGCCGACGACGGAGTTCAAGCCCCCCATCACCCAACGGAGGATGATGAAACTTTGGGTGAAGTCGCTTAGGTACTGGATCAAGAGGATAAGGCTGGAAAAGCAGAAGCTCACGGCTACTCCGGCCAAGAGCATGGTGGCGGTGGAAAAGCCTTGCCTGCTGCGAGTGAGGCCGTAGACGAGGGTTACCGCCAAGAGGGCTCCGGCGAAGGCGAACCACGAAACTCCCGAGATCCACAACAGCGAGAACGGCAACTTGAGATGGATGTAAACAACGGCCCCCAAGGCCGCACCGCTGGCCACGCCCAGCGTGAAGGGTTCGGCCAGCGGGTTGCGAAACACGGCCTGAAACGCCAATCCGCCCGCCGCCAACCCCGATCCCGCGAGAAAGGCCATGATGACTCGGGGCAAACGATGTTTCCAAAGAATCGCCACGTCCACAGGGTGGCCTTGACGCCATAGCGAAGCGAGAGGGATGCGCTCCATGCCCACGAACGGCAATCCCACCAGCGCCAACACGGCCAGCCCGGCCAGCAACGAAAGTACGATCCCTCGGCGGACCATCGTGTTGCGACCGCCTGATGAGGCATGGTTCAGGAACTGGGGCATACGAATAGGGTCGGCATTATCGTGCTGGAGGCGGCGGGCCGGGTACAATGACCGGGATCGCGGCCTGAGGGTGGGAGGTCAAAAGAAACGGGGTGTGAAACAGCCGCTCGAGGGCGTCGGGAGTCATGATCTCGGCCGGCGAGCCAACGAATGCCACCCGACCTTCGCACAACGCCACGATCCGGTCGCTGTCCAGGGCCGCCCGATTCAAGTCATGGGTCACGCAGACGATCGTCGTGCCCCCTTGCTGGTTGATGCGGCTAAGGAGGTCGCGGATTTCGGCCTGCCGCCGGTAATCGAGAAACGTGGTCGGCTCGTCCAAAAGCATGATATCCGCGCCCTGGGCCAATGCGGCGGCGATGTACACTTTCTGCCGCTCGCCGCCGCTCAGCGTATCCAGGCGGCGCTCGGCAAACTCGGCCACTCCGGTCATGAGCAAGGCTTCTTCCGCCGCCTGACGCCCCTCGCGATCGACCGACGAAAAGGGATTCAAGTACGGATACCGGCCCATGAGCACGAATTGCCGCACCGTGAAGGGGATGACGCGGCCGTCGGCCTGGGGCACGTAGCTGATGCGCCGCGCAAGGTCCTTTTGCCGGTAGCTTTCCAACGGTCTGCCAAAGACTTCGATGCGGCCGACGCCGCCTACCAGCAGACGGTCGATGCATTTGAGCAACGTCGTCTTACCCGCCCCGTTTGGACCCACGATCGAGAGGTATTCGCCCCGCTGAACCGAAAACGACACGTCGCGCAGGATCTCTTTGCCGCCGAGGCGGAAAGAATAGTTGCGGACGTCGAGCACGGTTTCAGGTGAGGGGGAATGCATCGCTTGCGCTGTTATCGGCAATGGTTGAGTGGCGCCGGCCTGGGCGTCCCAGAGGTTCCGCGGTCCACGCCTTTTTTCTTTAAGCCACTCTAACTCTTCCACCGAACCTGGCAAGGAATCCCTAAGGCTCCCACTTCAGTTCCGGATGGAACAGACCGGCAAGTTTCTCGACGAACTGAATGAACCGCGGCCCGGGGATGAACGCAAAATCGTCATCCACCAGGTGGACGCGGCCCGACTTGACAGCCTCGACCTCGGGCAGTTGGCGCCAGTCGCGGAGGATTTTTTCGGCCGACAAGCTTCCCCGCGCGTCGCGGGCCACCAAGTCGATAATCACCTCGGGATTCATGCGGATGATGCCTTCGGCCGACACCACGGGAAACCCCACGGAAACGTCTTCGCAAGCGTTCTTCGCCCCGGCCATGAGGATCATCCGATTCATGAAGGCATCCGAACCCGCCACGTACACATTCTGAATCTTGCCCGCCCCCAATGCCCGTTCCACCACCAGCATCACGCGAGGCCGCGGCAGCCTGGCCGTCTGTTCCGTAATGCGGTGCATCTGGGCCTGAAGGTGGTCCACCAGGCTGCGAGCCCGTTGTTCGGCGCCGCAACGGCGTCCGATCTCGATCATCGAGTCCAATATCCCTTCCACGCTGTCGTGATGGACCTCCAGGAGGCTCAGACCCAACTCGCGGAACGATTGGACGAACTGCGGATTGCCGCCGCGAAGCACCACCAGGTCCGGCCGCAGGGCAACGATCGCCTCATAGTTCGGATCCAAATAACCGCCCACCTTGGCTTTGTCGCGGGCCTTGGCCGGATAGCGGCAATAGCGGGAAACCCCCACCACGCGATCGCCTGCCCCCAAGGCGAAGAGGATCTCCGTCGTGCTAGGCGAGAGAGAGACGATCCGCTGCGGTCGTCCCGCCTCTTCGGCGACACCTTCGGTTGATAGGCGCTCGCCTTGAGAGTCGGCGCGGCCCAGAAACACCAACCCCCCCAAGGCGGCCAACACAAAAAGCGCGGCGGAAGCCAACAACGCACGCATAGCCATGGAGACTCAAACCTAGATGATAGTCTGGGGCCGATGCCGGGACAAGCAAGGCGAACTGCGGTCTTCGGGTCCACGCCACCCCAAACGCCGCTTGCCCTGAAGGGACCTCGGCCATAAAAATCCTGAGGAACGCCCCAGTGCTTGGGCGCGCGAAAGCTATTTCGCCCTGGACTCCCTGGCGACGTTCTCAAACTTCACCGCCGCGGCCTTTTGCTGCGGGAACTTTCCAACACCCGTTGTCGAGGGCGTCGTTCAATGTTCGTCACATTCGTCCTGGAAAATCTCAGGTCCCTGCTGGGGATGCAATCGAGGCTCGTCGCTCCCCGCTGGTTCTCGCTGGCAATTTTGCTTTTGGCGGTTGGAGTCGAGCCCCGAGGGCTTCACGCTCAGACACCCTCGAAAATCAATACCTCGGCAAGCCCCGCGAAGGCCGCGGAGTCGGTCGGCGAAAAGATTCCCCCGCCGCTGACCCACTACCTGGGCCGCGAGATTGCCACCACGATGCACTATACCGGGGCCCCTTGGCTGGTCCGAGAGAGCCGGCAACGAGAGGAGGACTGCAAGCAATTGTTGGCCGCCTTGAACGTGCAGCGAGGCCAAACCATTTGCGACTTAGGTTGCGGCAATGGTTTTTATACCGTTCAACTCGCCCGGCTCGTCGGTCCCGAGGGAAAGATCTATGCCGTGGATATTCAGCCGGAGATGCTCCAAATGCTCCGGGCATGGATCAAAAAGGAAGCGTTGACCAATGTCAAGCCGATCCTCGGCTCGCCTATTGATCCCCGACTGCCAGAGGGCCAACTGGATCTGGTCTTGATGGTCGATGTTTATCACGAGTTTTCCCATCCACCCCAGATGCTTGCGGCGATTCGCAAAAGCTTGAAACCCGAGGGCCTGGTCGCTATCGCGGAGTTTCGCGCCGAAGACCCTCAGGTGCCGATCCTTCCGCTGCACAAAATGTCCAAGGCACAAATCCTCAAGGAATTCTCCGCCAACGGGTTCCGCCTGGTCGAGGAATTTGACGGCCTGCCCTGGCAGCACTTGATGTTTTTCCGCCGGACGCAGGAATCAGGCGATGAGGCGCCCCCCCGAGCTGCCGAGTGACTCCCCAACGATTTCGGCAGCCAGCGAGCGATTTGAAGCTGGCATTGTTAAGTGGTTCTTGGCCGCAGTACTGAACCTCGCTGGCTTGAAGCTCCTCTCCTCTGGTGGCCCGCGTTGCGTTCCACGAGGGGGGCCGCCCCTTGTGCGTTATCGGGTCGGCGGTTAAGATGCCGGTTCGTATCCCGTAAGGAACTCGCTCATGCGTCACGTGTTGTCGGCCTTAGTCCAGAACCGCCCCGGCGTGCTTTCCCACATCTCTGGCATGTTGGCCTCGCGGGGTTACAACATCGACAGCCTCGCGGTGGGGGAGACCGAAGACCCCCGATTGTCCAGGATGACCTTCGTCGTCGTCGGCGACGACAGCGTGTTGGAGCAGGTCCGTAAGCAGCTCGAAAAGATCGTCACCGTGGTGCGGGTCGATGACATCAGCTCGAAAGACTACGTCGAGCGCGACCTGATGCTCATCAAGGTGGCTGCCCCGCCAGGCAAACGGAGCGAAATCAACGAGCTGGCGGGCATCTTCCGGGCCCGAATCGTGGACGTCGCCGCGGACATGGTGATGATCGAAATCTCCGGCAAAGAGCAGAAAATCGAGGCCTTCATCGAGCTGATGCGTCCCTTTGGGATCATCGAGCTGGTGCGCAGCGGACGAATCGCCATGGTCCGCGGGGCCGAAAGCCAACGCCTCACGGAAACCTGACGGGGCATTCCGAAGCTGTCTAGGATCGGGTGTATCGACCGCCATCCGCCAACCTGCGGGGCGGGGCCCTAAAAAGAACCATCGCTCCCCCGACGACACCCTGAAACCCACCGACTGTCAAAAGAAACACCAACTACGCTCAACCTTCGAGGAGCCCTTTTGTATGTCCGCCAAAATCTATTACGACCAGGACGCCGACCTCTCGCTGCTGAAGAACAAGACGATCTCGATTCTCGGCTACGGCTCGCAGGGCCACGCCCACGCCCAAAATCTCCGTGATAGCGGCTGCACCGTCGAGGTGGCTGAATTGCCGGGCACGGCCAATTACGAGTTGGCCGTCAAGGACGGTTTCAAGCCGCTGCGCACCGAGGAAGCGGTGCAGAAAGGCGACATCATCACCATCCTCCTGCCCGACGAGTTGCAAGCCGACGTCTTCCGCACCCAGATTCGCGACCACCTCAAGCCAGGCAAGTTCATCGTCTGTTCGCATGGTTTCAACGTCCATTTCGGCCAGTTCGAGGTGCCCAAGGGCGTCTCGACGATCCTCGTCGCGCCCAAGGGGCCAGGCCACCTCCTGCGGTCCGAGTTCGTCAAAGGCGGCGGCGTGCCCTGCTTGATCGCCCTGGGCGAGGGGGCGGCCGACAACGCCTTCGCCATCGGACTGGCCTACGCCAAAGGCATCGGCGGGACCCGCGCCGGCGTCATCCAAACCACCTTCGCCGAGGAGACCGAGACCGACCTGTTCGGCGAGCAAGTCGTGTTGTGCGGCGGGCTGAGCGAATTGATCAAGGCCAGCTTCGAGACCCTCGTCGAGGCCGGCTACCAGCCTGAAATGGCCTACTTCGAGTGCTGCCACGAGCTGAAGCTGATTGTCGACCTGATTTACCAGGGCGGCTTGAACTACATGCGCTACAGCATCTCGAATACGGCCGAGTACGGCGACTATACCCGCGGGCCGCGAATCATCACCCAAGAGACCCGGGCCGAAATGAAGCGGATCTTGGAAGAAATCCGCAGCGGCCAATTCGCCAAGGAATGGATCCTGGAGAACAAGGCCAACGCCCCGGCGTTCAAGGCCATGCGGCGGCGCGAACGCTCGCACTTGCTCGAAGAGGTCGGCCGCCGCCTGCGCAAGCTCATGCCTTGGATCAACGCCAAGGAAGTCTAAACGCTCGCCACGGCAGCGCACGTCGCCGGCTCGCCGAGCGATTTACTTCGTCTGGGCCGCGGTCGGGGAGGGAGACGTCGGCCATTGTCCCCGGTTGGCGTCGAAGACTTTTTCGCTCGCGCCCGCGGCGCGCATCGTCACGCTGTAAACTTCCACGCCAAGGGTACGATCGTCCTGGGATTCGGGCCGCGACTGCTTGGGTACCCACCCTCGGCAGCGGAGTTCCAACACGATGCGGTCGCTCGTCACCGGCGGCAACGTGGCCATCAGTCTCGCGGCGCCGGCCGAAAGCGGCGCGATCCGCTTGCCGTCCAGGTAAAGTCCCGCGTCCGGCGACTCGGCCTCCTTCGGGGTGGATAGCCCCAGCACGATCTCGTAGGGCGTTCCCGGCACGACCGGAAGATCGAGCACGGAGGACGCGGTCGACCACCGCAATGCCCGCGGAGATTGGCCCGAACCACGCTGTTCCCGGCCGTTCCAGTGTCTCAAGTATGGGCCGTCGCCGGGTTCTCCGATGTGGATACGGTAATGGGAGCGGGCCTCGGGTGTAGCCTCCAGGGGATCGACCTCGTTGGCCAGGGCCTGCACGCGTGAGCCTGCCCGATTGTCGATCCGAAACCCGCCTTCCGCCTGATTCCCCAGGAGAATCGCCGAACGCACCTTTTCGCCCACCGCGACGTGAATCCCGCCCATGGCGAACGTGCAGCCTTGGACCATGGCCTTTCCCGCGTCGAGTTGGATGGCGGGCGAGCCTTTGCCGTGGTTGTTCCAGTGGACGAAATGGCAGGCGTTGGCGGTGAACTGGCTGACCGGACTCTGCATCCAGACGCAGCGATCGATCGGCCCCCAGAACGAACAGTTCACCAAGCTCACCTTGCCCTCGACATTCGGGCCAATCTCGACGCAAACGGAGTCCGTGCTGTTCCAGCGGCCGACGAACTCGCCGTTGGTGATCAGCAGTCCCGGCGGCTGGGCCTGCTCGACGAGCACGGCCCGGCGGCAGGAATCGGCCCCCAGTCCAAGGAAATTCCCGTTGGTGCTGCCCGCCTTCGACTGCGAAAACTTGTATCCTACGCCGTAGCCGAAACAAAACGTGTTGAACACGTAATGCCAGTCGGTGCGGGCCAGCTCGAAGGCCACGCCTTGGGTGTTGACCCAATGGCAATAGGGATCGTCGGGCCGGTAAGCCACGCCGAACGGCCAGAAATGGACATTTTCGATGTGCCCAATATCGTAGCATTCGTCCACGTATAATCCCCGCCAACTGGGATAGCCCGTCACGTTCCGCACCAGGTGCCGGGCAGCGCGGACCAGTTTGATCGCCTCGTAGGCGTTCAAGAAGCAGCACTCCGTGATGCCCACGTTCTCCGTGTTCCGCGACTCCACGCAAGGCGGATAGGGCACGGGCGGAACGTCGCTTTGCTTCCATTCCGGATAGACGATCACCAGCCCAGCGATTGCCGCGTTGTTGCCCGCCAGCCGAATAAACGGGGGCCCCTCTTGGGAACCGCGGCCCGCGTAGGCCAAAAGCACGGTCCCATCGGGTTTTGCGTTTTTATGGCCGGCGGTGGGCGGCACGCGGTAGGTGCCTTGAAGGGTCACACCCCCCGGCACGGAAAGCGTGCCGTTGACGCGAAACCGTCCGGTCGGTAGCTCCACGATCCCGCCCCCAGCCTGACCCGCCGCGTCCAGGGCCTTTTGCAGCACCGCGGTATTGTCCGTCTGCCCGTCGCCCACCGCACCCAACTCCGCCGCGTTCCAGCGAATCGGGGGGGCGGCCGCGGCCAACGCCGGAGCCAGGCTCAAAAGGATGGCAAATCCGTGGAAAACAACTTTCATGAGCTTCTCCCTCGCCGACGCACCAAGTTGGAACACACGAGGCAACCGGTTTTTCGCCCCAAAGCGGCTTCGCCCCAGCCCTTGCCGGGCTTGAGTCCACAGCTCGGTCTGCTGCTGGCGTTTCCAAGCCCGGGGGCCTCGAACGCTTCGTATTATGCGGTCCCGACTGGGAATTGCAATCTTCGCGCGTCGCCAGGCAGCAGTCCATCTCGCCGCGTGGGCTGCTTGCCGACTGCTGCGGCGACTGTGGGCAGGTGTTTGTGGCAAGCTCCGTCATTTTGGGCCACCCTCCCGGTCCTTGAGCGGTTTCGTTCCTTTTCGTCATTCTCGATGTTGCCTGCTGTGGCGGAAAATCAACGCCCAACCATGCCTCGCCGATCGCGGCCCAAGGCTCGCTTGGCGAACCAGGGCCGGAACAACCCCTACGACCCCGCTAACCCGTCCCCTTCGCCGGAATAAACGGCCTCACCGGGCCTTCGTTGGCCGGCAAACGATTTCCGACCGTGGCGCGGCGTGGTTTGGCACGCCCCGTGCTTCCCCTTTCCAACCATGAACACGCGGCAACGCCAACCACGACCCGACGACCCGCGACGCGGCTTCCTAACGCTGGAACTGCTCTACGTGGTGCCCGTCCTGGTCGTGGTTCTCGCCGTTACGCTGCAATACGGCAAGGCCATGGTGATTCGCTCCAGCCTCGTTCAGGCGGCGACCGTGGCGGCCCGCGAGGCGGGCAAAGGCGCTGGCATCGCGGACGTTGTCCAGGCCGTCAATCTTGTCCTGGCGATCCACGGCATCGCGGTCAGCGACAGGCCCGGCTCCGGGACGAAATTGGTAGTTCAGTTGGGGCAGGCGATGGTCCAGGAGTATGGCGATGCGGAAATTTCCCTCCCTCGCACCGCGCTCCGCGACGACGAAACACTCGTCGCGGTTTGGATCAACTTCGACGCCAGACGCAGCGATGGCCGCAAGCTCCTCGGCGATTCCTGCGGCGCGCTGAACTTGGCGTTCGCCGGAAGGGGGCTCGGCGCCACCGCCCTGGTCAGGCAGGAGAGGGACTTGCAGGCGGCTGCCGCAAGCCGCCAATCGCTTCCTGTTCGACATGGCAATCGGGGCGTCTCCACGACGCATTGATTCGGCAACTTTCGAGACTCAAACCTTTTACAAGGAGAAACACATGTTCTTGCTTCGCAAATTCTGGAATGACGACGCCGGTTTCATCATCTCGGCGGAGTTGGTGCTGGTGGCCACCGTCTTGGTCATCGGCCTGATCGTGGGGTTGGCCTCGCTCCGCAATCAGGTCGTCCAAGAGCTGGTCGACGTCGGTCAAGCCATCGGGTCGATGAGCCAGAGCTATGCCCTGGCCGGCACGAAGAAACACGGGGTGGGGTGGAGCGACGGCTCCTCCTACACCGATAAGCTCGACTTTTGCCAGGACCCCTGGCAACAGCCGTTTCAATCGCCTGGCGGCATTTCCGTGACCATGTGGCCGCAGAATGCCCCGTCGGCTCCCCAGGGTGGCGAGCGCGGCTGGTAGGCCCGCCCAAACTGGGAATCGATCCCCACGCGGCGACTTGTCGCCGCTTTTTTTTGCGCTTCCAACGTGGCGGGCCTGCGCCTCTTGCCAAACCCCTCACGCCTTGGACAAGATGAAACGCGTGGAATTTCTCGCTTTGCGTTTGTTCAGGAGTTTGCGACCATGTCTCAACGGTTTTCTCGAGTGCGCTGGGTTTGGATCGCTCTGGCCGGGGCTTTTTGCGCTTCGCGTTTCGTCTCGGCCGCGGAATATATCAGTGGCAAGGTCTGGCCCGAGCCCAAAGTGGTCCAACCCGGCGACGCCACCAAACCGCCGTCGGACGCCATCGTGTTGTTCGATGGCAAAGACCTCTCGCAATGGGTCGACGGCGAAAAGTGGATCATCCAGGACGGCGTGGCGATCGCGCATGGTGGCGGCATTCACACGAAGCAAGCCTTCGGCAGTTGCCAGCTCCACCTCGAGTTCGCCACGCCCGCCAAGGTCGAGGGCCACGGTCAGGGGCGCGGCAACAGCGGCGTCTATTTCATGAACACCTACGAGTTGCAGATCCTCGACTCGTACGAGAACCCCACCTATTTCGACGGCCAGTGCGCCGCGATCTACAAACAATATCCTCCGCTGGTCAACGCCTCGCGCAAGCCCGGCGAGTGGCAGACCTACGACGTCATCTTCACCGCCCCGAAATTCGACGCCTCGGGCAAGCTGCTCAAGCCGGCTTACATGACCGTGCTTCACAATGGGGTGCTGGTACAGAACCACGCCGAGCTGCTGGGCGGCACGTTCTGGGAACGCCCCCCCTCCTACACCGCGCACCCGCCCAAGCTCCCCTTGGCCCTGCAATACCACGGCAACCCCGTCCGCTTCCGCAACATCTGGATCCGCGAATTGCCCGATTGAGCCGCGAACGCCGTGCGCAGCCGACGGTCGTCACGGGCGCGACCCATCCCGCGACCAAGCCATCGCGCCGGAACAGCGACCGACTCCAGGTCAGCGACCGACTCCAAGCCCTCGCAACCGACGATTTTCTTGGCTGTCATCCGCGAAGACGCGGTGCCTCGGCCGCGACACGTTAGCGGCGATCAGCCGGGGGGCATGGCGAGGTGCGGGCCTTGCCGTCGTGGGGATCGACCCGGACAAGGTCCCTCCATCTCGCTGACTGGCTCGCTTGGGGCTTGCCGTCCACCGAGCGCACAAAGTACGCGGCCATGCCCGGCGTCTCGTCCACGAAGGGGAGTCCTTTCTCCGGCCCCAGCACGCTGACCGCGGTCGCCAAGGCGTCGGCGATCATTCCATCCGGCCCGACCACCGTCACTTGGCTCTGATCCGTCAGTCCCAGGCCGGTCCTGGGGTCCACGATATGGGAATAGCGTTTTCCGTTCAGCACGACGTATTGCCACATGTCGCCCGAGCTGGCCACGAAGGTGTGGGCCAAGCAGAGCAAGAAGCTCGGCGGCCCTTGGGGCTGCCGGGGCGCGATGCCAATGGTCCAGCCCGCCCGCTCCGGCGGCGGAGCGCCCAGCCCTATGTCCCCTCCAGCCTGAATCATTGCCCGATCGATCCCTCGGGTGCGCAAGACTGTCAACGCCTCCTGGATGGCGTATCCCTTGGCGATCCCGCCCAAGTCCAACCGCATCCCGCGCTTCGTCAATTCCACTGTCCGTGCTTGGGGATCGAGTCGCATCAGGCGGTAATCGACGAGGGATCGAGTCCGCTCGAGCAATTCTGTCGGGGGCATCTTCTGAAAAGCCCGTGCCAGCCGCCACACCCGAATCACCGGCCCGATCGTCGGGTCGAAGGCCCCCTGCGAACGCTCGGCGATCGCCTGCGACTGAATTAAGACCCGCCATAAATCCTCGCTCACCGGCACGGCTTTTCCCTCTCCCGACGTATCGCAAAGCCTGCGGAGTTCGCTTTCGGGATCGTAATCGCTGAGGATGCCGTTGAGTTGCCGAATGCGGTGAAAGACGGCCTCGGCCGCCCCATTTGCAGTCCCTTCGTCCGTAGCGTATACTACGAGTTTGACCGGGATGGCCATCTCGGTCTGCTCGTATTCGAAGCGGGCCAACGACGCCTCGGCCGGCGGAGCCAGACAAAGGCCCAAACTCGTTGCCCATACCAAAACAATCCCACCCATGATCTTAACCTTTGGCCGCGACGGTTGAGCGAACAACATGGCACAACGCGGCCAAGTGTCCACCTGAACCGAGAGGAACACGACATGACTATTTTAAGACCACGAAGATTTCGTGTGCAGGGCTTTTGGGCGCAGGGTTTGTCGGGAATGGTTTTGCTGTTGGTAAGCGTCGCGGCAATCGCTGCCGACCCCGCCGCCGATGCCAAGCACGAACCCGACATCAGCGACATCCCCGCCGTGCGATGGATGCCCAAGCCCTTCCCCGTCCCCAATGCCGACGCCAAGACCGAAGACGAAATGAAGCCTTACACCGAGGACCTCGGCGCGGCCGACGTCAAGTTCGACATGGTGCCCATCAAGGGCGGGAAGTTCAAACTCGGCAGTCCCGACTCGGAACCGGGCCGCAATCCCGACGAAGGTCCCCAGGTCGAGGTGATCATCGAGCCTTTCTGGATGGGCAAGTGCGAAGTCACCTGGGAAGAGTACGAAAGCTGGTCCTTCGATCTCGACAAGCAGCGCCGCAAGGCGAAGAACCTCGAACCCACCGAATGGGACAAGCTGGCCGATGCCATCGCCCGGCCCACCAAGCCCTATACCGACATGACCTTCGACATGGGCAAGACCGGCCGCCCGGCCATCTGTGTGACCCAGTATTCCGCCCAAATGTACTGCAAATGGCTGACGGCCAAGACCGGCCGCTATTACCGCCTGCCCACCGAGGCCGAATGGGAATACGCCTGCCGCGCCGGCACGACCACGGCCTATTCCTTCGGCGATGATCCGTCGAAACTGGGCGAATACGCCTGGTATGGGGAAAACAGCAACGACCGCTACCAGAAGGTCGGCCAAAAGAAGCCCAATCCTTGGGGACTTCACGACATGCACGGCAACGTCTGCGAGTTGGTGCTCGACCAATACCTGCCCGACGCCTACGCCCAATTGCTGCCCAAGCAGCCGGTGAAGAACCCGTACTTTTACGCCACGAAGGAATATCCCCGCACGGTCCGGGGCGGCTCCTGGCAAGACGACCCCGAGTCCCTCCGCAGCGCCGCCCGCCGCGGATCGTCCAAAGATTGGAAAATGCAGGACCCGCAAATCCCCCAGAGCATCTGGTACTTCACCGACGCTACCTTCGCTGGGTTTCGCGTGGTCCGACCGTTGCGGGTCCCCACGGAGGAAGAAGCCAAGCTCTACGAGCCCGACCCAAAAATTCGCCAAGATTACGTCGAGGCCCAAGGCGGCAAACAGTAGTCAGCCGAGAAGCTCTCTCGCGGATACCGCCTCGCCGTCCGACTGAAGCGGCGCGAGCAGAAACAGGTTGTCACCCCTGGACAAAGTAAAAAAATCACCCGACAGGAGGATGATCGGGCAACCTTGAGATACTGCTTTTTCCCGATTTCGGCTTTGCGAGAGGTCCAGTGACGAAAAAAAACCCGGCACTTCTCGCAATCGCAACCCGCTTGCGCTATTCTACTTGCGTCGAGGGTACCTTTGAGATGGCGTGTGTACTGTGTACCTGGTGAAAAAGACGGACCTCTCGGAAACGTAGTTGTAACCATATGCCAGCAAAGGACTTAAATAGCCCGCTGTTTCCACGGGTGAAAACCCGTGGCCCCCGCGGAGCGAAGAGCGGAGAGCGGAGTGCAGAGAGCGGAGGACATCAACAAGCCCACCGTTGCTGAAAACCGTGAACAAACCCTCTTTCTTTCGCTCCCTGCCCTCCGCTCTTAGCCCTCCGCTCTTAGCCCTCTGCTCTCCCACCCTTTGCCCTCTGCTCTTAGCAATCGAAAGTCGTCGCGCGGTTGAGAGCGTCGCATCGCCCTCCGCCCTTCGCT
This sequence comes from uncultured Thermoguttaceae bacterium, assembly GCA_937951625.1. Lineage (GTDB taxonomy): Bacteria > Planctomycetota > Planctomycetia > Pirellulales > Thermoguttaceae > CALFBP01. The sequence continues at coordinate 35,553 of CALFBP010000025.1, forward strand.
CGTTGCTCTCCCGCTCTTTGCCCTCTGCTTTCCGCAGGCTATGATCTTCGCTACGGCGGTTGCCGTGGTTTGATCGTGGTTTGGCGGCGGAGAAGGGAAAGCGGGCATGGGTCGGGACGGCCCTTCGGGGGCCTCGCCCCAAAGATGCCCAACTCCTTTTCCTCGCCGTGTGTGTATGCGAGGTCGCCCTGCCCATGCCTTTGTCATCGCCGGAGAATGGCTCGAATGGCCTGCCCGTCGAGCACCAGCCCTATGTGCCGGACGAGGCCCAGATGCCCGAGTTCACCTGGTCGGCGGTGCTGGTCGGGGCGGTGTTGGGGATCATTTTCGGCGCCTCGTCGCTTTATTTGGTGCTGAAGGTCGGCATGACCGTTTCGGCGTCGATTCCCGTGGCGGTGTTGTCGATCACGGTGTTTCGGGCGTTTTCGCGGGCCTTTGGCATCCGCCGCGCCACGATTCTGGAAAACAACGTGGTGCAAACGGCAGGCTCGGCGGGCGAGTCGATCGCCTTCGGCGTGGGCGTCACCATGCCCGCCCTGCTGCTGTTGGGCTACGCCATGGACTTCACGCGGATCATGGTCGTGGCCGTGCTGGGCGGGCTGCTGGGGATCCTCGCCATGATTCCCTTGCGTCGGGCGTTCATCGTCCGCATGCACGGCAAACCCGGCCAGCCGGGCGTCCTCGTCTTTCCCGAAGGAACCGCTTGTGCCCAAGTCCTTATCTCCGGCGAGAAAGGCGGCACGACCGGCAAGACGGTGTTCGCGGGCTTCGGCATCGCCTTTCTCCACAAGTTCATCACCGAGGGCATGAACCTGCTGACCAGCAGCTTCCAGGCCCCCTTGGCCGCCATCAACCGCTCCGCGGTATTTGCCGGGGAGTTCGCTTCGGAACTGCTCGGGGTCGGCTACATCATCGGGCTGAGGACGGCGGCGATCATGATGTCGGGCGCGGTGCTCGGCTACCTGGTGATCATCCCCTTGATCACGTATGTGGGCGACTTCGCCGCCGCGCCGGTGCCCCCAGGCACGAAGCTCATCCGCGACATGACGACCCGCGAACTCCGCGACAATTATTTGCTCTTCCTCGGCGCTGGCTGCGTAGCCACGGCGGGCATCCTCAGCATGTTCCGCACCCTGCCGATGATCGTCCGCTCGATCCGTGCCGGGTTGTCCAACGTGGCGGCGGCGGCGGGCAGCGTCGGCGAAACCGCCCGCGTCCGCCGCACCCAGGACGACATGTCGATGAAGACCGTGCTGTGGGGCAGCCTCGGCCTGATCGCCTTGCTGGCGGTGTTCCTCCAAGCCGAGGTGGGCCTGGCCGGCGCGATCGCCGGGGCCTTGCTGGTGGTGCTGTTTGGCTTTTTGTTCGTGACGGTCTCTGCGCGTTTGACTGGGGAAATCGGCTCCTCGTCCAATCCCATCTCCGGCATGACCGTGGCCACCCTGACGCTGACCTGCCTGATCTTCCTGGCCTTGGGCTGGGAATCGTCGCCGATGCGGGTGTTGGCCCTGTCGATCGCCGCGGTGGTGTGCGTGGCGTCGTCCAACGGGGGAACCACGGCCCAAGCGCTCAAGACCGGCTTCCTCGTCGGCGGCACCCCGCGGTGGAACCAATGGGCCATTCTCGTCGGCGCGCTGAGCAGCGCCTTGGTGATCGGGGGCACGCTGTTGGCTTTCAACAAGGCCGGAACGATCTACAGCGCCAAGCCCGAGAACCTGCCCGCCGTCGTCCTCACGCCCGAGGAACGCGCCCTGCTTCCCGAGCGGGAAACCTATCGTGGCCAAACGTACCTGGTGTGGGACACGCGGCGCGACACGTTCGCGCCGCGGTCGGGGTTCGCGCCGCGGCCCGAGCTGGCTGCCGCGCCCGCCGGCCGGTATCTGGTCGACCCGCAGACCGGCAACGTCCGCTGGCTGGTCGATCCGGGGATCATGGGCAGGCTGACCCAGACGGACGAAGGTGCGCAGGTCAAACGCGATTTCGACGCCCCGAAGACGCAGGTCATGGGCATCATCATCAGCGGCGTGTTGGAACGGAAATTGAATTGGGGGCTGGTGCTGGCGGGCGGGTTGATCGCGGTGATGCTGGAACTGTGCGGGATTTCGTCGTTGCCGTTCGCGGTGGGCGTGTACGTGCCGATCCAGTTTTCAACACCCATCTTTCTCGGCGGCTTGATCCGCTGGGGCGTCGATGGATGGAACCGCCGGGTCGAGGCGGCCAAGGCCTGCAAGCGTGCTGAGGCGGAGTCCGCGGCCCAGGCCGAGATCGAAGCCATCCGCAAATCGGAAACCAGTCCGGGCGTGCTTTTGGCGTCGGGCTACATCGCGGGCGGATCGCTGGCCGGAATGCTCGTGGCCTTCAGCAACTTCAGCGACCGCCTGCCCGCCTTGCTCACCGCCTGGCAACTCCCGGAAAACCAGCTTGCCGCGGGAATCGCCTTCGCCGGGTTGGTGCTGTTTTTGGCTGCGGTGGGCCGCGGCTGGTGCTTGCGATCCCCGAGCGACGCCTAACCGTTCTCAGACCCCAAGCCCGGCCGATGAACCAAAAGCCGCAGCGAGGCGGTCACTCCAAGCCCGCGACGAACTCGCCGAGCTTCTCATAATAGCTCACGTCGCGGAGGTCGTTATGGTCGCCGCCGGCGAAGGTGATGAATTGCTTGGGTTCGTTGGCCGCCTCGAACAGGCGGCGGCCGAGCTCGTAGGGCACGATCGTGTCCTGATCGCCGTGACACTGCAAGAGGGGACCGCGATAGTCCTTGATTTTGGAAAGGGCGTCGAGCCGGGTGCGCATCAAGAGTCGCACGGGGACCCAAGGGAAGTGGTGCGCGGCGACGTCGGGAAGGCTGGTGAAGGTGCTTTCGAGGATCAGGCCGCGGGCGGGGCCTTCCGCGGCCAGATGCACGGCCACCGCCCCGCCCAGGGATTCGCCCATGAGGATCAAGCGTTCGGGCGGGAGGTTCTCGCGGCGGGCGAGCCAGTCGCGGGCAGCTCGGGCATCGGCCAGCACGCCCGCCTCGCTGGGCTTGCCTTGGCTGCGGCCGTAGCCGCGGTAATCGAAGATCAACACACTGACCTTCGTCACATGGTGCAGCCGCCGCAGGATCTCCTCACGGTGCGTGATGTTGCCCGCGTTGCCGTGAGAGAACAAGACCGCACCGCGGGAATCGGCGCGGGGCAGATACCAGCCGTGCAGCCGTGTGCCGTCGGCGGCGGTGAACTCGGCGTCTTCGATGCGAAGGCCTCGAGGGCTCCAATTGCCCTGCGGATAGGGCGAGGGAAAGAAAACCAGCGATTCTTCAAAAAACATCAGCAGGATGACCGCGACGGCATAACCGATCAGGATCAGGGCCACCAGGCGGAGGATGGCTGCCCAACCCCGGCTTGAACAACACCACGACCTCGCGCCGCCGGGGTCTGCGTCGCGAGGTCGCGGGAGCCGATCCCCCATCTGCCGTGGGCCGCCACCGAGGTCCGAAACCGCGGGCGCTTCGGGCCCTCGGCGGCCGCCGGCTTGGGAATCACCGTGGCTTGCTGAAGCCATAGTTGGGATTGCGGATGTCGAAGTCGGCGTCCGTGAAGTTGTTGTTGAACTTGAGGTTCAGGTACGTGTACTCCTCGATCAGTTCCGGCGGCCCGCCCGGCGAACTCGGCCAATCATGGGCCTCGAAACGGACCGGTAAGTCATATTCGTCGTCCACGAAGATGCGAGCGATGTGGAATTGGAAATTCTTTCGCGGGACGGGGTGAACGACCTGGATGCAGGTGCAGGAGCGTCCATTGAGTTTGGCGCCCTGGAAGTACTTCACCTCGCACTCGCCGTAGTGGGTGTCCTTCTCGCCTTCCTCGACCAGTCGCCGCACGAGATTCAGGATGCCGATCTCGGTGATCGGATAGCGATTGCCCCGCATGGCGATCGGGCCCGTGGGATCCAAGGGCACGGTGCCGAAAACCTTGCGCATGCCGGTGCCGTGACCCCACATCTTCCCGTTGTTTTGCCCTTCAACCCAAATCACCTCCTGGCCTTTGAGATGGTCGGGCTTGAGAAAGTGGACATAAACACTCAGCGGCTTATGGCGGACCTTGATGAACATGTACTCGGTCTCTTGCAGCTTGCCATCGTGCCGCTCGCGCTTCACCAAGGTGGCCGAGTAGTCTTGAATCGCCTCGGCGATCTTGATGCTTCTTTGCCCCCAGCGGAGGACCGGCATCAAGGGGTGTTCGTCGTCTCGGGCCGTGCCGATTCCACCACCCAAGTGGGGCTCATCGGTCGGGGTGTTGGATCGTTCCGCGACGCGGATCGGAGCATTCTGCCCTCCCTCGCCTGGCGACTGCCCCTGAGCCTCGCGTCCCATCCAAGTTGCCGCCACGACGAATGCCGTCGCAAGAATGGCCGCTCCACCCTGCCGAATCCAACTCCCAGATACCATGAAATGACTCCTTTCGATTGCCCCAAACGGAGGTTGGTCCGAAAACTCCGCGGCGGGCAGACTCCGTTGCGACCCAGTCGCCTTTTGGGGCTTATCGCTCGTTTACGGCACGACAATATACAATGTTTCCATAGATGCGAGCGGTTTGCCCAATCGTCGCCTTCGTAACCAGCGGACTTGGTTGGGCAACCCGATCAGTTTATCCAATCCCACCAATCGCCGGGAGATCATTTCGCCATGCCGCCCGAATTTCCCGAATTCCACGTCGCAACCATCGTCTCCGATGGATTCATGGAAAATACCTACGTGGCCCATTGGAGGGGACGAAGGGATTGCCTGGTCGTCGATCCGGGTCTGGAACCCGAGAAGATCCTCAAGCATCTCGACGCCCAAGGGCTTGAGCCAGCCGCGATCCTGAACACGCATGGCCACATGGATCACATTGCGGGCAACGGGGCGATGAAAGAGCGGTGGCCGTCGTGCCCTTTGGTCATCGGCCAGTTGGAGGCCGCGAAACTCCTCAGCGCGCGAGCCAACCTCTCGGCGGCGTTCGGGCTGCCGGTCACCAGTCCACCGGCCGATGCCACGGTTCGTGACGGCGACCTCTATTCAGCGGCGGGCTTCGATCTTTACGTGCTTCACATCCCAGGCCACTCGGCCGGACATGTGGTTTACCTTTGCAAATCTGTCCGGCCGTTCGTGGCTTTCGTGGGCGACGTGATCTTCGCGGGCAGCATCGGCCGCACCGACTTTCCCGACGGCGACTTCGACACTCTCGCCCACGGCATCCGCACCAAACTCTACTCGCTGCCGGACGACACGATCCTTTACAGCGGCCACGGCCCGATCACGACGGTGGGCCAAGAGAAACGGAACAACCCCTTCGTTCGGGGAGATTGAGCGGAGAAGAGGACTTTCGACGTGCCAGTCGCGGCAAAGGCGATGATCTGGAGGGGGTGTTCGCGGGGCGCGGGGGTATCGACTAACGGCTCCACCCGGCCCCGCCTGTTCTGCCTCGCCAAAAGCTGACTTCCAGCGGCTCAATCGACTTTGATGCCGACGTTCAAGGTGACTTGGAACTCGTGGATTTTCCCGTCGCGAATCGCTCCGCGGAGTTCGGCGACCTCAAACCAACTCATGTTCTTCTCGGTTTGGGCAAGTTTCGCCACGGCATTGGCCGTCGCTTCGGCATACGAGTTGGGAGAGGTGCCCACGACTTGGATCTTCTTGAACACGCTATTTGCCATGAAGAATCTCCTCCAAAGGTTGCGGGTCCATCTTGGCGCACGTCGCCACGTTCAACATCGGCGAGGCTGGCCACGTTCAACGCAAACGCCCTATGTTAAGCTTTTGCGGGAAAATGGCAATAGGCCGTGGCTCATCGGGGGGGAGCTTGAAGTATACTGAAGAGGAAACTAGACCGTCGGGGGAGGTATGGCATGAAAAAGACGTTGGTCGCGGGCGTGGTCGGCGAGGTCAGACATCGCGTGGTAACCGAAAACCTTGTGAGCTTTCGCAAGCCGGACGCGCCGCCGGTCCTGGCCACGCCTTGGCTGCTTTACCTGATGGAAACAGCCGCTTATCAGGCCATCAAGCCGCACTTGGACGAGGGCGAGGCCTCGGTAGGCACGGGCTTCCATTTCGAGCACTTGGCCCCCACTCCGGCCGGCGACACGGTGGTCGCGATGGCCAAGGTCATTGCCGTAGAAGGAAACCGCGTGACCCTGGAGCTGGAGGCCCGGGACAGTCACGAACTCATCGCCCGAGGCACCCACGTCCGCGCGATCATCGACAAACGGCGTTTCGCCCAGCGGTTGAAGAAGAAGACCAAGTGACGGGCAATTTCCACGCGGATCTCGACACCGACGTTCTACCAAAGCACGAATTGTCAGGAAGATCGTCAAGGCGAGGGGACTTCGCAAAACGCGGTCAGGGCCGCTGCGTCAGCACCAGGGCGGGCACAAGCTGATCGCCGGGGATGGTCGTGGGAAGCACGGTCAAGGCGTATTCCGCGATTGCCTGGTTGTAGCTGGTCAATGTTTGCAGAAACGCCAGCGTCTCGGCCGTTTGCCATCGCAGGGCCACGAGCACCGGCTCGATGCCGCGGCCACTCGATTCATAGGCCACAGTCGCCGCCGCCCGGGCCGCATCAGCCTCCACGACCGCGCCGGCCTGTTGCTGGAGCGCGTCGAAAAGGGCGGGTATCACGGCCGCCAACCGTTTCACCGAAGGCTGTTGCACGACCTCCGGTCTTTGCTCTTCCAGCTTGAGCCGGTAGGGGCCAGCGTGCGGCGGCGTGGTGGGCAACAACCACTCCCCACTCAGCGGGCGCCCCGCCCGTTGGGTCAACTCGAACTGGGCTTGCAGCAACTCCACATGCGCGATCATCCGATCCGCTTCGCCAGCCAGCCGGGCTGCGCGGAGTTGGAGCATGTCCAGCGGGCCGGAAGGCTGACGCCGATGTTCCAACACCAGCGGCGCAAGCTGCTCCATGAGATCTGCTTGATCGGCCAAAACCTGATAGGTCGCGGCGCGTTGCCGCGCGGTCCAATAGGCCTCGACCACGCCCCGACGACCGTTGCTGGAAACCCCGCGCAAGCATTCCTCCAAGGCCGCGGTGCGACTGGATTCGGTGGGCAAGCGGCGGTCCCAATGCAAGGCAGCGGCCAAATCCTGGACCTTTGCCGCCGCGGATGCCGCGACAAGCGCAGAATAAAGCGCCGAGGATTTAGCTGACAAACCTGCTGCCTGTTCCGCGACGGGAAAACGATTGCTGGTGTGCTCGGGAGAAGGCTTGGGCGGGATGGGAAGAGGCTGCTCGGAACTGAGGTCCAATTCCCTGAGTTGACGCGGAACAGACGTGGACTCGCGCGGCACTGCCGGAACAACGTCCGTATCCCGTGGCGAAGAAAGCGAGACCGCAGAGGCGGGTTCAACGCCAGTCGGCGAGGCGGCGTCTGCCCGCTTGCCAGGCAAGCCCTCGGGCGACGCGATCCGTTCCGCCGGAAGCAACGACGGCTTCCCTGGAGAGGCAGGCCCTATCAGCATCGAAACCAAGGTCTGCGGCGAGGCGTCCAACGGGGCGACCGACAAGGCATAGTCGGCGATCTCCTCATTGTAGGCGCAGACCTCCGTCACGAAGTCCTCCCGCTGCTCCACTGCCTGTGCCAGGCATGAAAGCACTACTCCCAACTCCAGTCCCGTTTCGCGATAAGCATCGAGGGCCGCCTCCAAGGCGTCGTCGGCCGCTTGGACCGCCGCGGCACGCTGTTCAATCCCTTGCCGCCGAAGAGGCAACGAGCGATGGATCAGACGATTGCGGGCGGGAAACACGGCGGAAGCCAGGCCCTCGTTGAAACCCGTGCGATAGGGCCCGACGTGGGGTGGGTCGGCCGGCAACGGCATCTCCCACGCCCCGCCCATTGCCAAGACCAACGATCGCTGCGCTCGCGTGGCTCGGTTGCTCGCTCGCAGAAGGGCCTCGGCCGCCATCGCCCGCTGAGTTCGCACGGCGAACACGTCGTCGGGCCGGGGCGAAAATCGCTGAAGCCATTCGATCGCAAACAGTCTCGCCCGATATTCGCCCACCGCGGCGGCCAATCGCCAATAGGCCCGGGCAACGCCAGTTTGTTGCGAGCGGTCGGCCGTCCTGCCCAGCGTTTCCAGAAGCGTGGTCGGTCGGCCCATGAGCGCGCCATTCTCGGGAGCGGAAAACGACGTGGCGGCCAGCTCCTCCGCCTTCGCCCAACGCGATGAAGATTTCGCCCTGTCCGAGGCGAGCTTTTCATTTTGGCCAGCGCCAGGAGCTTGTTCCTCGCCGCTGGTTGAGGTCGTTTTTTTGGAAGAAGAACTGTCTGCTCGACGCGCCTCAGGCGAGACTTGAAAAAAATGACCTTGGTTTTCAGCCTGAACCTGCGCCAGCCACAGCGTTCCGAGCATGAAAGCGAACCATCCCATCGCTCGATCTCCAACTTCCCTGGCGAAAGCTTGTTTCAAACCTCCGTGCCCGAAGGGTACTAAACAGTTAGGATCGGACGCGGGCCTCCCGGCAAACTATCCGTCGCAACCGAAACCTGGGTTTTCTTCGTCTCATGGCTCGATACCGACCAGAACAAGTGGGACGGCTGGAACTCCTCGGCCCTGGCGAACGACATTGTAAAACTCGCCCTCGTAATAGGCGACACCAGAACTCATCTGGCTCTGGAGAGACTTCATCGGAAGTATTTCGATTCCAACGTCAATATGGTCGCCCACATAAAAAGCGAGCTGTTTGACAAAGAGGTCATAAGCCACGAACGAATACTTCCCAAATTGAACTTCGACAGCTACTCGGTCCTTTACGAAGTCGGTTTGGTTGTAGCTGTAAATCGCCTTCTCGCCCGCCGCTTCAATCTCTCTTTTCTGATCGTGCGGCGACAGCGTCAGCGTTTTCCGGATCAGCTTCTCGCTTCGTGTGACCCAATAGCTTACCCGGCTCTCTTGCCATCCCTTTGCGCGAAGAAGTTTCTTGAACGCGGCATTCATGTCGATCGGGCTGAACAAAAGATCGCCTCTTGACCTCTTCTCTCTGGATACCTTGGTGCGACAATTATTAGCATCCACCGCGGAGACCACGCTTTGTATTTCGTTCCAAAGGGTTGGCTGGTGAACCAGAAGAAACTCAAGCCCATTCAGATGGGAGTAGGTCTCAGCAATATTCATCCCTTTTTCCCGTACCTCGCGGTTCTCTCGAAGAGCGTCATCTGTTCGGTCTCGTTCTTCCAGGGGGCGCGGGTGAGACTGTTCCCGGCTTCGACAGGGTCATAAATGGGCCTATCCATAGGACGGGTCCGCAAAGTTCCCTCCAACTCCTGCTGAATCCTCTTTCGTGCAAGCTTGACATACTCTGGAACGACCTCGGCGCCTCCACCCCGGCGGCCATGCCGGATGGCGGCAATCACAGAAGTCCCAGTTCCTAGGAATGGATCGAAGACCCAATCTCCCTGATTTGTGAGACAGAGCACCAATCGTTCGATCAGCTCAACCGGGAACTGGCACGGATGCTCGGTCTTTTCGACGTGGTTGCTTTTTACATTCGGAATCACCCACACATCCCCGGGATTCTTGCCCAGGGGGTTGCATGAATACTGGCCAGCCTTCGGTCCTTTGAAATACTTTTTGCCGGGATATTTCTGGGGGATGCGCACGGGATCAAGATTGAACACGTACTCGTCGGATTTGGTGAACCACATGATCGTTTCGTAACGCCCAGAGAACCGACGTGTGCAGTGTAACCCATGCTCGAAGTGCCAGATGATCCGGTTCCGCATCCTCAGCCCCAGACTTGAGAAAACGGGGTACAGGACGGTGTCCAAAGGGATGATGGTCCCCCGCTCAACATAGTTTCCCACCTGCCAGCAGATGCTGCCTTTGGGGGACAATGTCCGCACGCATTCGGCAATGACCTGCGCCTGTTGATCGAGATAGACGTCTAGGTGGAGTCTCTTTTCGTATTCCTTGCCGATGTTGTATGGCGGTGAGGTAACGACGAGCTGAAGCGATTCGTCGGGAATCGTCTTCAGCAAAGCAAGGCAGTCGCCAGGAAATACTACGATGGATTCCGAAAGGGCGAATTGCTCCGAAATCGCGGTGTTCCGGCCGAAAAAGGATTGATCGAGTGCGGTCATTCCTCTTCTCTCAGCGCTACCGTTCTCGTGAGGCCAGACACGCCTATAGCCTGACAAGTCGGGAATCCCACGTCAATGTGGGTTCTGACCGAACGGCTGGACACCGCTGGACACTGCTTCGAATCCCGCCAGATGCGAATCACTCGCAACGTGCGACTACCGAGCCGAATTTTTGGGCGGGGCCTCGGCGTCGTTGCGATCGTCGGGGTGCCATAGCGGCAGTCCGCAGCGGACGCGTTCTGCTAGAATTTCCACCTTTTCCCAGGTGCCGGGCATGGCATCCGCGCCGCGGAACAAATCGGAATGCACTTCGGGTGGTTCAAAATCCCACTGCCCTTCCTTGATCGCCTCGAGAATGGACTTCGGCACGTCGGCCCTCCTCCCACTTTCGAGCCACGCGACAACGAATAGGCCGTTCAGTATGCAAGCATTGCTAGCAAATGTCAAGATTTTGATGAGGAAATGATGAGGAGATCGCCCCTTAAGTCGAGGCGAGGCGGCGCGCCATCTGCCTTACCAGCTCGCCGTCCAGGGGGCCCTCCCGGCCGTGCCGGCACACCGCCCCGCGCACAGCCACGTAGTCCGGCCCCAGCGCGGCGACCGGGCCGATGGTCTCGATCGACAACGACCCACCCAGAACAGCCAACATCCCCTCTTGTTGAATAGCACGGATCCACGCGGCAATCGATTCCAAAGGCCAGTGATCCAATAGTGTTCCTCGACCTTTGGCACAGGTATCCACAAGCACCGCAGCGCAACTCAGTCGGGTAGCTTCTGCAAGCACCAAGGCTGGCTCGGGAGCATCCACAACTTCCCAGTCTGCGTAAATTACCGCGACGGGTCGTGTGGTAGAGGCAATATTATGGACAAACGTGGCCCATCGCTCGCGCCAGTCGGGCAGGCGGGCGCAGCCGGCCAAGCCGATCTTCGCAAAGGCCACGCCACAGGGAATGGAAATCCTTTTCTCCCCATTCAACTCGGGCAGCTCCCCCAGCGCCAAGCTTACGGGCACTTCGCTAGCGACGGCCGCAACGACCTCTTCGACGGATCGCGGGCTTGGAGCTCCGAGGGAGCCTTTGGCCGGGTCCTTGACATCAATCAGATCCGCGCCCGCTCGAAAGGCTGTCCCGGCTTCCTTTGCGTTGCGAACACTGACCAACAGGCGAGTCATGGCGGAACGCGAAACGAACGTACATCAATGAAAGGCGGCACTTTGCTACTCCCCTCACTGCCATGTGGAGAGGGAGCGTTGCAAAGCAAGTTTCAATGCCGGCGGCGGCTGGGAGCGCTTTTGAGGATCACATCCAAAGCCCTTTCCACCCGCTCGGCGTTGGCCTTCTTCAGCGGAATGATGCTTACGCTCCGCGAGGGGTCGCTGCCGGCGGCCCCGTCCAAGGTGTTGACCACGCGCTTGATCTCCTCGACCAGCGGGGCGGAGGCCATCACGACCAGCGAATTGGTGGTCGTTTCGACACTCAACGCCTCGAGCTGGTTGTGGAACATGTCGCGAAGGATCCGCTCCATCCGCGCGGCGTCGGTGTTCTTCACCGGGATGAGGTGCATGCGGTCCGCGGCGAGGGAGTCGGGCGGCTCGGGGGTGTCAAGGACCTTGATCAGCGCCTCGATGGCCGTGCGGTCGCTGCGGCTGGCGTACACCACGAGGGCGTTGAGCCGGTCGTCGGGCACGAAGACCACCGACCCACTCGTGCTCCGCCAACCGCCGGTCGTTCGCCGAAATACCTGTTGGAGCGTTTGGGCCACGGAACTGGCTTTCGCGTTTTCCAAGAGGTAGACGCTGTAGTTTTTCCCAACCGTCCCCCGCTGACGCGACAAGGCGCGCAGCAATTCCTCGAACTGGGCCAAAGCGGCAGGGTCGTCGGAGCGGATCGTCACGGAGCCATCGCCGGGGATGACGAGGATCGGCGCGTTGGGGCTCCCTTCCGCAGCCGTGGCTTTGCTTGGCCGCCAGCCTTGGTCGTCGGCGGGCGGGGTTTGAGGTGGCGGCGTTTTGGTTTCTTCAACGGGCGAAGAATCCTTTGGTCGTGCGGGGCTGGCACGCCATTGCGAATCCTCCGGCGGGAAGAGCACTTCGTTGCGCGGCGGCGCGTTGTTCGAAGGTTCAGGCCCTGCGGCCGGCTGAATCCGTTTTTCTCCCTTGCTGGCCGGGCTCGACCCGCGCCCCTGGATCGGAATCTCGTTGGCCGGTTTCAAGACGTGGATCGGGTTTTGCCGCATTTGCGGCCAGATTTTTTGGATTTCCTCGATGGCGGCCGAGAGGTCGCCGTCGAACGAGATGGTCCGCGAGCGGCGGCCGTCGCCCTCGGAGAGCGTCCCCAGCCCACTCTCGCCTAGCTTGATGAGCAACTCGCGAATTTTCGCCATTTGCTCCTTGGTCGCGCGGACGAAGAGTTGTTGGCTCGTGGGGTCCACGTCAACGGAGGGACCGTGGTCCAGGTAGCCATAACCGTCGCCGAAGAGCCGTCCGATGGCCATTTCGGCGGTCCAGGGATCGACCACTTCCAGCGTAAAGATTTCCATGATCCGCTCTTCGCCCTCCATCTGTTCCACGACTTTTTGAATGGCGGCCTGATGTTCGGGCCTGGCGATGGCGACGATCTGGTTGTTGCGGCGGTCGTAGGAAAGCTTCGCCTTGATGCCTTGCTTGGTCATCAACTCGTTGAGCACCCGGAGCACCGAGTCGCCCTGGGCCTCCTTGAGCGGATAGAGCTGGAGTCTGGCGGCGGAATCGGCCTTGGCCTCCTGTTCCAACTGATCGATCAGGTTCTTGATGGTCTCGTGTTGGGCGGGCGAGGCCATGGCCACGATGGCGTCGTTCTGTTCGTCGAGCGTCAACTGGACGTCGCGGCGTGTGCGGAAGAGGCCTTGGAGCACGGTCAGCAAACTGGCCGGATCGGCATAGGTCACCCGATGCACTTGCAGACGTGGGGCCTGGCTTTTTTCGTCGCGCCGGTCCATTTCTTCGACGGTGGCCTTGATTTTGGCGTGGTCGTCCGCTGTAGCGGTGACCACCAGGCTGTGCGTCGCGCTGTCGAGGGCGATGTCCGCTCCGGGCACGAGCGACGTCAGCACCGTCAAGGCGGCCTGCGCCTCGGCCCATTGAAAGCGGTACACTTGCGTCGTGCGCTCTCCGAGCTTCGATTCCGTGTCGAGCTTTTCGATCGTGGCTTTGATTTCCTTGTGTTGCTCGGGCCGGGCCCAGGCGATCAAAACGTGGGGTTCCGTGCCCGTGGAGAATCGAACCTCGGGAAAGGCCGTGGTCAGGAAAGGGATGGCGACCCGGGCGGTCATCGCCTTGAGCGAATACACGGCCGCCTGGGCGGCCTTGTCGGGCGGGTCTTTTTTGCCGAGTTCGTCGATGGCCGCCTTGATCTTTACTTGGTCGTCGGGTCGGGCCCAGGCGAGGATCTTTCCCGGCTCGCTGCCGGCCGAAAAGCGAGCGTCGGGAAACATCGACGCGAGCAAGGACAAGGCCCCGCTGACTCCCGTCGGCCCGGCGGATTCCATCGTGTAGGCCACCAACCGGAAGGCCCGTTCCGGCGGGTCCTCCTGTGACAACTGCTCCACGGCGCTTTTGATGGCCTCGTGATCGGAGGGCCGGGCCCAAACCACGAGTTTTTCCGGGTCTGCCCCGATGGAAAACAGGGCGTCGGGAAACATCGACCGAAGAGCCGCCAGCGTGTAGTACGACGCGCTGGAATAGGCGGATTTGAAGGGATAGACCACTATCTTGCGTGCGGTTTCGGGGGGATCCTTTTTGGACAGTTCGCCCACGGCCGCGGCGATCTTTTTTTGATCGTCGGGTCGGGCCCAGGCCACGATCTTGTTCGGCTCTGTGCCTGCGGCAAATCTCGCCTCGGGGAACATCGTGGTCAGGATCGAGATTGCCCCGCTCAGCCCGTAGGGACCCGACCCCTCCACGGTATAAACGACCATTTGCCGGGCCTTTTCGGGCGGTTCCTTGGCGGAAAGCTCCTTCACGGCGGCGGCGATCCGCTCATGATCCGTGGGTCGGGCGAAGACCACCAACTTGTCCGGTTCGCTGCCGTAGGTGAATTTTGCGTCGGGAAACATGGAGGTGAGGATGTTGATGGCCCCACTCATTCCCGCCGGCCCGGTCGTCTCCAAGGTATAAACCACCAATTTGCGGGCGTTCTCCGGCGGATCTTCGGCGGAGAGCTGGTCGATGGTCGATTTGATGGCATCGTGTTCATCAGGGCGAGCCCAGACGACGAGCTGATCCGGTTCCCTCCCGGCGGTAAATTGGGCGTCGGGAAACATCGACCGCAATACCAGCATCGTGTAGTAGGGCGCGCCGGGCGTGGCCGAGTGGACGCGGTATACGACAATCTTCCGAGCCTTTTCCGGTGGTTCCTTTTTAGAGAGTTCGGCCACGGCCGCGGCGATCTTTTTTTGATCGTCGGGTCGGGCCCAGGCCACGATCTTGTTCGGCTCCGTGCCGACGGCGAACTTGGCCTCGGGAAACATGGTGGTCAACACCGACATCGCCCCACTCACCCCGGACGTGCCCGTGGTCTCGATCGTGTACACCACCATTTGGTGCGCTTTTTCGGGGTCCTCGCTTGCGATTTGGTCGATCGTGCTTTTGATCTGATCGTGCTCGGCGGGACGGGCCCAAACCACGAGCTGATCGTTTTCCGTGCCGATGGAGAACTGGGCCTCGGGAAACATGCTCTTCAAGAGCGAGAGGGTGTAGTACGACGCGCTGGGGTTTGCCGCCCGAATCTTGTAAACCACCACCCTACGGGCCTTCTCTGGCGGTTCCTTTTTGGCCAGTTCGTCGAGGACGGCTTGGACCCGTTCATGGTCGGCCGGCCTCGCCCAAACGAGGATTTTCTGCGGATCGGGGCCGGGATTGACTCTGGCCTCGGGAAACATGAGCGACAGCGCCGAGATTACCCCGCTCAGTCCCGCCGCGCCGGTCGATTCCACCGTGTAGATGGCCATTTTGCGGGCCTTGTCCGGGGTCTCGGGCGTGGAGAGCGTGTTGAGGGCCTCGCGGATCTCGGCCTCTTGAGCCGGCGAAACCCAGGCCACCAATTGATCAGGTTCGGGGCCGACAGCAAAGAGCACCTCTGGGAACATCGTGCGGAGCACCGACAATACACTGGACACGCCCCCCGGGCCTTGCTTCTCCAGCGTGAAAACCGAAAGCCGATGGGCGCTTTCGGGCGGCTCCTTCTTCGACATCTCGTCGATCATGTTTTTGATCGCGGGATGGTCGGAAGGTCGTGCCCAAACAAATATCCGGTTCGGGTCCGCCCCGTAGCCGATGCTTGCGTCGGGAAAGGCAGAGCGCAAGATGGTCAACATGCCACGGCCCGACATCGGACTGGTGCGATCCACGGTGTAGATCACCAGCTTGTGGGCCGTTTCCGGCGGTTCCTTCTTGGATAATTCCTCGATCGCCTTGCGGATCGGCTCCTGGTCGGCCGCCCGGGCCCAGACCACCAGTTTCGTCGCGTCCGCTCCAGCGGCGAAGGTCGCCTCCGGAAAGATTTGCCGCAAGGTCGGAATCAGCGCGGCGGCGCCATTGGGGCCAAGCGTAGGAAGGCTGTGGACCACCATTTCCGGCCGAGCGCCCGTCGCCTGATGTTGCGACATTTGCTCGATCGCCGTCCGAATCAACTCGTGGTCTTTCTTCACCGCCGTGGCCACGAGGCTATTGGTCTTCGCCTCGACGACGATCTGGGCCTTCGGCACCAGGGTCCTCAACACGGTGGCCAGCGCGGTGGGGTCGCCTCGCTCCACCGGATACACCTGGAGGGTCTCTTTGTGCTCCGCGTCCGGCTCGACCCTCAGTTCCTTCAGCGTGCGGGCGATGATCTCATGTTCCGTAGGCCTCGCCCAAGCAAGGATCGCCCCCGACTTCGGTTCGGTAACCAGCTTGACCTCGGGCAATTGCTCCTGGAGCACCCGGATCGCCGTGGCCGGGTCGATGTCCGGCACCGGATAGACCATCAGTTTGTCCTGACCTTCGGCCGCCGTGCCGGTGTCGATCTTCTCCAACGCCGCCTTGATGGCTTCCTGATCGGCCGGTAAGGACCAGACGATCAGCCGCCGAGTCCGCGTATCGAGCACAAACTGGGCGTTGGGGAAAAGCGTTTTCATCACGGTGAGGACGTTTTGCGGGTCCGCCGATTTGATCGCATAGGCCACCAACTGATATTTCTCCGCGGCGGGGACCTCGAGCTTAAGCTGTTCGAGAATCTCGGAAATCACCGCATGTTGCGAGGGTTTGGCCCACACCGCCAAATGGTCGGAGTCGCTCTCCGAAACGAGTTGCATGCCCGGCAACTCCGCCGCAAGCGAGGCGGCCACCGCTTGAAACCGCTTTTTCTGCACCGGCGTGACCGGGTAGGTCACTAGTTTGCTCCGCTCATCGAGGATCGCTACGGTTTGAATCTGCTCGATGGCCCCCTTGATGACTGCATGGTCGGCCGGCGTGGCGACCACGGTGAGCCGCTTCCCACCGGGCTCCAACGTGATCTGGGCCTTGGGCGCCAACCCCTGCAACACGGTGACGATCGTGGGCGGCTGGGGCTGAGCCAGGGGGTAGAAGCGCAATTGCGGATCATCCGGGGCAGGCTTGTCCGGCTGGAGTTGCTCCAGCACCGTGCGGATGGTGGCGTGGTCGGCCGAGACCGCCACGGCGATCAAGGTCTTGGTTTGCGGATCGACGGAGACCTTGGCGTCGGGCACCAGGGTCTGTAACAGCGGCACGAGCGTCGTCGGATCGGCCTTGGTGAGCCGGTAGATTTCCAAACGTGGCGCGCTTTCCGGCGCGGCGCCCCGCACCATTTTCTCCAGCGCTGCCTTGAGGGCGTCGTGATCCGCGCTGGTGCCCCAGGCCACGATCCGGCCCGCCTTCGCGTCGGCCACGAGCTTGGCGTTGGGCACGAGGGTTTGAAGTTGGATGACGAGCGTGGTCGGGTCAGCGCCGTGGACGGGATAGACCTCGAATCGTGGAAGCTGGTTGGCGGGGACTTGAGCTTGAATCTGGTCCAACGTCTTTTTCACGGCCTCATGCTCGGCCGGAGTGGCTGTTACCAAGAGCCGCTGGGTTTTCGGGTCGTGCGTGATCGAAAGGGCTGGAAAGGCGCTGCGAAGCGCTTCCGTGACGCTTGCCGGGTCGACCGTGGTGATCGGGTACAGACGCAGCTCGGCGGCCGCGGCGCCCGGTTTTTCTGCTTGGAACTGCCGCACCACGCCGCGGATGGTCTGTTGGTCGGCGGGAATGGCGACCACGATCAGGGTCTTCGTGGCCGCATCTACCGAAACCTTGGCGTCCGGCGCTATGCTTTGCAGCAACGGCACCAGCGTGGCGGGATCGACCCGGGTCAATCGGTAGGTCTCGACCTGCGGCGTGTTCTCGATCGACGTGCCACGCCCGAGCTTGTCCAGGGCCGCGCGGATCGCGTCGTGCTCGGCAGGAGTGGCCCAAACGACCAACTGCCCCCGCTTCGCATCGGTGGTGAACTTGGCGTTCGGCACGAGCATCTGCAAGTTGGCCGTCAGCGCCGTAGGCTCCGATCCATGGAGGGGATAACTCTCGAAACGGGGCATCTGGTCGGAAGGCACTTGAGCCTGGAGTTGTTCGATGGCCTTTTTGACCGCTTCCTGTTCCGCGGGCGGGGCCCAGACCAACAGCCGGTTGGTCTTCGACTCTAAGATGATCTCCAGCTTGGGAAACATGCCCTTGAGCATGGTGGTCGCGCTGGTCGGATCAGCCACCGTCAGCGGATAAGCGGCGAGGACGGATTCGGCCGGGGCACTCTTTTCAAACTGTTCCACCGCCTTCTTCACCGCCTCCTGTTCGTTGGCCGGGGCCACTACCGCCAAACGCTTGTTGGCCAAATCGACACTCACCTTGGCCTTGGGCACGAGACCTTCGATCAACGTCGCCAACTCGGTGGTCGGCGGGTGGCTGAGCGGGTAGAAGCGAAGCTCGGGCGTCTCCGGTCCTGGCTTGTCAGACTGAAGCTGCTCCAGGATCGACTTGATGGCCTTCTGGTCCGCCGCCGAGGCGATCGCCACGATGCTGTTGGTCGAGGCGTCGAGGGCCAAGCGGGCGGTGGGCACGACCGCTTCGAGCATGGCGAGGGTGGTTTTCGGGTCGGCCTTGGTCAATCGATAGACCTCGAATTGCCGGGCCTGCTCGGGGGTCTCGGCCATGCCCAGGGTTTGGAGCGACTGCTTGAGCAATTCGTGCTCGGCGCCCGTCGCCCAGGCGACCAACTTGCTCGTCTTCGTGTCCAGCGTGAGCTTGGCGTTGGGCACGATCGCCTCTAGCCCCTTGAGGACCTCGGCGGCACGGGTGGGATCCACCGGATACAGCTCCAAACGCGATTGCTTCTCCGGCGGCTGGCCGGTCTTCATCATCTCGTCGAGGATCGCCTTGACCGCCGCCTGCACCGAGGCCCCAGCATGAACGCTGAGCTGGTCCGTTTTCGGGTCCAGCACGAAGCTGTGGTTCGGGTAAAGGGTTTTCATCACCGTAAGCACGGTCGGCGGATCCACGCCCTTCAGCGGATAGATGGCGAACACCGGCGGCTCTGACGTGGGGGGCTGCGGCGCGGGGGTGGCGGGCGGCGAGATTGCCTGGATCATGGCCCGAATGGCCCGCATGTTGCCCGCCGCGTCCGTCACCAACACTTGGCCCGTCGAAGGCAACGGCACGACCTTGCCCAGCGGACTCAAAAGCGGCTTGATTTCCTCAACTACCGTGGCAGCCGGCCGCTTGTCCAACGGAAAGGCTACCCGAACCAGCTCGAACTTACCCCGGTAATCCAGTTCCTCCAGACTCACTTGCGGAACGATGTTCTCGGGGATGCCGTCCTCGACGTTGACGCACACCAACATGCGGTCGCGGCGGATCAGCGTAAACCCCTTGGTCAACAGCACGCTGTTGAGCAAGTCGATGGCCTCCGTGGGCGTGTATTCCCGATCGTCCACATAGTTCAACGTGCCGGGCGGGGGAGCATCAAGCACGAGCGAGAGCCCCGCCTGACGAGCCACTTCCTCCAAAACGTCCACCCAACGTTGAAAGCGGAACTTGAATCGCAAGAGCGGCTCGGGCGGTGTCTGCGCGAATTGCAGCCGCTGCTCCTCCGTCAGCACTTCCGCCAGCTTTTTTTCGTTTTCCTCGATCACTTTCGCGCGATCGGCCTCGGCAGCTTTGGAAAGCTCCTCCCGCCGCTGAGCCAATAGCGCGGCGATCTTCGCCCGTTGCTCTTCGCTGAGCTTCAGACGGTCGGCCATCGCCGGTCGGGCCAAGAGGGTGTAGCTCGCCGGCGGCTTGGCAACCTCAGGCGGTTTGGGTCCTGCGGGTTTGGCTTCCGCAGCCTGAGACGCTGCCGGTTTCGCTTCAGGGGGTGGAGCGTCCGAGGGTTTGGCTTCCGCGGGTTTCGCCTCTGATGGTTTGGCTTCCGCGGGTTTCGCCTCGGAAGGCGGGGGCGCTGCCGGTTTGGACTCCGGCGGTTTCGCCTCGGGTAACGGTGGGGTAGCAGGCTTTGCCTCGGGCGGTTTGGGGTCTGCCGGTTTCGGTTCCGCGGGAGGAGGTTCTGCCGGTTTCGGTTCCGATGGTGTTGGCTTTGGCGATGCAGGTTCTGCTTTGGCCTCCGGGGCTGGTGCAGGCGGCGCTGCGGAATCGCCTGATTCGGCTCCGCTTGTGACGCCGAACAAACCCGCCAAAACTACCATCGCTCCCACGATGGCTATCCAGGGGCCGACCAAATCGAGCCGCTTTTCCTCTCGGAGTGTGTTTGTCAGCTTCATCGATCAGGCTCCTCAAAAGGCAGAGCTTCGATCTTCGTGCCGGATCCCCGACACGCGACAGCCGCCCCGATCGAAATTGGATAGGAGGGTTGTAACTTTCAGGCAGGATTATCCAGGAATATTCTAGGCTAGCCCCGCTGACAGCGTGCGTAAAGCTACAACGCTACGTTTTGATCCAAAAATACCTTAT
Organism: uncultured Thermoguttaceae bacterium; assembly: GCA_937951625.1. GTDB lineage: Bacteria > Planctomycetota > Planctomycetia > Pirellulales > Thermoguttaceae > CALFBP01. The sequence goes on from CALFBP010000025.1 coordinate 55,651, forward strand.
TCGGAGGGTGTGCGAGTCTCCGGTCGGGCTGTTTTTTGGCTGATCGGCCGGGAAAGGCCTACCTTGGACACTCTACTGCACTCTACCAGCCTTGCACGATCGTGGGAGGTCTTGTAGAAGTAGATTTGACGACTGGATTTGCGTTGGAGCCGAAGAACTCTGGTAATCCTCCTATTTTGCAATACTTATAAGGGATTTGATGTTAGCAATTTTGGGGCGGTAGCTCAGTTGGGAGAGCACGGGCTTTGCAAGCCCGGGGTCGAGGGTTCGAACCCCTTCCGCTCCACTTGACGTAACCCATGGCTGGATTGTGGGTTACGGTAGCTAACCGCGGACGGCCAGGCGGCCTTAGCCAACGACGGAGCCACGACCTTTCGCTCGAGGGTAGCGATGCGAAAGGTCGTGGCTCGCTTCTTTGCGGGGGCGATGGGAACGTGGTAGGATGGGATCGGCCCCGAGTCCCGCCTTTTGTTTCAATGCTTTCCCACCCAAGCCGAGGAGACTGCCGATGCCTGCTTCACCAACCCGCCAAGTTCGCTGTGTCACGCGCCGCCAGTTGCTTCGTCGCTCCGCCGCGCTGGCGGGCACGTTGACCGTTCCCGCGTTGGTTCCTAGTTCGGCCTTGGGGCTTGCCGGCGCTGTGGCCCCGTCGAACCGTGTGGTGCTGGGCTGCATCGGCATGGGCATCCAGGGGATGGGCAACATGCGAACCTTTCGTGGCAATCCCGAGGTCCATGTGGCCGCCGTGTGCGACGTCCACGAGGTCCAACGGCAGAAGGCCAAGCAGTCGGTCGACGAATTTTACGACAACGGCGACTGTGCCGCCTATCGGGACTTTCGCGAATTGCTCGCCCGGCAGGACATCGACGCCGTGCAAGTGACCACGCCCGACCATTGGCACCCGCTGATGGTCGTCGCGGCCGCCGCGCGCGGCAAGCACATCTACTGCGAGAAACCGATTGGCTGGAGCATGAAAGCGGCCCTGGCCGTGCTCAAGGCGGTGAAAGACAGCAAGGTCGTGTTCCAGTTCGGCACGCAGCAACGGTCGGGACGCAACTTCCGTTTTGCTTGCGAGCTGGTTCGCAACGGCAAAATCGGTCAGCTCAAGACCATCCTGGTCGGCGTGCCAGGGAGCTGGACTTGTCCGAAACAGCCCACCGAGCCGGTGCCGAAGGAGTTGGACTATGAACTTTGGCTCGGGCCTGCACCTTTCGCCCCCTACTGCTATCAGCGTTGCCGTCCTTGGACCGAGAAGGAAGGCTATAGCGTCTGGTACTGTATCTCGGACTATTGCATGGGGATGATCGGCAACTGGGGCGTTCATCACTTGGACATCGCCCAGTGGGGCAACGGTACGGAACTGACCGGGCCAACGGAAGTGGAAGGCAAAGGCGTCTTTCCCGAGGGCCTGCTGACCGACGCCGCCACGAGCTGGCAGGTCGAGAATCGTTATCCCAATGGCGTGACGCTGGTCCACATGGACGACAACACCGCCAAGCATCATCCCCTGCAAGTCGCCGGCTACGGTCACGGCGTGCTGTTTTTGGGCACCGAGGGTTGGGTCCACGTCGACCGATCGAAGATCGATGCCAACCCCAAGTCGCTTCTGAAGGCGACAATCGGCCCGAACGAAATTCACCTGTTCCAGAGCGACAATCACCACGTGAATTTCATCGACGCCATCAAGGGCCGGACCCAACCGGCCGCGCCGATCGATGTGGCCGTGCGCGTCGACACCCTCTGCCACTTGCAGCAGATCGCCATCTTGTTGAAGCGGAAACTCCGCTGGGATCCTGAACACCAGGCGTTCCTGGGCGACGACGAGGCCAATCGGCTATTGGATCGTCCGATGCGGGCGCCGTGGAAGTTCGCGTAAACGGTTGGCTCGGCTTTTCGCAGTCTTGGCAGCGAGCGCCGCGGACTGGCAGTGGTGTGCGAAGGGCGGTTAGGACGCGAAAGACACCTTTTCGGCCCGCTGCCGCGGGTTTTCGCTCACCGTGCCCCAGTCCCTACCGCGAATCTTTTGCCAGATGGCGGCCAGCAGTTTGCCCCAACGCACGTCCCGGGGTCGGGCCAGGTTCTGAACGCTCACCTCGCCATCCGACCGCAACTGAAGGACGAAGGAAAAGGCCACGGGCCGTTGATTGGCCTCTGGTGTCAGCATTCCAAACTTCAGCACGTCGAACACCAGCGCTTCGCCTTGGCGGCGCACGGCGTAGTAGCCGTTGCTGAACCACCTTAGCCGGTTGACGACGGGGCTGGATTGGAAGCCTTCGAGCAGGTCGCCATTGCGCGGCACGTAATGGAATCGAATCTGCTGGTTGGGGGCGAACAACGAGTAGTAGCCCACATGATAGCCTGCCGGACCTTCAGCGATGCAATACCAAAGCACCGCGTTGAAGGGTGTCGGAGCGGCCATCAGCCGCCGCGACTCGATCCCCTGGTCGGCGATCGACCGGGCAAACACACCTTGGACGTTGAGGGCCACGATCAGCGTCATGGCAACGTACGCGGCACTGCACCCCAACCCGACGCAGGCCACCACCTCTCGTTTTCGGCCGTTGCTTCCCAGCCGCCAACAAGCGATGGCCGCGACCACCAGCGGCAGAGTGAACAAGGGATCGATCACAAAAAGATTGTTGAACGCAAATCGGTGGTCGCTCCACGGCATCAGCAGCGGCGTGCCGAAGGCCGTGCAAGCGTCGAGGAACAAATGAGAGAGGATGCCCGCGAGGAACAGCGCGGTGAAATGCCAAACGTAGAGCGGCCGTGCCGAGGATGGCGGGCTTGTCAACTGCCCAAGTTCAATACTGCTGACATGCCTGCTTCTCCCCGTCCACCAGGCGGCCACACGCGCAAAAAGGAAGGCGGCCGCCACTCCAATGAACACGGAGTGGCTTAGCCCACGGTGGTGCATCAAAAAGTCGAACTCGTCCTCGAACGGACGCAGCACGATGTCGATGTCTGGGAGGCTGGCTGCGATTGCCCCCCAAACCATGGCCCGATTGCCAATTTTTTTGCCAAGGATGGCGTCGCCCAAAACGGCGCCCAGGGTCGCGTGCGTAAGGGAATCCATAATGCAGATTCTAGGATTTTGTGCTCATCGAGCGAAGCGATTTTTTGGCTTTTGAAGGACGTTTTCGCGGTTTCGACGCCAATCAACCCGCCTCGCAGCCGCTATCGCATCCCTATCAAGCGGTAGGCAATCCCGGTAGAAACCGCCAACGATTTCTGGTGTTGAAAATGGTTGGGGGTTCCCGTTTCCTAAATCATAACAGCAAATTTATAGGGCATTTGTTGTGAGAAACAGGCGTTGATCGCCTCGCCAGGGCCGAACAATGGGTGATTTGGCGGGGGTTGGAATGGGGATGGACAGCCTGGGGCGTTTTCGGGTAGACTTGATCACACTTAGTTCGCCCCACGGTAAACGATTGGAGGATTCGTAGCATCAAGGTCCTCGCATTCCTATTATTTTGTTGATCCCGCCTGACCCGTTTTGATTCCCAATGAGGTTTCCCCACGAGCGACTTGTGAAGTATGAGGACGTCGCGGGGATCCTCGCCGGAAATCCACGCCTGGGTTGATTTGGAAAGCGTTGTTGGACCGTTTGTGTGCGGTCGCTCATGAGGAGCGGCTGCCCCAGTTGTTTGCACACTGACGTCGGCTACTGGTGGTCTGCGCCCCCGAGGTTGCTGCCCGCCATGATGTGGCGTTTGCTGTGTGATTCCCTGAGAAAAGAAAGGGCAAGGAGGTAGATATGCTCGATCAATTGATTACCGAAACGCGAGTCCAAGAGTTCGAGCCGTTGGGCGATATGGCGCCGCGGGGCTTTGCGGAAAGGGCTAGGGCGCTGTTGGGCGTCGCGACCCCCGGCGCTGTGGCCGCGCCTGCCGGCAGCCGAGCCGACTTCCTCCAAGCCTTGCAAATCCTTGGCGCCCGTTCCCCTCGCTATCGGTTAGGCAGTCGGGACCCGATTCCGCGTACCATTCCCATTCAGATCAGTTGTCCATACCAGACGTGGCTCAAGGTCTTTGGCCGGCCTCGCCAAATAGAGAAATACTCTCACGCGCCCAATAGCGTGGCGATCCATACCTGGAAACACGATTGCAAGGATGGACCGATCACGTGTATCGGGCAATTCTCCGAGCGTTTTCCCGGCCTGCGCTGGGTCGTCGTCATGCGGCTGGGCATGTACGGATGATCGCGCAGTGGATGGCGGCGTCGGGGTTCGCGGCGAGGACCGCGAAATCAGGACCGCGTCGGCTTCAGGTGTGAACAAGAGGCCGAAAAACGAGCCTATTTACAGCTTCGGGCCGCCAACCGCTTGCCAACGGTGTCCGAAGGGTGGGCTCAGAGCTTGATTAGTGAATAAGACTCCCTGTAGGTTCGCCTCCAGCGGAAGCCCAACGCTTCGAAGTCCGCGGGATTTTGTTGGACATCACGCACTCCAGGAAAGGGGCACTGGGGGTGAGAACTTGAATACTCAATAGCAATCTGCGAGGCCATCTGCTTGAAATGGGCCTATTCACTATTCAAGCTCTGACTTCCAATCCGCGGACACGATCGCCGAGGCTGGGAAATCGCCGGCTGAACGAGCAAAGCAGCCGCTAGTTCGGAGTCAGGGCCGGTGGGCGAGGCAAGCCACGCGATTGCGGCCCGAACCGCGCGCGAGCCGACGTGGATGTCCTTGGGGCGTTTCTCCTGCGACACCCTTCGCGCTGAACATGAAGGCAAGAAGACACCGCGGCGGCGAGCAGCGCGAGGCTGCCTGCCGCCGTGCATCAGGAGTCCGGTCTTTGATCAGACGTCCAGCGTGTAGCCCTCGCGGTAGGTGGGCTTGACGATGTGCTGGACCTCGGGAGCGTTGGTGGCCTTCAGTTGCTTGGCGTCCCATTCGATCTTCTTGCCCTTCCCCGGTTCCGAGGCGGCCCAGACCGCCAGGTTGCCTAGAAGGATCGTTTCGGTGAGCGGGCCGGCGTAGTCGGGGAAGTTCGACATGGGGGCAGGTCCGCCTTTAATCGCGCGAATCCACTCCTCGAAGTGGCCGGGCGACTTGGTGAACTCGACCTCTGGCAACGTGACGTTGCCCAAGACCTCGAACTCGGCCCCATAGTCATTCGGCGAATAGAGCTTGCCTTTTTCGCCGATGACCAGGCAGCCGCTGCCGACGGGGTCCTTGCCATCGAGCAATTCCTTGGAAGGCCGCTTGCCGCCATCGTACCAGACGACCTTGACCGGTCCGCGCCAATCATTGGCAGGAAACTGGAACTCGATGATCGACCACTTGGGAAAGCTGTCTTGGTTGTGGCCCGAGGTCTCGGCTTGGACGGACACGGGATCGCGGAGGTCCAGCCCGGCAAAGGGCATGTTGAACGTGTGGCAAGCCATGTCGCCCAAAGCCCCGGTTCCGAAGTCCCACCAACCGCGCCAGGCAAACGGATGATACCCCAGCCCGTACGGCCGCATCGGGGCCGGTCCGATCCACAGGTCCCATTTCAGGTGTTCTGGCACGGGCGCCTCCTTGGGACGCTCGCCGCCTTGCGGCCAGATTGGCCGGTTGGTCCAGACGTGGACCTCGCTGACCTTGCCCAGGACCCCCTTTCGCAACAGCGCCGCCGCGCGACGCAGGCCCGGCATCGCCGTGCCCTGATTGCCCATTTCGGTGACGACATTCTTTTCGCGGGCGACTTGGCCGAGGAGGCGGGCCTCGTAGATGGTGCGGGTCAGTGGTTTCTGGACAAAGGCATGCTTGCCCATGCGCATGGCCATCAAGGCGGGTGCGGCGTGGGTGTGGTCGGGCGTGCTCACGGTCACCGCGTCGATGCTCTTTTCCATCTCTTCCAGCATCTTGCGGAAATCGAAGTATCTTTTGGCCTTGGGGAATCGAGCGGCCGCGGCGTTGAGCGTCTTTTCATCGACATCGCAGATGGCTACCACGACGCCGTGGTTGCCCGAATCCGCCGAATCGCTCGACCCCTTGCCCCCGCATCCGACACAGGCGATTTGAATTTTTTCATTGGGGGACTTGCTCTCGCGGGCCTGGACTCCACCGGCCACCCAAAAACCGATTCCGGTGGCGGCAGTCGCTTGGAGGAAGTCGCGACGCGTGGTTCGTTGAGGCATGGCATAAACTCCTGAAGTTTAAGTAGCGGGAATCCACGAATGACAAGTCTCTCCGCTCCAACATCGATTGTCCAGCGGGTTCTTGTTGGTGGCCATCACAAAGGAGGTAGTGATGGTAAGCCTTGAGATGGGTTTGCGACAGCCCTCGCCTCCGGTAGGCTGAATTTAACCTGGTGCAGGTCCCCGTGACGGCCATGATCCCCGGAGCATCCCAATGACGTGTATCCACCTCAAGACGATGGCGACTGTTTTATCGGTTTTATCGACGATCTGGATTTGCGGAGCCGGTTTCAACCCCCTGGCGTTTGGCGGCCAAACGAGCCAAGCGGCGGCAGTCATCGAGCGCATTCAGCAACTCGGCGGACAGATTGAATTCGATGGCGAGAAGAACGTAGTGGGCGTGGACCTGTTCGAACGCCAGACCACCAACGCGGACCTCGAAAAAATCAAGACCCTGTCCACCATCACCCGGCTGAAACTCTGGGGCGCGGAGATCAATGACACCGGCGCGCGGCATCTGGCCGACCTTCCCAGGCTGAAGGACCTGGTGCTGGAAAACACGGACATCACCGACGCCACGCTGGAGGTCCTTTCGCGAATCGCCACCTTGGAGTCGTTGAACCTTCGCCGCAGCACCAACGTTACCGACGCCGGTCTGGCCCACCTGAAGCGCCTGCCCAAGCTCCAGTCTTTGACGCTGCTTTACAACAACTTCACCGACGAGGGCATGGTCCACCTCGCGGAAATGACCAAGCTTCGAGCACTTGATCTGCGAGGTTGCGTCCAGATCAGCGACGCCGGTCTTCAGCACCTCAAGGGCCTGATTCATCTTCGCTCCCTGAAGCTTCGCAATCCCTATATCACCGACGCGGCGATCGAGGTCCTAACCGGCATGAAGGAGCTCAAGTCGTTGGCCATCGAGGATGCCGCGGGAATAACCAACGAGGGACTGGCCAAATTGGCGGGCTTAACCACATTGGAGGAACTGGACGTGTTTCGCTGCCAGAGCGTCACCGACGAGGGGCTGGCCCACCTCAAGGCCCTGGTCAACCTTCGGCGGCTAAAGGTCCGTGACAACCCGATCGACGGCTCAGGACTGAAGCACCTCCAGGGCCTTGCCAAGCTCGAGGACTTGGAACTCAGCGAGACCTATTGCACCGACGCGGGTATCGCCTACCTGGCCGCCCTGACCAACCTCAGGCGATTGGACCTTTGGCACACCAAGATCACCGACGCCGGCCTGGAGAACCTCAAGAGGCTCACCAAATTGGAGCGGCTAAGCCTAAAGGACACCGCCATCACCGATGCCGGCTTGGCGCACCTCAAGCCGCTGGCGAACCTGGCGGTCCTCGACCTGGAATTGACGAAAGTGACCGACGCTGGACTCGCCCACCTGGAAGCCCTGCCCCGGCTTCAGTCGGTGAACTTGAAACTGACCGAAGTGACGGAGGCGGGCGTCAACAGGCTGCGTCAAGCCTTGCCGAAGGCCAAGATCGCGTTCTAGGTAAATGGCGAGACTGCCCAAGCGGCGATCGACAGCCGCGAATTGGCTTGCCGCTTGGCGCCAGTAACGCGTTGTTCCACCAACGCCACGCGGCCGCGCGCCGAAGCGCTACGGCCACGTGCCATGGCGGTCGTTCACAGCTTTTGACCTACCGGTTCTGGCCGAAGCCCGGCCGAACGCGCTTCTGGATGTCCGTTTCCAACACGCCGAAAGTCGCCTCGTGCCGCTGAACGGTCAGTTGAAGGGCGTGCAACATGCGCTTCGCCGTGTAGAAGTTGGTGATGATCCGCTGGGTGATGACGATCGGCTGCGTCGGAATTCCCACCGGTTGCGGGTTCAACCCAAAATCGACGATCAACTCCTCCGGCGTACCCGTCACGCGGCAAAAGTTGGCATAGCTCGCCAGGGCTTTCGAATCGTCGATCTGCACCTGAATCCGCTGCGGCTGTGCCGCTTGGCCCTCGGGTTGGGACGCGGCTGGGGCCTCGGCCGGGGTGCCTTGAGGGGGAGCGGGGGGTTCTGGTTGGTTTTCAGGCTTCTCGGGTGTTGTACTCACGAATCACATCCTTTCAACAGAGTTTGTCACAATTCCCGGCCCTTACCCAGGTGCCGGCCGGGTCAAGTTCCTTCGAATGCGCGATATCGCCCCTTCCCATTTCGAGCATGCGGGAATCGCGGTCCGCATCTCCATACATGCTTATAGCCCACGAAACCGACGCAGGCCAAAATCAACACCGGCTAGCACCAGTTTATGCGACTTTGCGTTGGAGTAAACTAACTCAACAGAGGTATCGTGGCCGGAAAAACCGCGCACATTACCTAAATTGATATCAGTTGGCCTAAACGCGACCGAAAAGCCCGGAAAAATCGGGAAGCAGTTGGAAATCCTATCCCAGATTGCTGGGCGAAGGATCACCGATCGTACCTTTCCCGGTCCGAATGAACAGGGCCTTGACTTCGGTTGATGGCTCGACCGAAAATCGGGTGCTGGGAGGCGGTCTCCGGTCAGTCAAACCGAGCGACCATTTCAGGGCCACCGAATTTGCGAGGGGCTAGTTACAAACGTTCGGGGGGGTGGGCTTCGTGGGGCGTGGCGATGAGTCCACTAGCAACCCTTGCCAACAGCGGGGATGGTCGAGAGATGCCAATTCAAAGGGAGGCCGCAGAGCTTTGGCCGCAACAACACCATTGAAGGAGGTCCTCAAGATGTCGCGATTGTTTGTGCCCGTCCTTTTGCTTGCGAGTTGGGGGGCCCTGCTGAACTGCGCGTTTGCGGAGGATAACGGGCAGGGAACGATTCAGTATCTATCGCTCGACGCCCCGGCCGGCATGTCCCGCGCCGTGATCGTCCAAGGACTGCCGCTGGTTCATACCCGGCAACTCTTGCCCCTCGATCGCGATGGTAAACTTGTAGGCGAGGGGTCGGCCACGCGGCAGATCGAGCAGACGCTGGCCAATCTCGAGTCCGTGTTGAAGGACTCGGGCTCGGGCATGGACAAGCTGGTTCGCATCCATGTCTATGCGCTGTCGACGGCGATCGTGGCCGAGTTCCAGGAGCATTTGGCCAGACGCGGCCTCCGCCCGGCCATCACCTCGGTCTTGACCCCGCTGCCGGTGCGCAAGGCCTTGGTGGCAGTCGATGCCGTGGCCGGAGGGACTGGCGGGGGCGATGCCGTGGCCTTGAAACGCTGCCCTTCCGTGGCCGGCGAGGACAGTTGCGCCGACGCCGCCGTGCTGCCTCGGGGAAGCATCGCGTATCTCTCCGGACAGCCTGACGAAGGCTCGTTGACGGCCTCGGCCACGACGAGGGCCATGAGCGGCCTGATGAGGACCCTTGAGCACCTGCAACTTTCGCCGAAGCACGTGGTGCATGTGAAAGTGTTCCTCCGCCCCGTCACTTCGGCGCAGGAAGTGCTTCGGGACGTGCAGAAGTTCTTTCCCGGTCAAATCACACCGCCGGTCGTGTTCGTGGAATGGCTGGCAGCGGTGCCGATCGAGATCGAGATGATTGCTCAATATCCCGTGGCGAGTAGGCCCGCAAAAGGGGTGGAGTACTTCACCCCGCCCGAGGTCCGCCCTTCGAACACCTTCAGCAAAGTAGCCTTGGTTCACTCGGATCGGCAAATCTATCTTTCCGGGATTTATGCGCGGGAGCCGAGCCGGGGCGAACCCCAGGGGGTGTTCGTATTCGAGGAGTTGAAGGAGACGTTGGCGAAAGCGGGCAGCGACCTGCGGCACATGGCCAAGGGAACGTATTACGTGAGCGACGACGACGCGGCACGCTGGGTTGACCGACTCCGCCCGCGCTATTACGACCCAACCTGCCCGCCCGCTGCTTCCAAACTGATGGTCCACGGTGTGGGCCAACCGCAGCGTACCATGACGGTGGACATGATCGCCGTGCCGGCGGGGAAGTGAGTAGGCTTTTTTGGGCGGCGGGACGCGGCCGAAGTGATCCACGGTCGCGTCCCGCCCATGCACTCCGGAAACATCCACGCCGCCTCGACAACAAAACGCTCGCCCATGCCAAGCGGCCCTGCGTCTAATAAGTGGAAAAAGACGAACATCCTGGGCCCGGATTCTTTGGGAAAGCATCGGCTCGATGGGCTATGATCACGCGGGAGCGGATCATTAAGACCGCCCAGTTCAACTTGGCAAAACCTTGCGGCCGAAAACGGCTTCGCTGGAGGGGTCGATTTTTGATCTGGGATTAGGTGCGAAACCAGCGGAAATGGGAGGGAATTAGCGGTTAGAAAAAATATCCAAGCATTTGAACGGAATCCGGGCTTGAGGGTGCTTCTTTTTGATGGAACCGCCTCAGGATTCTTGGGCCGATGTTAACCGAGCCTGACCGGATACGCCCCCTGAGCTGGCCGACCGATCCTCCTCAATGCTTATCCTCGACTCGCTCGCCACTGCTTGCCGATGCAATAAAGGATGTGGTGTACAAGCTGCCGACAAGACGTGGTGGGGATAAACGCACAAGAGGCAGGGCGATTCGTCTGCCCCCGCTGTCAGGCGGAGCTTTGCGACCGCATGGCCACAATGCCCCTAGGGCAGAAGCCATCAAGTCCGGCAGAATCCGTTAATTGCTCACAATCTTCTCAAACTGTTCAATTCTCCAGCGTGCCTGAAGAAGCCTTGTTCGACACCTGGGAGCTGGATGAAGAACTCCGCCACGTTGCCCGGTTGCTCGGCCTCGATCCAGCCGGCGGCGCTCAAGCCCGGATTGATCCTGCCCAGTCAGCCCTCTCCGGTTGGCACCGCCAGCAAACTCGACGGCTGGCGAGAGGGAAGCGGCCGAGTTCTCGTTTCAATCGCCGGCTTGGCGAGGCCCTGATTGCCACGGTCACGTGGTTGGGTGTGGCCACGTTGACGTGCGGAGCGTGTCTGTTGGGTTGGTCGGAAATATCTTCTCGGCCCGAGCTTCAAACGATGGGCCTGATAATCGCAGTAGGTGGCATCCTGTTGTTGGCGATCGGGGTGACGTTACGCCTCGGGCAGCCCGACTCGCTCGCCCGAGCGTCTGCGGTTCATCGCCGCATTGATGTTGATTCGCCTGAATCGCTCCGCCGTGCGCATCTCCGCCGGTCGGCCAAGCACGGCTCGAGCAAAGCGGCGTAAGGGGGCTTTCGACCGGAGCCGCAAGAGTAAAAAACTCGGGGGGACGCGGTCTAGCGTCTCCTTGGCGTTGGAAACGGGCTTAAGGATTCCCAGCCACGACGGAGCTTGGCCCTCCAACACATCGCGACCCCCAACCTTGCATGGCCTCCAACACATTGTGTGGCCGTTGGAATTGCTTCCTATTTCAGGGGGTTCTATCCCGCACGTTGACCCGCAGCGGCATCCCGGCTATCTTGTAGGGCCTATCTTGCCCAATCCCCTCGTCCGTATGGGAGAGGGATGCTCTCGGACAGGTACCTAGTGAATTACGAGATGAGCCCTAAATCCAGGGGGTGACATGCCGCACGAAGTGACGTTGATAACGGGGGATGGAGTGGGGCCGGAGTTGGCCGAGGCAGCGCGGTGTTGCGTGGATGCAACGGGCGTGGACATCCGCTGGGATGTCCAAGAGGCTGGGGTGGACGTGATGGAGCGCACAGGGACTCCCCTGCCCGATCAGGTCATCGAGAGCATCCGCCGCACCCGCTGCGCCCTCAAGGCCCCCATCACCACGCCCGTGGGCACGGGTTTCCGCAGCATCAACGTCTATCTGCGGCAGGAGCTGGGTTTGTTCGCCTGCGTCCGACCCTGCAAATATTACCCGGGCGTGCGGACGTTCTTCAGCCACGTGCCGGTCGATCTGGTCATCGTTCGGGAGAACACCGAGGATCTGTACGCAGGCATCGAGTTCGAGGCGGGCAAACCTGACACCGCCGAGTTGATCGACTATATCAACAAGGCATGTGGCGCACGGGGAGTGAAGACGGGCCGGGAAGAGACGGGCATCTCCATCAAGCCGATCAGCGTTTCGGCCACCGAACGCATCGTCCGCTTCGCCTTCGAGTATGCCATAAGCAACCGCCGTCGCAAGGTCACCGCCGTCCACAAGGCGAACATCATGAAACACACCGACGGCCTTTTCCTGGCCACCGCCCGCCGGGTCGCCCAGGAATTCGCCGATTCCGGCATCGAGTTCGAGGATCGCATCGTCGACAACATGTGCATGCAATTGGTGCAGAAGCCGGAGCTGTACGACGTGCTCGTGCTGCCGAATCTGTATGGCGACGTGGTCAGCGACTTGGCCGCGGGACTGGTGGGAGGGCTGGGGGTGGCGCCCGGGGCGAACATCGGACCGGGTGGGGCCGTCTTCGAGGCTACCCACGGCAGCGCCCCCAAATACAAAGGCTTGAACAAAGTCAATCCTACGGCCTTGATCCTATCCGGCGTGCTCATGCTCAGGCATCTGGGCGAAAAGGATGCGGCGGATCGGCTGGAGCGAGCCGTGGCCGCGGTGATCGCCGAGGGCACCCACGTGACCTACGACTTGAAACCCCATCGCGACGATCCCTCCGCCGTCGGAACTCGCGAAATGGCCCAGGCCATCTGCCGCAAACTAGCCTGAAGTGGGAGGCAAAAAGGTCCTGGCCCCTATCGGCAAAAGACTCCGGGACTGGGGGAGGGCGAGGAGTTCGGGCCAGGCGACCGCAACAGGCTGGCGGCTTGACGGCTCCGCAGCGTTTTGGCCTGGTAAATCTCTTCGAGCAAATCCTCGTAGCCGGTGATCATGCGGTTCAGCGACCAATGCTCGACCACGTGCCGCCGCCCGGCCCTGCCCAGGGCCGCCGCCTTTTCGCGATCGCCGAACAATTCGACAAGGCGGTCGGCGATGGCTTGGGCGTCGCCCGGCTTGACAAGGCAGCCGGTCTTGCCGTCGATTACGGTCTCGGGAACGGAGCCGACCGCGGTCGCTACGACCGGCCGTTCGCACGCCAACGCCTCGAGGATCGACACCGGATTGGCTTCCATGTGGGAAGTCAATACAAAAACGTCCATCACCGCGAGCAGGGCGGGGATGTCCTGCCGGGTGCCGGCCAGGTGAACCACGTCGTCAAGGCCCAGTTCGCTACGCAATGCCTCGATCCGAGCACGCTGCGGCCCGTCGCCCACGATCAGAAAATGGGCGTCCGGCCTTTGCTTCAGCGTGCATTGGGCCGCGGCGAGAAACAGGGAGTGGTTTTTCTCAGGCCGCAACGCCGCCACGATTCCCGCCACCGGCACGCCGGGAGGAATGCCCAGCTCTCGGCGCAGGGCCGAATCCGGCACTTGCGGGCGGAATCGCTCCGTGTCCACGCCGTTGGGAACGACGCGGACCTTGGCGGCAGGACAGCCCTCGTGGTCGATCAGGTATTGGCCGTGCGATCGGGCCACGGCGATGAAGGCGTCGGTGATCGGCGATAAGAGCCGGTTGGGCCATTCGACGTGGTCGGGCAGGCCAGTGCTGTGCAACGCCGAACAAATCACCGGGACCCCCGCCCGCCACCCGGCCAGGCGGCCCCAGAACATCTTGTCGCCGCCGGTGCCCACCGTGACTACAGCCTCGATCTGCCGCTGGCGCATCAGTCGGGTCAAGCGGCCGAGGACCGCGAAATCGTATTTGTGGGCCAGCAGGCCTGTAAACGTCGGGATTTCCGCGGCGAGCGTCTCGCCCAACGGCCCGAGGTATTTCAGGCAGCACAGCTCAGGCTCGAACCGCGAGCGGTCCATTCCGCGGATCAGCGCGACGAGCAGCGTCTCGGCCCCTCCCACTGGCATGCACGTGATGACGAACATGACTTTCATGGTCAAGACCTCATCTCGGGGACGTGGACTTCCAGGCTTGGGGCGAGGGGTTGCCAAGGCGAAAAGGCCCCGCGCACTTTCCGGGGATCGATCGTGACGCAGTTCTTCAAAAACGACATGCTGTCGTCCATGGGGATCCGCGCTAACAGGAAGGGGTCTTGGCCGGGAAAGTTGTAGCCGCCGCCGCAGGAGCACACGCCTGCGTAGCCCCCTTTTCGAGCAATTGCCATGGCCGCCGGACTCAGGTGTTCCCCGTGGCCGAAGGGAAAGGCGAAGTAGCGGACCGGTCGGTTCAGAAGTTTTTCAATCCGCAAGCGGGAAACGAGGACTTGCCGTTGAAGCTCGCGCGGGTCTTCGATCCGGCCCATGTCCACGTGCTCGTAACCGTGCGAGCCGATCTCGATGCCCGCGTCGGCCATCGCCCGGAGCTGCTCCAAAGTGTTGGGCGGGGCCGGTTTGCCCAGTTTCAAGTCGTGGTCGAACGGAACGCCGTCGAGCACGTTTTGGAGCGTGACAAAGTACACGCAGGGGATCTGCCGCCGCACCAACAGCGGAATGGCCGCTTGGCAGTTGTCGGCGTAGCCGTCGTCGAAGGTAATGCAAACCGCGGTGCGGTCGTTGTCGCCAGCACGGAGCTTGCGTTGGGCCTCCGCCAGCGAAACGAGATCGAATCGGGCAGCCAGCCATTCGATCTGCCGGGTAAACATGCGGTTGGACATCGTCCACGGCGTGGCGCGGTCGTCGGCGACGCGGTGATAGGTTAGCACCACCACCGCGGCGCGGTGAGCCGCTTCAGCGATTCGCCGGGTCCACCAGCGATAGGGCAGCGTCGCCGCGTAATACAGGGACCGCGCCGTTCTCCTGATACAGCTCATCGAAGTTGCCCTTCCGGATGCGGGAAGCCGTTGCCGCACGCGGTGCTGGGAACGGCAAGTCGCCCCTTCTCGGACTGTCCGGCCGTAGGAGCGAGGGAAACCAACGTCGGCTCGTTCCATGGCCTTTTAGCTTGCCGCCGAACCATCGACATTCCACTTCGTGGATCGCGTTTCATCCTTGATTTTTCATCCCACGCCAAGGTTATTGTAAAACCGCCTCTTCTTCGCTGCATTGATCCCGAATCGGCTGCCAGTCTGCATCGTTCGGCTGCCACAGCGTCGCTGCCGGGGGTGTCCGGGAAGGCTCGGCTTGGACAGTGGTAACCGCAGTCGGGACAGGTTCAGCGGCCGCAAACGGCGTTTCCCCGCCTGGCCGCAGCAGGGCCTTGAAACGCCGTTTCACCTGGCTGCCCGCCCGCCACGCCACGAGACGCAATCGGCCTAAAGGCCGCGGCGCAGCGACGCGGAACTCCAGGACAGGCCGCGGGCTTGCCCTCCAATGCGACTTATACGGCTCGTCGCCGCGCAAGAAGTCAAATGCCCAATACCCTTCGCTAATCGCGTGGCGGATGCCGATCATCAAGCTCAGATGCCCCGGGGAGAGGGCCAAGCTTTCCGGGTCCATTCCCGCCTGATAGGCATACAGAACGCCGCCGCCACGCATCGTATACTCCGCCGCCACCGGACGGCCATCCAACGACAGCCAATACAACAACAACCGGTCTTGGGCCAAGAGGTGCCGCATGACTTCACGGTGAAAAGACGCGCAGCGGCTGGAGTGGAAGCAGCCTCGCTCGCCCAACGACTCCCGGCGCCGCCGGTGCAACTCGATCAGCACCTCCTGGGCAACCGCCAGGTCCTCGGCCGTATGCGTCACGTGGACGCGCGTTCGGCCCGAGTTCAGAAAGAGGTTTTCCGCTCGGGCAATTTTTTTCCGGCGCGATGGCGAGAGCGTGCCGAGGAAATCGGACCACGTGGCTGGCAGCGCGATGCGCCAGCAGCTTGGGCCAGGGCGGCAATGGACGGCGAGTTTCCGCCGCCGGAGGACCTCGACCAGCAGACGCGTGGCTGCGTCCTCCGCGTCGACCGATCGCCACTCAGCCATGTCCCAGCGGTCGGCCGGCTCGCGTGCTGCGACCAGCCAATCCGCCACGGCGTCGGCCACCGCCTCTTCCTGTCCGGCCTCCGCCAAAAGCCCCAAGTATTCCGAACAGACCTCCCCGGACCCGAGGAACTTCAGCAACCGGCCCCACAGTGCCGAACGCTCGATGTACCACGGGGCCAGACCAATCCATCGGCCTTGCTCGTTTCGCACGCCCAACACGCACAGCCGTGCCTTGGGGTTGCCCGCAGCCCCGTAGTGACGCCACCACGTCGAAGACCACACCCAACTCCGGAACGGATTTCCCATAGCCAGGCGATCCCAATGCGACGCATGGGGCGCCAGTGCCTCCAGGTCCGAAAAGGGTACGACTTGCATGGCAGCGGAGTGGGACTTCCTGGGTTGTAAGCAGCGGGGACGTTGCGCGCGATGGCGATGGCGCAAAGCAGCCCGGGCTTGCGCGCCGTTTGGGCGGGCCTTCACGAGCTACTTCTCTGAACTATCGGTCAAACCGCCAGCAAGGCAAGTCGGCCGCTGAGCAAAGCGACTCCAAATCCGGGAAGGCGGTTCGGACTGGATGTTGCCAAAAGACAACACGCGTTGCCTTACGGCAATACGTGGCCGATGCGGATGTGCCGGCGGCCCGCGGCGAAATGCCGAGGTTGGCCGCCTAAGTCGATAGGGCGATTGCGCGTCGCACACCGCGGAAAGTTTTTGGTTCGAGGACTGGCGCGGTTGGCATCCGCTTTGCAGGATAGGACTCGCGGCCCGACGGTTTCCGCGCCGTCTTCCATGAGACTCGGGCCGCGAGAACAACCGCGAGAACGAGCATGACTCCGAATTCCACACCACGTCCCACGGCGAGCCCCAAGCAAGTCTTGGAAATGATTGTCCGCCATCCGGCCCGCTGGGCGATCCCGGCCCTGATCACGGCGCTTGCCATGGGCGCCTACGCCATGTTTCGCCAACCGCCGTGGGAGGCGAGCCAGGCCCTGGTGATCCGCAACGACGCGATTCTCAACCAGGATGCCCCCGGCCGTTTTTCCCAGCCCGAGGAAATGCGGACCGTACAGGAAACGATTCTCGAATTGGTGCGAAGCCGCGGCGTTTTGGCGGCGGCGCTGGCGGAAGTGGGCCCCCCGCCGAACCGCACCGGCGACACCGCCGCCTGGCCCAGCGAACAGCACATCGCCGATCTCCGCGAGTTGGTCAAACTCGCCCCGCCCAAGGGCGCCGAGTTCGGCAGGACCGAGGTGTTTTATCTCAAGGTTCGTGATCCGGATCGCAACCGGGCGATGGCCCTGGTGGCGGCCTTGTGCGGCCAGTTGGAACTAAGCTTTCAAAAGCTCCGCGACGTCAAGGCGGCCAGCCTGGTCCACGAGATCGAGAAAGCGGTGGAACTGGCCGCGAAGGACCTCGCCGAGTCGACTGCCCGGCTCAGCGACATCGAGCGGCAAGTGGGCAGCGACCTGGCCGAGCTACGGCTGCTGCACGACACGACCTCGGGCGAGAGCGCCTTGCGGCGCACCACGGCCGAGATCCAGACCGAACTCCGCCAGGCCCGCACCGCCCAAAAAGCGAATGAACAATTGCTGGAACTCCTGCGATTGGCCCAAGCCGAGCCTGATCGGCTGGTGGCGATGCCCAACACGCTGCTGGAGTCGCAGCCTGGTCTCCGCCGCCTCAAGGATGGCCTGATCGACGCGCAACTGGCCGCCTCGCAACTGTTGGGTCGGATGTCGGAAGAGCATCCGCAAGTGCAGGCCGCCCGCGAGGCCCAGCGGCAAATCGTTCGCGACGTCCACAACGAGATCGCCAATGCGATTCGGGCCGTGGAGGTCGATCTGAAAGTCAACGGGGACCGCGCGGCCCTGCTTGAACAACAACTGGCGGCGACCACGGGCCGGCTGGAAAAGCTCGCCGCATTGCGGGCGCCCTATGCCAATCAAGTGGCCGAGACCCGCAAACGCGTCGACCTCCTGGAGCGGGCCCAAGAGCGTTTGGCCGAGGCGCGGGCGACCCAGGCCACCGCCCGATCGTCCAGCCTCATCGCCCGAATCGACTCGCCCGAAACCGGCGTCCGGCCAGTGGGACCCGGACGGACCGTGCTTTTGGCGGTGGGAGTTGTCGGCGGGCTCTTTGTCGGGTTTGGCGTGCTCGTGCTCTTCACCGACCCGGTAAGTACAACCGCCGAAGCTCCCGCCTTGAGCCAAGCTTTACACGCAGCACGGGAAAGCAAACTCGGCAAGGCCGCGCCGGCAAACCGCCGCCGATCGGGCGGCGCTGGCCGCGAAGAGATCCTTTCCTCGCCGAGCGCCCCGGCTGCGCTGGCCGAGGCCCTTCGCGTGGTTTCACCCGTACAAGTCACTACCCCGTGACTTCCCTTAAGCCCCAAAACCGTTTCACAGCCAATTGCTACTCTAATCACCCATGATCGCTCCCAGCAACTTTTCGACTGTGTTTCCCACGGATGGCCTGTTCCCCGTGGCTGTCCCCCGATCCCTCTTGCCGCCGTCCCAACCGGGCAAAACCGGCGCGTCCCCCGCGCGTGCCCCCTGTTCGCTCCCAAGCGTCAAGAGGCCCCGGGCATATAAGCCGGCTTTGTCGACCGCCTCGCGATTTCACGAGAACCTGGCGGCGGGCCGCGAGCTGGTCTCGGTCGAAGGGAACCTCTCTTGGAGCTATCGCTTAGCGAAGCGGGCGCTGGACATCGTGGGAGCGTTGGTCCTCTTGGTGCTCCTGGCGCCGATCATGCTGACCACGTTCCTGGTGTTGCTGGTCACCACGCGGGGCAAGCCCCTGTTTCGTCAGGTCCGACTGGGTTGGCAGGGACGCCCGTTTACGATGTATAAGTTCCGCACCATGGTCCTCGACGCGGAGCAACGCCGCACCGAAGTGGCCAACGAGAAGTCGGGTCCCATTTTCAAAAATCGTCGCGATCCGCGGATCACGCGCATTGGTCGCATCCTCCGCAAGACTAGCATTGACGAGACGCCGCAGTTGTTCAACGTGTTGGCAGGCCAGATGTCGCTGGTCGGCCCCCGCCCGCCTTTGGCCAGCGAAGTGGCTCGCTACGAGCCTTGGCAACGCCGCCGCCTGGCCATCCAGCCGGGCTTGACTTGCCTCTGGCAGATCAGCGGCCGGTCCGAGATCGGTTTCGCGGATTGGGTCCGCATGGACATCTGGTATCTCCGCAACCAGAGCCTCCGCACCGACCTCGAACTGTTGATCAAGACGCCCTGGACCGTATTGACGGGCCGGGGCGCGTACTAGTCCTGCATCACTCAAGGCCGCTGCCCAGGCTAGGGGACGGGCACATACTCCGCGGCGCCAACCACCCAACGCCATTTCTTATCCGATGCGTCATGTCGCTAGGAAGTGTCTCGGGAGGGGGATCTTCCGACGCTCGGTCGGCTTCGGCAAAGCCTGCGGATGGAGCGACGCGTAGGGCCTGCGGCGTGGCCGCGGACGCTGCTGCGTGGACAGCACGGGCCCGGCTCCGATGGGGATGTTCAATTTCTTCGGCTGCTGAGGCGAGTTGTATCGCGGCGTGTACCTGGAGGCCCGCAGCGATCCGGCGATTGACGAGCTGTTCGTCAGCCCGCCACCGACGCCCGACCAGCGGTTCGATGGGCAGGTGGGGGACGTGGCCTACTTTCGTCGCGCGTTAAGTGAGAGGGAATAGCGACACTTGGCCCGTGAGCGCGAGATCAATTGCTACCCCGTTTGAATCCAGAAGGTGGGGACCTGGATCGAGCGGTCCCCGGCCTTGGACTCCTTGGAACACGACGGTTGGATCGCCTAGCCGTTTGTTCGCCTTTTCGGGAGGCTCGGAGCGCTCGATTGCCCGGGAACGGTGAGGGACGCCCAGGCCGCCCTCTCGGTGCGCAAGCGTTTCGGGGCGAAACGCACTCCGCACACCCGCGCGACGTTGCGGCAGAGGTCCAGGCTCCAATGCGTGTGCAAAGTGTCTATCACCCCATGGAACTGGCTTACGTCTAAGAATTGTCGCGCGCCAGTTGCCATGGCTACCTCGTCCAGCAATGTCGATGCGCGGCGGAAAACGGAGGATAAGTCAAGTGGCGTCCCCTTTGACATAGAACGGTTGCGATCTTAGAATGGGAGTTTGGGCGTGGCTGAAATCGGGGCAAGAGTGTAGGAGAAGAACCGATGAACTCGCTCACCAAGGCAGAACTGAAGGCGTACAAGGAGCGTTTGCTGAACTTGCGAGCGCGTCTTCGGGGTGACGTGAGCCAAATGGCCAACGGGGCCCTCCATAAGAACCGCCTCGAAAGCAGCGGCGACTTGTCGAGCATGCCCATTCACATGGCCGATCTTGGCAGCGACAATTTCGAGCAGGAGTTCACCCTCGGACTCATGGAGGCCGAAGGGGTGACGTTGATGCAGATTGAGGCGGCGTTGGAGCGGATCGAAGACGGGACCTACGGGATCTGTGAGGAATGCGGCGTAAAGATCCCCAAGAAACGGCTCAACGCCCTTCCTTTCGCCACGATGTGCGTCAAGTGCGCGGCCGAATACCAGCAGGGCTGATCGGGGCGCTGCCATGAAGGCGAGGCTCCGGCGGTACTTGCTTTTCGCGGCGATCGTCGCGGTGGGGACCGTTTCAGATCTTGCCACGAAGTCGTGGGCGTTTACGCGGCTGGGAATGCCGGGTGGGCGAACCGAGTGGATTTGGCCGGGGCGGATCGGATTTCAAACGAGCCTGAACGAAGGGGCCCTGTTCGGTTTGGGCCAAGGCGGTGTGCCGATCTTCGTCGCCATTTCGATCCTTGCCGGACTGGCCATCGTGATCTGGATGGTTCGCGTCCGCCAGTGGCTCCTGACTGTGGCTCTGGCCTTCATCGCTGCGGGCATTCTGGGTAATCTCTACGACCGCCTCGGGCTGCACGGACTCCAATGGCCTGATGGCTTCCCTGGACGCCGGCCTGGTGCCCCCGTCTATGCGGTGCGCGATTGGATTTTGGTGATGATCTTCGGCTGGCCGTGGCCAAACTTCAACATCGCCGACAGCCTGCTGGTTTGCGGGGCGATCCTTCTGGTTTGGCACGCGTTCCGATACGAGGAAAAACCCGAGGCGTAGCCTCCTGGCACGCCGCGGACCTTCGCCTCGCTGACTTGGGAGAGAAATCGTCATGCAGTCCGAGAGTGCTGCGAGTGGCGGTCTTCGGCGGGAAAATCGCCCCGCAGCCGGGCGAACTTGCCTTGTCTGGCTTCTTGTAGGCGTCTGCCATGTTGCGGCGGCGGCCGCCGAAGGCGATCTCCCCCTGGCGATGCTGGTCGAAGGCGAGCCGTTGCCCGCGCGCTTGGCCTCGATCTACGAGCGTTGGGAAATCGTTTTTCAGACAGCCGCGGGAACACGGAAGGTGAGCGCCACAGAGCTGGTAGCGTGGGGCAATTGCGTGGAAGCGGGCCGCGGACCATGGATCGTGCTCCACGACGGGAGCGTGATCGTCGGCGATTTACAGCACATCGACCGCGAGCATTTGGCGGCCAAGTCGAGGATTTTCGGCGCGGTCCGCCTGATGCGGGCGAGCGTGGCGGGCGTGGTATCCCAATCGCCTGGAGACCGAGACGAACGCGACCGCCTGCTCAACTGGGTGGTGGCAGGGGCAACTCGCGGCGAGGCCCTGGGCAGCGGCCGTTTGCGCTTCGCAAACGACGATGAGGTGGGTGGAACGCTGGATCGCCTCGTAGACGGGAAAATCGCCTGGCACGGCGACCTTGGGCCGCTGGAAATCGAGTTCGATCGCTTACGCGCGGTTCGGCTGGGAGCATCGCCACCACGCGCGGCTCAACCGCAACGGCCGAGGACGTTGACCGCTTGGACCGGGTGGCGCGACGGGGCCCGGCTACTCGTCGCAAACTTGGTGACCATCGGGAACAATCTTCGCGTGACGCTTTCCGACGGGACCGCCTGGGACGCGGCCCTCGGCGATTTGATCTTTCTCCAACCCCAGGGTGGCCGGGCCGTGTATCTCTCGGACCTGACGCCCGAGAGTTTCCGGCATCTTGCCTACCTCGCGCTTGCCTGGCCGTTGGGCGCGGACCGCAACGCGGCGGGAGGGTTTCTTCGCAGCGGTGGGGCGATTTATCTGAAAGGTCTCGGGATGCATAGCGCGTCGCGGGTCACGTACTTCCTGACCGAGCCGTACCGTCGCTTTCAAGCCGAGGTGGCCATCGACGACCGGACCGAAGGCGGCGGCAGCGTGGCCTTCCGCGTCTTTGTTGACGGCCAATTGCGCTACGCTAGCCCCGTCGTCCGCGGCGGCCAAGCCCCGCTGCCGGTGGCCGTCGACTTGGCCGGCGCGCAACGCCTCGACCTCGTGGTGGACTTTGCGGAACGGGCCGACGAGCTGGACCACGCCGATTGGCTCAACGCCCGCCTGATCCGCTGAAGGCGATGCCATGGCGTTGCCTCGCTTCCTGTTGATCCGCGTGGCTATCGCCGCACAAGGCTCGCCTCCGAAGAAGTTCAGGCTCGTCAGGGTTTCGGGCAACCGCAAGCATTTTCGATGCACGGCTGCTCTTGCAACCCTGAGCCAACCCTCAGCGACGAGCCGCGTTATACGATGAAGCCACGTTTCCTTTAGTTGATTCCCGAAAGAACCCCCAATATCGCAACAGAGTCAACAAGAGCCAAATGGCGTTGGTGAAGTGCGACCAGCCTTCTTCAAAAAGCCAACGATTTATCTTTACAATCATTATAAAAACACTTGCTATTTGATTTGCCTCGGCATCAACCGTCAAGCGATGGTAAATACGCCGTGAATTATGGCTGGCCACCCCAAGGGATACGAATGGGGTCCGACAACGGGAGTAGGCGCCACGTAAAGCCGTTTCGTAGATACTTTTCCTCTATACGCGGCCTCAAAATCAGTACCCTTCGTTAGGTGGGAGGCACATGGTGTTCAGGGACGGGGCGAGCGAGAGAATCGGCTTCGGTTGAACCCCCGTTCCGAATGGGCACCCTACGGCGGGCGGGAGAAAACTGTGGGACTGGTCTTCAATGGTGCTGATGAAATCCCGCTTCGCGGGCTTCGGAGGTCTAGAAGATGGTCATCCTGAGCAGGCTCGCGAGCTTTTTGCGCCACTACTCGTATGAGAATGCTCGGGATATGATGGGGACTTGCAACGCATGCATCCCAACTGAAGGAGACGATGACAATGCCCGGGTATCAGCTTCCCTCGCTTTCCAAGCCCCCGAAGGTCAAGAAGCGGCAAGTCTTGTTGGTCGCCAGCGGCGACCTGCGATTGTCGGCCAATCAGAAATGCTGGCCGACCCAAAAGGAAATGGAGGACGCCCTCGCGTTGGCGGTCTCGGACGCTGGCTACGAACTGGTTCGTGCGCACCCTTTTAAGCCTGACGAGCAACACGGCTTTATCGCGTCTCAGAAGGAAGGGATGTGTGTTTTTGCGGGCATCGATCCCGCGGCTCCGTTGATCGTCGCCGAAGCGGTCTGGCAATACTCGCATCATGTCTTGCCCGGGCTGTTAAGCCACAAGGGGCCCATCCTGACGGTGGCCAATTGGTCGGGCACCTGGCCGGGCCTGGTTGGGATGCTGAACTTGAACGGCTCGCTCACCAAGGCGGGCAAGAAGTATTCCACGCTTTGGGCGGAGGATTTCTCCGACGAAGGTTTCCGGAAACTGTTGCGCAAATGGTTGGAAAAAGGCGAGGTAAAACACAACACCGACCATGTGGTGCCCTTCAAAAAAGTAAAAGTGCCCTCCGCGGAACGCCGCCTGGGCGAGGCCCTGGCGGAACAACTCCGTCGCGAGAAAGCGATCATGGGAGTGTTCGACGAGGGTTGCATGGGGATGTACAACGCCATCATCCCCGACGAGTTGCTCAACCCGTTGGGCGTGTTCAAGGAACGACTGAGCCAGTCGGCCCTATACTACGAGACGACGCAGGTGAGCGACGCGGAGGCCCGGGCCGTCATGCAGTGGATGGTCGACCGCGGTTTGAAGTTCCACTTCGGGCCGAACCCGCAAACGGACCTGACCGAGGATCAAGTCCTCCAGCAGTGCAAGATGTACATTGCCGCGGTCCGCATCGCCGACGATTTCGGCTGCCACACGATCGGGATTCAATATCAGCAAGGACTGAAGGACCTCTTGCCCGCCAGCGATCTGGTCGAGGGAACGCTCAACAACAGCGACCGCCCGCCCGTTTATAGCCGCGATGGCCGACGAGTGCTCTACGAAGGTCGGCCGCTGCCGCACTTCAATGAAGTCGATGAGTGTGCTGGGCTGGATGGCCTGATGACCTACCGCATCCACTCCTGCATGGGCCAGCCGGTGGAAAACACGTTGCACGATGTCCGCTGGGGCGACATCGACCGCTCAGGCACCGTGTCCGATTACGTCTGGGTATTTCTCATCAGCGGCTCGGCCCCGCCCGCCCACTTCATCCACGGCTGGAAAGGCGCCTCGAGCGAACGCCAACCGGAGATGTACTTCCGGCTGGGCGGCGGCACGCTCAAGGGCATTTCCAAGCCCGGCGAGATCGTCTGGTCGCGGATTTACGTGGAGAAGGACGAGTTGAAAATGGACCTCGGCCGAGCGGGCGTGGTGGAGTTACCCCGCGAAGAAACCGAACGCCGTTGGAAAGAGACCACCCCGCAATGGCCGATCATGCACGCCGTCCTCTACGGCATCACGCGGGACCAGTTCATGGCCAAGCACAAGGCCAATCACATCCAAGTGGCCTACGCCAACAGCGCAAAGGAGGCCGACGCGGCTTTGCTCGCCAAGGCCGCCATGGCCGACGCCATGGGCATTAAGGTCTCGATCTGCGGGACGAAAAAGAATGGCAAGGGTTGGGCGTGAGCCGTGCGGGCGGGGCTTCAACGCCTGCCTTAAGCCGCTCGGGCGAGCCATTGGGCCAGGCCCTCGCCGGCCAGGTCCTGATGCACGCGATACATGATCGCCTCCTTCAACCAGGGGATTTTGCGCCACACGAATTGCAGGCTGGCCTTATAGCGAAGGTCATGGCTCAAAACACGGCGGGCGATTTGTTGCCAATCGTCGCCGGTGCATGTTGGAAGCGCGTCGCCAGCGGGAGTGGCCCGGGCGGCAACGATGAAGCTGTCGCGATAGTACTCACGCACCGCCAGCGGAGCGAAGCCCGCTCGCTGCATCGCCATGCACAACGTTCGCGGCGAGAAATAATAGTTGTGCGGCACGCTGAACAAGCGGCGAAAACCGACTTTAGGGCGGAGGATGTTGGGGGCCTCCAGCGCCAAAAGCCCGCCGGGCTTGAGCAGTCGTCGCATGCGGGCCATGGCCTCGACCGGCTCGAAGAAGTGTTCGATGACGTGGGTCGCAACCATGGCGTCGAACTGTCCCTCGCTCAGCGGGGCGTCCTCAAACGCCGCCACCACCACGGGGATACCGAAGGTCTGCTCGATGAATCGCGCCCCATCGGGATCCAAATCGACGCCCGTGGGAACAGTCCCCAGTTGTTGAAGCACTCGGACCAACGCCCCGTCGCCGCAGCCGATGTCCAGCACCCGATCCCCCGGCTTGAGGTAGGGCTCGAGGAAACGCACGAAGCGTCGGGCCTTCGGCAATTCCCGGTTGTGCGCGCGTTGGATCGGGCGGCCATATCGGACCGGCCGGTGCAAGGCCCGCGGGCACGATGAGATCGCGTCCTTCTCGGCGTTGGTGAGCATGGGATTGATGAACACCAGCCCGCAAACCCTGCAAATCACTGGCCGCAGCGGGAGTCGGGCACGCCCACGATAGGGAATCGCGTAAACGTCTCGATGGTCGCAAATCGGGCAGGAACGCTCGACCGGCATGAGTAGGGTCTCGGGTTTGGGATAATCGTCAGAGGCATAGATAGCGGATTCAAGCCTCCGCGTCGCTCCCAAAGCGGGGGGTTGGCTGGCTTAATGACGGCTCTTGCGGTGGTTTGGGCGGGTGCCGTTATCGCGCCGAGTACGCCGTGGGGAGTTGACACTCCTGCTTTTCTTTGACGTACTCGAACTGATTTTGACGGCCTCGGGGTTCGACGCGGCTGGGGGCGAGGCCGGGTGTTGCTGCCGAGCCACCAGCCGGAAATCCAGTTCGCGCCGTTCCAGGTCCACCCGGGCCACGGCCACCCGAACCAAGTCGCCCAGCCGAAAGGTGTTGCCCGCGCGGCGACCAGCCAGCGTATGCGTGGTACGGTCGAACCGGTAAAAATCGTCCACAAAGGAATCGACGTGGATCAGGCCCTCGGCGGGCAGATCGACGCCTTGAACGAAACATCCGAAGGGTTCCACGCCGGTGATCACCGCGTCCAATTCTTCCCCGATGCGGTTGCTGAGGTAAGCCAGCAACTTGAGTTTGGTCAACTCGCGTTCGGCGGCATCGGCCCGTTGCTCCCGGTCGGAGCAGTGCTCGCCCAGGACCACCAGTTCATCGAAGCTGCCGCGGGGTTTTTTGCCCGCTAAAAAGGCATCGACGAGCCGGTGGATGGTCAGGTCGGGGTAGCGCCGAATGGGCGAGGTGAAATGGCAGTAACACCCGCTGGCCAAGGCGAAATGGCCCTCTTCCTCGGGGCTGTAAAGAGCGCGGGGAAGCGACCGCAGCACGGCGTAATTGACGGCGTGCTGCTCGGGTCGGCCAACGACGCTTCGCAGGAGGCGTTGCAAGCCCGGTCGCCCATCCAGGTCCTGGGAAGGCAGGCCCAGTTCCGCGACGAACTCGGCCAAATCGCGGAGCTTTCGGGCCAGGGGGGCCAAGTGAATGCGACGCAGAAAGGGAACGCCCCAATCTTGAAGCGTTTCCGCCACGGTCTCGTTGGCCGCGAGCATAAACTCTTCGATGATTTGGTGGCTCTCCGTATTTTCGCGGATCTCCGCCCCCGCGACCCGCCCTTGCTTGTCGAGCACCACCTTGACTTCCGGCATCACCAGTTCGAGGGCTCCGCGGGCCATGCGGCGTCGGCGGAGCATGGCAGCGAGCTGCCGCATCCGATCCAACAGGTCGCAGACTTCCGCTCCGAGTCGCCGTCGCCACCGACCCGGGGATTGGAGATAAGCGTCCACTTGCTCATAGGTCAGACGCTTGCGGCTGCGGATCGCCGAGCGGAACAGTTCGCTCCCCACGCGCAGGCCTTCCGGCGTGAAATCCATGAAGACCGTTTTGGTATAGCGGATTTTGCCGGGCTGAAGGCTGGCCAAGCCGTTGGAGATCAGTTCGGGCAGCATGGGGATGACGCGATCGGGCAAATACACGCTGGTGGCCCGGTCTCGGGCCTCCCGGTCCAGGGGCGAGCGGGGGCGGACGAAATGCGCCACGTCGGCGATATGGACCCCTAAGCGCCAATTCCCGTTCTCCGAACGCACAAGCGAGATCGCGTCGTCGAAATCCCGGGCATCCTCGGGGTCGATGGTAATGGTGGTTTCTGCCGTGAGATCGAGCCGGTCGGGCGGGATCGTTTCGTCGAAGGCCGCGGCCTGCTGCCGGGCATTCTCCAAGGCGTCTTCGTCGAACTCTTCGCGGAGGTTGAATTCGCGGATGATCGAAAGCGTATCCACCCCCGGTTTGCCGCGAGGGCCAAGCACCTCGACAATCACCCCTTCGCCCCGCTGCCATTGGGAAGGGAAGCGGATCATCTCGACCACAACTTTGTCGTTGACCTGGGCGCCGCGGGCCCCGGGATCGCCCACGAAGATGGGCTTGGTGAACAACGGCCCGTCGATTTGTACCTGACCCGCCCCGCGATACTCGAAATAGGTGCCCACGAAACGCCGCGTCTGGCGTTCGATGATTTCGACGATTTCTCCCCGGGGTCCGAGAAGCGGGCGGCCGCCTTGACGCAGCAATCGCACCGCCACCACGTCGCCCGTTGAGGCGTCGCCGGCCTTGTCCTCGGGAATGAAGACGTCGCGGACCTCGGTTTCGCTCGTGGCAGCGCCGCGTAGACGGACGAAGCCAAATCCCCCCTCCGCCCGACGGAAGACGCCGATCAGCCGGTTGCTCGGAGGCTTGTCGGGTTTGGCGGCCTGGACCAGATGGTTGGAACCGTAGGCGATTTCCCCTCGGGCCACCAAGCGTTTGATGGCCTTCTTCACCTCGGGCCAGGCAGCTTTGGGCACCTTCAACTGCTGGGCCAAGACCCGGGGTTTGACAGGCCGGTAGTTCGGCCGCTGGACCCATTGGACCACCGCCCGTTCAATCTCACGTTCGTCCATTCGTGTTTCCTCGACATGGGACCTGCGAAGCCGTTGTTGCCCGAACCGCGCGTGAAAAAGGCCGCAGCGGTGGCGGTTTGCCCTTGGTCCACTCCTCATTATCCGTGCTACGAGCTAGTTCGCCACCCCACCTTGCGGACGACGTGGCAGTTCGAGTAGGCTTGAAACGCGATGAACGCTCTTGCTTGTAGAGAGGACCCCTGTCGATGACCACTAGGAGAAAAGCCCAGTTTGCCACGACACGCACGGGGCGGCGCGAGTTCCTGGCCGCCGCGGCGGCGCTGGCGGCCCATGGCGCGATCGCGGGCGAACAAGCCCCGGTTGCCGCCGGAGGCGTGCGGAAATCTGCCACCGAACGCCCGTTCCAACTCGGATTGGCCTCGTACACACTGCGGAAGTTCCCGCTCGATCAGGCCCTGGCCATGACCCGGCGGGTGGACTTGAAATATCTTTGCCTCAAATCCTTCCATCTGCCCCTGGATGCCAAACCCGAGGAAATCACCGCCGCGGCGGCCAAAGTGAAGGCGGCCGGCATCGTGCTTTACGGTTGCGGCGTGGTCTCCATGAACCAACCGGCTGATGTGGACCAGGCCTTTCATTACGCAAAGACCGCGGGAATGAAAACCATCGTGGCCGCGCCCAAACCGGACTTGCTGCCGCTGATCGAACAACGGGTGCGGGAGTTCGATCTTCAGGTGGCGATCCACAACCATGGGCCGGGCGACAAGCTGTATCCCACGCCGCAGAGCATCTACGAAAAGGTCCGCGACTTGGACCAACGGATCGGCATCTGCATCGACATCGGCCACACGCTCCGTTTCGGCGTCGATCCGATCGAATCGACCAAGAGGTATGCTGAGCGGATCCTCGATGTCCACATCAAGGATGTTTCGGCTGCCTCGGCCAAGGGCCAAACGGTCGAGGTCGGCCGCGGCGTGATCGATATCCCGGCCTTCCTCCGGGCCCTGATCGAGATTCAGTACCGCGGCGTAGTCTCGTTCGAACACGAGAAGGACGAAAACGACCCCCTGGCTGGCCTGGCCGAGTCTGTGGGTTACGTCCGCGGCGTGCTGGCGGTGATCTAGGTTTGGTTCAGCCTGGGGACGATTCGAGGGACCTATGAACCAACGTAAGGGCCAGCCGGACGGTCCTCGTTCGCAAGGCCCATCCCATGGACACGACGCCCGCGAAAAACGGCGAACGGCCCACAAAACCCAAACAAAGAGTGCATCCAGCGGCAAAACCCGCAACGCAAGTGCCTCGTCAAGGCCGACAGAGACCTTGCAGCGACTCCAAAAGGTCCTGGCGATGGCCGGTTTGGGCAGTCGTCGACAGTGCGAAGAGCTGATCCAGATGGGCCGTGTGGAGGTCGATCACAAGGTCGTAACGAAGCTCGGCGTCAAAGTCGATCCATCGCGCCAGCAAATTCGTGTGGATGGCACTCCGTTGCCGCGGCCGGAACGGGCCACGTTCGCCGTGTACAAACCGTCGGGCGTGGTCTCGACCAATCGCGATCCCTCGGGGCGGCCCCGGGTCGTGGACCTCGTGCCTCTGCCCGAGTTGAGGCTTTTTCCCGTCGGCCGGCTCGATCTCCACAGCGAGGGCCTTATGTTGCTAACGAACGACGGCGAGCTGGCCAACCGGCTCACGCATCCGCGATACGGCGTGGAGAAACGCTACCGGGTGCTGGTCGCCGGGCGGCCCAGTAGCGAGGTTTTGGCCACGCTTCGCCGCGGGGTGCATCTGGCCGAAGGCGTCGCCCGCGTCGCCTCGATCGTCGTCAAGAAGGAACTCAAGAACAGCACGATTCTCGAAATCACATTGCGCGAGGGCCGCAATCGCGAGATCCGCCGCATTCTGGCCCGCGTCGGACACAAGGTGCTCCGGCTGCTCCGGCTTTCGGTCGGCCCGATCCGTTTAGGCAATCTCGCGCCGGGAGAGTATCGCCGCCTGACCCCGAAAGAACTCAAGGCCTTGAGGAAGGCTGCCCACTTGCCGCAAAAACCCTGAAAGCGGCGCCCAACAGGAAAATGGAAATAGACTCCCAAGACGAAAGCGGTGAGATGGGACGCTCAAAAGTCATGGCCAGTCCGCTGTCTCGCCCTGCCCGGAAGCTTTCGGGGACTCAGCACGGCTACTGCCTGGCCAATTTCCATCTCGCGCTTGCGCGTTGATCCATAACAACATGCCCCACCACGACGCTGGTTACGCGGATCGCGCCTGGCATGGCCGGGTCGAGATCGAAGAAAACGTGGCGCTCGCACGCCAGACGTACCGGGTCCGGCTGCGGGCCCCAGAGATCGCCCGAAGAATCCTTCCCGGCCAATTCCTCATGCTGCGCCTTCCCGACTGTAACGACCCGCTCTTGGGACGGCCATTGGCCCTATACGACACGGTGGTCAATTCGGAGGGCGAGCCGGTAGGGCTCGACATCGTGTATCTCGTCATTGGCCGGATGACCAGCCGCCTGGCCGGGTTGTCGCCGGGCGCGTCGCTCGAGGTCTGGGGGCCCTTGGGCAACGGTTTTCCGCCGCAGGCGACCGAGCATCTCGTGATGGTCGGCGGCGGGATCGGGCAGACGCCGTTTTTGGCCCTGGCACGTGAGTATGCGGCCAAGCGGCGCTACGGCGATCCTCCCCGAGTCGTGCCACCAGCAAAGAAGATCACGCTTTGTTACGGGGTTCGATCGGCCGATTTCCTGGCTGGTCTCGACGATTTTCGCTCCCTGGGGATCAACATCCTTCTGAGCACCGACGATGGATCAGCGGGGCATCGCGGCTTCGTCACCGACTTGGTGCGGCGTGTGGTCGAGGATTCGTCGCTTGCGTGTCGGATCGTCTGCTGTGGGCCGGAACCCATGATGGCGGCCACAGCGGCCATTGCCCGGCGGCTTGGCGTCCCGTGCCAAGTCTCGCTGGAATCGCCGATGGCCTGTGGCGTTGGGATCTGTTTTAGCTGTGTGGCCAAGGTCCGCCTGGGCGACGGGAAGTGGGACTACCGCCGGACCTGCATCGAAGGCCCCGTGTTCGACGCGGAAGACATCGAGTTCGACTCGGCCGGGGGCCCGCCGCACGGCAATCAGGTCCCGAGAACCTGAACCGGAAGGGCCGAACCCCGCGCGCCGGTCGCTCCGCGGTGGAACGCCACTCGCGCGTCGCTTTGTGGCAGACTTGCGGTCCCCGGTCGCTACGCCGCGGACTCGCCGCGGATTTGGCGGAGCATGTCTCCGCTGTCGTAGATTTCCCAGGCCTCGGCCAGTTTTCCCTGGGCAATGCGGAAGGTGCTGATCGCCGGCACACGGATCAGCCTTCCGCTCGGCGCGATTCCCGCGAACTCGCCTGTGTGCTTGAACCAGGCGACGAAATGGCAGTCCACCTTGTCGCCCTCGGCGAGCATGAAGTCGATGTCGATCTTCAAATCGCTGAAAGCGGCGGGAATGATCTCGGTGAAGAACTTGCGCACGCCTTCGGGGCCTGGCGGCGTGTTCGGCGGGAAATGGTGGTCCACGAAGTCCTCCGTCACCAATTGCTCGATCCCCGCCAAGTTGCCCGCCACGACTTCGTAATAACGCCGTACCAACCGTTTGTTGTCTTCGAGCATGGAGTCATTTCCTTCTAAGTTGTGGACCGATCAAAAAAGTTTCGCCAAAAACACATCCGTACCGCCACCTATCTTGCCCGCAATTTCAAACCTCGGCAAGCACCGAAGCCGGTTGATCGGGGCGGAAGGAATCGCGTTATTTGACGCCTATCATGCTACAAACGCATGACCGTCGTTCCGCTGAGCCGCCGAACGAGGTGCCGCATCTCCAGCACGCTGAGCGTGGCGAGCACCTGGACGATGCTCAAACCGGTCGCGCCGACCAATGAGTCGATCGGCGTGGCGTCGCTTCCGATCGCATCGAGCACACGTTTTTCCACGTCGTTCAAGAGCAGCTCTGCCGGATGGTGGACAACGCGGCCTTCGTCGTGAGGCACAGGCGAGGTCAGCGGGCCCAATTCTTCGAGCACGTCTTCGGGCGATTGGACCAGCGTGGCGCCATCGCGGATCAATTGGTGACAGCCAGCGGAACTGCGATCGTCGATCCGGCCCGGCACGGCGAACACCTCGCGGCCTTGCTCCAGGGCGTGCCGGGCAGTGATCAGGGCCCCGCTCCGCTGGCCGGCCTCGACCACGATCACTCCGAGGGCCAGGCCACTGATCACGCGGTTCCGTTGAGGGAACATGCCTGACAGGGGTTCGGTTCGTGGCGGGGTTTCGCTGATCAGGGCCCCTTGGGCGACGATCTGCTCGGCCAAAGCGGCATGTTCGGGGGGATAAATGTTGAGAACGCCGCTGGCCAGCACGGCGATGGTCCGCCCGGCGGCGGCCAACGCGCCGCGGTGAGCAGCGGCGTCGATGCCCCGCGCCAAGCCGCTGACGATTGTCAACCCCGCTCGCGCCAAACTCCCCGCCAAACGTTCGGCTTGGCGGAGTCCGTAGGGGGTGGCGTGGCGTGTTCCCACGATTGCCACGGCCACCGCGTCCCGGGGCTGCCAGGAACCACGAACAAAGAGCACGGCCGGGGGATCGGGGATCGACCGCAGGGGCTGGGGGTAAGCGGGGTCCGCGTCCGTGATGATCGAAACGCCTGCTTGGCGACAGAGTTCGATTTCACGCTCGATGTCGAGTTCCTCGCGCGCTGCCGCGATTTTGGCGGCCAGTTTGGCTCCCACCCCCGGCGTCTCGCGCAACTGGCTCGGCAGGGCCTGAAGCACCGCCGCCGACGATCCAAAGCGCTCCAACAAGGCCTTTCGCGTCCGCGGTCCCACCCCCGGCACCAGGGCCAAGCGGAGTACGTCGGCGAGTTCTTCGCGATGCCCTTCAGTCATCCAAGGTTCTCGATACGCCGTTGGCCACGCATGGCCGTTTCCTTCCACCGCGTGCCGCCTCGCGATTTAAGTACAGTAGCGATCGAACGCCCCTCGCGGCTGTGGCCCCTACCCGGCGACCTCGCGATATCGCGATCGCTCTTCGGAGAGCCGCTGCGAATCCCAGCCCAGTGTCTCGGCCATCCAAGTAGCCACCTGATCGGCCAGGGCCTCATGGTCCGCGAGATAATGTCGCCAACTCGTGCGACGGATCATGACGTCGTCCAGGTGCATGGCCCATTCGCGCGTGCAATAGTATTGAACCCGCTCGGCAGACGGTTGGGGCGGGAGGATGCCGCTGCCCTGGGGGCCGTCGCATCCGGCCAAAAGCGGTTTTTCGGCCGTTGGGCAGCGACGCTTCACGTTGCCTAGAAATCGAACCAGCAGGTCCACCGTCTGTTCGGCGATCAGGCGATAGGTGGTCAGTTTGCCCCCCGCCACATCGACCCAACCGGGTGCGGCCATGACAATGCGATGGGCCCGGGAAATGTCGGAAGGGCGACCGCGGTAATCGGCCAACAGCGGCCTCACGCCCGCCCAGGTGCTTCGCACATCGGCCAGCTCCAGCCCCGCCTTGGGAAAGAAACGGTTAACGTTCGTGAGGATGTACTCCAAGTCGGCCGGTTCGGCGCGGACCGCCTCGGGCGGGCCGTGGTAGTCGGTGTCCGTGGTGCCGAGAATCACGCGTTGGCCCCAAGGGATGGCGAAAAGCAAACGGCTTTCCTCGGTCATCACCAGGGCGTCGGGAATGGGCAACCGCTGGCGGTCCATCACCACGTGGACGCCCTTCGTGAGACGCAAGCGAAGGCGGCTTTGCGGAAAGGTCGATCCCCAAGGCCCCGTGGCATTCACGATCGAGCGGGCGTGCAGCTCGTGCCGACGGCCAGTTTCGACATCGCAGACTCGGCAAGTCCAGCCGTTGGCCGCAGGACTGGCCTCGTCGAGTCGGCAGTAGTTGCAAACGATCGCTCCATGATCGACCGCAGAGCGTAACGTATCGAACACCAGTCGGGCATCGTTGGTCAGCCCATCGTAATACCGCACGGCCCCGGCGAGTTTTTGCTGGCTCAGCCCGGGGACATGCTCCAAGGTCCTCTGAAAATCGAGGGCGGACGATGGCCCGAGGTTTCGTCCTCCACAAAGCAAGTCGTAGAGCTTGACGCCGAGGCGCAACTGCCAAAGCGGCCAGCCGCTTCCTTGGTAAGCCGGAAAAACGAACGCCAGCGGCTCGGCCAAGTGGGGGGCGATGCGGTGCAGGGTCCGCTTCTCGCGGCTGGCTTGGTATACGAGCCCAAGACGCCCCTGCGCCAGGTAACGCATTCCCCCGTGCAACAAGCGGCTGGTGCGGCTGCTCGTGCCGAAGGCGAAGTCGTGTTGCTCGACGAGAGCCACGCACAGGCCGCGCATGGCGGCGTCGCGGGCCACGCCGGCGCCGACGATTCCCCCGCCGATTACCAACACATCCCAACGACCCGCCGCCAGTGCGTCGATCCGTGCAGCCCTCGTTTGTTCCCTATCGCATATCATAGCGCAGTTGTTCCTGAACTGGCGCATGGTACTACGGTTTGGACCGTAGGACCAGTCGAAGGATAGCTCTTTGTGGTATACCCAAACCCATTCATCGGGGGGACCATTGCTTGCTAGGCGGGGGGACGTGTGGTAGCGTTGAAGAGGCTGGGAGAGGGTTCGCGCGGCCCGGGATTAAGTGTCGCCGGAAGGCAAATTTTCGCAACGTGTTGCATTCAGTTTAACGAATGGCCAGCGAGTGGTACTGTCGGATTGCCGGCCAAGAGTTCGGGCCCTTCTCGGCCTCGCAACTGCGGGCCTTGGCGGCCGACGGGCGGTTGTCGCCAGGGGACCCGCTGCGCCAAGGGGACTCAGGCGTATGGGTCCCGGCCGCCAGTGTGAAGGGCCTTTTCGATCGCAATGAGATTCGGCTTCCCTCTCAACCGGCAACCGGTCGGACCGAGGTCCCCGCGGAGACCCGGTCGCGCCGCTTGCTCAAGGCCACGCCGATTGAAGACGCGAGCGACAGTGTCACCCAAGCCCCCGCACTGACGCGGTTAGTCGATCGAGACGACGCGGGCATCGATTTGGCCTCGCTTCCGCCTGAACTCCCGCCACCCAAGCCGGAGCGCCCCAAGGGATGGCGCTCGACAGGCTTGGATTTTCTCGCCGAGGAACCGCCTCTGCCGGCACAACACGCCCTGCATCCGGTTCCACGGCCAAGCGGGGTTGCGGCGATCGGCAAACGATCGCGCACCGGTCGCGCTACGAAGCCCCGACGGGGTCACGGAGGCGATCCTGTGGAACCGATCCGCCGCTGGACGCTTCCGGTGCTCCTCGCGGTCCTCGTCGTGCTGCTTGCCGTGTGGATGATGTTGGGGCAAGGCAAGCAATTTTTCGGCGGCCGTGGAGGCGGGGTCCCGCCAAGTTCAACGCCCGAAACGCTTCCCTCCAAAGCCTCCCCGAAAGCAAAAACGCCCGCGTCTAGCGTCAAAACAACACCTCCCGGCGGCCAGACCAAGCCTAATGAAATCACCCCACGACCAGACGAACCCGCGAAAAGCGGTTCCAGGTTTCGCCCTCCGCCGCCGGATCCGATCGGGAAAAAGCAGGCCGCTGGCTCTGAGCCAGTCTCGCCCCCGCAACCAAAAACATCGCCGCAAAACACGATTCCGGCGGCCCAGCGTTCCGTACCCTAGGCCATCCATGCTGCGTGCGCGGACCGCCAGCGCATCTGCCTAAGTACGCCACTAGCGGAACGAGAGGGTGAATGTTGTGGGATCGTTGGGCAGGTAGGGCAGTTTCACTTGCCGAGAAATCTTACGGTACAGTTGAGATGCGCCGCCATCGACCTGTACGGTGTAGATGTCCCACGGCAAACCTGTAAAACGAAACTGGCCAAGGAGGTCCGTCTTCGTCTTGTGGTTCGTTCCTACGAGCTGCACCTCGACCAGCGGAACAGGAACATCCACAAGCAGAATTCGCTGGACGACCTTGCCGTGGATGTCTTGGCGGAGCGGGGGGGTTTGCTGGGGAAGCGAAATCCCCTCCCGCTCGGCTTGGGCCATTACCGCCCGTTTGAAGAACTGAAATCGCAAGTAGCCCTTGCGCTGCACCCAACGGTACGACGTATCGAACACCACCCGGGGCAACCGGGATTGGTTCACCAAGGTGACAAGAAACGAGATGTAATTGTCTTCCTCGATGGCCGTGGTCTTCAGTGCCGCTCGAATCGCCTCAGCATCGAGGGGTTCCTGAGCGGGTACGGCCTCCATGCATCCCAGGCCGAGGTTTGCCAGCAACAGCGCGACGAGACAAAGACGTGTGGCCATCCGTGGCCCCTTCATAAATAAACCCGCCGCAAGAGGCCAAAGGGAAAAACGAAATCCCCTTGGTATCTGCTACGTTGCAGCCCGCATCTTTTACTCGAACAGTCCAACCGTCGCAAGATCGCTTGCCTCGTATAACACTGTCGATGCAGTATATCCCCCCTGGAAAGTCTGTTGGCAGGAAATCTTCGGGCTCAAAGTTCCATTAATTTGCTGAAAGACGGATTTTGCCTTGCGAATGGATAGATGCAACAAAATAGAAAGACTAGAAAGCGCAGGGGTTCTTCTGTTTCTACAGCGATTGCGTGTAATAGGAGATTTGCACCAATTTCGGCCGATACGAAATCAGAATGGTCTCGGACGCCAAAATGCTCTTGGCTGAACAATTTTTGTGTGCCCGATATCAGCCCGTGGGCCATTGACTCCAGAGGGTTGTAACGGAGGCTCGCTACTTGGGAGCCAAGGTTTCCTGATCGGGCATAGGCCGAAGGTACGGCCGAATCAGGTTCAGTGTCTTCGGACCGATGCCCTTGACGCGCATTAGGTCGCGATGATCTCGGAAAGGCCCCTCCGTTTGGCGGGACTCGAGGATGCGGTTGGCCAACGACTCACCGATTTGGGGCAACTGAATAAGTTCCGGCCAGTCGGCGGAATTGATGTCCACTTGAAAGCGGGCGGTTTGCCACTCGGCCCGTTCAAGTTCCACCAACTCTCCACGAAGCCCGCCGCGGAGCGCCCACCAGGCGATCGTACTGAGGAGTCCCAAAAGGACACACACGGCCACGGTGGCTTGATCGGCCCACCTCAGCAGCCAGGCAGGCCTGTCAGCGATTCGGGGGAGGGAATCGCTCGGGGAGTTGTGCCCAAGTGGGGGTTCGGTGGAGCTGTGTTGCGGGGCGGCCATGGAAACTTTTAGCGTCGCAACATGGCTTTCGCGGCACCCGTTCGGCTCGGCGAGCGGCTATTGGGCGTCAGGGGCCGATTGCATCTCGCCGGTGAGGTCCTCCAAGGCTCGCCTGGCGTCGCGGGCCCGATCTTCCTTCTTCAGCGCGGTGAAAACCTCGACGAGGTGGGCGAGGGCTTCGGCGTGGGCGTCCCGGTTCTGGAAGTACATCGTGTCGACTCGCAGGAGAGCGAACATGGCGTCCTCCAGGCGTCCGGCCTTTTGATGCGCGATGCCCAACACCAGAAAAGCTTGGCCGAGCAGGTCGGTGTCTTCTGAATCCGCCTTGGCAATCACGTCGTTGGCGAGCGGAAGGGCCTCGTCGGGCTTGCCGAGTTGGATCAGGCAACGCGCCTTGCCGATGAAGGCGAGTGACTGTTGCGCGGCAACCCGCTTTCCCGCCACCTTTGCATCGATCACGTGCTGGAAAAATTTGAGGGCCTCTTGGGGTTTTTTTTCGGCCAACAGGAGTTGGCCCATGGCGGCGGAGGCCCGCAACTTGTACTCGGGCCAAGGCGCCTTGCCCACGCGCTCGTAGTATTCCCTCGCCCCGGCATACTGGCCCAAGGCTGCCAACAAGTCGCCTACCACTGCGCAGGCTTCCAAGTGATGATAATTGTTTGCATGGTTTGTGAGAAAGGCCCGCATCCGCTTACCGGCTTCGCGGATGTCCAGATCGCCTCTCAAGGCCAATTTGGCGTCGCTCAGCGCGGCATAGAACTCAATATCTTGGAGGACTTCTGCACGTTCGATTTCGTCCGTCTTGATGTTTTCCAGGGCCTTGCTGGCCTCCTCGTAAAGCTCCGCGGCGACCGCATCTCGGGCCCGGCGAAGCAAGGCCGGTTCTTCCTCGAAACTGATCCACTCGATCTGGTTAACAGGAATCGTCTTGCTGCTCCCGTCCTGCGAGACGGTGACCTCCAAAGGCGTCATGGCCGATACCCGGCCCTCGACCTTACCGTCCACGGTCTTCACGATGTCGGCGACGGTCATTCCCACGACCTGAACCGTCAAGACGAACGTTGCGATCCGCGTCAGCGTGCTCACCTTCCCACTCCTCCGCGTCGGCATTTGCAATCTCAAGAAATGGGGGACGCTTTGAAAAGACCGAGACTCATGCGCAGCGCTCCTCTGACGAGGTGAGCCAACCCTCGGTCTCCAGCCGCCAAACCAATTTTCGGCGACTGGAGCGGGTTGGCCAGCGATGGCATCGGCCTTTTGCCCCCGCGGCGGCCTCGCATTCCCGCGAACCTCGCGGCCGCTTGGCCGGATTTTCCATGCCGCCCGATCCGCTCAGTGTACCATCCCTGACGCGTGCGAGGCAATCGGCGGTCTTTGGTCGGGCTCACCTGGGGGCAGCGAGAACGGTGTCGAAACGAAGATCGGGATGAGAAAGTGCGAGCGGTTTTCGGCTTTCTTTCCTCCAACCCGGATGCGCCGATCTACCACAGACGGGCCGTGTATTGTGTATCATCGTTGGAAGCCATTGCGGGGGAACCCCCTGCGAAACGACGACGCAGAGGATACGTTCGTAGTATAATGGGAACGATTATGGGGAGGTGCGGATTTTGTCGGGGGTAAGCATCATCTGTTTTGCCGCCAGTTACGCGGTGGCCTTGGCCCTGGAACTGACACGGCTGCTATTTCGCAGTGGGGTTCGCGGGGCCATCATGCTGGCATTTGGCGTTGCGGGGTTGTTCGCCCACACGCTTTACCTGTTTTACCGCGTCGTGGAGTCCTATCAGTCTGCCGGCGCGCTGGGGGGGCCTTTCGCTAGTCAGAAGGAGTGGTACCTGATCGCCGCCTGGCTGTTGGCGATCATCTATCTCTACCTGACCTGTTATCACGCCAAAGTACCGTTTGGGCTCTTCCTGTTGCCGCTGGTGTTGGGGCTGATTGGGGTCGGCGTGTTCGTGGCCGATCCTCGGCCCATGGGCCGGGAGCCCGCGTCGGCCGTTTGGGGGCTGGTCCATGGGACGTCGCTCCTTTTGGCCACGGTGGCGGTGCTGGTGGCGTTCGTGGCCGGCTTGATGTACTTGGGTCAGGACTGGCGGCTGAAGACCAAGGCGGCGATTTCTTCCGGCTTGCGTTTTCCTAGCCTGGAACGACTCCAACAGCTCAACAGCCGCAGCTTGGTGATCGCGCTGATCATGCTGGGCGTGGGCATTTTGTCGGGCGTGGCCTTGAACTTCACACGCTCGCCTGGCCAACCGCCGCTTCCCTGGAACGATCCCGTCGTGTTGGTCACCATCTCCATGTTTGTCTGGCTGTTGCTGACAGGGGTGGTTGGGGCGGCGTATCGGCCCGCACGCAAAGGGCGGAGGGTCATCTATTTCACCTTGGTGAGCTTCGTGTTCTTGGTGATTGCCCTGTGGAGCGTGCTAAGCAATATGACGCAGCATCTGGGGCGAGGGGGATGGCGAAGCGGCGGGACAGGCCGCACCGCTGGTGTGGTTCATCGCCTCTCGATCGGGTAGGGAAAGCCTGGCATGAATGTGCATGTGGTTGGGTGCAATCACCGCAGCGCGTCGATCGCGGTTCGCGAGCGCCTGGCGTTCAGCACGGAGCAGGCTCGGACGGCATTGCGCGAGTTCCGCGATCGCTTTCCCGGCGTCGAGGCGGTCCTGCTCTCGACCTGCAATCGGATCGAGTTCTACACGGCGGCCGAAACGGATTCCAGCCCCTCCCTGGAACAAGTGGCCGGGTTTCTAGCTCGATTCCACGGCCAGGATTTGAAGGAAATCTTGCCGCTGCTTTACGAGTATCACG
Organism: uncultured Thermoguttaceae bacterium; assembly: GCA_937951625.1. Lineage (GTDB taxonomy): Bacteria > Planctomycetota > Planctomycetia > Pirellulales > Thermoguttaceae > CALFBP01. The sequence goes on from CALFBP010000025.1 coordinate 95,703, forward strand.
GCGACGCGGCGATCCGGCACCTGTTCTCGGTTGCTTCGAGCCTCGACAGCATGGTAGTCGGCGAGCCGCAGATTCCCTTTCAGGTGAAGCAAGCGTACCAGGTGGCGGTCGAGTCGCAGACGGCCGGTCCGCTGCTGCACACGGCCTTCCAGACCGCCTTGAAAGTCGCCCGACGGGTGGCCAGCGAAACCACCATCCAACAGCGGCGCGTGAGCATTCCTAGCGTGGCCGTGAGCGACTTCGCTCGGCAAATCTTCGAGCGCTTCGATGACAAACGGGTGCTGGTCATCGGGGCTGGGGAAATGGCCGAGGAGACCATCCGCTACCTTCGCGCGGAGGGGGCGGGTGACATCACGATCGTCAACCGCAGCGCGGAGCGGGCGAAGGAATTGGCGCACCGGACGGGAGGACGGCCCCTTGCCTGGGAGGCCTTGCCGCAGGCCCTCGCCACCGCCGACGTGGTCGTCAGCACGACCGGCGCCGAGGAGCCGATCATGACCGTGCAACGCTTCGCCGAAATCGAGGCCCTCCGCGACCAACGGCCCTTGTTCATCCTCGACTTGGCCGTGCCCCGCGACTTCGATCCCGCCATTGCCGATCGACCCGAGGTCTACCTCTACTCCGTCGATGATCTCCGCGAGGTGTGCGAGCGGAACCGCGCGGAGCGCGACAAGGAGCTGCCCAAGGCACGCAAGATCATCGACGAAGAAACGCTGCGCTTCGCGGCCGATTGGCGCCACCGCGCGACCGGTGCTGTGATCCAACAGCTCCGCGCGGACTGGGAATCAATCAAGGAGGAGGAACTCCGCCGCCTCTTCCAAAGACTCTCGCAACTGGACGAACGAGGCCGGGAGGAGGTCCGGCAATCCTTCCACCGCCTCTTGAACAAGCTCCTCCACCCGCCCATGGAATCCCTGCGGGACGAGGCCCGCCATGGATTTCCGCAGGCGCTGTTGGATGCCCTCTCCAAGCTGTTTCAGCTCAAGGATTAAAGGTCCTTGCTTGCTAGCAGCACGTCGCCTTCCCGACTTTCGTCGATGGTGAAGCCGCGGTTGCGGAACAACCCGCGGGCGCGGACATTGTCCTTGGTCGTCTCGGCCACCACGCGGCGGATTCCCCATCGCTTGGCGACTTCCAGGCAGTAGTCGGTCAACAAGGCCCCGACGCCGTGCCCTTGCCACTGGTCCGCCACGATCACCCCGTATTCCGCCGTATGGTGATCGACGTCGGCCACCAGGCGGCCCACTCCGATCAACTTCCGATCCCCGTTTTGTCCCACCTCGGCCACGATGGCCATCTCGCGGTCGTAGTCGATGAAGCAGAATCGCGAGGCCATTTCGTGGGTCGTGCTCTTGAACAGATACCGGAAGCGGAACCGGATCGTCTCGGTCGAGCAACTGGCCACCAGATCATGCCAGAGCGGTTCGTCCTCGGGTTTGACGGGACGAAGCACGACCTTGGAGCCGTCCTTCATCTGGCGCTCGGTAACGAATTCCTCGGGATAGGGGCGGATCGCCAGGTGCTGATAAGGCCGGACCGCGTGCGCGGCGAGTTCACGGTCCACGACCACGCGGGCGTCCAGCGCGATCACATCGTCGGGAGTTACCAGCAACGGATTGACGTCCAGTTCCTTGATTTCCGGGTAATCGGCAACCAAGTAGGAGAAGCGCATGAGGATCTCGATCAACCGGTCGATGTTGGCCCCAGGCCGACCCCGGTAACCACGCAGCAAGGGCCAGGATTTGAGCGATTCCAGGGCGCGGCGGGCGAGCGACTCGTTCAGCGGCGGCAACGCCAAGGCCCGGTCGCGGAACACCTCGGCCGCCACCCCGCCCATGCCCACCATGATCACCGCGCCGAACACCGGGTCTTTCTTGGTGCCCAGGATCAGCTCGAAGCTGACGGGATAGCTGACCATTTTCTGCACGGTCACGCCGACGATTTCGGCGTCGGGCCGCTTTTCCGCGGCCGTCTTGACGATGCGTTCGAAGGCCTGCCGCACGGCCGCGTCGTTGCTCAGGTTCAACACCACCCCGCCCACGTCCGTCTTGTGCGTGATCTGCGGCGAATGGATCTTCAGCACGACGGGATAGCCGCACCGCCGGGCGACTTCCACGGCCTCGTCGGGCGAGCGGGCCAAGTAGGGCTTGGTGACCGGGATTTCGTAGGCCTCCAGGAAGGCCTTGGAAAGATTCTCCGAAAGCACCTCGTTCCCCTCGGTGAAGATCGTGTCGAACACCCGCCGCAACCGCTGGCGGTCGAGGGTGAACGACATGGGCAGGTCGCGGGGGGTCTCGTGGAGGGTGGTCAGGTTTCGGGCATAGGACACCAGGTGCATGAAGGCCCGAACCGCCTTTTCCGGCGTGCGATACGTGGGAATGCCTGCCTGATTCAAAATGCTGGCCCCCTCCGCGACGCTCTCCCCGCCCATCCACGCGGCCAACACAGGTTTATGCACCCCGCGCACCGTCTCGCCAATCGCTCTGGCCGTGCCCGTCGCATCGGTCATCGCCTGCGGCGTAAGGATCACTAGCACGGCGTCCACCCCTTTGTCGGCCAAGGCGATCTCCACCGCCTTGGCGAAGCGTTCCGGCGGGGCGTCGCCCAACACGTCGATCGGGTTGTTATGCGACCAGAACGGCGGCAGGATCGCGTTCAGCTTGGCGATCGTCTCCTCGGAAAGCTGGGCCAGCTCCCCGTTGCGCTCGATCAACGCGTCGGTCGTCATCACGCCCGGTCCGCCCGCGTTGGTCACGATCGCCAGCCGATCGCCCTTGGGGGGCTGTTGCCGGGCAAGGATTTCGGCGCAATCGAACATGTCTTCGATTTGGAAAATCCGCTCGATGCCCGCGCGTTGGAATGCGGCCTCGTACACCGCGTCCACCCCGGCCATCGCCCCCGTGTGCGAGGCCGCTGCCTGCGCCGACTCGGCAAATCGGCCTGCCTTGTAGGCCACGATCGGTTTGCTGCGAGCGAAGGCGCGGGTCGCGGACATGAACTCGCGGGCCTCGCTGATCGATTCGATGTAAAGGATGATCGACTGCGTGTCGGAGGCCGAGCCGAAATAGTCGATCAAGTCGCCCATGCTCACGTCGAGCATGTTCCCCACCGAAACAAAGTACGAAAACCCGATCCCCTCGTCGATCGCCCAATCCAGCACGGAGGTGCAGAGGGCGCCCGATTGCGAAATGAAACCGATGTGCCCCTGCTTGGGCGTGGCCGCGGCGAAGCTGGCATTGAGATGAATCTTCGGAACGATGATCCCCAAACAGTTCGGCCCGAGAATCCGCATCCCCTCGAACTTCGCCTGTTCTTCCAAAACTTGCTTTTCCAGCTTGCGGCCCTCTTCCCCAATCTCTCGAAAGCCTGCCGAGATGATGACCAGCCCTCGCGTCCCTGCCTCGCCCAACTCCCGAACTAGTCCGGGAACGGTTGCTGCGGGGGTACAAATGACCGCCAAATCCGGGGGATGAGGTAACGACTTGACATCGGGAAAGGCCTGGATACCCTGGACCGACTCCCGCCTCGCATTCACCGGGTACACCACCCCGGCAAAGCCCGAGCCAATTAGATTCCGTAGCACCGTGTATCCGACACTCGAGGGGGTATCGCTGGCACCAATTACCGCAACCCGTTTGGGGTTGAAAATCTTATCCAAATTCAGAATGCTCACGTCTTGCTCCAGTCGTTTAGAAAGTTGAAGCACTCTAGTATAGTATTTCGACGCAATCTACAGAAGCGTTAATAACTACGAAAATAGATTGGCTTACGAAGAAATTGCCGATTAGGTGGATGCGGAGGATTGAGAACTACGGTTGACCCATCGTAACTACCCGATAGGTCGGTAAGAGGAAACCGTTTCGAGTGTATTAAGCGCGACCTCGCCAGGGTAGTTTTCGCGGATTCTGTACTCCCGAAGTAGGCTCCAAGTGGTTAGAATGGCCCCGCCGTCGTTGAGCGACACTCTTTCGGGTGGTAAATCGGTTGGGGAAGGGCCCTTGGATGGCGCACGGCGTCGATGAGGATCGCGAGCTGGTCCAACTGGCCCGTCGTGGCGATTTTGATGCCTTTGAGGAGCTCGTGTCGAAGTACGAGCGGCGACTGTTCTCGCTGGCCATGCGAATCGTTCGCCACCAGCACGACGCCGAGGAGGTGGTGCAGCAGACGTTCTTGAGCGTGATCGAGCACTTGGAGCAATTCCGGGAAGAGTCCACGTTTCACACCTGGCTGACGCGGATCGCCACGAACCACGCCCTGGCCTTGCTCCGCAAGCGAGCCAACCGCGGTGCCTTGGAGTTCCGCGACGATCAGTCCTCGGAATCTTACGCGGACATGCCCCTGCCGCAGTACATTGCCAAATGGCAGGAGTCGCCGGAGCAGTTGGCCCATCGTCGTGAGGTCGGCGAATTACTCCAGCAGGCCTTGGACGAATTGGACGAGAAGTATCGGCTGGTGTTCCTGCTTCGTGACGTGGAGGGCCTTTCGACAAGCGAGGCGGCCGAGGCCCTGAACATCTCGGAGGCCAACGTGAAGGTTCGCTTGCTCCGCGCCCGGCTCATGCTCCGCGAACGCTTGACTAAGGTGTTTGGCGATCCGAGCACGCAGGTGATCCCAGACCACCGCCACGACTGAGTGGGGCGGAGAGCGGAAAGCGGGAGAAAAGGGGTCAGAACTATTTTCTTCCGTCCGTCGTGCCGAAAAATAGTTCTGACCCCTTTTCTGACCTGACCCCTGTTTTGGCCGCCTCGCCGACACCGCTTCCCGAAAGAGGGTACGTTACTGGTTATCCTGAGCACGATTCACACTGCTGGACAAGCCAGCGGTGGTATCCGTGCGCGCCCCATCGCGCCCGCCTGGAAAGCCGCGCTGCGTCGTCGCCGGCGGTCCTGGTGACAGTCAGCTTCGAGGCGGCTGCCACCTAAACACTCACCAAAGCCTTCACGCCCCTCCTGCGGCCACGACGCGGCGCGGCCCTTCAGGTTGCGAGGACCACTGACCGATCACTTCGCACCCGCGCCTTGCAGGATCTCCAAAGCCCGGCGGTGCTGCGGCGGGGTGATGGCGCCGAGGAGGATCGGGTCCTGGGTCTCGACCAGGTGACGGTGGAGTCGCTGGAGCAAATCGGTTCGGACCTGGGCGTATTTCGGGTCTTGGGCCACGTCGCGCTGTTCCCAAGGATCGTGCTCCAGGTCGTACAGCTCGATGTGGGGATGGTACGCGATAGCGTGGTTGGCCGGGGTGAGCACGTCGGAGGGCGGCCGCCAGCACTGCGAGGGGTCCATAAAGGCCGGGGCCGTGGTGAAATTGACGATCAGTTTGTGCGTTTCGGTGCGGATGGCCCGGCGGGGGTCGTAGTAGTCGTGGTAGGTCAATTCGGTAAAGATTTCTTGGCGTGGCTGGTAGGGCTTGCCATCCAACAGCGGGGCGAAGGAGCGGCCTTGGACATTGGTCGGAATCGCCACGCCCAGCAATTCCAGGATGGTGGGCAGATAGTCGATGTTGGAAATCATCTCGTTTCGCACGCGGCCGCCGTGCCAGCCCTCGCGGCCTGGATAGCGGAGGATGAAGGCCACCTGGACGCCCGGCTCATACAGGCTGCATTTGGCGCGGGGCATGGCGACGCCGTGATCGGTGGTGAAGATCACCAGGGTGGTGGCCTCCAGTCCGAGTTCCTTGACCGCCGCGAGCAGCCGCCCCACCTGGGCGTCGACATGGCGGACCATGCCTTGGAGGCCGGCCAACTCGCGGCGGGTCCCTTCTGTGTCGCGGAGATAGCCGGGCACGTGGACTCCCAGCGCATCGTCGGGTTGCAGGTCAGGTCCGGGGAAGCTACAGTCGCCGGGCAGGGCGCCTGGCCAGTCGGGCTGCGGGTAGCGAAGCCGGTGCGGCTCGATGAACCCCACGGACAGGAACCAGGGGCGGTCGGGCTGGGCAGCAAGCTCGCCGAGCAGACGGATGGCGGCGTCGGTGGCAGGCACGGCCTGGGGTTGGGGGATGTGCCGCTGGTAACCACACCGTTTGAATCCCGACGAGGTTTCGTGGATCACTCCCACCGCGGCGGTGGCGTAGCCTGCGTCGCGGAGGATTTGGGCCAAGTGGCGTTCCTCGGGCTGGAGGTCCCAGGCGAAGCGGGCGTGGGTCAGGCCCATCACGCCGTTGTTATGCGGCCAGCGCCCGGTGAAGATCGAGGCCCGCGACGGGCTGCACCCGGGACTGGTGCAAAAACTCCGCGCGAAGCGGACCCCGCTGGCGGCCAGACCGTCGAGATGCGGCGTATGCACGGTGGGGACGCCGTAGCAGTGCAGGAACTGGCCCAAGTCGTGGGCGTGAA
>CALFBP010000026.1 GCA_937951625.1 uncultured Thermoguttaceae bacterium
CCGCTCACCGCCAATCCGACGGCGGCTTGCAGTGTCCCTCCTCCGCGGCAAAAACCTTCTTTTTGACGACGTCGCGCAAAAACCGCAGGGCCTCCTCTTTGTCCTCGTCAACGACGATCACTTCCAGCTCCATCAACTCTCGCTGCGTGAGCGTGATGGTTACCGTCTTTTCCACCATGGCAGCGTTCCTCTCCTAGGGACGGTGTGCCGCCAAAAAAGAAGGCACAGGAAGCCCTGCTTGGGCGTTCCTGTCCGTCAGGGTTGCTGCTCAAGCGCCTCCGGCAAGCTTCTGACGAATTCCCGGATTTCATCACGGACGCGGCGGTAAGGGGCCAGCCGCTCAGCCTCGCTCTTGGCGCCAGCAGCCAAGCGGGGCGGGTCGTCAAAACCCTTGTGGATGACCTTAGCCTTTCCCGGAAACACCGGGCAGGATTCCCGGGCATTGTCGCAGACCGTGACGACGTAGTCAAACTCGGTCCCGGCGAGTTCACTGACCAATTTCGAACGTTGGCCGGAAATATCGACGCCCGCCTCGGCCATCACGCGGACCGCATCCGGATTCAGTCCATGGGCTTCGATCCCAGCAGAGTACGGTTCGATCTGGTCGCCTTTCAAGCGACGCGTCCAGCCCTCGGCCATTTGGCTTCGGCAAGAGTTTCCCGTACATAAGAACAACACTTTTATCATTGGCGTCGTTCCCTACATAACATCGGCGGATTTTATTTGGCCGATCTATTTCAATCGTTTGGCGTCGTCCGCAGCCACGGGAGTCTCGGTTATCAGAGGGCAAAGCAAAGAGGCCGATTCCCGGATTCCCATCGGTCAATCATCACTGGCTACACGATAAAACAACCATCGCCTTTCCTTGCGGATGTCGAGCGCCCGCGCCTCATGAAGGGTCAATACTTGCTTCGAGACCGTTGACGGAGTCAGCCCCAACAGTGCAACGATCGGACCGACGCACAATTCCCGGGCCTGAACCGCCAAAAAAAACCCGAACGCGGTTTTCGTCCGCCAAGGCGTTTGATGACCATCATGAGTTCACGCAGCAGGGAATCTTCGTCAAATTGCCATATCGCGAAATAGTCTACTAATGCTTGGCGCGGCGTCAACCATCGTTTGCGTTAGCACATCATAGCTATTTTTTGTGGGATCCGTCTCAACATGGCGACGAATTTCACCAGCGAGGACGCACCTGCACAATCACTCGCAGATCGCCGCGCGTTGAACTCGCTGCTGAGTATCGCCCATGGGCCGGTACTCGAAGCACATCTCCGTCGGCAAGGCCAGGGGGCAGTTGCAACGTCAGATACTCTGACTGAAGCTGCGTACCTTTGCTGCCGCAGATGGGGCAATCGAGCTGGACATTCCCACCGCATTGAGGGCAAGTAATCGGATAGGTGAGTTTGAATTCGATCGTGGTTCCCCAGCGGGCCTCTTCTGGAGTCAGAGGCAGCCTGGCCTCCAGGTCGAGCAGCTCCGCCGATGGCATTTGGCGAGAGGTCGGCTCGCACAATCCGGTCGAGAAGAACGGCTTGGGTCGAGAGGCCCGGCGTTGCTGCTGAGCTCGATCGTAATGCCTGCGTTTCGCTGCGTTTGAGAGCACTTCATGCGCTTCGGCCACCAATTTGAAGAGTTCGAGCGATTGTCGGTCTTGAGGATGAAGGTCTGGATGATGTTTTTTGGCCAAGCTGCGAAAGGCCGCGTCGATCTCCGCGGCGCTGGCCGTACATGGCAAGCCCAAAATCGCGTAGTAGTCTTTCACTCTGTTCACTCCCGCTCACTCGGGAACTAGGATGATGGTCTTACCCAACCGGTCACAGCCCGAATTGAACGATTTCCAACCCATTCTACCTTGATTCTCGCCGGAGTTTCACCGCGGCCACTCTGCCAAACGTGTCAAAATGACGAGCGGTACCAGTCTTGCTTGTCAATTTGGCAGGATAGAGTGGAAAAAGCCGTCGTTCGAAGGGCTGGAAGAGAGCCGTCGCAAGTTCAGCTCGTTGTCATAAGCAGTTGATAACAAACACGTTGCGCATGCACAACAAACTTTGAGGAAAGGGCCTTTTTTTGGCATGCAATTTGCTGTGGCGGATACGTGCCGCTCGCTGACACGGGGGCACGTTGGCGGGCGGGAGAGAGGGCGGGTTGCCCCCATGGCACGTGAGACAAGAAAGGAGGAGAAACGTATGGTGATGAACACTTTATGGCGACCCTTCGGTAGCAGCGTTCTCGAGCCATTCGGTTTCTCGACTTCCACTTGGCTCGCAGAATCGCTGGCCGAAATGAATCGGCTCAGCGCGGAAATGGATCGGATGTTCCGCCGGTTCGGCTTGAGCGATCGGTGGGAAACGCCCGTGGTGGCTTATCCAGCTTTGGACCTCTGGCAAGATGACAACTGCGTCTACGTCGAGGCGGAATTGCCCGGCATGGACATCAGCGAGCTGGAAATCTACGTCACCGGGGGTAACCAACTGACGATCCGCGGTGAACGCAAGCCTCCGGCGGTCGAGAAAGGCACGTGGCATCGCCAGGAACGTGGTTATGGCCAGTTCAGCCGCGTAATCACGCTTCCGTGTGCGGTGAAAACGGAGGAGGTCGAGGCCCAGCTCAAGGATGGCGTGTTGACGATCACGTTGCCTAAGTGCGACGCCGCGAAGCCGAGACGTCTGGCGATCAAGGCCGAGTAATCTCGGTCCGAGGGCGCCGCGGTGCGTGGCGCTTTCTCGGGAGGTCGGCAACGTGAAGCAACAGAGAAAGGAGGAGGACAAGCCATGGCACAAGACTTGGTAAAAAGGGAAACCAACGGCAACGTCGCGGTGGCCGAGCGGACCCGTAACGCCGTGACTTATACGCCTCGATTCGACATCGTGGAAACCGAACGCGAGTTGGTCCTTTACGGCGATCTACCGGGCGTGAGCAAGGACAACCTCGACGTCCGTTTTGAAAATGGCCAATTGACCATTCAAGGCAAGGTGGAGCCGCGACACGCTGACCACGAGTTCCTCTATGGCGAATACGGCATCGGCGACTTCTATCGTAGCTTCGCGATCAGTGAGGACATCGATGCTGACAAGATTTCAGCGGAACTCCATAACGGCGTGTTGACGCTGCACTTGCCCAAAACTGAAGCCGTTTGCCCGCGGAAGATCGCGGTGAAAGCCGGCTAGGGACGATGGCAGGGAATTGGATCGGTTTGAGGGACAGAGCCTTTTGGGAGGTGAGACGATGAAAAGCCTGATTCCCTGGAAGCGGCGCAGCGAGGAACGCAGCGCCCCGGCTTTGGCCGACCGGCCTCGCGACCTGCTCGCTCAAATGCGCCGCGAAATGGATGCGTTGTTTGACCGTTTTTTCCACGATTGGCCTGTGATGGCGGGCCATGATTCCTGGCCCACGCTCGGCTGGGGCTTCGACGTCGAAGACGGCGAGAACCAGATCGTCGTGCGAGCCGATGCCCCGGGATTCGAGCCGAAGGACTTCAATGTCGAGGTCGTAGGCGACACGTTGGTCCTCAAAGCCGAGCACAAGGAGGAAGAAAAGCAGGGTGACGGATACCGCTATCGCCGCGGCCGCCTCTATCGCAGGGTTCCCTTACCCCACGGCGTGGACACGGACAAGATCGAGGCCTCGTATCGCAACGGGGTTCTTGAGATCCGAGTGCCCAAGGGAGAGGAGGCCAAGGGGAGGCGAATCGAGATCAAGACCGCGTAAGGGTCACGCAGCACGTTCGCCCGGGCCGACCGAAGGATGGTTTGAAGGGGGCCAGCGCCCTCCTCCGGTCGGCCCGAATCTTTTTTTCACCCTCTCTTGATCCCCGGTGACTGCTGGGCTAGAATGAGGATTGAGAATGATACTGCGTCTCATTTTCGGGTCATCGCCATGCCCGCCGTGTGCTGTCCGCCGCTGATTCATCGTGCAGTCGCCCCCCCATGTCAGGTGGTTCCCTTGAACCGCTTGCATGCGGGTGAATCGGCCATTGTCCGTCAAATTCACGGCCGTCCGGAGGACGTTCAGCGGTTGGAGGAATTTGGTCTTCGATCGGGGGTTCCCGTCGAGATGTTTCGTCCCGGTCCAACTTGCATCCTCCGCTTGAACGGAGGCAAGGTTTGCCTCCGCGCCAACGACGCCCTAGAAATCCTGGTGGCTCCAACAGCAGGGGCGGGCCAAGCGAATCGCGCGTCGGAGTGATGTCCCTCCGTAGAGATTATCTACGATGCCCTTTAAGAGGAGATGGGATGGAAGAACGCGCCCGCCCACCCCACCCTCTGTAACGTCAAGATCGATGGCTCGAATCCAAGCTTTGGGACGTTTTAGGCGTTTTAGGGCCTCCATACCCTTCGTAAAGGGTTCCGTCGGGCCATTTCATGCAAGATCAGTCCGCCGATGCACCTGAAGTGTTAGCACCGAGGGGTAGTCGCGCCGTGGAGGTTTCTTAAGGCGGGCTCAACTCAAGCATTCCAGGCTTCCAGCAAATCTATGGCATCCGCCGCGGCCGATCATGCCCTACATATCGCCTTAATCGGCAACCCCAACACGGGAAAGTCGACGCTGTTCAGCGCATTGGTGGGAATTCATCAAAGGGTTGGCAATTATCCGGGAGTAACCGTCGAGAAACGCACCGGCCTTTGTGAAATCGGCGGCCGTCTGTTCTCCTTTACTGATTTACCGGGGTTGTATAGCTTATCGCCTCGTTCGCTGGACGAGTTGGTGGCAGTCGAAGTTCTTTTGGGCAGGATCCGCGGCACAGCGCCGGTGGACGCCATCCTATACATTGCGGACGCCAGCAATCTGGAGCGAAACCTCTACCTCCTCAGCCAAATCCTGGAACTCCGCTTGCCGACGATCGTGGTACTCAACATGTTCGACGTGGCCCAACAACATGGGTACCACATCGATATCCAAGCGTTATCGCGGCAGTTGGGCGTTCCTGTATACCCCACTCAAGGGAATCGGGGGATTGGTCTGACAGAGCTTCGGGATGCGATTCACGGGATCGCCCAACTCGCCCGACCCGACCCGCCTCATGTTTTGCCAGACATTTTTCATTCAGAGGCAGCCCTGTTGACCTCGACGCTATCGGCACAACAACTCGCGCCAGTCGGCCCGGAGCGATCGCCTTTTGGCTTTTGGTCGCACTTTCCAGGGCGGCGGAGGCATCGGTTCCGGGGAGGTGAGGATGGATGGAAGCGCCGCCGCGACCTGCCCCATTGGGTCATAGAGCGGATTTTGCTTGATACGTCAGGTATGTTGCGATCCGCCGTCCTGCCGGGGCCAAATCCTGCCTTCGACGAGGCATTGACGGCGGCCCGCCAGCGGTTGGAAAAAGCAGGCTGTCCCATTCCCGGCATCGAGACGCAAGCTCGCTACGCATGGATCCGCAAGCAGCTCGACGGCGTGGTCACGCAGCCCGAGAAACGAACACCAACGGTTTCCGACAGCGTGGACCGTATTCTTACGCACCCGGTTTGGGGCGCGATCGTCTTTGTTATCGTGGCAGTGATCATTTTCCAGGCGGTGTTCGTTTGGGCCGAGCCGTTGATGCAGGCCATCGGCGGCAGCGTGGAGCTGTTAGTCAGTGTGGTCGAGGCGAGACTGGCCGAAGGAGCGCTGCGGAGCCTGTTGGTGGATGGCGTGCTTGGGGGGGTCGGGTCCGTCCTGGCGTTCTTGCCGCAAATTCTCGTTCTCTTCTTGTTTCTCGGCGTGCTGGAGGACTGTGGGTACCTGGCCCGGGCTGCCTACTTGATGGACGGGCTGATGGTGCGCGTCGGTTTGAGCGGCAAGTCGTTTCTACCCTTGCTCTCGTCGTTTGCGTGCGCGGTACCGGGGATCATGGCCACGCGGGTGATTGAGAATCCGCGCGACCGACTGACCACCATCCTCGTCGCGCCGTTGATGACCTGCTCGGCCCGCCTGCCGGTTTTCACTTTGATGATCGCCGCCTTCATTCCGCGTCGAACCTATTTGGGGGGGCTGGTGAATCTGCCGGGGATTACCTTGGCATCCCTCTACTTTTTGGGCATCGCGGTAGCAGTCCTCGTTGCCCGACTGTTCAAAAAAACACTGCTTCGCGGCGACGCCCCGCCGTTTCTGATGGAGTTGCCGGCCTACAAGTGGCCGTCGCCGCGAACCGTGGCGTTGCGGGTCCTGGAACGGGGGGTTTCCTTCGTCCGGTTGGCGGGAACCGTCATTCTCGCTGTGTCGATCTTGGTTTGGGCGGCGCTCTATTATCCGCATGACCGCGAGAGCGTCGAAGGGCCGTTCCTCGAACGTCGCCAACAACTTGAAGCCCAACGAGAAAGCTTGGCGGCCGACGATCCGGGGCAGGCTCTGGTGGCGCGCGAACTCGCTGCCTTGGAGGCGGAGATTGCGGCCGCTTACCAACGGCAAAGTTACTTGGGCCGGTTTGGACGCTGGATTGAGCCGGTATTCCGCCCCTTGGGCTGGGATTGGCGGATCGGGTCGGCGGTCATCGCCTCCTTTCCCGCTCGCGAAGTCGTAGTCGCGACCCTGGGCGTGATCTTCAGCAGTGGGAAGGCGGACGCCGATTCGCTGGAGGCATCTTCGGAATTGGCTACTCGGCTCCGCGAGGCCCGCTGGGAAGACACGGGGCAACCGTTGTTCAACATTCCCGTGGCCCTATCCATCATGGTCTTCTTCGCTTTATGCGCCCAGTGCGCGGCGACGCTAGCGGTGATTCGTCAGGAGACCAATAGCTGGCGATGGCCGATTTTCACGCTCGTTTACATGACGTCGCTGGCTTACTTGGGAGCGTTCGCCACGTACCAGATTGGAATTCGCATCGCTGGGTAAGGCATGGAACCTCTCTGGCAAGAGTTAACGGCCGCGAGTATGGTGATTGCCGCCGCGGCCTATCTGGTGTGGCGTGTCGCGCGGAAGCGGGTTCGTCGGCGGCGTGCCACCTGCCCATCGTGTGGTGCATGCCCAAGACCCCGCCCTTAAATCCGCACTTCGCCGACCTGACTCCCGTTGCGTTCCACCGTGGTGCGGCTGAGGATCGTGTCGCAGGTCTCGCAGACCGAGGGGACATCGATGGCCTCCATAAGCTCCCGGGGAGCCCGGCGGCGCTGGGAGCTGGGACCGTAGATCGCCATTTTTTGGACGACCACGTGTCCAGGACCGTAAGGCCCATTTTCCTCCGCTGGCCACGGACCATACAGACCCACGCACGGCGTGCCTACGGCGACAGCGAGATGCAGCGGGCCGGTGTCGGAACTGACGAAAAGGGTTGCTTTCTCGCACAGCGCGGCCAATTCGCGGAGCGTGGTGGAAGGGGCCAGCCGGGCATGACCGTCCGCGCTGGCCACGATCGTTTCGGCCAAAGCCCGCTCCTCCGCTCCGGCCCAAACCACAAGCGAGGGCAATCGCCACAGGCGTCCGAGGTGCCGGGCCACGGCCCCGAACCGCTCCGGCGGCCAGAGTTTCGAGCGCCAGCCAGCGCCCGCGTTGATGATCGCAAATGGCGCGTCCATCGCCAAACCGGTAAGCATCCGATCCGCCGCCTGGCGGTCCGCCTCGTTCAAGGGCACGTGGAAGCGGACCGCCGGGCGGACAATGCCCAAGGGCTCGATCAATTCCAGCGTGCGGTCCACCGTGTGCTTGGTCTTGGTGTGGATCTGCTCGGTGTAAAACCAGCGGCTGATTTCGCGTCCCCATTGGTCGCCAAATCCGATCCGTACCGGCGCGCCCGAAAGCCAAGCTACCACCGCGCTTTTAGTCAACCCTTGAGCGTCGATGGCGATGTCCACTCGCAGGGCGCGGAGCCGACGCCGCAACGCGAGCATTTCACGCGGCGACCGGAGGTAGCGTCGCCCCACGACGATCAACTCATCGAGGGCCTCGTGTCCTTGCAAAAGGGTCGCCGCCGGCGGCGAGCAAACCCAGGCCAGAAAGGCCTTGGGAAATCGTTCCCGCAACGCCACGACCAACGGCATGGCGTGGATCACATCGCCGACCGCGCTGAGACGGACGATGAGAATCCGCGGATTTTCAGGCAACATCAGGGGCTTCGACATCCGGTCGATCGCTGCCGTGTGCTATCCACACTCGGGATCGTGCTTTATCCACGCTCAGGATAGATCGTGCGGAGGAACTTGTAATAGTCGGCGTAGTCGCGTTTCACGCCATTCGGTGCGGCGGCTTCGAGCTGAATCCAACCGCTATAACCGATCTTGTCCAAGGCATCGCGAACTTTCCTGAAGTCAATTCGCCCCTGACCCAAGCGGTGGCCAGCGTCCTTGAAGTGGAACTCGCAGATTTCTTTACCTAAGAGGGGGATTTCCTTGAGCACGTCCCGCCCCTTATCGGTCGAGTTGCCCACGTCGTAATACACCTTCAGCGCCGGTGAACCCACACGCTCGAGGATCCTCAAATTGTCTTCCGCGCTGAGGTAACTTTCCAACCCGATGATGATCGAAAGCTTCTCGGCCTTAGCGGCAGCCTCCTTGAGCACGCCGACAAGGTGGTCGATTTCGGCGGTCTTGGCCATATCGAGGTCGCCGTTGGCGAAGCAGGCGGGCATGATGATCTGCCGCCCCAGGGCCTTGCAAACGTCGATGCCATCCATCAACCATTGCGCCGCCCGGGGATCGCTCTTCAGCGGCACGACATTCGTCGCGGCCAAAGCCACCGAAGCGATCTCCACACCAGTTTTTTCGGCCATGGCTAGGTAGGCTTTCTGGACTTCCGGCTTACGCAGGGGCAGGTCCGAGTCGGCCGAACCCATGTCCACCTGGACACCATCCAACCCGATCTCTTTAGCCACCTCCAAGCTCGATGGATCCCTCCTGCCCAAATTCCACTCGCAGGCGCCGATTTTGAACCACCGGGAGTTGGGCGAGGCCAATAACGGTTCGAAGCGGCTCACTAGCGCTCCCAACGCCGCCCAACGGACCCCGCGTGCCAAAACGTCGCGCCGTGTTACGTTTTGCCTCAAATCATTCATGGAGAGCTCCTTGGCTTTTTTTGTCCAAACCGTGAGGGCGATCCGCGATCAGCCTATTGTATGTCAAACGCCAAGGCTACGCCACGCTGAAAACGGCGCGGTGATCAACAGGGGATCAACAGATCGACAGTTTAATAGACCAACAGCAACAAGCGGATTGGAGTCAGGTAGGGTCGGGCTATTAACCTTCAAAGCACAGTGGTGGGGACGAGAAGCTGTCGTACCCGGTCTTCCAAGCGGCATAGAACCTGGTAATCGCTGGGCCGCGAGGAAGGGACGGCGGGACGCAGTGGCAAGGGCACTTCGTCCATGCGGTACACGGTGCCGGCCACGCTGATCCCGTACAGCGCCGTGGCGAAGCTGACCGCGGCTGGCCACGGGAAGGACCATTTTTGAGAGCCTAGCGCGATGACGGGGATTTTGGCCAGATGTTCCTGTGCCGCTGGCCCCAAGGTAGCCGCATCGACGGAGATCAACATCGCGGCATCGGCTTCGCGCCGCGCGAGAAGCTCGTTGGCCGTATATTCGCCGGGGCTGAAACGTGGGTAGCCCCGCGACAAGTTGACCGCAAAAGGATAGCCGGTCCGCCAAGAGAGCACATTGTCGGCCCCCACCGCGTTCCCAATGCTGGCCATGGGTCGGCAAACGAAGCGGGTGAAATCGTTCAATTCCCGCACTAACGCCAAGAGGGCCTCGGCGTTGAGGTGTCCTCCCCCGGTCGTGATCAAACCCTCGCCGAAAAACATCGCGCCATATCGGGCCCTCTTCATACGCTCCGCGAGATCCAGCCAGGCAGTCAGCGGCACGCCAGTCTCCGATTGGACCTGATCCGCCTCCACGCTCAACCCCTGGACCAACGCCCGAAGGATCCACAGGGCCTCGAAGTCCTTGCCCGGCCGTACTTGGAGGAAGATGTCGGCTTCCTGCGCACTAGCGGTGCGACGCCCGTCGACCACCACACAGGTGCGGTCCGGGCGTCCCCGGGGCACGAAAAGTCCCTCCGGCATCAGCGTGTACCTGGAGAAATGCCGAGGGTGGGTCTCGGCTGGATCAACCCCCCAGTAGATCACAAGATCGGCGCGGTGGCGAATCTCGCCCAGTGTCGCAGTCACCTGGCCCAACGACTGAAACGCCGTCAACGCCGGACCATGACTCCCGCTAGTTGTGGTGTCGATCGTACCGCCGATCCAATCGGCAATGGCTACCGCTTTGCCCTGCGCCTCGCACGTGGTGTGGCTCAAGCCGTAAAGGAGCGGATATCGGGCCTGGACAAGGATTTGGGCGGCCTGATCGATCCCTTCCTCGAGCGACGCTGGTCGCCCGGCGATCGTGCAGACCGCACCCGGGGATTCATGCCGATCGAGGAACCAGGCCTGGCCCAATCGGCACGCTTGTTTGGCTTCGAGAATTCGGTTATCCGCGACGGTCAATTCGATATCATCGCACATGCAACCACAACGAGTACATGTGGCGTCGGAGATCACCGTCTTGGTCGCCTCAGGGGCCATGAGAGGAACGCTAACAGAAAGCAGCCTTTTGGATTCTTGCCTTGAATAATCTGCGCGGTTGGCACGCACATTTTTACACGGAAAGATGTACTGTTGTGGCTACTGTTTGTCAACATACACACGCTGAGTTCCAGACGTGGTCGCACCGAGTAAACCAGCCTGACTGCTTCGAGATGAAGCCGCGTACGGCCGTAAAGATCCGCCGATTTGGGTCGCTTGTTTCCCGGGGGCTTGTTCTCGCAATCCTTGAATGTCCAAGTTCGCTCACGTGCCGTGAAAACGAGCCGAACCAACCCCGCTCCTCACGGCAGATTTTGGTGGATCATGCCCACGTAGAAGGAAAACAGACGGAAGATGGCCAGGATGATGATGATCGCGATCACGACCCAAACGGCGACTCCCCCGAGCGTGGTCAGCACCTTCAACGCGGCCTCGGCCTGTTCCTGATACTGTCGCGAGAGTCGGGCCATCGACTCGACGACCATGCCGCTTTGCTCGGCGGCGTTAAGGGAATCAAGGAAGTCGTTGGGAAAGGCCTGCGTACTGGAAAAGGCGTCGTAAAGCGAGGCCCCGGCCGCGACCTGTTGCTCGATGGGCTTGATCTGATCGGTGAAATGGGCGTTGCGTGCGGCTGCCAGGCTCAACCGGATCGCCCGACGCACGTCCATGCCCGCATTGCACGTCAGATTCAAAGCCCAGGCCAAGCGAGCCAAGGCGATCGTTTCCAAGGCCTTGCCGATTCCAGGCAAGCGCAGGGCGAGCCGTTGGATGGGCTTCGTCCAAACCAACCCGCGCTGAATGGCGTGGATTACCATCAGCAGCGCGACGGCAACCGCTCCGACTAGGGTCGAATAGATTGCCAGCCCGCGATTTCCCACCAACCCAAGCCCAAGCACGTCGACCGTGTGGCCGGTCGACTCGCCGATCACGCCCAGGATCCAAATCAAGAAACCGATCACAAACACGGCGATTGCCAGTTCGATCAACGGCCACGTGATCGCGCCGAGAAAGCGACGCCGCAGTCGCAGTTGGCCCTCGTAGTGGTCAGCCAAATCGCGGAGCGTTTCCGGCAGTCGCCCGGTCTCTTCGCCAACCTGAACCGTGGCGTGGAACAGATCGGGGAAGTAATCGTCGGTGAACTCCAGCGCCTCAGTGAAACTCGCTCCTCGCTTGATCGCCTGACTCAATTCGGCGACCCGGCGACGGTGCGCGGCCCCGGACGCCCGCTCAAGTTCCCGGGCCATCACCGAACGCAAGGGGATGCCCGCCTCCAGACACATGGCCAGGCGGCGGCAAAAGCCTTCGAGCTGCTTCGTGGAGATCCGCGACGCGCCGATCATGCCACCATTATAAACGCAACACCGCGATCCCCACAGCCATTCGCAGCAACAACGAAAAAATGAACAAACCGACTCGAAGCCAAGGAGCAGTGCCAGCGTGACACAGACCTGAACAAGCGGAAGTCTTTCCCGCAAGGCAATTCCGTCCGCGGGGCTTGCGCTGATGCGTGAACACTAAGGCACGTCAAGATTTGCCCGGCTGGAAAATTCTCTAACACTGAGCGCCGCGGCGCATCGAGGGGCGAGAAAGCGGTGCTCGGCAGAAATTTCTTCCGCCGAGTGGCAACGCCATGTCAGGCATAGCGCATAATGATGGTATGAGACTGGATCTGCCCTTAATCATTCTGGTAGCCCTGTTGCTGCTCGACGGATGCGGGAGCCGGAGCGGGAACACGGAGGCAAGCATTCCCCACGTCCAGGAACCGCTTGCCGAGCAGCGGGAGTTGCCGTCCGCGCCGCCATCGCCTGCGTACGAGATGCCGCTGGAGATCCATATCGACGCACCCGCCCCACCCCAAGAGATCGTGGGGCCATCTCCGCCGCTGCCGCCCGAAACGCCGTTGCCGGGCGGCCTGATGAAAAATCTTTTCAAGCGGGGGGCGAAGTAGGAACGCCGAGCCAATCCAGCACTAGGGCGACTGCCGGCCCAATAGCAGCTTCTACGGCAGGCGTGCAGCGTTCGCCGAAGGTGAGAACGTCCTCGGCCTCGATGCCCAAGAGTTGGATCTGGTCGTCGCCGGGCAAGACGAGACCGGCGGCCCGCCCGAGCGCCAGCGCGGTGGGAAGATTCACATCGTGACTGGAGGCGCTTCGCTGTGTGGCGATCGAGGCAGGGGTGAGGCAATGGAGCGTGCCGGGCGGGGCGCCGGTGCAGATGGCGTCGATGACGATGACTCGATCAAAGCCCACCATCCGCTCCATCAGCCGTAGCCCGCCCCAATAGTCCTCCGAAACCTCGATCTCAGAGCGGTTCTCGAGGAGTGGCCGAAGTTGGGCCGCCACGCGCAATCCGACGCTGTCGTCGGTGACGAGGGGGTTTCCAAGGCCCAAGACTAGAGTCTTCATCATGCATCGTGAGGCCGAGTTCAATCTGCCCTTACGAAGAGGGAAGACGACCCCCTCAAGGCGACGGATGGCACCCGCCCGAAGCCCCCGGCCAAATTGTGGCGAACCCGCCTTTGTGCCGTTAAGTTTGCGTGGAAAGATACACGGCCAGGCCCATCTGCTGGATCTGATCTCGCTGGGCCTCGAGCCAATCGACGTGGGCGTCTTCGTCCTTCAGGATATGTTCGAGAAGTTCTCGTGTCATGGCATCGCCCAACTCATCCGAGACATGGATCGCCTCGTTATACGCCTGGACGGCCGCCACCTCGGCGTTGAGGTCCGATTGGAGCTGCTGGGGCACGTCGCTGCCAATGTGGAGAGCGTTCAACCGGCTGACCATGGGAGTGCCTTCGAGGAACAGAATGCGGGCGATGAGTTTTTCGGCGTGTTTCATTTCCTCGATGGCGCGTTTCTCGATTTTTTCGTGAAGCCGGTTGTAACCCCAATTCGCGCACATCTCGGAATGAACCATATACTGGTTGATCGCCGTCAACTCCTCGGCCAAAAGATCGTTCAGGATATTCAGGATTTTTTCGTTGCCTTTCACGGCCGCACTCCTCTCTCGACGTAGGTCTGTTTCGTGACGGGACGCAATTCGCCCTCCATTTGACCAAGATAGGGCCGAACCGGGGCCCGGTCAACCGGCAGCCGTCTGGCGGGGGGGAACTTCCGGTTTCCGTTCGCCGCAAAAAATGTGCGGATGGGGAACCGTGGGCAAGCATTTTCACCTGCACCCGTAGAGGCGGGCTTGGGGGGGAAAAGAAGGCGGATCGGCCAGACGCGCGAGTCTTCCGGGGAACAAGCGCTTTCGCTCGCTTCCTGAGGACCTCCGACTGGTCCCGACGCAGCAGATTCGGTAAATTGGGAGGGCCGTGCGTGCGAAGTCCTTGACGCGAGCTTTCGCGACGCGCCAGCCCGCTCCGTAAACGACGCGCCGCACTCGGCCCTTCGCTCACTGGAAAATGGAAGGAGAACCTATGTCGGACGCAGCCGCGAATCAGACCGTCACGAACGCATCTCCCCGGGGAAAGAAAACCGCTGAGAAAACCCCCGAAAAGATTTTTCTGATCTCCTACCCGAAAATCCTTTTTCTTTACCCGGTGTTCCTTTTCTCGCTCGTGGCCGCGATCTGGATGAGTTTCTCGGACCAACCGCTCACGGAGGAAAACGTCTCGGCCGTCGTCGTGGCGACCCTCTTTTTGGGCATTCTGGCGGTGAATCTGGTGATCCTCTCCTTCGACTTCCCCCGCACTACCTCGCTGACACTGTTTTTCTTCCTAGCCGCCGTGGTGATGGCATTCGTGCTATGGGTGCGGCTCCAGCCCGGGGTCTTGCCGACATTGACAGCTTTGTTGGCAGGATTTCATCCCCTAGCCAACGCCACGTTTTACTGGACGATCGTCGCAATCCTTGGCGTTATTTTCGTGCTGGTATTCATTGTGGTGCGGTTCGACTACTGGGAGGTGCGGCCCAATGAGCTTTTGCACCACCACGGGTTTTTGGCCAATATGGAGCGGGTCTATGCCCCGAGCTTGAGAATCGACAAGGAGATCGGAGACGTTTTCGAATACTTGCTCTTGCGATCCGGTCGCCTGATCCTGCACCCGAGTGACGACCGCCGCTCGATCATCCTGGACAACGTGCCGTTCATCAACAAGAAAGAAGAAGCGATCACACGGATGTTGGGGGCGCTCCAGGTGCAGCTCCGCGACGACTCCAGCCGCTGATGGGCGTCGGGCCACCGCTTGTGGGAATCAGGGGGCCTTGCGAGCTTCACGATGGCTGTGCCGGTAAGCCAAGGTTGCCTGCCCGCTTTGCGCACCTGTTTTTCCAAGGTAATGAGGCACTCTGATTTTGGTTGCGGCTTCAGGGCGCGGCGAGATTCACCATTTCGTGCCTAAACTGGGTTGCAGCGCCCCGCGCACACCAAGCTTTTCCGGGTGCCTGGCGATCGCGTCGGTGAATACCCTTGCGTCGCGAAGGATCGGCCTCAATTCGCGGCTGAGCGATTCGATGTTCATTACCGTCCGGTTCAGGTTGTCGTACAGTTCGCGGTCGGTGGCCAAGCGTCCGAGGGTGCCGCGGCCCTGATTGATGTTCTCGGTAAGCACGAGCAATTGGTCCGCCAGCCGATCGAGTTTTTCGCTCGATTGGCTCAACCGCTGAATCAAGGCCTGGCCTTGGTCGCCGAGCGCTGAGGTAAAATGATCGAGGTTGCGGAGATTGCTGTCGATGCCGACCATGACTTTGCCGGCGTCGCCGACGGTCTGCTGCGTGGCGCGGATCAGGTCGGGAAGCCGCTCGGCAGCTTCCTTGAGCTTGGCTTTGGTCTCTGGACTTCCGAACACTTCATTGAGGGAGTGGATCGCGTCGCGGGCCTCACGTGAGGCGTCCTCGGTCTGGTCCACGATGCGGTTGATCTTCTCCTGATTGGTGGCCAGCAGTTGGCTGACCTGCCTGATCGTGGCGCTCAGGTCGGAACTCGTGGTGGTGATCGAGCCGATGGCCTCGGAGAGCCGCTGCTGAAGGTTGCCGATCACCTGGAGGGGATCGACATAGGCCCGCCCCTCGATCTCGCCGCCATCGGGGAGCGGTTCCTTGGGGCCTGGCTCGGGGCTGGGATCGATCTTGATGGCGGTGTCGCCCCCGAGCAGGGAGGAGGTGATGCGGGCCACGTCGGTCTTATAGACGACGGTGTTCTCGTCGAGTTGGGCGGTCACACGGACCCTGTCTTGCAGCGGCTTGACCTCGGTTACCCGGCCCACGTCCACACCCAAGCGGCGCACGGGCGTGTTGACCATCACGTTGGAGGCCTCAGGAAAGAGCATGTGAATGGTTTTTCGGCCGCGTAAGACCTGCGGACCCTCACCGAACAGGAAGACGAGGATCACCGTGATCAAGATGGCGGCCAACACGGTGAGGCCGACACGGAAGTGTATGACTCGTTCGTCCATGATTTACCCTTCGTATTTGGTGGCCCCATTCAACGCCCGCAATTCCATCAGACGCTCGCCCGCCTCGCCCCGCACGAATTGCCGCACGCGGCGATCCTGGGCCGATTCCAGCAGTTGTGGTGGTCCATTGTATAGGATTTGGGATTCGTTCGGCCCGAGGCGATTCAGGGGATAGAGCATCACGACCCGGTCGGCGACCTTTTGCGCTGTATGCATATCGTGGGTCACGACGATGCTGGTGACGGGGTGGCGTCGCCGGGTGTTGAGGATCAATTCGTTGATGACATCGCTCATGATCGGATCGAGGCCGGTCGTCGGCTCGTCGTAAAGCATGAGCTCCGGTTCCAAGGCCAGCGCCCGAGCCAGTCCCACCCGTTTCCGCATCCCGCCCGATAGCTCTGCCGGCTTCTTGCTCAAGATGCTTTCGGGAAGTCCGACCTCGGCCAGCCGGGCGATGACAATGTCGCGGATTTCATGCTCGGGCCGCGTGGAGTGTTGCCGCAGCGGAAAGGCCACGTTTTGGGCAATCGTCATGCTGTCGAAGAGGGCCGCCTGCTGAAACAAAAAGCCGAATCGCACCCGCGTCCGCGTCAGCTCTTTCCGGTTCATGCGGTAAATGTCTTGGCCGTCGAAATAGACCTTGCCTTGGATCGGGCGCAGGAGCCCGATGATGGACTTCAACAGTACGGTCTTGCCGCAGCCGCTCTCGCCGATGACGGCCACCGTCTCACCCCGGGCGACCTCCAGATGAAGGTCGCGCAACACTTGCTGCCTGCCGAAGCGGACGCTCAACTGCTCGATGCGAAGCAGCGGCTGGCGCGGTTCGTGGCTCGACGTCCGATCAACCATGGCCTCAGATCAGCGGGGGACTCTTGGGCCAGAGCATGGTGTACGTCGACTCCAGCACGATGTTCAAGAGCATATCGAGAAAGAGGATAGTACAGAAGCACTGGACAAAGGCCATGGTGGCTGCCCGGCCTACTCCCTCCGCCCCGGGATCGCAGTGAAACCCCCGATGACAACCGATCAAGGCGATCGCCGCCCCGAAAAACAGGCTCTTGAACACACCGGAAAACAGATCGAAATTGCCCACGAATCGCGCGGAATTGTGAATGTAATGGAACCAGTCGATGTTCAGCATGTACACGCTGTAGTAAGCCGCCCCCACCACGCCCATGAAGTCAGCCATGATCGTTAAGGCGGGAATCAAAATCAGACAGGCCAGGAAACGCGGCACGACGAGATAATGGATTGGATCGGCGCCCATGCTTTCCAGGGCGTCGATCTGTTCGGTCACCCGCATCGTGCCCAATTCGGCCGACATTGCGCTGCCCACACGCCCGGCGAGCATCGTGGCCGCCAGCACAGGCCCCAATTCCCGCACCAGCGACATGTTGATCACCGCTCCCAGCCGGGTTTCCAGGTTCATCATCCGAAACTGCGAGTAGCTTTGCACCGCCAAAATGATCCCGATAAACGTCCCGGTGAGTGCCACCACAGGCAAGCTGAGCACACCGATCTGATAAAAGGCAGGAATCAACGTGCCCTTGCGAGGCATCCGCGTCAGCAGCCATTGCAAGGTCTGGAAAGAGAAGATCGATAGACTGCCCAAGTCGGCCGTCCACTGGCTGACGACCGCGCCAAGGTCCGCGATCCAGTCGAAAAGCCAAACGAGCCAACCGATGCGACGTGGTTGTCGAACCTTCAGAGTTCCAGCGTTGGACACGTTGGACATGATGCGAATGCGCGTGAGTAGGAATGAATCGTCTGCGGGACAGGTACCGCCCCGGGTTTCCCGACGCGAGCCGTCGGTAACGCGGGCCGATATGCGACCGCGTACTTTACTACCTCATTTCTTTTTCGTCTGCACCGAAAATCGGACTTGAGGGGACTTTCTCGAGGAAAGCACCTGTAGCATTTGCACAGCATATAAAGAAGTCATGAGATGCGAGACTTCAGAGACTTAGGAAACATAGCATGGTCGAGAATGGCCCGTACCTCCGGGATTCCTGGCATCCCAGTGGTATAGCCAACAATATGCAGAGGGGGTATAATTGGGAAACCAGCCAAAGAGTGGGGTCGAATTCCCCACCTAGAAAGGTACCATTCGCCCGGGCTAAGTGTTTTGGGGCACCCCTTGAACCCTACGGGGGCTGGCAATGAATACCCTTGGGGACACGGCAAATCCACCATTCCGTGGGGTTTTGCCTAATCACGAATGACCGTTGCGCTTGAGAAACTGGGCTATCCTCAAGTGCAAAGGACCGAGTTGTTCAGCCTCGGGAGGCGTGTTTTGGGCGGGACTTCGAAACGGCCCGACGCCTCAACTCGTCAAGCTCAGCGCGGAGGCGATGACGCAACGGACTTTCGGGACGCAGTTCGTTCAGCAAGGCCTCGGCTTTGGATTCTACTTCCGGACAGAAGGCACGCCCCGAAAAAAGCGTACGCCAGCTTGCGGCTATCTGCTGTTCGGTTAGCACTCGCAACCTCGGTTATGCGACTCAACTTACCATCCTTCTTCTTTTTTTACTGTGAGAAGCCGGCGAGATCAAGCGGCCCAGAGTGGGAAAAGGCGACAGGTCCAATCTGTGCACGGCCGGGCGCTTCGCGGAGGATGGTCGCGTTGCCGTCTGGGAAATGCGACCTGCCGCCTCTCGCCCGCCTGTAACCCGCCAGAAGGGGCTACTTCGCCTCAAGCTCGCGGATCTTCACGTTGCGATAGCTCACTTTCGCCCCATGGTCCTGGAATCCGATGTGACCCTCGCGGGGAAAGTCCTTCAAGGCCTTGTGGTACTTGTTCTTGGTGCCGTCGGGATTCTGGCCCGGCGTGGTCCAGCGGTCGAGGTCCATGTCGATGATCTTCTCGTCGTTCATGACCACTTCCAGGCGGTTCTTGTTGGCGGTGATGA
The DNA here is from genome assembly GCA_937951625.1 of uncultured Thermoguttaceae bacterium. GTDB lineage: Bacteria > Planctomycetota > Planctomycetia > Pirellulales > Thermoguttaceae > CALFBP01. The sequence goes on from CALFBP010000026.1 coordinate 18,778, forward strand.
CGACGTGGTTCCACGCGTCGGCCTTGACCATGTCCTTTGTGGGCGCCAGGGCGTCGTACACCGCCCCGCAGCTATGCTTGCTTGGCGTGCCCACGGGCTTAAAGACTTGAATCTCGATGCCAGTCTGCACGCAGTCGCGTGGATTGCCGGTGCGGATGAAGATGCCGCTGTTGCCCTCGGTCTTGAACTCCAGCTCCAGCACGAAGTTGGCGAAACGCTCCTTGGTCCAGATGTCGCCAGCCGGACCTTGGCGGACCATGGCGCCCTCGACGATGGCCCAACCCTTGCCGGGCGATTTGCCTGCCGCGTCGGTCCAGCCGCCGAAGTCTTTTCCATTGAAAAGCAGCCGCCAAGCTCCCTCTGTCGGCTCCGCCGCGACGGCGGAAATATTGAGCACGACGGCCAAGTACGCGACCAAAGCCGTGATCAGCGCACATCGGATGGTGGAACGAATCGGACGTGTCATGGATAGTTCCTTTCACTTCCTAGGCAATTTCGCCGCCACGTTGCCACACGAGTCTATCTTCAGCAACGTGGACACCGTAGTAGTCTTTTAAGCCTAATTGGATAGGCTGCTCTCCGCAACACGCATGTTTGCAGCCGCGTTTCCGTCTGGCTTGTTGGCGGTTGGACAATCGAACGGTTTGTTGCCGCGAAGACTTTTGCTGAGCAACAGCCCTCAGCCATTCAGTTTTATCGAGCTGGGGAATGCGAGTAGGCGTTGGAAGTACCGCTGAACATGGCCTCGGCGGCTTTGATGATCTCGATCAGAAATAGCCGGCGGATGGCGTCGTAGCCTCGGTCGCTCGGGTCCTCCAGGTTCTGGCCGTACCAGTAGGTGGGGTCTTCAGGACGATAGTGCTTGCGCCAGAATTGCACGCAGTGGATGCCGTGCCCGAGGAAAGCCGCATGAAGGGGCACCACGTGGACGTTCCTTCGCCGTGAGGCCACCGCGCGGATCGCATCGTTGTAAGCTGCGAGGATCTTTAGCCCGTCCGGCCAAGGCGGCAAGCCGGCGCTGGAGGCATCGCCAACACCGTCGGTCGGGTCGTAGATGTCGCCGACAAAAATGTGGCACCCACCGGGAAACCGATCCTCGATCATCGTGATCATCCGCTCCAATCGTTTCTCGAAGGCCTCGATCCAAGGCAGGGCCTTTTGGAGTGTAGCGCCGTACATGGCGCCTTCTTGGGGCGGAGTGCGGCCATAGTTGTGAATCAGATCGTTTCCGCCTGTCGTCATGACCACGATGCCGAAAACCGCCGGGTCTTGCCGCTCCAGCCGCTTGCCGATCTGATCCAGGTGGTCCAGCGACGTCGATCCCGCCACCGCCAGGTTCACCGCGCGGAGATTGGGCAGTACCGCCGCCAGGCAGATGCCTTTCATGTCGGGCCATTCGTCCTCGGGGTTCTCCACGAGCCGGTTGAAGAAACTGTGAGAAGCGCTCACGCCAAATCCGGCGGTGATGCTGTCGCCCAGTCCGACCAGAAGGACCGGCCGGTTGGTCCACGGGCGTTCGAACAGGTCGCGCGGAATTTTCGGACCGGCCGGCCCCTTGCCTAAGGGACGCCAGAGCCAGAATTGGCAATAGGCCAGCCCTGCGGCCACCGCCACCATGGCTAGAAACGCAAGCACCCAAAGCCGTGTCTGCCGCGCGCGACGCTGCCGCACGGTCAACACGGCCGGTCTTGCTTCGGGGATTTCAAAGTCGGCGGGCTGGTTCATCGACTTCCTTTCGTCGGCTCGGTTCCGTTCCATCCCATCTTACCTTGGCTTATCACGCTTGACAGCCCGCGGTACCCGCAAGACGATGAAGCGTTTGAAGGACCGATTACCGACCCTGGGCAAGGGCCTGGAGTGTGTGCAAGGCAGAACAGGGCAGTCTTGTGGATCGATCGTGGTGGACCGATCTATTTGACGTGGCCAAACCGGTGATTGGCATGATTCATGTCTTGCCGTTACCCGGCTCGCCGCGATTCGGGGGCGACATGCATCGCGTGCGCGAAGCCATGCTTCGCGATGCGGAGGCCCTTGTCGAGGGCGGCATCCATGGGCTGCTACTGGAAAACTTCGGCGACGTTCCTTTTTGGCCCCGTCGGGTACCGGCTGCCGTGGTGGCACACATGACCGCGCTGGCGGTGGAGCTGCGCCGCCGCTACTCGGTCCCGCTGGGAATCAACGTGCTCCGCAACGACGGCCAAAGCGCCCTGGCAGTGGCGGATGCCGCTGGGGCCCAGTTCATTCGCGTGAATGTGTTGTGCGGCGCCCGCTTGACCGACCAAGGGATTTTGGAGGGGATTGCCCCGCAGTTGCTTCGCGACCGAGCCCGGCTCGGGACGGAGGTGAGAATTCTGGCGGACGTGGACGTGAAGCACTCGGCCCCGCTGGCCCCCCGGCCCATCGAAGCCGAGGCCGAGGAAATGCTTGTTCGCGGTCTCGCCGATGGGCTGATCGTTTCGGGGGCCACAACGGGCCGACCGGTCGATCCGGCGCATCTTCGCGCGGTCCATGCGGCTGCCCGTAATTGTCCCGTGCTCGTCGGCAGCGGAGTCACGGCCGACAACCTTAGCCGCTTCCTCGACTCCGCCGACGGTTTCATCGTTGGCACCTGGCTGAAGTGGAACGGGGACGTCCGCCAAGCGGTCGATCCCTCGCGCGTCAAGGCGCTTGTGGCGGCCGCGGGAGGTTAAAGCCCTGGCATCGTGGTCTGGAATTTGCCCATCATGGTGTAGATGTTGATGAGGGCCTTGTCCATCATCTGCTCGCCAGCGCCGAGGGCGGCCCAACTCACGGTCGCATCGGCCCCGTAGCCCCCTTCGGCCGCCGCCTCGATCGTGGGGAAATACATGTGGTGGCCATTGCAGTATCCAAAAAAGAGGGTCTTTTTCGCCCGTGATCGGGCCTTGAGCCGAATGGCATGCTCGGCGAAAAACTCGCCCGACGCCCCGACCAACGCCAGCTCACCGTTGATCAGCACGGTGGTCAAATGCGGGTGGAGCTTGTTGTCCGCGAGGTCCTGGTTGACGTAAGCCGCGGCAAGCTCGGGAAAGAACGCTTGGCCGAACACAGTCCGCAGCAACGGATTCCGAAAATCCAGCCGCGGCTCAAAGGTGAACGTTTCGTCCACACCCTGAATGCTTGGCTTGTCGGGCACGGTGGAGTGAATGCCCTTGGCAATCGCGATCACCTCGGCGGCCAAGGCCTTGCCGAAGGCCTCGATGCCCCGAGTGGCATCCGTGGTGCGTGGCGACAAATCGCCGGCCGCGCCTTGCATGAACACGCAGGGCGCGCCCAGGCTGCGTTCCACTTCGATCGCCATCTGGCCGGGATACTCAGCCGAAAAACGCAGATCGGCCGCGCTGAGCATGGTGGGATGGGCGGCGAAATTGACGATCAAGGCGATCGGCTTGCCTTCCAGATCGTCGAACCGCACCACGGCCAATTCCGAATCCACCGGCTTCGGTTCGATCTTGCTGTGCCGGTTGCGATTCATGGCCACCTGGGCCGATCCCCAACCGATGCGGGCGTGGCGGGCCTTGGCAGCCGCTTCGATGATGACGTCGACCAGCTTTTTTTCCAGCTCCGCCGCGTAGGTGACGGCGTCGTCGTAGACGCCTTTGCCCTCGCCCGGCCGATCGCGCAGCTCGATCACAGGGCCGCTATGGGTGTGCGAACCGGAAATCAACACGAAGCCCACGCCCCCCTCCGTTTTCACCGCCTTGCGGATGCGTTCCATCATGTCGGTCCGCGGCGCCCGTCCCAGGTCCATTCCCACAATCGCCAGCTTCTCCTCACCCGTCTCGATCACCACCGCCTTGGCAAACAGCGGATCTCGCACGCCCTGCGAGAGGGCATTGTGCCGAGCGCCGTAACCCCACATGGGCACGGGCTTGGTTGGGGTAATCTCCCGTTGGGCATAGCCGACTTTGAACGTCGCCGCCTCGACCGCGGCCGCCATGCTCCCCCAGGCGACCAAAACGCCAAACCAAGAACGCATGAACCTTCGCATTCAAAGTCTCCTCGACTCTCACGCGGCAAGACGCTCCGGGCCCTAACGTTTCGCGTCCTTCAGTCTTTTGTACAATAATCGTAGCGAACGTTGGCCTTTCGTCCAACCGCGGCCAGGCTACGGCACGCGGAACAGCCGCAAATCGCCAATGGGAGCCAGTCTGATAAGTGCATCCCAACATGCGGGCCGCAACCATAGGTTGGCTGCATTCTTCGCCGTCTGGCCGGGGATGGGGCTGAGACCACCCAGCAAGGCCCGCGCTGCGCCGCGTTGACTATGCCGGAGCTGTCGCCCTGCCACGGACTCGCTTGCGCTCGGTGCTCGGTTGATGGCGGTTGGCGCAGGAATGGTTGCGTTCGACCCTCGATCGCGGCGGACTTCGTGTCGCGTTGTCGCCGACGCGGCCGGAATCTAGAATGCAAGCTTTCCAGCCGCACACTTCTTGTGGAGCAGCCATGCGATTTACCAAGATGCACGGGGCGGGAAACGACTACATTTATCTGGATTGCTTTGCCCAGCCGGCGCCGACCAATCCTAGCAGCTTGGCCAGGCAGATGTCGGATCGCCATTTCGGCGTCGGTGGCGATGGGCTCGTGTTGATCCTGCCTTCGGACAAGGCCGATGCCCGGATGCGGATGTTCAACGCCGACGGCTCCGAGGCGGAGATGTGCGGCAATGCAATTCGCTGCGTGGCGAAGTATGTCTACGACCATGGGCTGGCGCGGAAGACGACCTTGAAGATCGAAACCGGCCGGGGCGTTCTCTCGCTCGATTTGGAACTGGCTGATGGCCGCGTCGACCGCGTGCGCGTGGACATGGGCGAACCGATCCTTCCCGCCCGGCAGGTTCCTACGACGTTGCGGCCAACCGCGAACGCTGCCCGGCGACTGCGGGAAACGCCCGCCAAGGCCGCCGCACGTCACGCGGTCATCGACGCCGACCTGACGATTGGCGGCCGGAAACTGAAGGTCACTTGCGTGTCGATGGGCAACCCCCACTGCGTCACCTTCGTGCGGAAGTTGAGCGATCACTGGGTCCTGAGTCTGGGGCCGCGGATGGAAACCGATCCGCACTTCCCCCGCCGCGTCAACGCGGAATTCGTGGAGGTCATTTCACCAAGCGAAGTGCGGATGCGGGTGTGGGAGCGGGGTTCGGGCGAAACGTTGGCCTGCGGCACCGGGGCCAGCGCCGTGTGCGTGGCCGGGGTGCTTACCGGTCGGACCGAACCGAAGGTCCTGGTCCACCTCCGCGGCGGCGACCTGGATCTGCACTGGGCCGAAGACAACCACGTGTACCTGACGGGTCCAGCCGTCGAGGTCTTCTCCGGAGAATATGCGGCGTGAGGACCAACCATCGCTTCCTCGTCGGACTCGGGGGGCTGTTGGGAACACAAGCCATCCAGAGTTGGATGGGGACGCTGGACTACCGGGTGCTGTACTCCGACCCGGCGCTGGATCCCGCGTCGCCCTTCTGCCAAGGCAAAAAAATCTATCTGTTTTGGCACGAATACCTGTTGTTTCCGCTATACATGCGGGGGCACTGCAACTTGACGATGCTATTGAGCCGTCATCAGGACGCGGAGATTCTTTCGTGGGTGGCGCGGCACATGGGCTTTGGTCTGGTGCGGGGTTCGACGAACCGCGGCGGTGTCGCAGCACTCCGCGAGTTGCTAAGGAAGAGCCAGACGATGCACCTGGCGATTACCCCCGATGGCCCACGCGGCCCACGCCGCCACATGGCCTCTGGGCCGATCTATCTCGCCTCGCGTCTCGGCTTGCCGTTGGTGCTTTTAGGCTTTGGCTATGACCGGCCATGGCGTGTGGAGCGGGCGTGGGACCGATTCGCCATCCCTCGGCCTTACAGCCGGGCCCGGGCGATCGTGGCCCCTGAAATGCGTATCCCCGCCGACCTTTCGCGCGACGAGCTTGAACCATTTCGCCTCCGCGCCGAGGAGGTGCTAAACCAGACGACGGCAGAGGCCGAGGCCTGGGCCGAATCAGGCGAGAGGTGGGCCGGACAAGTGGGAGCCCTTCCTGGCCCGTTCCAGCCGGTGTTGGCCCGACTCCGCCCGCCAGTCGCCCCTCAACCCTTCGCAGTCCCCGCCAAACCGAGCACGCCATGCCCGTAGACGAATTTCCCTTCACTTCTGGTCCATTCGCGGAAACCATCCTTTCGGTCGGGGAGTTGACCGCAAAAATCAAGGACCTGCTAGAGGCCGAGTTCTACCAGGTTTGGGTGACGGGCGAGATCAGCGACCTGGCGCGGCCGCAGTCGGGCCATTGCTATCTGACGCTGAAGGACGCCCGCGCCCAGATCCCGGCCGTCATCTGGCGGAGCACGGCCAGCCGCTTGCGATTCAATCTCGACGACGGCATGGCGGTGATTTGCCGCGGTCATTTGGAGGTATACGCCCCTCGCGGACGCTATCAGTTGATCATCGAGGCGATCGAGCCGCGAGGCATGGGGGCCTTGGAACTAGCGCTGCGGCAACTGCACGAGAAACTGGCCAAGGAAGGGCTTTTCGATCCTGCCCGGAAACGCCCCTTGCCCCGTTTGCCCCGACGGATCGCTGTGATCACGAGTCCCACAGGAGCCGCTTTGCACGACTTCTTGGAAATGCTCCGGCATCGCTGGCGTTTGAGTGACGTGCTGATCGTGCCGGTTCGCGTGCAGGGCGATGGAGCCGCTGCTGAAATCGCCGCTGCCATCGAACTCGTGAACCGCCTGCCCCTGGAGATTGATTGCCTCGTGGTGACCCGGGGAGGCGGTAGCCTGGAAGACCTTTGGGCGTTCAACGAAGAGGTGGTGGTTCGGGCGATTGCCGCCTCGCGGATTCCGGTTGTCTCTGGGGTGGGACACGAAATCGACGTAACGCTTGCCGATCTGGCCGCGGACGTTCGGGCCTTGACACCCAGCGACGCCGCCCAACGCGTCGTTCCCTCGGCGGAAGAGGTGTCCCGGGCTTTGGAACAGATGCGGTTGCGGTTGGTCAGCCTGCTTCGTGCCCGCGCTCGAGCGGCACGCGAGCGGCTTGTTTATCTAGCCAGTCGGCGGGTGCTGAGCCGTCCTATGGCCCTCGTTCAAGATCGGGCCCGCCGAATCGACGAACTCGAGTCCCGCCTGGCCCGCGCAGCCCGGCTCCGCCTCCGAGCAGCGAAGACCCGGGCCGAGTCGCTCCATGACCGACTGGAATCGCTCAATCCCCTTGCGGTGCTGGGCCGGGGATACAGCCTCACGCGGCGACTGGCGGATGGGCGCATTGTGCGCGACGCGGGAGAGCTGACACCGGGCGAGGCCCTCGCTACCCGCTTCGCCCGCGGCGAGGCCATCAGCCGCGTGGATCGCGTGGAAAGCCCTTGAGTCGGCTCCGACCGGCGAACGAGGAAGGCATCGGCCCCCTGCGCTCAATGCACCCCCGCCTGAGTATTTAGAAACGCTTGCCAAAGGTCGTCGCGAACGTAAGCCGATACGAAGATCCCAGGCCGCAGGCCGAACATCATCTGCTTGTTGTACGCGGCGCGGAGGCTTGCATCCGCAGTTTCATAAACGTCGGGCGAGAGCAACACAACATCTGGCGCGGGACCTTGGGCCAATGCCTTGGCCCAGGCCGCGGGATCTTGCCAGTAACCGACGCGGTCCTGGTCGAATCGGCGCAAGTACCACGGCAAAGGCCAATAGTTCTCCGGCATCACCACGTGAATCACCAAGTGATAACCGCGGGAACTCGCTCGAGCCAGACGTTCCATCTGGCCCGCCAGTTTGAGCACATCGCGCGACGTGTGGGCATAGACGTAAGGATTGCGCGGATCGGCATCGAGGCGGAAGTTGAGCCAATACATTTGGCGGGCCAGATGTGCTGTTCCCACCAACAACACGCCAACGATAAGGACCTGTAACGGCTTGAACCTCACCCAACGCACCAAGGCGAACACGCCCACGCCCGCCAACAGGATCATCCCGTGCAAAAAGCTCAGCAGACACCAAGGCGTCTTGTACGGAATGGCGGAGTAGAGACCGAAGAGAACGAGCGTGTAGAGCGCGAGGAAACGGCAGAAGACTAACGAAGGTCCGGCACTGCCTTGAGAAAGGTCGGCTTGCGGTGCAAGCTTGCTTGAGTCGCCTGGGCCATCACCCAACGCCCGCTCACGGCTACCCAGCGCGAAGGCTCCACCGCAGACGGCCAGCGCGACGATCAGGCCCTCGCTCCAAAAGAAGCCGCGAGCGGGCCGGAAGGCCACGAGCCATCGGAGATATTCATACCACGGGGCGGCATGAATGCCTGCTTCCCGGCCCCGATCGACATACGTGCGAAAGGCCAGAATCGAATTCAGCGGCCCCTGCCAATCCCTGCCGAACGACGAATAGAAAAGGATGGCGGTAAAGCAAGCCGCAGCCACGGCCGCCAGGAGCAAGGCCGGCCGCGTCACGGAGCGAACAGGAATCCATTCGTGATCACGCCATCGCGTCCACAGGAGCGAGGCTGCCAGCCCAGCCGCCAGGGCCGCCGCGGCAAGGATCCACGTCTCCTTGGTGGCATGCATCAGCCCGAGCGAAGCCCCGGTCGCGGCCGCCCAACCAACTGATTGCGTTCGGAACCATCGCCATCCGCAGCCGATCGCGGCCGCAGTGAAGAACACCAGCAGAGTTTCCTGGATGTAATATCGGGCATAGAAAACCATCGCAGGCGAGATAGCCGCGAGCAAGGCCGCCGCAACGAGCGGTCCCGCGGAAAGGCCGTCGCGCAGCAAGAGCAGGATCAGGATCGAGCCTCCGCCGAATAACACCGGCACGATGCGGTAATCCGCTTCGTCAGTCTCGGCCAAGCAGGTGGCCCCGCGGAGCCACAAGGAAGGCAAAGTCAGCCAATAGAGCGTGGGGCCGTGGTGTTCCTCCGGGTCGTAGCGATAGGAGCCGGTCTCCAGGAGCAACGCGGCCTTGACCGCCTGATTCGCTTCATCGCCGTGCATGGGCCGCTGCCCCAAACGCGGCAAGCGGATGGCAAGGGCCGCCACGGTCAAGGCGAACACCGTTAGAAGCAGGAGTGGTCGCGGCAATCCCCTCCCTCCCTGCCCCGCTCTCGTCCAAAGGGGGCGGGAAAAGGCCGAACGCCCCCACCAAGGATCAGTCCTTACTCGTTACCGGTGCGCTGCCTATTTCACCGGCTTACCGTACACGTCAACCTCGACGTAATGGTTCATGTCGTTCGACGTGTTGCCTCGGGAATACAGACGGACATAGCGGCCCGTGGTCGGCTTGCCTTCGCTATCGCGAGCGTCGATGAGCTTGCCACGGTAGTCCTCGATGTACTCGAGGTTTTTGCCAAGGCCCAGGCCCGAGGAATTGTCGAAATCGTTGTTGAAGACCGTTTTGACGTTTTCGATGAAGTCGGGATCGTCGGACACCTGAACGATCACGTCGTGGTAGACCCGGCCCTCGGCATGATAGTGCCACACGACGATCGCGTAGATCTCGGCCTTTTCGCCCAGATCGATTTGCACCCACTGCTTGTCGGGCCCGAGCTCCACGAAGCTCCCGTCGGAGCCTTCCTTGTCGCCGTCGGTGACGTAGCTCAGCTCGCCGACCACGGGCGCCATGTCGCTGGAGGTGACATTTTTGTTAAGGGCCAGATTAGTACATCCGGGCGGGGCGAGAAACGGCGGCCGAGGCTTCTCGCTGTATTTTTCCATGGTCGGGGTGGGCTTGATGTTCTTGGGAGTGCCTTGGAAAAGCGGTCGGGGCAACTTGATCTCCAGCGGTACCAGGTTGTTGCCGTCGTTCCCTGTCGTATCCGACTCGGCTCCCACCGCAACATAAGCCGAAAATCCCAAGACGCCACAAACGCAGACCGCCAAGGCCACCCGCAAAACTCGCATGTTCGTCTTCGTCTTCATTGTTTTGAACTTCGCTCCCGAGAATGTGTCGTGAAAGGGCCTTCACCTCTCACTATACCTTTTGGCTCGCGGTCAAGGCAAGCCGCGAGGTAGACTTTGTCTTGCCAAGACGATAATCTGCTTGGCGGAGGACGTCGAGTGTCAGATAATCCCGTTGACATTTCTGTGGTGGTCCCGGCCTACAACGAAGCTCAGCGCTTGCCGCCCTTCTTAACCACGGCTCGCGACTACCTCGACGCGAAATACCCGAACAGCTACGAAGTCATCGTGGTCGACGACGGCAGTCGCGACGGACTCGGCAACATCCTCGCGGAGATGACCGAGGCGTGGCCGCAGCTCGCCGTGGCCACCCATTTTGAAAACCGCGGCAAGGGCGCGGCGGTGCGAACCGGCATCCTTGCGGCGGGCGGTGGGAAAATCCTGTTCGCCGATGCTGACGGGGCCACGCCGATCGAAGAGGAGGCGAAGCTTGCCGAAGCGATTGCTGCCGGGGCGGACATAGCCGTGGGATCGCGGCTGTTGGCCGCAGCGGGCGTCGAGCGATCGCGAAACTGGGCCCGCGGCCTTGCCGGACGCCTCTTCGCCGCGGTGGCGCGGCGGCTCCTCAATCTCTCTGTGCGCGACACCCAGTGCGGTTTCAAGATGTTCCGCGCGGAACCGGCGCGACGACTCTTCTCCACGGCCCGTGAAAACCGTTACCTCTTCGATCTGGAAATTCTCGCCCTCGCGGCGAGATTCCAATATCGGGTCGCCGAAGTGCCCATCCGCTGGCATGAGGTCCCTGGCGGTCACCTGCGATTGTCGCGCGAAGCCCCCCGCGTGCTGCGCGACCTTTGGCGACTCCACCGCCGACTCCGCTCCGAGGCGTTCGAGGTTCCCGATCACCGGAAATCCTAAACCCAACCGCCGTCGAAAGACTCGCCGTTGGAGTCGACCGAAGGTGTGCCTAGCGAGATTGGAGTCCCCACGCCTGGAGGATCACATCGCAGCCGGGCGTCAATCGGCGGATTTTCTCCGCAATGACCGCCTTTTCAGAGACGGTCGCCTTCTTCAATCGCTTTGCCAGTTGAGCCAGTTTCTTTCTTCGATGACGCCGGCGACGTAATTCTTTTTTTCGTTCGCAAATCGACACAACAACCAACTCCCTAACCGATTGCCTCGATCCAAAAGAACGATTCCAAAAGATCTGATTCTATCATCTCGGATGTGGGTGCTCAACCGGCTTCCCCTCGCTGATGTGGATGTCGAACGTTTGGCTCTCGTCCAGACCGACCGGCACTTCCTGTCCGAGCAACTCCAGGATGAGTTGGCCCTGGACTGAAAAGTCCTCCTTGGCTTGGACAACGCGGCCTTTGTCTCGGTCGTAAACAATCGTTCCACCAGCCTGACGATGCTGGAATTCGGCCCGCACAATCCGAAAAGGCAGCGCATCGTCCGAGGGCTTGGGCGGGTGGTGTTTCAACTGGAGCGTGTAGGAGAACGGCATGAGATTGTCGCGTTGTTGCATTGGTCGGAATACGACCTTGCCGCTCCAATTTCCCAAGGGCCCCCAACGATGAGTCGTGGGACGATCCCAGGTTCGCCCACTCCCCGCAGGGCTCGGCGGCTGGAAGAATGTCAGCTCGGCGATCTCGCGCCAACCGTCAGGATCGATAATCGAGACCATTTGAATGCCTTGCCCCCCGAGCAAACTTCCGACGGTGGTATGACCCCGGGGGGCAGCCCCTTCAAAAGCCCTCACGCTGCCATCCGGACCCACCGAGATCCGAAAGCTGGCGCCGACCAGCTTGGCTAGCAAATCGCGAAGCACCCCCTGCGTGAGTGGATCAGCCTTCATCGTTTCGGCCTGCTCGACTCGCTGGAGGACCGACAGGCTGCCGTCGGCCTCGCACTTCTCCACGTTCAAAACCGATAGCACGCGATACTGAAGTTCGCTCGTGAAATCCATCCCCTGGATATTCAGCCGGGATCGGTGCGTTACGAGCACCTCCTGCTGGAGTCTTTCTCCAGGTGCCGACGGGGGACTTGTTGCGCGCTCGGGAGGAAGCTGCTGCGATGGAAGTCGCCCGGCAACGGCTGGCTGTTTGGACTCCGCAGCGGGTTTGGACTCGGTAGGGGGTTGGGTTTCACCCGGCGACCACGATTTGTCTGGCGGCCGCGATTTGTGTGGCGTTCGATCCTCTCGCTCCAGTTCGACGTTCTGCCGAACTGGCAGGCCTGGAATCAATGGCTCGCGGTGGCGGGCCCCCGCCAGGTACAACCCCTCCAAACGCGACCAATTCCCCTCGAAGACTAAGGTCGCGCGTTTGGCGTGAAACCCGTATAGCTCGGCGACCACTTGGCCGCGTGCGTCCACGATCTTGAACTGGTGCAGATCCGGAGAGTCGGTCCCAGGGGGCACCGCCAACTCGACGTGCAGATACTTTGAGGTCGGTATGTCCTCGGTGGCGTTGCTGTCGCGAGGCCGCGCCTCGTCGCTCCGCACCCATCGCTTGATCGACCAAGGCGGCTGGACCGGGGAAACGACCTCTACGGCAAGAATCGTGCTGGTAACGAGCGCCCCAATGATCCCCGAGAAGAGCCGAGCCCTGCACCGCATGACGACGCCCTTTAAGCAAACGATAGGGCGGGCGTCCACGCTTTTAGAACCTTAGGTGTCGAGTGGGGTGGTTGCCTAAACGTGGAGGGCTTGCCACCCTACCCACAAAGTCGCCTGCCTGGTCCCTTCAGACCCTCGCCCTTTCGCCGCTCTTCAAGCTACCACGATCGGGCCAAAAACGCAAAGTTAAGCGTGGTGGCCGTCGCAAACAAGGCACGCTTTTTGCGCCCAAAGGACAGAAACAGTAACTAAAACCTGCGTGTAGACGCGGTGCAGATCAACGAGTCGTTCATGCCCTCGGCCTATCGAGCCGGCCCGGGAAGGACCAGCGCGTACTTAGGCCGCTTTTTCGTTGGCCGCGTGGATCTCTTGAAGAGTCCGCCCCAATTTTTTACGTGTGGAACCGTCAGTTAGTCGGGGGGCGGGAACCCCGCTGCCTTGATCCTGGAGGAATGCCGTGAGGCGCTGCTGCACATCATCCCCCTCTCGGGGAGTTCCAAGCGCGTGTACCGCGTCGGAAACCCCCATTAAAACCGACTGTTTAACCCCCTCACGGATCCAAGTAAAGAAGTTGAAACTGGCTGCCATGCTCCTCTCCATGAACTCGGACGCCGCGAAAGTTTCGCCCCTCAGCGAGCTCTCGCAGCGAGGTCAGGAGGTTACCTATTCCGCGGATTGGTGTCCAGACGGAAATAGAGCCGTTTTAACGTTTCGATGTTCCAGAGTCTGCACGTTTTCGCACGATGCTGCCGTAACGAAGTTGCCAAACCGACATGTCCCAGATTACTCCTCCTGTGGAGGGGTAGAAATCCCAAAGACCGGTTTTCCAAACAAACTTGTTCGAGTAGTATTAGTGACGGTTGGTCTATCGGCGTCTCGTGCGGGGAGGATGCATGCGGCCGTTCGTAATTGATGTTAGATCTGCGGACGACGTCCGCGATGTGGTGCATCGCGCGGTCCAAGCCCTGGCCGAGGGCCGTTTAGTGGCCTTCCCGACCGAAACCGTGTACGGTTTAGCCGCCCATGCCTTGGCCCCGCAGGCGGTGGAGCGGTTGCTCGCCGTCAAACGTCGTAAACAGGGTCACCCCATCACTCTAGCGATTCGGAGCCTTGAGGATGCTTTGGATTATGTGCCTAACATGAATCGTTTGGCTCACCGCTTGGCCCGACGGGTTTGGCCCGGCCCCATCACCTTGGTTCTCGATGCCACCCATCCCGAGGGTTTGCTCCGTCGGCTGCCGTTGGAGGTTCAGCGCGCCGTCGCGCCCGAAGGAACGGTCGGGCTTCGCGTGCCCGGCCACAGGATGGTGCTCGATGTGTTGCAGTTTATTCCTGGGCCCATCGCTCTCACGAGCGCCAATCGTGGCGGCGAGCCCGACCCACTCACCGCTCAGGATGTTGTAGGTGCTCTCCAAGACGACGTGGATTTGGTATTGGACGACGGGCCATCGCGATACGGGCAGCCGTCCACAGTGATTCAGGTGGAAAACGGTGAATTAACCGTATTGCGGGAAGGGGCGGTACCAGAACGAACTATCCGTCGTCTGAGTTCTTTTATGGTCTTGTTTGTCTGTACAGGCAACACCTGCCGCAGTCCCATGGCTGAGGCGATTTGCCGAAAAATCCTTGCCGACCGGCTTAATTGCGATGTGAACCAACTGGAAGATCGAGGGGTGATCGTCATGTCGGCAGGGGTTAGTGCTATAGAGGGTGGTCGAGCTAGCCCCGAGGCGGTAGAAATCTTGGCTAAGATGGGCGTAAATCTCGAGGCACACGAAACCCAACCTGTGAGTGATTCGATTGTCCGCCAAGCGGATGCGATTTACACCATGACACAATCGCATCTTCGGGCAATCCTCGCCCAATGGCCAGACGTGGCTGGTCGCTTGCAGACGCTTAACCCTTCTGGAGAGGATATTTTAGATCCTATAGGTGGGTCGGTGGAAAGATACCAACGGTGCGCCAAGGAAATTGAAACGCACCTCAGGGCCCGGATCAAGGAATTCGAGCTGTAGCCGCGTCCATCGGGTGGCGGCAGTTTTGTGGCCTTGCGGCCGCAGGTCAAGTTGGGGAAGCGGGGAAGGGATTTTTTAGGGCGGAAATCAAGTAGAACGGTAACACACCATGCGGATTGCAGTGGGCGCTGATCATCGCGGTTTTTCGATCCGCAATAAGGTCGTGGAATTGCTGAAACGCCTGGGGCACGAGGTTTTGGACATGGGCGTTTTCGGCGAGGATCCCGTGGACTACCCCGACATCGCAGCCGCTGTGGCACGATTGGTCAGTGATGGACAGGTGGAGCGGGGGATTCTGATCTGCGGAACCGGTCTGGGGATGTGCATCGCCGCGAACAAATTTCCGAACGTTCGGGCCGCGCCGTGTCACGACGACTTGACCGCTGAAATGAGCCGACGGCACAACGATCTCAACGTCCTTTGCCTTTCCGCAGACATGCTCGGCGAGCGACTGATCGACCGAATGATTGAAATCTGGCTGAACACGCCTTTCGAGGGCGGGCGGCACGCCCGGCGGGTCGACAAGATCGCACGCCTCGAGCGTGAGTATCTCGCCCAAATCCCGAAAGACAACGAACCCTCGCAGTCGTAGGGGTTTTATCGCTTTCAAGCCGCCTCTTTTTGGAAAACCCTCGTCGGACGGTTGCGGCGGAATCTTGAAGATTTCTTGGCGGTGGTTAGAGTCGAAAGCGTGGGCCGTAAAAAATGCTTTGGACGCCGCGAGGCGTCCCGGCAATGACCAAGGCAGGCGAGACACCAATGGCCGAATCAAGATACTCCGCTTCCAGCGAACTCGACGAACTCCTACGTAACGCTGAACTCCGCGACGAATTGGAACCCTACTACGACGAGTCGATCAGCCGCGTGAGTGTGCAGCGGCTCCCGCTGGCGGTCGAGAACGAATACCTGGCCAGCATGTTGGCCTGGGAGACGGCGCCGATTGTGCCGATTTTTCGCTGGTTCGAGCCCGAGCTTCGGCCCCCCCGGCCCTCGGCCCTGAACGACGCCGATTTGCACGAGATCCTTTGGGATTTGATCTACAAGCTGTACGAGAAGAGGATCGTACTTGATTTCACGGATCACCTCTCGGATCGGGAACTCTACACGCTGATCTACCGCCATATCCTGCCCGCAAGGGAAAAGAAAATTGACGCTCGGACCGGTTTCCTGCACTGGGACTGTGCTTCGGTGGGCGGCGATCCGGAGGTTTGGCTCCGCTACTACGCCAGCGAAGAGGAGCGTCAAGCCTGGGCGGAGACGTATCGACAACCGCTCCCGCCCGCGGAGATTCCCGCCTATCCGCGGGCCATGCCGGGGGAACCGGCCTGACCCATTTGGAGGCAGCATTTGCGGTTTTGGCTGGCTTCGGCAAGCCTTAATCCTGCGCCTTGACGTCGTAACACATCAGCGCGTCGTTGGCGCGAAGGTAGAGTTTACCC
Source organism: uncultured Thermoguttaceae bacterium (assembly GCA_937951625.1). GTDB lineage: Bacteria > Planctomycetota > Planctomycetia > Pirellulales > Thermoguttaceae > CALFBP01. The sequence goes on from CALFBP010000026.1 coordinate 34,731, forward strand.
TCGTGAATGACCGGATATGCCCAGGCGGGGCCATCGACCACGGCGGGCTTGAAGGAGCCTTTCAAGCGGAACTCATCGGGCGTGGCCTCGATCAGTGCCACGAGGCCATCCTCATAGCGGAAGATCAGATGGCCATCGGCAAACAGGACCGCGGCCGAGCGTCGGCCCACGGGCGGATTTTTCCAATGGATTTTGCCGGTCATGAAATCCAAGCAGACGGGCGTGCCGTTGTTCTGGCCCGAGCCTCCATAAACGCTGTCGCCCACCAAGACCACGCCGCCGTGGTGGTTCTCGAAGTCCTGCGGGCCAAGGAAGTAAACCTCCTCGGCCTTGAATCCGCTGCCGTCCTTGACGATCTTCAATAGCGCGCTGCCCGTCTTGTAGCTCGTCGTAACGAACACATAGTTGTCGCGGACCAAAGGCGTGGGAATGTTGGCCACGCGGTTGGCGATGCGGCCATAGCCCCAAAGAAACTTCCCGGTCTTGGCCTCGACGCCCACCGCCCCTTGTCCGACGAGTTGAATGTATTGCCGGGTCCCCAAGATGTCGGCCGCTACCATGGACGTGTAGGCCGCGCCTTGGGGCGTGCGATCGTTCAACCGCGGCACCGCACACTTCCAGATCGTTTGGCCCGAACGCTTGTCCAAGGCGACCAGCGTGGCCTCGCTTCCACCGGGAGTGCAAACCACTTGATCGCCGTCGACCAACGGCGACTCGCTATACCGCCAGCGGGACATCATCCTGCCGCCGAAGTCGTTGGGGAACGATTTGCGCCAACGAATTTTCCCCGTGGCCGTCTCCAAACAGGCGAAATCGCCATCCGTGCCGAGGGCAAAAAGCAAGGGTCCGTCCACCGTGGGCGTGCAGCGCGGACCATCGGTGTGGGGCGGACCGATGGGCGTCGCCCAAAGTTTTTTCCGCTTGGCCAGGTCGAACGCCAGAACGTACTGCGAGGCCCCCTCGCCCTCATCTCGGTCGCCCATCGTGTACAATTTGCCCTGGACAATCGCTACGCTTGAATAACCACGGCCAAGGCCGCTCATTTTCCAAAGCAGCTTGGGACCGCCCTCCGGCCATTGCTTGAGCAAACCGGTTTCTTCGCACTTGCCGTCGCGGTTGGGTCCGCGGAATTGGGGCCAGTCGCCGGCCAGTGCTGAACCTGAAAC